>NZ_CAKKNT010000016.1 GCF_918814755.1 Periweissella ghanensis | reverse complement strand
ATTAAAATTAAATACTCTTAATTTTAATTGATTGAGGTGGCTCAATGTTATTGATTATTTTTGGTATACATTTATTGACTAAAAATGGCTCACTTTAGTTTAGCAGTCACATGGTTCAGTCATAAACTTAATTAGTCCTTTGCCCTGCCAATTTTGATTGTAAAAAAATTCCGTCTTTAAGTGACCAAAAAAACTTTCTGCCTGCACATAGCTGATGTAAATCCTTTCTTAGACGTTGAGCTAGTTAAACAATACTCATCAACTAGTTAAACCATACTCATCAATTAATTTAAATCACTTAGGATAGCGATGGTGAGCCCAACGATTAGAATGAATAATAGGTGTTCCGTAATCACGTCATATATTCAATGCTTTTTGAAGCATCGTATTGGCAAGTTCTACAGATGGACTGACATCGATTGATCAGTTTACAATATGCCAGCAAAGCAATCAATTACCGATGATACATAGATTTTTCCAAAAGAAATTGAAAATTCGGTAATATAGCTACCCTCACGCACACTGATGTACCTTTCAATGAAGGTACTGCCAATATTGTTATGCTTCATATTGCTGAAACTATTAATAATCTAGGTTTATTGCTACCAAATACCTGATTTTTAAAATAATAGATTCCTACATTCACATACATGTATTCTCCTCGAATTAGATTAAATCGAGGGGATTTTTTAATTAACATTATCTTATTACTCGCACGCGGTCCTTTAAGTTGATTGATTATATTAATTAATCAACTATGGCTTCCGTAACTTCAATAACTTCCACCAACGAATTTTAATCGCATTTTAAAACACATTTTCCACTTTGAATTACAAAAAAAGCGACCAGCTCGAATCTCGAGCTAGTCGCTTAACCGAATAAACGTATTTATTCAATTTTTAAGTCCATCAGTATCATTTAACTTAGAACCAAAAATTATCCTGCAATTTTAGCAATGTTAAAAGTAATTGTAGCTTTATCTACAACTGGAACAGTTGCAGTCTTCTTATCATCAGATAAGCTGTATCCTGTACCCTTAGCAAATGTGTATCCTTTAGGTGCAATTACTGTAGTAGTTTGGTCAGCACCTGAATAAGACGTTGCGGCAAGTTTGGCATCTTCGTCACCACCAGCTAAAACATAAGTCATTGACTTGTTAGTAGCAGGTGCTGGTTGTTGACTCTTAGGAGTAACAGTCATTCCTGCCAAACCATTAATGTCTGCTTGTAAGTTAGAAGCAGCACTTGAAATTTGAGCTGGAGTAGCTGATGAATCCTTAAATGTCTTCAATGCAACAGCTAAATCATTGTTGTAGTTTACAGCTTGTGGAAGCGTTACTGAACCAGCAGCTGCAATAGCAACAGGTGTGTTTTTATCATTTCCATCATTAGCAATAGCAGCAGCTTTCAAGATTACATTTTGAAGAACAATCTTGTTTGCTGGAACAAGTCCCTTGATAGCATCACTCAATGCTTTTGAATCATCAGTAACCTGCTTAGCAGTAATACCGTTTGCTTCGTCAGTGTTTGCTTGTGTCAACGCATCTGAGAGAGCTTTAAATGAAGTAGTTGTGTAATCACTAGCATTGTATGCACTTGCTGAAGCAATAATTGTCTTCAATTGTGCATCATCAACCCCTGAGTAGTTAGCATCTAACTTAACTAATGCATTGTATGCATTTACTAAGTTTGTAGTTGCTTGAGTAAGTTGTGCAAGTGTTACAGAAGTAGCTAATGAAGTAGTTTTTTGTAAGCTAGCTGACAATGTAACAATTGAATTCATTGCACTGTATGCCTTATCAAAAGCAGCTTTAGATGCACTTGTAAATTTAGCAGTCTTATCAGCATTTACAGTAAATGCATTTTTAAGTGCGTTAATTTGGTCATCTGTAAGAGAAGCAAGAGTACTTTGCTTAACTTGATCTACTGAAGCTGCAGTTGTACTACTTGTCATTGCAACTAATTGATCATTAAGAGCACTTGTTGCAGTGTTTACTTGAGATTGAGTTGCTTGAGCATTAGCACTTACTGCATTTGCGGCTGCAATCAAGTCTGTTAATGTACTAAATGCAGCAGCACTGTAATCGCTAGCTTTGTATGCATTTGCTGAAGCGATAGTTGAATTTAACAATTGCTTGTTAGTAACAACTTGTAATGCGTTATATGCATTTTGAACTGCATTGTAATCTGCATTAATAACAGATTGTGATACAGAGTTAGCAGTTGTTGTGTTCTTTTGTAGGTCAGCATTAGCCGCCTTAACAGCAGTTACAAATGATGAGTATGAACCATCAGTAAATGTTACAGCTACTGAATTAAGTAATGCAGTTCCATCATTCTTACCTGCATTGTAAGCTTTAGCCACAGCACTGCTATCAGCAACTAATGCAGTCAATGCAGTTACGTCAGTTGTTGCAGGAGTGTTTGCTGCTTGTAATCCAGCGTAAGTAGTTTGACCAACTTTGCCACCATTTACGATTGCATTCAACGTGGCGTATTCAGCATCAATTTGTGCTTGTGTTGCACCAACTGTTGAAAGAAGCGTTGTAGCAGTAGCATTTTCAACTTGAACTTGAGCGAATGAAGCGCTAGTGTAAAGTGGTTGACCTAAATTATCAAGGTTACCCTTAGCAATAATTTGAGTTGTTCCGTTAACAAGTTGTTGAAGTTGAGTTTTATCAACCATACCAAATGCTACTGGAGTCAAACCTTTAATAGCGTTTGTCAATGCAGTATCAGCTGCCGTAACAGTCGCTGCAGTAATACCATCTTTAGCAATAGTGTCATCAGTATCTGTAAAGACTTGGTTAGTTGATGTTGGTGAACTAATATTTGCCAAAGCAGTAGTCAATGCATCAAATGATACTTGTGTATAAACGTGACTAGTACCATCCAATGTACGGTTAGCAGTTGCACCAGCAAATGACCCTGCAAGGGCAATTGTGTTTTTGGCAGATGCAATATCTTGTTTGATTTGACTAAGATCCACAGCACCGTTTAACTTAGCTTTACTATTCAAAGTGTTAATTGCATCCTTCAATTTTGAATCTGCAGTATCTACTGCAGATTGAGTTGCTGTAGCATCAGAGTTAACTGATACAGCCTTGTCATATACTGCTTTGAATGCATTAAAATCTGTAGCAGCATAAACTGGTTTACCATTTGCATCCAAGTTGGTCAATGAAATAGCTGCCCCAGTAGCGTTGTTAGTTTTAGAAACTGATAAAATATCTGCTGCCAATGAATCCTTAGTAACAACACCTGGAGTGTTAGTCTTTAAGGCGTTAATCTTAGTTGACAATTCTAAATCTGCAGCATCTACGTTAGCTTGAGTCTTACCACCAGCAATTTTACCTGTCGTAGCATCGTAAAGGCCGTTTGCTGCAATAACTGCCTTACGTAAATCATTTACACTGTCAGTAGTGTATGTAGATGCATTAGCTAATTTTACGTTAGCAGTTGCTAAATCTACTTGTAATTGACTATCATCAGCACCAGTTACCGTTTGTAGACCAGTTGTAACAGTTGATTGTCCTGCTAGTGCTTGACCTAAAGCAGCTTTGAATGTTGTAACTTCAGCATTGATTACACTTTGAGTTGATTTTGGATCAGCTGCAATTTGCTTAGCAGTTGCTAAAGCAGTTGCAAATGTAGCATATGAAACTGAAGTGTAAGCGTGTTGTGTTGAAGTACCATTACTTGTTGGTGCTTGGTTAATTAATCCTTGTAATACAGTTACATCAACAGTTACATTAACCAATGCGTTTTCTGCATCAGTCAAAGCCTTGTCAGCTGCGTCAATAGCTTCTTGAGTAGAAGTCTTGTCACCAGCAACCTTTTGTGCTGCAGTCAAAGCTGTTTGGAAAGTAGCAAATGAGTCTTTAGTGTAGTCAGTTGAAACTAACGCAGCTGCTGTAGTAATGTCTTTGTTCAATTGAGTAGCATCACCAGCTTTGTTTGATGCAATCAAGTCCAAACCATCTTGGTGCAACTTATCAGTGATAGTTGCGATTTCAGCTGGAGTAGCAAATTCAGGATCTGCTACGTAACCGTTAGCAATCTTGATATCAGCAGTCAAAGTAGCAAATGCTTTCTTACCGGCTTCAGTAGTGTAGTCAGCAGCCTTCTTAGCGTTTGACCATACTAATTGTGCTTTTAAGTCAGTAACTTTAGAAGCGTACAAGTCTAAACCAGTTTGGTGTAAGGCTGAAGTGATAGCCATAACGTTAGCTGGAGTAGCCAATGATGGGTTCTTAACGTATGAGTTTGCAGTTGCAAGTTGAGTTTGCAATTGAGCAAACAATGTCTTACCTTGTGCAGTTACATAGTCAGAAGCAACCTTCTTGTTTGACCAGAATAATTGACCGTTCAAGATGTTAGCTACTTCGTTGTTCAAGTTAACACCATCGTTACGCAATGCAGTAGTGATTGCAGTAACTTTAGCTTGTGTAGCTGACTTAGGGTTGTTAATGTAACCGTTAGCAGTCTTGATGTCTGCTTGTAATTTAGCAACCAAAGTCTTACCAGTTGCTGATGAGTAAATGCTTGCGTTAGAAGCCTTAGCATTTGACCATACTAATTGGGCTTTTAAGCCTGCAAAGTTAATGTTTGATTTTGCAGTTGCAACTGGCGTTGCGGCGTGCACGTTAAGTGCAGTGCTAGCTAAGCCAGAACCGCTTAATACTGTAATTGCTGCGATTGATGCAACAACCCAGTTCTTACCAGATTTGTATAACTTGTAATGACGTTTTTCTTCCATCGGTGATCTCCTCAAAACTATTTAAAGTAACAGAATTTATATAAAAATAAGGTACAAGATATATTATCAATATTTTCGAGCGCAAAAGAACACTTGCGGGGTTATGTTAATACTTTCTTAATACTTTTAACACTTCCTTAAAAAATAGACTTTGAATTTCTTAAGAAATTTCAAAGCCCACCCGATGGAAGTATTGCAAGCATGCGCTCGTTTCGACATATACTTACTAATCATTAGTTGGGTTCAACGGTCATGACAACCACTGCTTCCAATTGGGATCAATATTTATACGAAGCCAATACGTCATTTACCTATATTTTTATAAACAATTCGTATAACGTTATATGTAGAAACTTTATTCACCCCACAGCGAATTAATCTAAATATAAGTTAGTACAAATGTCTTACATAATGTTATTATTTTGTTACATGCTTTTAAACTATGTTTACCACTAATTATGGTTTGCTTAATAAATTTTACTAATTCTTAATATATATGTGTTAAGCAAATGTTAAGATATCGTGAAAAATGGCTATTTTAGGTCGTTTTTCGACATAATCGTGACATTTATTGCAGAAATATTAAGGAGAATTGAAGATTATTTATAGAAAAAAGGACTTGCAAGTTGTTTGCAAGTCCTTTTCAGGTTGTATTTTGTGTGTGGTGGGCAGCAGAGCCAAAACGAGCTCACCCAAGCAAGGGACTCCGCCTACCGTCAATTAGCTAAGATACCAAGACCGTATCTTTCGCTAATTGTCAGTAGTGCTCGACCCTTCCCGCTTGGGTTCGCTCTCTACATCACTTCACTATTAACTTCCCCCGTCAAGTCAGCCATCTTCAGCTTCGTTAAGTCGAGGTCTTTGATTTTACCATTCACGGCATGGCCGTTTTGGATTAAGAGGTAATCGGTGGCATATTTTTGCGCCAATGGTAGATCGTGGGTGACGAAGATGACCGTCACATCGTGGTCGCGTTGGTAGTCGGTGACGAGATCGAGTAATTCATATTTTACAACATTATCCAAGCTGGCGGTTGATTCATCCAAGATCAACAAATCCGGTTGTTCAACTAATGCTTGGGCGAGGTAGGCTTTTTGCTTTTCCCCCCCGGATGCCGTCCCAAGGCGCGCATCAAAGCGTTTCGTGAGCTCAGTTTCTTCTATAATATGGGCGAGCTTAGCTTTTTCATTCTTGGTTAACCATGGTAATTTGCTTTCAGTTAAGCCTAACGCGATAAAGTTTTTAATACTTAATGGATATTCCGCCGTTAGATTGCGGAATTGGGGTACATAACCAATCTTAATATCTTTACGACTGGGATTGAGGGTTACATCCCCACCGGCTGGCTTTAAATGGCCAAGGACCACCCGTAAGAAAGTTGTCTTACCAGCCCCGTTGTCACCGACAATACTCAAGAAGCTCCCGCGCGGTACTTCAATATTCAAGTCACGAAAGACCACTTTGTCAGGGAATTCAACGCTTAAGTTGTGCGCTGTAATAATATTTTCAGTCATGATGATATCCTTTTCGTTGCTGCGGCGCATTAGTTTCCCATGCGCGGGTCGCGAGTTCATTAATAAATTGTTGGATCAATTGCAAGTCCGGTTCGGTGTACTTATCACAGACGGCCGCTAATTGATTAATCGTTGCTTCGTGGCGTTGGCGGTGCTCTTGGGCAACCGTTTGGCCACTTGCGGTGAGTTGGTATTCCATCACCCGGCCATCATGTTGGGCCGGTGTGGCAGTTAAGTACCCTTGCTTGAGCAGTTCTTTGACCGCTTTAGTAATCGCCGGGCGCGTTAGTTCCATCAAAGTCGCTAACTGGCTATTACTCAACGGTGCGTCACTATCAAGTAGCAACATCAGAATGTGGGCCTGCGTATCACTAACCGCTAACTGACCATCATCATTGAGTAGTTCACTGCGACTAGCATACTGGCGCACGAATTCATTCAATGCGGTGGTGAGATTAACAATCTCGGTGCGGGGAATTGACATCAGGTACTCCTTACTAGAAATAATTAACCAGTTAACTATATCGAAATTACCACTAGATGTCAACATCCCCGCATCAGTATTACCGTTTCTTCATATGCTTATTAGATAGTATAAAAAATTCGCAGAACCTTAATTAGTCCTGCGAATTTTGTGATTATTTACTATTTTTGTAAATCAGATTTAATCAAGAGAACCCCATTTGTATTGTGGTCATCAAGCGTGGCGCCCAATGTTGATTGTTGACTTTCTCGATTATTTAAATCATCTTGACTTGGTAAATCAACCTTATTATCAGTAAAAGTTGGTTCGTTCCAAACAACTTCTTGGACATCCCCTGTCTTGGCTCCTGGATTATCCGGAATCAAGTACGTGGCGACAAATTCAAAGCCAGCGTTATTATCGCTATCATCATCGCTACTTTGGTCGCTAGTTGACATCAATTGCACTTGATCAGTAACATCGTCATCACCATCACCACTTGGTAAGGCGTAGAAACCTTCAAATTGTGGCGCAACTGAATTAGGATCCGAACTATCATACGTGTAGACGTCGGTAATTGCCTTATCCATCATACCCTTCAAGTCCTTCAAGTTCGTCAATTTAGTTGGATCAATTAAGCCCTTGACCGTTGCTTCAATGGTGCGGGGACCAACGTATTTCTTACCGCGTTCAGCTTCAAAGTAATCGCCAGGGACTTTAATCTTAACTTTATCCCCATTTGAAAGCTTACCGTTATTAGGGACGGTGAAGTTCGTGCCATCAATATTAACTAAATCTTCACTCGTCAAATTAGCTTGACCACGACCATTTAAGCCGGTGAAATTGACATCGATTTGCTTAAGCACCTTGCTTGTAGGAATGCCCTTAATCGCTTTTAAGCCCACGACTTTGTATGTCTTCGTAGCAGGCTTAACCGGGTTGGTGCTGTCGCCGTCAGTTGTCAGAGCCACGGTCACGGTATCACCGTTCTTCAAGTTATCCGGACTCTTAATCTTAATTTTAGTTTCCTTAAACCAGTTCTTGACTTGCGTTAACTTAACTTGGTTGGCAGGTAAAGCCGTTGATTGAGCGTTTTCCAAGTTACTAGCAAAATCACTGGCATCCTTAACCCCGGTAAACAATTGAATTTTGACTACATCAGGTAATTTACTGCGATCAACTTGGAGCTTTAAAATCGCCAAGTCCAAGGGGTCTTCATTAAAGTACGCCTCCCCTTCAGATTGGTAACCAGTATACTTCATTTGAATACCCGGATTGGCCAAGACATTAATCTTGCGGTTATTCCAGAGGTGGGCGCCGACAATCCCACCGACAATTAAAATAGCAATTAAGATCCAGACAACTATGGGAACCTTTTTGATTCTATTCATAACATTTCTCCTATAATAAGATACTTTTAATAAATGCATTTCGAATTTTACGGTACCACTTTAGTGAAAATTAATAAAATATTCTGCTCATCTTTACAAAGTAAGCATATCTTTTGCGTTTATAAGGAAATGTTATTAAACTTAAGTCAGTTTTTATAATTATGTTATTATTGCATTATTTTTGGTATATATTAGGAGGTCTGTCATGGACGATATCGAACAAGTCAAATCAGAGTATTCTGATCTGGTAACCCATATTAAAGGAAAAAACATTAAAGGACTACACGAAGGCTCACAGGCTATTTTAGTTAACTCAATTGTCATTATTATTAGTTTAATCTCAGTCTTAGCCCTCTTTACTTTTCACTTTGTCGGCGCGAGCTTTGGGATTATTAACTTCACCTACAACTCCCTCATCTCAGTTGCCAAGTCAATTGGTTCAACTTCAGCAGCTGCTACCCCATATGCCCTCTACATCTTATATGCACTCATCGTCTTGGGCTTGATAGGGATCTTCTACAAGCAAGGCTACAAAATTATTGCCGCAATTGAAGGTGTGCTCTTACTCGCCTTTGTAATTGTACTCTTCCAAACGCACAGCGCGATTGTTAGTCTCGGTTCAGCCCTCTTTAGTGGTAGTGGTTCTGCCGATACTGGTGCCAGTCAATTTGGTTCATTGCTCGCCTTTGGTCTTGGGTACTACTTACCATTTATCCTTGGGATTATTGGTATCTTAGCCATTATCTACGTGGCTTTCTTGATGAATCGGCCACGCACAATTGTTGCCCATGCCCCTGAAGTCCAAGTGCAACCACATGAAGCAGCCACACCAGTGCAACCGGTAGCACAAGCACAACCTGAACAACCTACCGCACCGGTGCAACCAACTGCGGCCGAACCACAAACAACGCCAGCCCAACCCGCTGCGAGCCAAGCCTACGTACCCGTTGATCAACCAACGGATGCTAGCACACCAGAAAAATAATTATTGATAAACACAAAAGGCCCGGAAAAAATTTTCCGGGCCTTTTTGCTAGTTATTTAGCTAATTCAGTTTGCACATTTTTGGGTACATCAGTCTTTTGGACTTCATTAGGCCCTTGGGTAACGCGTTTTTCACTAATCTTAGCTTTGACGTAACTACCCGGTGTAAATGGTTTGATATCCGCTCCTTCTAAAATGAAGCTCATCTTTTGGTGTTGGCCATTAGCTTTCACGAAGTCAAAATGGTATTTGTACGTGATTGAGTTTGGTACCGTCTTACCATTATCATCGCGCGTCTGTTCTTTAGTTGGCACTTGATTAGGTACTAACGCATACGCCGGTACATCCTGATAGGTTGCGTCGTAGTACTTGTACCCATAGAAGCCCCCAACTGCCACGAGGACTGCTAAAATCACAATTCCAATCGCTTTTTTCATATTAATTCCCCCTTTTACATTAATAATGGCATCAACTATGCACCTTAAGAATACCATAATGGCGGGGAAAATTTCTAATATGAAGGTTTACGCCAAGAACTTCGCAATCAATGGTAACACTACCCCACTGTGCGTTGGGAAAGCATAGATTGTGGTCGCCAACTTAGCGGCGGTGTATTGGTCATTAATCACTGGTACCAAGGCATTGATGACTTCGGGGGTAAAATCACCAATTAACGATGCCCCAACTAATTGACCTTGGGCGTTCACAACGACTTTAATGGCGGCGTGAACATCATTTTGGGCTTGGAAGCGCATCAATTTACCGCAAGGAATTTCATAAACCTGGCAGTTTTCCAACTCAGCTTCTTGGGGCAGTAAGCCGATTTGGGCAATCCGTGGTAATGTGAAGGCCACCGTTGGAACGGCTGGGTAAGCGATTGGTTGCTCATTTCCAAGGATGACACTGGCGACATAGTTTGACTCAAACGTTGCCGTTGGCGTTAAGCGCGGAATCGTCTTAGCAATTACATCCCCACTGGCGTAAATGTTGGCAAGATTGGTTTGGAGGAATTCGTTAACCAAGACTCCTTGGCGGTTGTAATCCACGCCAATGGTATCCAGACCAAGGCCGTCAATATTAGCGACCCGACCAGTTGAGTCCATCACATAATCAGCGGTGATGTGTTGACCTTGGGCAGTGCTAACAACGAATTGATCACCGGCTTGTTCAACACTCGCAACCGCATTACTGAAAACAAAGTCAATCCCACGCGCTTGCATTTCACTAACTACATGGGCGGCATAATCAGCATCAAAGCCGTTTAAAGCGGTCGCCCCGTATTCAACTAACGTCACGTGACTACCAGCGGCTTGGGCAATTGCCGCAAATTCCATCGCAATGTACCCGGCGCCGATGAAGACAATTGACTTGGGCATATCTGGCAGGTCAAGGAAATCCGTACTATCGTGGGTGAATTCCTTACCGGGAATATCTAACTTAGCTGGTGTTTGACCAGTCGCAATCACGAATTTGTCCGCTTGGTATTGGGTACCATTAACCGTAATCGTGTGGGGATCGACAAAGCTAGCATGCCCGGCAATAATTTCAATCCCATCAACGGCTAACATGTGCGCTAAGCCATCTGATAATGGATCAATGACTTGGTGCTTGTAGTTCATCAAGGCAGGCCAAACAATCGCTGGCGTGTCTTCAATTCCAATGCCGTGATAGTGGTGCAAGTGGTGGATAATTTCTGCGGGACCATCAAGGAGAATCTTGGCGTTACAACCAAAGTTCGTACAAGTTCCGGCGACTTTGTTGGCTTCAACCAGCGCAACTTTTTTGCCGGCTTTGGCAAGCATTTGAGCACCATGCCAGGCAGCATGGCCACTACCGATAAAAATTACATCATACATGGGGAGTTCCTCTTTCTGTTTTTTGTGTGAGTGTGGGGGTGTGGGGGTTGGTTCTAGGCAGTAGAGCCTAAACGTGCTCTAGTCCACAAAGTACTGTGCCTACCACCAATTAGCTAAGATACATAGCTCGTATCTTTCGCTAATTGTCAGTAGTGCTCATACTTTAACCGTGGACTATCGCACTCTTACCACAATTTTTCCCTTCGCATGATGACCCTCACTCCGGCGGTGGGCCGCTTGGATGCCTTCAGTGGTAAGGGGGAATTCTTCATCAAGGACGATTTGGAGTTTATCTGCGCGGATCAAGTCAGCGAGGTAAGCGAGGTCTTCACCGGTTGCGGCTAAGTAGCCGGATTCAACGGTTTGCGGACCAGCTTGTTGTTCAGGTGTTGGGTAGCCTGAGATGGTGATCAACTTACCGGTTGGCTTTAAGATGGCAATCCCTTCGTCAATCGCACTTACCATGTCATACACGGCATCGTAATCGTGCAAGACGTCAGTAATTTTCGTCGTGTGGTAATCAATCACTTCATCCGCCCCAAGGCCCTTAACGAATTCAGCATTATGGGCACTCGCGGTCGTCGCAACATACGCCCCCATCAACTTCGCTAATTGAATGGCAAAGATCCCCACCCCACCAGCTTGAATCAAGACTTTCTTACCAGGACCAACTTCCAACTTGCGCAAGATTTGTAGTGCCGTCATCCCGGCTAATGGCACGGCCGCCGCTTGTTTAAAATCAATATTGGCAGGCTTGTACGCTAATTGGTTTTCACGAACGGCCACATATTCGGCATAACTACCACGGGTTCCGTCTTGGTAAATATCTGGGCGGGCAAAGACTTCATCGCCAACTTTGAAAGTTTTAACATCAGCACCGACTTCCGTAATTACACCGGCCACGTCCCAACCAAGCACCACGGGGAATTTCCATGGGAACATCTTTTGCATCATCCCTTCACGGGCTTTCCAGTCAATCGGGTTGATACTAGTCGCATATGTTTCGACTAAGACTTCATCAGCAGCCACCGTGGGCTTTGGTAATTCAGCGACGAATAATTGGGAAGCATCCCCATAAGCATTAATTTGTGCGGCTTTCATTGTTGTGTTCCTCCTCTTGGATAACTTGTAATAGGACTTTGTTAATCGTTTGCGTTTCTATTAACATGCGTTCAAGTGCCAGTGGTGATTGGGTAATTAACTTATCTTGCACCGCGCCAATACGGGCTAAAATATCTTCAAAGTGGTGAGCCTTTGAGGGAGCAACCACCAATTCGCGGACCCGACCATCAGTTTTACTCGTTTGCTTAAGCAGCCAGCCTTTTTGGACCAACTTTTGGACGACGGGGGTTAACGTACTTGAAGCTAGCTCCAGATTATCACAGATGTCTTTTAATTGGGCACCTTGCAATCGCCAAGTGACGAAGATGCTCAAATACTGCAAATATGTCAGATCATAATCTTCTAAAATGAGCTGGTATAACTTGTGGAAATAGCGATTACTGTTATATATCGCTAGGCACATTTGGTCATAGACCGCGCCATTGTGTTCTGCTTCCATAGCATCCTCCTAAACTTTATATCGTATGCGATATATATTACCACTTACTTTTAGTAATACAAGTTGCTTTAGAGAAAATTAACGAACAAAAAATCCCACGGGCCGCGGATGGCCTGTGGGATTGATATAGGTATGTGGGTGGGCTTCTAGGCAGTAGAGCCTAAACGTGCGAGAAGTCGCAAGCGGCTAGGCAGCATGGCCTAAACGTGTTCGCAGCCCCAAAGTATTTCACCTACCACCAATTAGCTAAGATACATAGACCGTATCTTTCGCTAATTGTCAGTAGTGCTCATACTTTCCCAGGGCTGCTCACACTCTTTTCTAAAATACGTTCTTCTTCACCAAATGCTTCGGAAAGTTAACAAAATCATACGTCGCCAACTTTTGAATGTCTTCTTTTCCCCAGAAGAAACCAGTATAAGAACCCGCCAACATCAAGTTAAGTGGTTCTTCATCTTGGGTGTATTGAACAATGATCACTGGTTTACGTAATGCAATCGCGTAACCAATTTCAAACATCGTCCCTTCATCAGGGCGGACATTGCCGTTTTCAATATCGAAATCTAACATCGCAACAACCGCATTGGCTTGGTTAATCCCTTGGATATCAGCATGGTAAGTGGCATCTTGCCATTCCTTAGTTTTCATTGCTTCTGCCAATGAACCGTTACCGTATTCGGCCACAATCTCATCTTGCTGGTGCTTAACTGGTTCAAACACGTAACCAACTGTGGGGTTGCTAGCAAGTAAAGCAGCGACTTCATCCAAGCGTTGGTTTTGCGCTTCTGAGAAGAATGGGCCGGCCAAGTAAATGCGACTCTTAAAGTCCGTTGTCATGATAAGATTCCTCCTTTAAATTAACAAAACGTTATCATTAAATCTTATTATACGGAATTAAGCCAATATTTGCAAATTCACACAGATAAATGTTCGATTTAATTCTTAACTTTCTTAATATTTGTTATCGCAAAAATAATTATCACCTTTGTTTTAAACCCCCACCGCTCAAACTTCCGCAGCACGTAACTTGTCACCCTCCCCCAATTCCTCTATACTTACCAACATAATCGTTTTTCGCAATTTTTTCAGATATGAAAGGAAGATATAATGTCTTTAATCTCAATTATTTTCGCAACCATTGTTGGTGTCGAAGCATTTGGTATCATGTTGATGGAAATGTTCTTCTCACCTGCCCAACTTGCTAAGGAATTTGACTTACCTAACGAATTCACAGCGCAACACGAAGCTAAAGTTTTGATGGCCAACCAAGGTCTCTACAACGGTTTTGTAGCCGTTATGACATTGCTTTCAGTGTACTTGTTCCCTACTGACGCTCGTTACATGGCTACTCTTGCATGTATCATTTTCGTCGTCATTGCGGCAATCTTTGGTGCGATTTCTGGTGGTAAACCTAAGATCTTGTTGATGCAAGGGACACCGGCGATTGTGACTTTGATTATTTTGTTGGTGTTTAAATAAGAGGGCAGAGTGCGAGAAGCCGCGGTAAGTGCCGTGGCATACTAGTAACAACCAATGACTCGGTCTATGAGTCAGTAGGGTGTTGCGTATATGCCTAGGGACTTGCGGCTTCGAGCACGTTTCGGCTCTACTGCCTAGAACTGCGTGCTTGATGGGTACCATCATGTAAAGATGCGTATCGCTTCAGGTTGTTGGCTTTGCGAGCACGTTTTGGCTCCGCTGCCCAGTCCCGCATACTAAAAAGCTCTCCATGACAGCCAATGTCGTGGAGAGCTTTTTTAATTAATTACCTTGATTTTGTACCGGTGGAACTTGATTTTGTGGTGCTTCATCTTGGCCTTGTAAAATTCCTGAAGTAGTTAGTGTCCTAACTGCCTGTATTACCAAACCACCAATGGTATTCTTATCACCCAAATTACTATCTGCATTAAGCGCATTATACTGCTCAATCGCAAAATTATAGAAAGCAATTTCAGTTACTAATTTTTGATCTTTAGCTTGGCTTTCGGTTGCCGTCAGTGATTTAAATTTACCATTTTCTACTAAGCCTGTATCTTTATAATGCTCTGTTAAGTGTGCGGATAAATCCATTTTATTCTCAACACGTGTTGCATATTGAGCCTCAATCTTAGCACCATCAGCTTGTAATGTATCACACATAGCATTAATTTCATCTACTACCTTGATATCATTAGTATTCAATAACTTAACCGCTTGACTAACATCAGCATTATATTTTTTAGCTACAGCTACCATATTCTTAATCGTATCAAAATTATTACTTTGCAAATCAGCATTACCACTAGGGTACATTACATATCCCAAATATGTGCCGGGTTCAGCATTCATCCATGAGTAACCATTAGATTGCAATACCGCTTGTAATTTCTCTCTAGCTGTTTTTAACGGTGGATATTGATTATAATTAATATCCTGCATCGCTACTTGTAACTGTAAAACGGCACTAGCGATGGTATTAATCCCATCAGTGTCATCAGTAGGATCATTCGGTTGGCCAAATGTTAGCAATCCCTCTTTATAAGTTATCCCCGTAAATGATTCATTAAGAAGCGAGATTACCCGCTCAAATGCTTGTTGTGCATTTTTTTGGGTATCAGCGGTTGCCGTAAGTGATTTTCCGTATACAATGGCCATTGTTTTTTGTAATGCAACTTGGGCAGCCGCTACATTTTTTTGGCTGTCATACCAATTTGTTTGTACCTCTTCCAACGGTTGGCCAAACATTGCCAAGTTATCTGTTAGTCGTGCTTGGGCTAATTGCAAAGGCGTTGCCACTTGAACATCCTCTTTAATCGCTACAACTTTATCCACTGCCTCATTGAGTTCCGTAATCAAGCTATTAGCATCTGGAACATCGATAAATTCCAACACCATGTTATCATTTTCATTCATCCCACTAATCACATTGGCAACCTGGGTGTTTAAATTACTAATCAAATTTTGTTCGTTACCTAACTGCTCCTTAGCCACGCCGCCCTTAAGTCCAAGTTGTGGCAAGAATCCATTCTTATCAGCAAGGCCTAACTTTTTAGCAGCTGCTCGTAACGCTGTACTGTATTTATCATAATAACTATCTGGCTTAAGAACAGCTTCCTGTAGTGCATTAATATCGACTGCATTATTTAATAAATCAATCAATTCACTTGTTTGCATAGCGTCATCAATTGCTTGCCCAGGTTCACCGATTTCTAAACCAGTTGCCGTAAATTTAAGATCTGGAAAGGCATCGTGCCCGCCTAGATAGAGCTTAAGATCAAAGTGTTTTAATAATTGCTCTTTTTCGTAATTGTCCGAAATCTTATCTGTTTTTTGTAAAATTGTTGCATATAATGCTTCAACAATCGCCTTCGCATTGGTAATTGTTTGGCCATCACCTGCTTGCCACTTATCCATCAACTCTGCATTGTTACTTCGCATTGTCGTAAATAATGCTGCATCGCTACTAATGAGACTATCAAAAACTGCCAAATTACTTTGGCTTTCAGTTGCCGCAGCGTAGTTATGCATATCCAATGCTTGTGCATCCACAATAATCTTATCCGCTAAGGCATTGATTTCACGCGCTGATTTACTATAGTCAGGTTTTACCCCAAGTGGCGTGACAACTCCATTACCACAGCTAGCCATAATCGCTTGCATTTGATTTACTTCATTATTAAATGCTACTTTAGCTTTAGTCGTTTGATCATTAATTGTCGCACCCTCTTTAAAGGTAATAGTACTTGCATAACCTGTTACCGGATTGGCAGTACCTGTTATCTTACCAACTTGGCGTGAAGCTGCAAATAATTTATCGATTGCCGTATTCTTTGCAATATCCTCATGATTTTCGTTAGTTTCCTTAACCGGTGTGGCAGTTGCTAAATCATTATTGAATTTAATTAAATTTAACGTAGTTGTTACCAAAGAGTTAACACGACTTTCTAAGGTATTAATCCTCCCCGCAACTGGGAAATACAAATGATTACTTGCGGTAAAATTAAACGTTGGGTACGAAAATTCAAAACTACTAAATAACTGGCTAAAAACTTCTGAGATGCTTTTGTTACCAATATTGTAAGTAGTTTTATTGATGCCACCAACTGGATTAATCTGATTAACAACTACGCTATAAATTGCATCCGTAAGTGCTTGCCCATCTTGTTCGACTTGTTGGTCAGTAGTTGTTGCTTGAACTTTAGTCCGCCAATTAGCAAGCGTATTCGCATTCAAAGTTACTGTTCCACTTTGTAAGTTACCTTGGCCATTAATAGTCACCTTTTGACCGACTAATGAACCACCATCTGAAACATTTTTCCCCAATTCACTAGTTGAATCTAATAGCGCTAATAAGGCTGTTTTTGCATCTGAGGTAAAGACCGGCACCGTCACTGGTGGTACATAAACTGGTGGCACGTAGACCGGTTGCTTGGCAGCTTCAGACGCAGCCGCATCAGCAGCTGACTTGGCAGCAGCTGAACTAGCGGCAGCTGAACTGGCAGCAGCTGAACTAGCGGCAGCTGAACTAGCGGCAGCCGAACTGGCAGCAGCAGAACTGGCAGCAGCAGAACTGGCAGCGACTGATTTAGTCTCCACAATAGTTACCCCAGTTGCATGCAATGACGCTTGAATATTCCGTAAATCAGCCGCCGTAGCTTTACCACTGGCTAGGAGGGCTTTAGCGGTCTTAATTTTGTCTTGCAAAGCTTGGTATTGTTCGGGTGATAAGTTGTCTTGCGTGTAACCCGTTGACCAGCCGAGTTGTTGTTCCAACTTTTGGGCGGCGACAACTGGTTCCGTTTTAGCAACTACTACCCCAGTTGTATGCAAATCATTACGAATTGCTTCTAACTGTGCCGCTGTCGCTTTTCCACTCTTGATCAAAGCTTGTGCCGCTTTAACTTTGGCTTGGAGTTGGGCATATTCCTTGGCGCCAACATTGTCTGGATTATAAGCCGTTGACCAGCCAAGTTGCTTAATCAAAGCATCTTGTGACGTCTTAATCATAATCAAGCCAGTGTTATGTAACTTATCAATCGCAGCTTTAATTTGCGCTGGTGTGGCGCGACGGTTGTTCATCAAAGCTTTGGCAGCCGCAATATTAGCTTGTAATTGCGCATATTGCGCTTTGTTACTATCCGTTAATTTGTAGTTAGTTGACCAGCCGAGTTGCTTTTGGAGGTCTGCTTTTGACACGCGAACTTGTGCAGCGTGGGCGCTTGACGTTGTTTGACTCAAGTCACTGATCGCCAAACCAGCCACGACGGCCACCCCGGTTAAGGCACAGGTTACCCATTGTTTTCCACTTTTATAAAGCTTGTAATGCCGTTTTTCTTGCATCCGATATTTCTCCTTAAAATATATCAAAAAAGATTATGTAACCGATAAATATAAAATAATTTTTATATAACTATTACTTATCGGTTATTTTTAAATATTTTAAAGTTTGTTGCGTGAAAATAAATAAAATTAAAACCAACAAAAAAGCCACGACACAGATTGTCGCAGCTTCCTAATTAGTTACTGAATTTATTTAAATAATTGATTGTATCGGAGAAGGCTTGTAACCCCGTCACGGTCGCTTTAGGACCCACTAAAGTACTTTGACCATTGGCATTCGCCGCAACTGGTTGCATATCATTTTGCATAGTTGCGTATAACGGATCCGTCGTGTGACCGGCGCCTTGAGCACTGAGGCTCGCCGCATATACCGCCGCAGTCCAGCCAAGCGTGTTATCGGCTTGGTTGAAGACGTGGGCAACTGTGGCTAACCACGCTCCGTTATTTGGATTGAAGACATTGGCCAAGTTCATCAAGTTAGCTGAATTATCGTTGGCGGGCACATAACCTGACATCAATAACTTGTGGTAGGCCGTTAAGTAGTTACCACCAAAAGCTTGTTGTAAACCCGCCACTAAGTTTTGGCCCGCTTGGAAGAAGACGGCTTTAGCGGCTAATTTGTATTGGAACAACGCGTCCGCATACGTTTGGGCTGAGCTACCATTCGTGTTGGCCACTTGCTTAGCGGTCGCGAGCGCTTGGTTGTACTCTTGTTGTTGGCTCGCATTCACGTATAACAACGCCCGCGCTGGTGAAGTGGTTACGCCATACGCATCTGGTTGACTGTTCAAGGCCCATTGTAAGTTTTGTTGGGCAACACTCGCAGTCATCACACTGTTGTTCAAAGCTTGGAAACCAGCTAATAAACTTGTGGTGGCCGCTTGTAAAGCTTGCACTTGTTGGGCAACACTCGCGTTTGAACTACCAAAGTTAATGGTGTTGGTGTTGACAGTCGCATTAGGAAAAGCGACTTGTAAAGCTTTCACGGCATTGCTCAACGCTTGGCTGATGCCACTGTTGTTAAGCACGTGGTTGTAGGCGGCATCCGTGTAAAGTCCATAGTAGAGCGCTTGGACAACCGGTTGGGCATTAGCAATTTGGTCGCTAAGGTTGTCATCACTCATGATATTCGTGTAGCTATCTTGCAAGCTGTTGTAGAGGCCTTCGCTCAAATTACTGTTACCGGGAATCACCACTGGTACGCTAGCTTGACGGGCATTGGCTGCATATGGCGCAAATTGACTCGCCGCTTGTTGGGCCAGTGTTTTGAGCGTTGTTTGGGTGGCCACCCCTTGTTGACTACCTAATAAGTTCAAGTCGTCTTGGTGTAAAGTCGCGATCAAGGCGTTAACTTGGGCTTGCGTGGCGTTTGGGTTGCTTAAAAGCGCGTTGGCCGTAGCAATGTCTTGTTGTTGCTTGGCCAAAATTTGCCCATCAAAGCCGGTCGTGCCGTAGCTTTTAGCATAGCCCAATTGAGCTGTCAGGCCGCTTTTGTTAGCCATTGGTACTAAGTTGAGCCCATCTTGGTGTAAGAGCGTTACCGCCCAGTTGACTTGACTTTGGGTGGCTTGGGGACTAGTGAGCGCCCATTTGGCCCAGCTGATATCTTGTTGTAATTTGTTAAATGAAGTTGGGGTGTATGATTGTGCTTGGTAGCTCGTTGAGTAGCCCAATTGTTGGACTAAGGCACTGCGGTTAAGCGGTGCTTGAGCAGCATGCACGCGGCTAACTGGTTGGGCATGTAAGCCTAAAACCACGGCCCCAGTTGCTAAGGCTGCGGTAACCAAAAATTTGCCACTTTTGTATAATTTATAATGTTGTTGTCCGTTCATTCGTAATGCTCCTTTTATATTCATTGACCAAAATTCGTCATGTTTATAATTTTAACGTACCAACGGACAACTACTATTGATTTGACCGGCAAAACTTAATTATTGAGACAGTCTTAAAAAATGCTAGATAAATATAAAGAAATCCTCGCGCTTAACCGAGGATTTCCTAAAAAACTTTTAACGCTGCTTACTTTTTACGAAGGTCAAAGACGGAGTTATCTTCCGTATTCACGACCTTGGCGGCAAGTGGGGTCACGTACTTCTTTTTGCCGTACTTATCTTGAAAAATCCCACTAGCTGCAATCACTTTCATCGCGGCTTGCACTTTTTCGGGGTCGATGGGTTCAAGAACATCGGTGAGCACCAAAGTGTTGATGGTGTTCTTTTCGTTTTTGAATTGAAGCAATAATTTTTTAACTAGCATGGACTACTCCTCCTATAATAAGCCGTGAGAATGCGTTTCAACAAAGTTAATTGTTTGGACATCACCAAGATCAACAATCGTTTCTAGTGCGGCCACAACGGGCTTAATTTGCTCCATGGTCACTTCAACCGGCACATCTGAGAACCGCTTGGGGATATAGAACTTACCCGTTTTTTCGTTGAGGCTTGAGACGTAGATACTAACTGACTTTAACATGACATTTCCTCCTGTCTGTGTTCTGCGAGATTAGTTGTAGTTCGTTGAGGCTAGCTCTCAACTGCCCTACTCTTATACAGTCAAATGGGGAGGAAAAAGTGAGACATGAATTAAGAGTGCGAGAATAACCGGTAGCCAGTGAGCACTAACGCAAAACGATAAAATACGGGTTAGGTATTTTAATCGTTTTAAAGTTAGGCGGAACTGGCTGGTTATTCGAGCACGTTTCGGCCATGCCTGCCTTGCACCACAAAAAAAGCCTGGAAACAATTTTCCAGACTTCTTATTCAACTAGCTTATTTTATAAAAAACCACCAGTAGTATCAGTTAAATCAATTGGCTTGCGACGAGTCACAATCAATTCTTGGTTAGTAAAGGCAGTAATTCCTTCTTCACCCATTTCACGACCGTAACCTGAGTTCTTAACACCACCAAATTGTAATTCTGGTAATGTACCACCGTAACTGTTTACATATACCGCACCAGTTTCAAGTTGTGATGCAACTTCAGTACCGTGATCAGCGTTACCGGCAAAGACAATTCCTGACAAACCGTAATTTGAATCGTTAGCAACCTTAATTGCTTCGGCTTCATCTTTTACTTTGATAACCATTCCGACAGGACCGAAAAATTCATTGTAGTACATTGGATTTTCTGGTGTCATGTCAGTCAAGATAACTGGCATAAAGTGCGCAGTTGTTAAATCTTCGTCAAGCGTACCGTAAGCTAACGTTGCTCCACCTTCAATGGCTTTTTTAACTTGTTCAACTAAGATGTTCTTAGAACGAACAGAACTTAATGGAGCAAATGAAGTGTTAGGATCCATTGGGTCACCAACTTCTTTGACTTCCTTAAAGCCATCAATGTACATTCCTAAAACAGTGTCGTAGTTGTTTTCAGTTACAATCAAGCGTTTTGATGAGACACACACTTGACCTGAATTGTAGAGACGTGTTTGTTTGAGGACTTTGTTAAGTTCAGTCAAATCAGCATCTTCTAAGACGATTAGTGGATCACTACCACCTAATTCTAAGGTACTCTTCTTCAAGTGACTACCAGCTTCGGCACCCACAATTTTACCAACTCGTTCAGAACCAGTAAAGGCAAGGCCTGTAACACGTGGGTCAGCTAAAATATCGTCAACTTGTTGATTAGTAGCATATAAGTTTTTAAAGGCACCCTTTGGCATACCTGATTCGTCAGCAACTTTTTGGAATTGGGCTGCTGAGCCAGGTGTGATGTCAGCGTGTTTTAAGATAACTGGGTTACCCGCCATAAAGTTAGGCGCAAACACACGAATAATTTGGTACAAAGGGAAATTCCATGGTTCAACTGACAAGATTACTCCCGTTGGTCGGGCAATAACTTGTGCTTCACCCATTACAGATGTAACAGGCTTTGGTGTAAGAATTTTAGCAGCATTATCGGCATAGTAACGTGCGATAATCACTGAAAGGGCAACTTCACCTTGGGCTTCTTTGAATAATTTACCCATTTCTTTAGTCATTACTTCAGCAAATTCATCAGTATGTGCTTCTAAGTAATCGGCTAAGTTATGCAAGTGTTGTGATCGAGTAGCAACATCATCATTACGCCAAGACAAGTATAATTCGTGTCCTTCAGTAATTGCTTGTTGTACTTCTTGGTCAGTAGCATATGGGTATTCTCGGATAACTTCATTATTCCAAGGATTGATTGATGCATAAGCCATGTGTGATTCACCTCTATTAAAAATAATTTTTTAGTTGCGTGAATCAAATATATGAACGAAACATGTATTTAATTCATCCAGCTTTAAACCAAAGTTTATACTCAATTAACAAAGTGTCAATTAAGTGAGATGTTTCACTTTATTAAAGTTTGTTCAATTTATTGTAAAAATATTATTTTATTATAAGATATATTTAAAATTAGCTATTAAAATACACTAATAACCATTTTTTAAATATAAATTTTTACATTTATAATCATTTATTTTATCTAAAGTTTGTGATAATAAAAGCTTAAGATTATTTAAAGCTATGACTTTGATCAATTATTAACTTTATCTTTCACTTATATATCTCAAGAATTTTTTCTTGTTAACTACTAATTTATGCACTTATAATACGGTTAATTTTGAAAAAAGACCTTATTTTTTTAAAATTATTCAAAAAAGTAACCAAAAATCTTATTTCAGTACTTACTATTACTTATTAGTATTGGCTTATCTGTGACTGGAAAACCAGTTCGTGGTGAGAAATGATTAGTAGCAAAGGATTGGGATTCGGTGCAAATGGATCCCAGTACTCGTAACTTTACGAACTTCCATCAACGAATTTTAATAGTATTTAAAACTTATTTTTACCATTAATTACAAAAAAAGCCTGGAAACAATCGAATTAGCGGCTTAAGCGAATAAACGAATTTATTCAATTATTAGTCATCAGTCCTATTCGGCCAATGCTTTGTTGTAAGCAAATTGAGCACTAGCTACTGCTGATGTTGCATTGTTGTATGCTGTTTGCTTTTGTGCTTGTGTTGCGTTAGCGTTTGATAATGCTGTTACAGCAGCGTTCAATGCTGCTTGTGCTGAGGTTACAGCTGATTGTAATTGAACGGTTGATGCACCACTGTTATTAGTTGTTGATGTTGATTGTGTTGGCGTTGCCACATATGCGGTGTTCAACTTTGATGGATCGTCAAATGATGATTTTCCACTTGGGATAATAACCATTGCAAATCCTTCGCCGTTTGTAGTATTTTTGTTGGTGTTACCAAAGTATGTGTCAGATACACCCATGTATTCCGTTTGCGCACCGTCAGCTTTTTGTGGCATCCATTTGATAGTCAGAAATACCGAGGATTCGTTTAAATACACCATCATCCGCTGGATTTAGTACAGTATCGCCGGGGGTGCTGTCGGGAGTGAATGGATTCATAACTACTCCGAGCATTTCGCTTAATAATGCTTGTTTCATTTCCTTAATTGAAATTGGTCCAAGTCCACGGTTTGGGTTATCAATTCCATAATCAGGTTTGTCATTGTAAATTGTTTGAATAATAGACTTAGGCGTTGCTCCCGTACTATCAATGAAATTGTTTAGATAGTCTGTAATATCACTGGTTGCTTGGAATTTTGGTGATACCAATGTGTTTGCAATTTGTTGTAGTTGGGCGTTAAGTTGTACATGACCGGTATTGGTTGAAATTCCGGCTGCGTCACGAATTGCGTTTACGGCAGCAGCCAAAATTTGTTGGAAGTTTAATACTTGGTTTTGTGATAATTCAAATAATGCCCCAGAACTACCATATGCTGGTCGTAGTTCAATTGTTTGACTGTCATAGTTACTATGACCAACATATGTTAATTTGAATTGGCCATTGTGCATTTCATTTGAAATGTTGTGTAAATCATTAGCCAATGCAGCTTTTGATGCACCAGTCTTGTAATCGTTCATGTATTGTCGAACAAGGTGTCCAAGTTGAGCACTCACAACAGCTTTAACTTGAGAGTTTGTAGCGTTAGCGTATTTTGCATTTGCTGGTTTTTGCCCATTCTTCAAAGCTGCTTGCGCATTTGTCAAAGCCGTTTGGTGGGCATTAGCTGTAGCCGTTTTGCTTGCTGCAAGATCACTAGCAGCTACTGCTTGTGCTTACTTTGCAGTGGCCAATACTGCAGCCGCTGAACTGGCAGCAGCCGTTAAACTAACTGGCACGGCTGAACTGACTGGAGCTGGTGTCATTGGCGTTGTCGCTTGCGCCGCTTTAATTTGAGCACCCGTAGCATGTAAGGCCGTTTGAATCACTGTTAATTGGGCGGCCGTTGCGTTCCCACTGGCCAATAATTGGTTAGCGGTCGTGATTTGCGTTTGTAAGGTCGCATATTGATCAGCCGCGATGCCATCAGCACTATAAGCCATTGACCACTTGAGTTGTTGGCGTAAGTTAGCCGCTGCCACTGATGGTGCGGCCTTCACAATTGCCGCACCGAGGTTATGTAAATTGTTGCGAATCTCATCAACTTGGGCCGCAGTAGCATTACTGTTTGCAAGGATGGCTTTCGCTTGCTTAATTTGGTTTTGAAGTTGAAGTCGTAGCTTGGTCGTAGCCTTGTGACCAACCCAATTGCTTAACTAGCGCAGCTTTGGCACTCTTGGCGGCCGCTGTATCAAGTTGCTTGATAGTCAAACCAATATTATGCAAGGCATTGATGGCTGCTTGGAGTTGGGCTGGTGTCGCCCGGCGATTGTTAATTAACCCTTTGGCACTGGCAATCGCTGCTTGGAGCTTAGCATATTGGCCCTTGTTTGCCGCCGTCATTTTGTAGCCACTTGACCAGCCAAGTTGCTTTTGCAAATCAGCTTTTGAGACTTTAACTTACGCGGCGTGGACTGCAGTTTGACCGTTAACTGGCGTAGCAACTGTCATCGCAGCAGCCCCCGCTAAAACAGCCACACTAGTTAGTGCGACTGTTACCCATTGTTTACCGCTCTTGTAAAGTTTGTAGTGGCGTTTGTCTTGCATAATATCATGCTCCTTATTTTTGAGGGAATAAATTTTAATTAATAAATACCACGCTGAAATTTCAAGCGTTTTGTTTAACTTATCAACTTTTATTTTAATAAGTTTAATAAATTATTGTTATGAGTTTATATATTAATTCTTATTTAATCACTTGGCAATCTTTTATTTTACTAGAATATCTTTTATTCCTTAAACCATTCAATTAGCCCTATCCATGATATATCGCAAGGGTAATTGGTTGACTCAAGTGGCAGCTGCCCGCTTATTTGGTGATTATTTAATTTGTTGTTTATTATAATTAGTGTTTGTTTTATTAGTACTTATTAGTTGCGGGTTTTCCGATACTGGTTTTTCCAGCATAGGTTTTTCCAATACTGGATTATCCGTGGCCGGTTTTACCAAGGGTGGATAAACCACGGCTGGATTATCCACAGACGGAAAATCGGTCCGTGGTGAAAAGTGAGTGGTAGCAAGGGATTGAGGTGAAATGGAATACAAATATTTTTTTGTTATATAAAAAAGTTTCCACTTAAATTTTAAGTGGAAACTTTTTACTTTCTATT
Source organism: Periweissella ghanensis (assembly GCF_918814755.1). Taxonomy (GTDB): domain Bacteria; phylum Bacillota; class Bacilli; order Lactobacillales; family Lactobacillaceae; genus Periweissella; species Periweissella ghanensis. Next base: position 21,772 of record NZ_CAKKNT010000016.1, on the reverse strand, counting down.
CATCCCCCTACCGGATCCGCAACATCTCACGCCATGCTGCGACAAATTCGGCTGCAGCATAACCAGTTGCTTTGACGCGAGCGGCTTGTTGCATCCCCACTAAGCGACTCGGATTCAAGAACAATTCAATTATTTGTTGCGCCATTGCCTCTGGCGTGGCCGCCGCCGCAAAGACTAGCCCGTTGTAGTCATCCTCAACGACTGCCGGTACGGTATACGTACTTGCCATCACCCCGGCTGGAATACCGTGCGCCATCGCTGCCACGACACTCAAGTTCAAGCCTTCATGACTACTCATGCTCAAATACATTGACGTGTGATCAAACAAGGCCGTCGTATCAGGATTATAGGGCCAGATTTCCACAACCGTATCCAAGTAATTATTACGAATATAATCGCGGACTTCTTGTTCATACGCGGGACTGACAAAATAGCCTTGCAACCGCAACCGAGCCGGTGGCGCAATTTGGTGCACGAGCGCAAAGGTCGCAATTAATTTGATAATTTGTTTTTCCGGCGCCAAGCGACCAACGTAACTTAAATATTCCAAGTCATCATTTTGCGCTGAGTTATCCACCGGTGCATAACTCGCACTCGGTAACACTTGCACCGGCAGATTCGTGTAGGGCGCCACATCCGCTGCTTGGGCTGCGGTCGCCACAATAATCCCATCCAAGTCACTCGGGGTTAATGCCATTACGGCCGCGGCTTCGGCTTTTAGATCTGGGCCCCCTTCGTATTTATGGTCTTCATGGAAGTAGGCATACTTGGCTAAGGCCCCGGTCACCCCGGTCACGGCGGGCATAATACTCAAGCGATCGACCACGAAGGTCACTAATTCTTGGCCGGCTAATTCGTTCAAAAAGAACGTAAATAATTCATTTTCACTCGTAAAATTATAATCCTGGCCGCGGTAATTAATTAAGTGCCATAGCGTTGGTTGTACAACCCCATTTATCCACATGTGGACAACTTCTAACGCAACCGTGCCATCCAAGCGTAAATAGTTTTCCACCGCTACTTGACCATCGGGATGGTACATCGTTTGTTTCGATTTAAAGCCACGCCAATCCCAGATTTCCGTTTGCAATGGTTGTTGTAAATTATCGGTGTACACCACTTCGCCAACTAAGCCGACGGTCCCGGGCATCATTTTAATCACGCCAACGAGGCCATTAGGATCAGTAATCGTTGAGTGTTCACCATCGACAAAATTGACGTGGTATTGGTCAAGCGGGATTTGCGGTAGTAAGCGCGAATGTTGCTCCACGCGCTCGACCGCCGTTGTTTGTTGGAAGTAGTCATACATATTGATGTAATCACTGGCCGCCAAGCCTAATGTGCCCACATCATGACTGAGCATCCGATTATAATCACGCGTCACGATTTTGGCGCCATAACCGGCTGCTTGCAACGTTTTCGTGCGGAGCATTTGGGCATATTCAATCCCTGAATTAAGACTCCAGATATTTTCATTAACCGAATATAGTAACATTAGTGGGCCTCCATCATTGCGTGCGCATCGTTAATTAATTGTTGCCATGCCTGCCAGACGTGGGCTTCGTTATAGCGTTGGGCGGAATAATAAGCCCCAGTGCTGAGCGCTTGTTGTAAGGCCGCATCTTGCAGCAGCGTCGTTAAGCGTTCCCCGAGGGCCGGGTAATCATTGTATGGTACGACATAGCCGTTGATTTCATCTTGGACAATTTCGTTGGGACCATAATTAACATCATACGTTAAGCCAATTACCCCATGTGAAATAGCTTCCATCACGGCGAGGTTAAAGCCTTCCATTTCTGACGTCACCCCAAAGGCCACCGCATCATCGAGCACCGCACCAGTATCTTCGGTGTAGCCTTTAAACGTCACAACCTCTGCTAGACCAAGTTCCTGCACCAACGCATGCAAATTAGCATCAAGCTGGGCGTCGTTAACATAGCCATAAATATCCAGCGTCACGTCCGGGACTTGTTGGTGGGCAATTGCAACTGCCCGAATCATATGATCCAAGCGTTTTTCCGGCGCAATCCGGGCGAGCACGACGACTTTATTGGCCGTACGCTCGTTAATTGGGCGTTGCGGTTGGGCTAATAATTCATCACTAACCACCCCCACGGGAATCGCATAGCTATGCTTAACTTGCGGATAGCGCATCGCAATATCATGGGCTTGCTTAACGGTTGCCGAAATCACCCCATTAAAGGCGCCAATATTGACGAGGCCAAATTCAAAATTATTATTCACAATCGCATCATTCGGATTTTGACTATCCGTCGTGTGCGAGCTGTGGATATGCATGATGGTGTACGCGGGTTTGTCCAAATGCAACAGCGCGTCATCAATATGTTCGGAGCGATCCATCACAAAAATATTGGGCGTATGGCCTTGATTATTGAGCTGGTTAATAAAATGCCCGGCTAATTTATCAAAGTGATTGAAGCGATACACGGCCCCATCGTGGTCGGTTAACAACCAGTAAGTTGGTTGCATCTGGCCGTGGTAATCGGCGTGATACCAATTTTGCAAGACCACTTGGCCAGCAGGCGTATACCAGGCTTGGCGGCCAATTTTATTGTCGGGCGTGTACCATTGGGTCATTGATTTGAAGCCGCGGACATCATAGTAATCAACGGCATACAGATTACCGTAATCATCAAACCGTTCGATGCGTTCCAGTTGGTGATCAGGCCGCGCGTAAATGCGGGCACACAGATTACCACTCGGGTAATGGGCAACCGTCGCACCAGTCGTGGCCTCAACCGTATAGTTAATCGGCTGCGGTAAGCCTAAGGTTAAATCCGCCAACGTGCATGGACGAACGGCAAGGTCCGTGGCGTGCTGATAGTAATCAAATAAATTAATCCGCTCGGCAGCCGTGACCCCTTCAGCCGCTAAAATATTGTGTAATTGACTATTCCATTGCAAGGTAATCAGTTGAAACGGTTCCCCATGGTGGCGAAACAGGTACATCCGTTTTAATTGGGCGTGTTCAATTCCTGATTTGCTGTAATTAAAATCATTGTTAATAAAGTAAATCATAGGCAACTCCTTAAGGGATTAGATACAGTTATTATTACATAACAAAAAGGCTTTGCGTACTATTAACCGTACGCAAAACCTTCGTTTAGTTTTTTTTAGCGCTGATGTGACTTAGCAAAGCACCTGCGTCTACGCTTGATTACTCCGTAAGTTTATAATGGCAATTGCATTTTGGTACATAATTTCGGTCGCACGTTGCCGTTGTTGCGCAGTTGACGCCTTACTGGCCAAAATTACTTTACTAAGGTAATTATTTTTTTGCATTTCGGCCAAGGTGGTTGGATTGTTAATGACCTTACCTAATTGGTCGACCAAGTAAGTTGGATCATCAAATTTTGCGACTAAGTTTAGAATTGCATGACGCAAAGTTACTACCGCACGATTAATCGTTTTTTGCGTAGTGTTAGGTGTGGCCAAAATCGTTTCGGCATTCGATAATTCAACCGTTAAATCCGCAAAACTAGCGGCCGTATACGCCGAAGCGCGCAAATTATGGGCACAGTTAACTTGCGTCTGCAAACTCCGCTTATTCGTTTTTACTTTACTGGCTTGGGCTGTCGGCACTTGCACTTCTACTAAGGAATTGGCACTGGTCGTGATGTTAAAAGTTACCATCCCGGCACACACAGCAAAACTGGTTACAGCAAGTTTAATCCAGTTTTTATTCGTGCGTTTTAAGTTAAAATGTTGACTATTGGCCATTGTAACTCCTTTCTATATTTTATTTACTAGCAGCCGTCGTGGGCTGATATATGGTTAAAATACGCATATTTAATTATCGTTAGCATATAATAGTTCCGTCTTAACACAAAGTTAATTTTAAACTTTTCAACGTTATAAAACAATCATTTTATGCATTTGGATTTAGCTAATTTTAAATTTCTATGTTTTTTACGTACAAAAGAATAGTGTTTTTTACTGTTTTACTTTGGAAAATATTTCAATTATGAATATTTTTATGTTGAAAATATATTTCTTTATTTAAAAATTATACCAATTGTTTATATGCATCGTTCGTATTTTACATTTCGTAACTAATCTACGGTATAAAACGCAAAAACAGCACCAGAAATTATTTCTGCTGCTGTTTTTTTATAATTGCTAACTTAACGTGCGGACAATGTAAACTTCTTTACAAAAACCTTTAATCGAATTCAACACCCGCTGGGCCCGACTTTGCTTTTCACAAATGCCAAACACCGTTGGTCCCGTGCCACTCATTTGGGCGGCACAGGCCCCTGATTGGAGCATGCGGGCTTTGAGATCAAGGATTTGCGGGTAATGATGGGAGGTGATGGGTTCGAGTACATTTTTCATATATGGATAAACTTGCTGCCAATCTTGTTGGTGGGCGCCGGCCAGTAGCGCGGGCGTATTGACGTGCCCAATCCGTTCATAATCAATTTGGCGTAGAATAACCGGCGTTGAGACACTAATCGTGGGCTTGGCAATCACAACCCAGGCGGCCGGCATTTTCGGTAACGGCGTAATTTTTTCACCTTTACCGGTCACATATGCCGTTTGCGAATAGACACAAAACGGCACATCCGCATCAATCTCCAGTCCAATTTCAGCCAATTCGGCTAAGGACAAACCGAGCTTCCAAATCCGATTTAAGCCGCGTAAAACAGCGGCGGCATCGCTTGAACCGCCCCCTAAACCGGCCGCTACCGGAATATGCTTTTCAATCTCGATTTTAACCCCTTCCATGACATTAAATCGCATCTGCAAAATATGGGCGGCTTGAAAGGCCAGATTACGCCGATCATTTGGTAAAAAGCCTGTATCCGTGCGAACTTCAATTTTGGTGCGCTTGGGAATCGTCGTTATCGTGACATAATCAGCCAGATCAACGGCCGCCATGACCATTTCCCATTCTTGCGAACCATCGGGGTGACTAAAAGGCGTGTCTAAGCTTAAGTTAATTTTAGCTGCTGCTTTTTCAACAATTTGCATATCCCTGCGCCCCTTTATAGTCTGTATTAATAACGATTATACAAAAATATGAAGATTCTTACAACTAGGAGTGCATTGTGGGGGGGCAGTGGTAATGAGTATTCAATTTATTGTAGTAAAAAACCATCTAGAAAAATTCCAGATGGTTTTTGATAGTTAAATTGTTCCGGTGTAAACATAATAAGTTAAAAGTGAAAATTTTTATATCAAACCAAAATCATATTTGGGAGACTTCACTATCTTTTGTGAAAATGACGTGTACTCATCGGGTTGCACTACATCATACTTAAAAGAAGTATCTAAATCAGTAAAATTCACTGGATTTAGTTCAATTATCGTTAACTTAGTTTTATCGATAATCATATCTAGCCCCTCCACAATTTCATTGGCCCAATACATTGGATCATCACTCAAGAATGGATTTACATTTGATTTGATGTCACGATAGATTGCTGATGAATATAATAAATCTTTTACAATATCCGGATTAGTAAATTCTGAATATTGTCCAAATTTAGAATAAATCAAAATTTTATATTCATTTTCTAACTGATCTAGATAAAATTTTGTTGGGTCATCATTATATTGGTTAATAATATTGTCTATTATTTTGATTTTATTTTTCTTTTTTAACATTCTAATTTCCCTCCTCAATATTTATTAGACTAGCCTCTGTTAAAACTATACTACATATACTATTTTCATGCATAGAAATCTGATTTTTTTGAGAAATATTTTTATTGGTACTAATTTTTTGGGCAATTCGTAAATAATCTTTATTAGTAAGATTTCCTAATCCCTCTTGCGAATCATATTTTCGCGCAATTGCAGTTACACCTGAATCTGCAATTGGGCCTTGAACCATCGCATATCTATGAGTACCTGGATAGCTTTTTTTACTATCAAGTCGATTTTTCAACACAAATTTAGCCCATTTTCGAGATATTTTGGGAAATAGCTTAATGGATTTCGTTTGCTTAATTTTCCTAAAGCCCTCCGCTTGCAATAGATACTTTATTACAATTGGCTGATTTTCGTCATCAGGCCCTTCAATTTTATTTAAAAAAGAATAGTTATTCTGTGAAAAATTTTTATTCTTTTTAGTCCTTGATTTTGTTTTGATTGCCCAATCTCTTGCTGTTTCATAATTTGACGTTAAATAAAATCCAATTCCAAAATCATGACCACCTGTGTTACCACTTGCAAAATCAGTTTGAATTTTTTCAATATCTAGTAACTCATTTGAGTATTTACTACTTGTACCATGATATAACTCATTTAAATTATTCCAACTAAAATTTTTCATTCGATCCCCTTAAATATATGTTGCAAGCATAACATTCAAGGCTACTACATATTGATTCTTAATACTTTGTGCTAATTTTTCACTTGTCGCAGTTTTATCAAATACAAAAGACGTATTGAACCCCATCATTGGATTTTTTTTAAACCATGCACCAATTTTTAAAGACATATTCATATCATTAATTTTATTAATTGTAAGTTTTGATCCACTTTTAAAAATATATCGTATATGACATATCCCATCTTCAAAAATATATACCGTTACAATAATTTTTGTCTCATTTGAACCTAGCGTTGCCCTAATACCAAATGTAAAATTCTTCTTATCTTCATCATTTATAATTTTAATTCCGCTATAATTAGTAAGTTTTTCAAAACTTGTCACAACTTCAAGAAATTCCATTATGTAAACCTCTGTTTCTGGAGTTATAATTTTTTATTAATTATCTAATAAATATATTATTAATTGCAAGGATTTTTTTATTTTCATAAAAATTGGTTCTTGGCAGTGGGGCTAAAACGCGTTCAGGTGGTCAGATAGCTCCGCCTATTTGACCCTAGCTAAGATACCAAACCCGTATCTTTTGCTAGGTCCCAATAGTGCTCACTATCTAGCAGACCACCTTCACGCTCTACAAAAAAAGCCCTGTCACCTGACAGAGCTCAATTTACTATTTTATTCGTTGAAAGCTAATTCAATATTTTGCGTTAAAACATCTGTGTAACTGTAGGATACGGTTTCCACCGCACTTTGGGTTTTATCATAGTCAACAACAAATACAGCAGGATATGTTTCTCGAAGCACACCGGTCCGTTCGGTAACTTTTTTACGGCCGGCTTGCGCGATCACCGTCATCGTTTCCCCCCGATGCGCGTCGAGCGATTGTTTGATACTTGCTAATGTACTGGGCATATTCAACCACCTTCCTTGTGCAAGATAAGAAAATTATATCATATTTTTCTTGACAAATCAAGCGAAACCTTGTAGTACATTTTTTAGCAATTACTTATCGTTGTATCCATTTGGATGTGACTTAGTCCACGTCCACGCTGTTTTGATAATTTCTTTCACATCATCATATTGTGGTTGCCAACCTAAGACTTCACGGGCCTTATCAGATGCGGCAATCAACGTATCAGGATCCCCTTCACGACGCGGTGCCACTTCAGCAGGAATGGGTTCTCCCGTAGCAACGCGGGCGGCTTCAACCATTTCTTTAACGGAGAAACCCGTTGAAGAACCGAGGTTAAATTGGTTACTTGGATTACCCTTGGCTAAGTAATCTAGCGCCAAGATGTGGGCATCCGCTAAGTCAACCACGTGCACGTAATCCCGGACGTTAAAGCCATCCGGCGTGTTGTAATCATCCCCAAACATTTGAATCTTCTCACGTTGACCAGCGGCTACTTGCAAGATAACTGGCACCAAGTGCGTTTCGGGACTGTGGTCTTCACCAATTGAACCATCGGCTTTGGCCCCGGCCACGTTAAAGTAACGCAAGGCCACCCATTTCGTACCGTTAGCAACATCGGCCCACTTCATAATGTGTTCCATTTGGAGCTTTGATTCACCATATGGGTTAATTGGCACTTGGGGATCAGTTTCCTTAATTGGTGAGTGTTCAGGAATCCCGTAAGTCGCGGCCGTTGATGAGAAGACGATGTTTTTAACGCCGAATTCTTCCATCACTTCCAACAACGTAATCATCCCACCCGTATTGTTATCAAAATACTTCAACGGATTGGTCATTGATTCTGGCACAATTGAAGACGCCGCAAAGTGAACGACTGCTTCAATATTTTCTTGTTCAAAGACAGCTGATAAAGCCGCTTTATCACGAATATCAACTTCATAAAATGGGACAGATGCTGGGACCGCTTGGCGATGACCCGTCACCAAGTTATCAACAACAACCACATCGCGTCCTGCTTCAACTAACCGATCGACCATGTGCGAACCGATATAGCCGGCTCCTCCGAGTACTAAAACAGCCATTTTAAGACCTCCATTTTTTATAATTGAATAAGTTAATTAGCGCTATTTCTAGCTCTATTGTAACAGACCAACTTCGTGGAATGCATTAGTTAATTCAATAAAGGTTTCGAGGCTCAACTTTTCGGCCCGGATTTTTGGATCAACGTTGGCAATCGCCAAGGCTTCCATAATCTTTTCTTTGGTTGCGTCATCCTTACCAAAGTACACCGTTAAGTTATTCCAGTAACTCTTACGACGGTGCACGAAGCTGGCTTTCACGAATTTGAAGAAGCTATTTTCATCAAATGGCAAGACTTCAAGCGGTTCGCGTTTGGTTAATTTAACAATCGCTGAATCGACATTTGGTTGCGGAATAAAGGCCGTGCGGGGCACAATAAAGGCCACTTCAGCATTCATGCGGTATTGCACCACGATTGAAAGTGAACCGTAATCTTTGGTACCAGGTTTAGCCGATAAACGATCGGCAACTTCCTTTTGCATCATAACAACGATATTGTCAAAGGCAACCCCACTCTTCAAGACGTTCATCAAAATCGGCGTGGTGATGTAGTATGGCAAGTTAGCGACCAATTTCAATGGTGCCCCTGTGCCGAATTGTTCCGTCAAAGTAGCGGGTAAGTTCACATCCAAAATGTCTTTGTGCAAGACCGTGATGTTGTCATATGGGCTCAAAGTATCGGCCAAAATTGGAATCAAGCGATCATCAATTTCAAAGGCCAAAACTTTACCGGCAACTTTAGCGAGTTGTTCCGTTAGGGCCCCAATTCCGGGACCGATTTCAACGACGTTATCAGCATCCGTTAATTCGGCGGCGGCCACGATATTGTGTAAGATGTTTAAGTCCGTCAAAAAGTTTTGACCAAGACTCTTTTTAGTCGCAATCCCATATTGGTTCATAATGGCTTGCGTGCGGACGGGGGTGGCGATATCTGGGTAATCTGCCATGATTTATTCTCCTTCGTGAATCCGGGCAACTGCTTCAAGGAAGTCAGCGCGAGTAATCTGAAACATGTGTAGGCGTTTCATAAGTTGTTTACCATTGACATAGCCAATGTTTAAATACATTCCAAGTAGTTCGCGTTTTTTACGGGCTTGGGGGCCACCAATTAATTTGGCCGCCAACAAGTCACTGTGACTAATCAGTTGAGGTGCATCTTCGCTGGCGGTGTAAATATTTTCCAACGCCGCTAAGATGACGGCTTTACTAGCGTGTTCCACACCAAGACTGCCCCCGGTATTTTTAGGGACCCCATCTTGGCGCGTAATGAACGCATGCTTAGCATTAGGGACGGCATCGCTAACGATTTTACGAATCCGTTCCCCATTAAAATCAGGATCGGTGAAAATAATAACTCCGCGTTTCGCAGCTAATTCTTGAATTTGCGCGAGTGTTTCATGTGAAACAGCGGAACCATTTGTTTCAATTGTATCAACATCGAGGGCTTTTTTGATATTAATCGTATCGTCTTTACCCTCAACGACGATAACTTCTTTAATTGTCGCCATTATTTAATTCTCCATAACCGGTGGGCATTGGCCGTCGTTTGGGCTGCCAATTCCGCGGGTTCGATGTTTAATTGTGCCGCCAAATTATCAACGACGTATTTCACATAGCCGGGCTCGTTTTGCTTACCACGGTATGGCGTTGGTGCTAAGAACGGTGCATCAGTTTCCACCAACATCCGATCAAGCGGCACGATTTGCGCGGCGGCTTGGATGTCCTTGGCATTCTTGAACGTGACAATCCCACTAAATGAAATGTACATCCCCAAGTCTAAGAACCGTTGGGCATCGGCAGCATCACCAGTGAAACTGTGAATCACGCCCCCGAATTGTTCCACACCAGCCGCTTTAAGCATCGCATAGACATCATCCATCGCATCACGCGCGTGGATGGCTACTGGCAGGTTTAATTCGCGGGCCAAAGTTAGTTGGGCGGCAAAGGCTTTGATTTGCGCATCAACCGGCGTATCCCAGTGATAATCCAACCCGATTTCACCAATTCCGACGACGGCTGGATCAGCCAATTGCGTTTTTAACGTTGCCAATGCTTGATCGTTAAATTCCGGCGCGTTTTCAGGTTGGAAACCTAATAAGACATGCATGCCCGGAAACTGGTGGGCAATTTCTAAAGCCCGCTGGTTCCCTTGGGCGTCATATCCGACAACGTTCATCTCAGTCACACCAAGCTCGTGGGCCCGCGTGACATAAGTTGAGAGGTCATTGTAGAAGGCATCATCATTTAAGTGTGTGTGGGTATCGTAACTGTTGAAGGTCATGGACGGCTCCTTTTTAGTTTATGGTTTGTTAGGCGTTATAAGTTATAATTAAACCACCCCAGACTCCAAATGGGTCTGGGGTGGCATTGTAGGTAGAGTGTGAGGAGCCCTGGTAAAAGCTGAGCACTAACGCAGCATTGCAAATGATGCGGTCTATGCATCAGCGCAATGTTAGTTAGGCGGAAGCTTTTGGGGCTACGAACACGTTTTAGAACCAAGTGTGACAAGTGGCGCTAAACGACCGTAGCATACTAGGAACAACTAATGGTTTGCTTTTTGAACCAGTGAGTTGTTTCGTATATGCTTAGGGCGTTGCCACTTGGAACACGTTTTAGAACCAAGTGTGACAATGACCGGTTAAAAGTCGAGTACTAGTAAATTTTTACGTTAGTAGCGCACTGGGCTACTGAGGAAAAATAAACTAGACGGAGACTTTTGGTCATTGGAACACGTTTTAGAACCGAGTGTGAGGCCCGTTGGGAAACATCGAGCACTAACTAGGTTTTGTGCGAGTAGCGCACTATGCTACTTAGCAAAAACAAGTTAGGTGAGATGTTTGACGGGCTGAACACGTTTATGCTTGCATCCTAGAACACGACGTCAGCAGAGTCAAAACGTGCTCGCAAAGCCAACAACCTGAAGCGATACGCACCTTTGCGTGATGGTGTCCATCAATCACGGTGCTAGTCGCTCACGGTTGATGAACGGCTTTGCTCGCACTCTATTCCACTCCTGATCCAGGAACAACACTATCCGGTAAAATCGTCAATTGAACTTCACCATCATATTCAGCTGACAAGATCATTCCTTGTGATAAGCGGCCCATCATCTTACGTGGCTTCATGTTAGCAACAATCACAACCTTTTTACCAACAAGTTCGCTGTAGTTAGGGTACCACTTCTTGATTCCTGACAAGATTTGACGATCTTGGCTGTCCCCAGCATTCAAGCGGAATTGGAGTAATTTGTCTGACTTAGGCACTTCTTCAACGGTGATAATTTCAGCCACCTTCAATTCAACCTTATCAAAGTCATCATATTCAACCAACGCATCCTTTGATGAGTTCATTTCAGTATCCGCTGGGTTCCAATCGTCCGTGGCTGCTGTTGCCGTTTCCTTGGCTTTTTCAATGGCAGCGCGCCCCTTCTTCTTATCAGAAGTCGTCAACAAGCCGGCGATGAATGCTTCTTCTTCCTTAGCATCACGGCGTGGGAAGATTGGTTCACCCTTCTTAACCACGGTTGCCCCAGCAGCTAAGTCAGCAAAGTTCAAGTTCGCAATTTGCATATCTTCTGTGTCCAAACCAAGTTGAGCAAAGATTTGCTTTGGTGCGTGCGTCATAAATGGTTGTAACAAGATAGCGACAATCCGTAAAGTTGCGGCCAAGTGGGCCATTACATCGGCTAATTTAGCACTATCATCATTTTTAGCTAAAACCCATGGTTCCGTTTCGTCGATGTACTTGTTAGCACGAGCGATTAATTTCCACACGGCGCTCAACGCGTCGGCAGTCTTAATGTCAGCCATGTTGGCGTTAAATTCGGCGATCACTTCGGCCGCTGTTTGGGCTAAGTCAGCGTCAAATTCAGTCGCACCACTGTTAAGGGCGGGAATTACTCCGCCTTCGTACTTGTTAATCATCGCTACCGTCCGGTTAAGCAAGTTCCCCAAGTCATTGGCCAAGTCGTAGTTCAACTTACCGATAAAGTCTTCGGGTGTGAAGACCCCATCATTACCAAATGGCATGGCTTTAAGTAAGTAGTAACGGACCGCATCAAGGCCGTAACGTTCCACTAAGACGTCAGGGTAAATCACGTTCCCCTTAGACTTAGACATCTTACCGTCCTTCATCACCAACCAACCGTGACCAAGCACTGTTTTTGGTAATTCAAGGCCTAACGCGTGGAGCATAATTGGCCAGTAAATTGTGTGGAAACGGACAATTTCCTTACCAACCAAGTGCACGTTAGCAGGCCAGTATTTAGCAAATTTGTTATCATCATCTGAACCGTAGCCAAGTGCGGTAATATAGTTAGCCAAAGCATCAATCCACACGTAGATAACGTGTTTTGGATCTGATGGCACAGGAACCCCCCAAGTAAATGAAGTCCGCGTCACGGCTAAGTCTTCAAGACCTGGTTTGATAAAGTTGTTAATCATTTCATTCATCCGCGCTTCCGGTTGGATAAATTCAGGGTGTGATTGGTAGTATTCAAGTAACCAATCAGCGTATTTGCTCATCTTAAAGAAGTAAGATTCTTCCTTAACCAATTCAACTTCGTGACCAGATGGGGCTTTCCCACCCGTCACGTTACCTTCAGCATCGCGGTACACTTCGGCAAGTTGTGATTCGGTGAAGTATTCTTCATCAGACACTGAATACCAACCTTCATAAGCCCCTTTGTAGATGTCACCTTGGGCTAACAATTGTTCAAAGATTTTGGCCACGGCTTTTTCATGAATGTCATCAGTCGTGCGGATGAATTGATCATATGAGATATCCATCAATTTCCATAATTCTTTGATTTGGTCAGCCATGCCATCAACATACGCTTTAGGCGTCATCTTCAAGGCTTCGGCTTTTTGTTCAATCTTCAAACCGTGTTCGTCAGTCCCTGTTAAGAAGTAAGTATCCTTACCAAGTAAACGGTTGTAACGCGCGGCCGCATCAGCTAAAACCGTCGTGTATGAGTTACCCAATTGGAGCTTACCAGATGGGTAGTAGATTGGTGTCGTAATGTAGAATGTGTTATTATCTGTCATTTAAAATTTTCCTTCCCTGTACTGACAAATGACCCAGTACGGTCTTTCCGCGATTTAATCCGGTTTGGCAACAGTTATTAGTAAAGTTGCTGTTCCGTACTATTATACATTAGATTTTTGTAAGTGTGCTACTTACATCTTGAAAAAATTGTTGGGGTTTGCTTAAAAATATTACATACCGTGGTCACCAAAAATATTTAGCATCCCCGGCTTATTTTTTTGGCACATCCCCGTTAAATACGGTAAGCTTAAAGTATAGAAATCATTAACTACGAGGTATCAAACATGCATCATTTTCAATTATTTTATACCCTCGGAAGCCTAGCATTTCTGCTCTTTGCCATCATTGCGCTTATCCTATTATTTGGCCATCATCGCCTGTTACCTTTTGACATGCGCATCACTAATTTCATGCGGCGCGGTACTGGTCGCTCAACGCGGTTTTTCCAAGCCGTTGACCGGATTGGCAGTATTCAAAATTTAATTATTTTCGTGACTGTGTTAGTCATTATTTTGTACACGACTAACAATCATCAGCTCGCGTGGTGGTTAGCCATCAATGTGTCAGTAATTGCGGTGATTATAAATCCGGTGTTCAAATTATTATTCCACCGCCATCGCCCCGACGTGCCCCGCTTGGCCAATTCGTTTGGCTATAGCTTTCCTAGTGGCCACTCCAGTGGGAGCATGATCATCTTTGGCACCTTGATTATGATGCAACCCTTGCTAGGTTTTAGTCTAGCCACTAGCATTTTAGGCACGGGTATTTGCATCGTATTAATCGGCATTATTGGCGTTTCGCGTGTGTATTTGGGGGTCCATTACGCGAGTGATGTCTTAGCTGGTTTCTTGCTAGGGCTCGGGTGTTTATTATTTAGCTATCCACTATTAATGAATTATTATTGATTTGATAAGAATTTTTCATCTTAACTATCTTAAACAGATTGGTGTTATTTAAAATCTGCGTGTGCTACCATCAATGCTATATTGTACTTTCAAATCAGAAATCGGGGGAGAGCATCATGAATTTAAAATCAGTCGGAATTGGCGCAGCTGTAGCCGTCGTCATTGTCGGTGGTGGTATGCTTGCTGGAACAGCATTTGCTGGGAATGAACATGCTAGTAACGCAGCTAATTCGTCATCCATCAGTACCGCGGCCAAATCATCATCAAGCGCTACAGTGACGAGTGCAAGTGCTGAATCATCATCAAGTACCAAAGCCGATGACACCGCCAGCTCATCATCAAGCGCTACTAAAACATCATCAAGCGCAACGGCCAAGGCATCTTCAAGTACCAAAGCTAACGACAGTACCAAATCACCCAAGAAAGATACTCCCAAACCAGTAGAAAAACCTAAAGTCGACCCAACACCCACGGCCGCTGAAACTGCCAATAAGTTACGCGTTCCAATTAACTGGCGCTTATCATCAGAAAACAAACCATACCCCGATGTTAACAAGTACCCAAACCTCTGGATTCACGTTTCAATCGCCCAACAACGGGTCTTCTTAATGACTGGTAACACGGTGCTTTACACCATGTATTGCTCAACTGGGATGGACCGAATTGGTGCTGGTACTCCCCGCGGAACCTTCCATATTCAAAAAGAACGGGGTTTGAGCTTCTACAACCCAACTGCCCAAGGGGGCGCTTACAACTGGACTTCATTCCACAATCATGGCGAATACCTATTCCACTCAGTCCCTATCTATAAAAATGGGCAATACATCCTTAGTGAAGCGGCTAAACTTGGTAAACAAGAAGCTTCCCACGGTTGTATCCGGTTATCAGTTCCTGATGCTAAATGGTTCCACGATACAATCAAGTACAACACCAAAGTTGTCATCGACTAAAATATTACTTAAAAATCTTCGCAATTGCGCGAAGATTTTTTTAGTGCTTTTGGTTTAAATTTTTTTGATTTTTCAATTAATTAAAGTATAATTATATTAAAATAACTATCGATTTATACAAATTAATGAATGAGGTTGCTTATGAAAATCAAACAAATCCTTATTAGTATTGTAGCCAGTAGTGCCATTTTCGGTGGCATCCTCGCTGTCACACCAACTGCTACGATCACTAATCAAGTTAGCGCCGCCGTTACAAAAGCCAAAGTCCAACCTAATGCTCAACCTAAATCAGTAATGTTACCAGCCAACTGGTGGGGCCCATCTGAAAGCGTGCCTTACCCTAATGTGGCCCAACACCCTAAGATGTGGATTCACGTTTCATTAGCTAAGCAACGCGTGTACCTCATGGATGGTGGTAAAACCCTTTACACAATGTATGCTTCAACTGGGCTACCAAAGCGCGGTTGGGGGGCCACACCTAAAGGTACCTTCTTCATTCAACGCGAACGCGGCAAGTCATTTTCTGAAGGCAGTGGTCGTGGACGTATCAGTGCCTACAACTTCGTCTCATTCAAAGACCACGGGGTCTACTTATTCCACTCAGTTCCCGTTGACTACCGCGGCCACGTCTTGCCTTTCCCAGCGGGTGCTCAAGGTAAGTACCCTTCATCACACGGTTGCATCCACTTATCATTAGCTGATTCAAAGTGGTTCTTCCAAAACATTCGTTACAACACGATGGTGATTATTAACTAAATATCGATATTAAAAGGAGTGTGACAGCAGTCGGGCGATATCGAGAAATACACTAAAAATCCTCTATGAAGAAAATTCTTCGTAGAGGATTTTGTCGTATTTCGAATATATCGGACTGCTATAACACGTTCTAGCAGCAAATTACTACCAGAAAAGAGTTATGTCACTGTTGTTTTCTAATAGCCTGGTTGATAGCGGTGCATAATTGCTTCAAATTCAGGGGCTTGCTCAGGGTAATCTTCTTGGCGGCGTTTAATCGCTAATTTTATTCGCCGCCCCCCAAATGATTTGATAAACATTTTATAATTTAACCATCCTTGGGCAAATTGTAATTCTTCAATATCTTGAACTCCCAAGAACCGAATTTCGCCAGTTAAGGTCCCATTTTCATTTAAGCGCAACATGGCCACCCCATTTTGTGAAAATGCGACCATAAATTGCTTTTGCCCGATCGTAGCTTCAATAATTTGCGTCGTTTCATCGGCTAACTTGTTCTGTGTTAATACATCAATAATCGTGCTTCTCGGTATAACCTTTCCCATGAATGTGTCCCCCTAACTTCAGGTGCGCGGCTTTACACTGCCATTATAGCCACAATCAAGGAAATATTAAACTATTTTCCCTCGCCATAATTTTCAAAAATAAATAAGGTCGGGTTTTACAATGAAAGTGGTGTCAATAAAAATAAGCTTAGTGCATTTGCACTAAGCTTATTTTTTCAGGTTAATTATCGTGTGAAATTGTAAAAAAATATTTCGGCGGTAGCGCCAAGACGTGCTTGGTCAAGCAAACCCTAAGGCAGCATGTACTAAACGTGCTTCACGAGGCAAGCGGCAGTAGAGACTAAACGTGCTTGGTCAAGCAAACACCTCCGCCTAACTTACAGCAAGTAAGATGCATAGCCCACATCTACCTTGCTGTTACGTTAGTGCTCAGTGTTTCCCGCTTGACCGCGCACTCTGCACTCTACCCAAAATACCGTTCCAAAAACTTCCCAATCCCATCCTCATCATTCGAGCGTGGGGTCGTATAAGCAGCGAGGGCTTTAACATCATCAGAACCATTCAACATGGCAATTGGCATGCCGGCATACTCAAACATACCCAAATCGTTTTCCGCATCCCCAAAGACCATCACATTTTCCGCACTCAAGCCGTAATGTTCCGCCAAGGCTTTTACCCCAACGTGTTTGTCCAAACTTGGTTGCAAGAATTCCAAAATCTTAGGTTGTGAGCGCACCATGTGGTATTGCGCTTGCAAGTCCGCGGGCATCGTGGTCATCAACGCATCCAAGCGTTCCTTTGAAGTTGCCATCACGGCTTTGGCATATGGTTGATCCGGTAAGTTAGCAAAGTCCGTAATTTCAAATAACAATGGCGCGCGCAAGACACTGGCATAATCAGAGCGGCCAATGCCACTAATTTGCCAGTTTTGTGTGAAATCAAGCACGTCCAATGGATAATCATTTGCCGCCGCCCATTCGTACAATGGCGTAATGGCGGCTTTATCCGTGGCTAATTTGAAAATTGGTTCCTTAGTGGCATTGTTTAACACCAACGCTCCGTTGAACGTTAATGAGAAATCATCTTCCCCGGTTAAACCCAGTTCTTCAATAAATTTACCAATCGCGGCAATTGGGCGACCGGTTGCAATGGCAATGTGAATCCCAGCGGCGTGTAGTTCGCGAATTACTTGGGCCGTGCGTGGTGAAATTTCTTTTTCACTCGTCAACAACGTCCCGTCCAAATCAAAACAAATTAACTTAATTTCTGCCATTAGTTACTTCTCCTCATGAACCACTGTTGGTTCTATTTTTTGATATAACGTGCGGTCAATCGTCGTCAAAATTGGGGCTGGTTGGCCGTTTGTAATTAATAATAAATCATGCATCGCCCGGGTGGCAACTGTATATAAAATTGCTGCATCATTTTCATTCGTATACGTTGTTGCTGAAACGTCATACGCCACGGCACAATCAAATTCCAAGCCCTTCGCCAAATAAATTGGTAAGGCAATCACGCCCTTAGGAACCGCGCGATCGGTAGCCGTCAAATTAGTGACTGGCATGTGGGCGCGTAATAATTGGGCGACCCGGGTGGCTGCCGCTGTTGTTTTAGTCAAAATAGCGACCGTGCCATATTCGTTTAGTAACGCTGGCAGGGTCGTAGTCAAATATTTAATCGCTGCCAATTCATCGGCCGTGACAATCACGCGTGGTAAGCGGCCTTTACGCGTAAAGGCTTCAATCTGATTGTTAGCCGGCAATAGGGCTTTCCCAAAGGCGGTAATTTCTTGGGTTGAGCGGTAACTTTTATTTAACGTCACCAGCTTAGCATGTTTGGCCGCAAAAGCCGTTTGCAAGTTGGCATAAAATTCATTAACCGCCGTGACATCATCAAATAACGCCTGTTGGTTGTCCCCTAAAATCGTGAATTGCGCATGCGGAAAGGCGTGCTTGAAGTACACCATTTGTGCCATCGTATAATCTTGCATTTCATCGACAAACAAATGTTGGATTTGGCGATTACGGCCACTATTAGTTAACAAGTCGCGTAAGTACATGAACGGCGTGGCATCATCGAGCAAGACTTGGTGATATTCAATCGCCGTTTGGAATTGCTGGGCCTTTAATTCCCAAAGTTCCGGTTGGGCCGTGGTCGCGCCATACGTCGTTAAGAACTGCGTGAATTGCGTGTAAATATCCACGTAGTAATCGTTAAACAGCGCATCATAGACCCCTTGATAGTGGCGTTGGACAAACTTAGCCGCCGCATAGGCACTTTCAGCTTCGGCACTAGCAAATTCATCACGCTTGCCAATCCCGATTAGCTGTTCATATTCTTCCGTGCTCATACTATTGAGCGCTTCACTAACCCACGGTGCATCCAGCGCATTTTCGACTTTGCGTTTTAATTCTTTGATTAACTGATTTTTAGTTGCTAACATTTTAGCCCCAACACTGGCATTGGCGGGTTGGCGGCTATAAATAATTTGGGTGTGGTACGCTGAGAAAATCACTTCATCAACTAAGTGCACATCGGCAAATTCAATCTCATCGACCGTTAAATTAGCGACATATTCGGTCAACGCGTGCATAAAGGCCAATGACCCCATCGTATCGCGAATCACTTTGGTTGGCATTTGCTTTTGATTAGCTTCATAGCGTTCAAAGAGCGTTTGGACTTTTAACCCTTCCAAGCGCGCCGATAAGAAATCCGTCAACGTCACTTGGCGCATGTTGCGTTCTCCCAAACTCGGCAACACTTCGGCGATATAGTTACTAAATAATTTGTTTGGTGAAAATAACAAAATTTGATCGGCACTTAATTCAGCCCGCGCGTGATAGAGCAAAAAGGCAATCCGTTGCAAAATTGCCGACGTCTTCCCCGAACCAGCGACCCCTTGAACGACGAGTAAATCATGGCTCGTATCGCGAATAATATCATTTTGTTCAGCTTGAATTGTCGCAACAATATTTTGCATGTATTCGTCATTTTGTTGCCCCAACGCATACTGCAACATTTCATCACCAACCGTTTCATTGGTATCAAACATGTTCGTAATGTGGCCATCCTCAATCGTAAATTGGCGTTTATTGATGAGTTCGGTTTCCTGTTGCCCACTAGGCGTCGTGAACTTCACATGCCCCAACGTTCCGTTATAATAAATCGCGGCGACGGGTGCCCGCCAATCATAAATTAAAAATTCATCGTCCGGGCCTTGTAGTGACGAGGTTCCGATGTAGAGTTGTTCCATCGGTGTCCTTGGGGTATCTTGGATTTCAATTTTCCCAAAATATGGATTATGCGCTAATTGCTCTAATGTACTCAACTGGCGTTTTAAAATTGTTTCCGTTTCGACAACCCGAGCGACCAATTGCCGTTGTTGTTGAATTTCGGCATTGGTTTCACTGGCATCATCAATTTCAATCGTGTTAACTGAGGCGTTATCACTATAGTTTCGTTCAACGGCGCGGGTTTCTTGGTGCGCGTGGTCCAATTGTTGACTCATCGCGGTCTGCTTGACTTTAATTTCAGCAATCACCTCATCAACCCGGCGTTGTTCGCGCTGTTCTTCATTTGTTTCCATGATTGTTATTTGCTTTCCTTTAATTTGTCCCGTTGTTGCCGTTTCCGCCGCGTAATGCCCCACCGTGGATTATCTAGTGGCTGCACATCAGCTGGCTCATCGGCCGTGGTTGCCACACTCATTGGGCCGGTTTCATCATCGCGTGGTCGCCAAATTTGGTTAAACGTCGCCACAAACACGGCCCCCAGCAGCGAAATCATCGCCACGAGGTTCAACCAAATGAGCATAATGATAATACTCCCGACGGCTTGATAAAACGTGTATTTATTGGCCGCAATTTTAACATACAACCCAAAGACTTGCGTTAATGCCAGAAAGGCGGCAACTTCAATTGTACTCCCTGCTAGCAAAGCGCGCCAGTGTGGCCGTTTAGCGGGCATCGCATAATTAATTAACATTACCCCGAGTAACAAGACGATGATCACAACCGGCCACTGGGCTTTTTCAATCACTTCAATCAATTCGCGCGTGGTTGGGAAGAAATTAATCACTTCATCCAACAGCGGTTTACTAATGGCAATAAAAAACATCACCACCGTTTGCACCACAATGACGCCAATAATCCAGCCAATCGAAATTAAGCGCGTCAGCCATGGCGACTTACCCTTTTTTTCACCATAAATGCGCTGTATCCGTGTCCGAAAAATCGCAATAACTTGGCTTAATGACCATAATGTCACTAATAACCCCACCGAAAAAATGCTGACACTTTGGCGTTTTAACACCGACTGAATTAACGGAATCAAAACGGTATTCACATTTGATGGTAAGGCGGTTTCCACAAGCAAGAGCGTATCATCAATATTAATGCCAATGTATGGCAAAATAGCCCCCAGTGCAATGATTGCCGGAAATAGGGCCAACAAACTATAATAGGCGACCATCGGACTAGCCTGGCCCAATTCCGCCCGCTGCAAATATTTCAAAAAAACTTTGATCGTTGGTTGCGCTTGGATTGCTTGCAGCCAGGCTTTCATTTTTGCCAAATTTCGGGACCTCCTTTTTATTGATATTATTTTTATTTTACCATATCATTTTTCAAATCGACGCCCGGACCCATGCAATATCTTAAGTCTTACGTAATTAGGCGCGAACGTCTCACGGCAAACAAAAAACCAGATAGAAATGATTAACATTTCCATCTGGTTTGCAATTGTAGGAATAAATCCTGATGACTCCGGCAGGCGGGCTCGAACCGTCGACAACCTGATTAACAGTCAGGTGCTCTACCAACTGAGCTATGCCGGAATAATATGAAGCATGGCGACGTCCTATCCTCGCAGGGAGCGATCCCCCAACTACTTTCGGCGCTACAGAGCTTAACTTCTGTGTTCGGCATGGGAACAGGTGTATCATCTGCGCCATCACCACCACACTTGATATTAGGTAAAGTGTAATTACTCACACTTTGTATAGAAAAAGATGAAACCTTACGACTTCATCTTTTTCAATGTGCATGGCGACGTCTTATCCTCGCAGGGAGCGATCCCCCAACTACTTTCAGCGCTACAGAGCTTAACTTCTGTGTTCGGCATGGGAACAGGTGTATCATCTGCGCCATCATCACCACACTATTTATCTGAGAAATACTTGACCTCTCAAAACTGAATATTATCATTTGAATCTTTTATACCGGACACCACTTCGTGGTTAAGTCCTCGACCGATTAGTATTAGTCCGCTACATGTGTCACCACACTTCCACTTCTAACCTATCTACCTCATCATCTTTG
>NZ_CAKKNT010000015.1 GCF_918814755.1 Periweissella ghanensis | reverse complement strand
GGCGCAGATGATACACCTGTTCCCATGCCGAACACAGAAGTTAAGCTCTGTAGCGCCGAAAGTAGTTGGGGGATCGCTCCCTGCGAGGATAGGACGTCGCCATGCTTATATTATTCCGGCATAGCTCAGTTGGTAGAGCACCTGACTGTTAATCAGGTTGTCGACGGTTCGAGCCCGCCTGCCGGAGTACTTAAGGACTTACAGTAATGTAAGTCCTTTTTCGTATTTAAAAGTTTAAAGTTGGGGGAATCCTTAACTAGTGGGATAGCAGAAACCATGGTATCTAGACTTAAATTAAATGGGGACCTGAAAGCGACCATCAGGCTGATATAGGTAAGTCCAAAAATACCCCCCTTGAAGAATTTTCTTCAAGGGGGGTATTTAATGTATTTTTGCTATTTACAATGGCTAAGCTTAGCTGTTAGCTTCTTCTAAGGCCATGCTTTTAACTTCCCAATCTTCAACCAATGTATCCAAGTCAGAACTGATTGTGTCGAGTTCTTTTTGCCAATCGGTTAATTTGGCAATGTCATTGCTGTATTCCGGATTGTTCATTAAACTGGCAATTTCAGTTTGGCGTGCTTCAAGCGCATGCATTTGGGTTTCAACTTCATCAACTTGGCGTTGGAGCTTGCGAATTTCGCGTTGTTGCTCTTTTGATTGTTGATAATTTTGTTGAGGAGCAGCGGTATCAGTGGCATTATCTGCTGTTAGCGTTTCAGCAGTAGCTAATGCACTTTGTTGGGCTTTTTTCTCCATGTAGTAGTCATAGTCACCCATATACATTGTTGACCCATTAGGCATGATTTCAATGATTTCAGTAGCAACTTGATTGATGAAGTAACGGTCATGGGAAACAAATAAGACCGTACCATTAAATTCATTGATGGCACTTTCAAGGACTTCTCGTGAATCGATATCTAAGTGGTTAGTTGGTTCATCAAGAATCAAGAAATTATCATGATCCATTGATAATTTAGTTAACATTACCCGGGCACGTTCACCACCAGAAAGGCTCGTAATTTTTTTATCAATATCGCTACCACTAAATAAAAAGCTCCCGAGCATTGAACGAATGTCTTTTTCTGACGTTGTTGGATGTTCATCCCATAATTCCGCCAAGACCGTTTTATTTTCATGCAAAGTTTGCTGTTCTTGGTCATAGTAACCAATTGAAACGTTGGCCCCAATTTTGGCATTACCAGCTAAAAAGGGAATGATATCGAGAATACTTTTAAGTAAGGTTGATTTACCAACCCCATTGGGCCCAACAATTGCCACGGCATGGTTTTTGTCGACATCCAAATTAACTGGGTGGGCCAATACTTTAGCGGCATCGTAACCGATACTAGCATCACGGACACGCAAGACTTCATTACCACTTTCAAGGTCGGTTGAAAACTGCATTTGAGCCCGTGTAGCATCATTGATGGGCTTAGTAATCTTTTCCATCCGTTCAAGTTGTTTACGGCGTGATTGCGCTCGTTTAGTTGTTGAAGCACGAACAATATTACGATTAACAAAGTCTTCAAGTTTTTCGATTTCTTTTTGTTGTTTCGTATAGGCTCGCATTTCAATTTTTAATCGCTCAGCTTTAATTTCTAAAAATTTAGAGTAATTACCATGGTAGTGATCAAGGTGGCCAAAATTCATATCGTAAACTTCTGTAACGACGCGATCAAGGAAATAACGGTCGTGGGAAACGAGTAATAATGCACCAGTATAATTTTGGAGATAACTTTCTAACCAAGCTAAAGTATTCATATCTAAGTGGTTAGTTGGTTCATCTAAAATTAAGAGATCAGGTTTTTCAAGGAGGGCTTTTGCTAAGGCTAAGCGAGTCCGTTGTCCACCACTAAGGGAACTAATTGGACTATCAAAGCGTTCGGGTGCAAAATTAAATCCATGTAAGACTCCGCGAATACTAGCTTCATAACCATAACCATTGAGCATGTTAAAATCATGTTGAAGCTGATCATAACGGGTTAAGAGTTGTTCGTATTCGGTTGGTTCAAATGCACTGGGATCAGCAATTTGGGCTTCCAATGTGTGCATCTGTTTTTCAAGATTACGGACATTATCAAAAACGGCGAGCATTTCTTCCCAAATCGTATTATTTGAATTGAGCCCTGAATTTTGAGCTAAATAACTTAAAGTTAATTCTTTTTTTGTTGTAACCGTACCTTCATCAGGGGCCTCAAGATTCGCCAAAATTTTGAGTAAGGTTGATTTACCGGCTCCATTACGGCCAACCAAGGCAACACGGGCGTGTTCTTGGATTTCTAACTGAACATTAGTAAACAGAACATCAGCACCAAAGCGGCGTTCAATCTGTTGAGCTTGTAACAAAATCATTTTTTTACCTCGAATTTTTGTCTAATAGTTAAATTTTACCATACGTTTAAATAAAAGTTTGTGAAATCCAATTTGCTTTTTGTTTCACAAATTGGATATTTGTGCTATCATCTAATATGAGTTTAAATTCACAATGTATTAAAAAATTTGTGCTGTGGAGGAATGTATGATGAATGACCCAATAATCCCTAAAGCAACGGCAAAACGTTTACCAATTTATTACCGTTACCTAAAATTTTTGCTTGATGCTGGTAAAACCCGGGTTTCATCAACTGAATTATCTGACGCTGTTAAGTTTGATGCTGCAACAATTCGCCGAGACTTTTCTTATTTTGGAGCCTTAGGTAAGCGTGGATATGGATATGATGTTGCCAGTTTACTAGATTTCTTTTCTAAAATTTTGAATCAAGATACCCTTACTAATGTCGCATTAGTGGGTTTAGGTAATCTTGGTCAAGCACTTTTGAATTTTAATTTTCACAAAAATTCAAATATGCGTGTTTCAGCGGTCTTTGATATTGATAGTGAATTAATTAATACGATTCAAGCTGGGGTGCCAGTTTATGATATCGCCGATTTAGTTAATCAAATTCACGATCAACGCATTGAAATTGCAATTTTAACAGTTCCACAAGCAAATGCTCAAGAAATTACTGATAAACTTGTGCAAGCTGGTATTAAAGGTATTTTGAATTTCACGCCATTACGTGTTACGGTTCCAAGTAATGTCCGTGTGCAAAATGTTGACTTAACCAATGAATTGCAAACGTTAATTTACTTTATTGAAAATTACGCTGATAACGAAATTAAGTAATTCTGAATGATACAGTTTCAACCGATACATACAATTGTTAGTTTAGATATTATTAAAAAGTGGAAGGCAAATTTTGCCTTCCACTTTTTTGATTATTGAGGAATAATTATTTTGACTATATTTGACCTTTAAGTGTTGCAATCTTTAGGCATCGTGATAGTATAGATATTGTAATTAGCACTTTGATAATAAGAGTGCTAAATAAAAAATTAAAGTCATTTTGGAGGTGTGTAACGTGTTAAAACCACTTGGAGATCGCGTTATTTTACAAGTTGAAAAAGAACAAGAAAAAAGCATTGGTGGGATTGTAATTGCTGGTGCAACTGAAGAAAAGCCAATGACTGCCAAAGTTATCGCAGTTGGGACTGGTTACTTGTTACAAGACGGAACGATTACTCATCTATCAGTTAACGAAGGTGATACCGTTATCTTTGATAAATTTGCCGGTAGCGAAGTTAAATATGCAGGCAATGAATATTTAGTTGTTCACGAAAAAGATATTATCGCAATTGTTGATTAATTAACCAAAGTAGACGAGGTAAATAATAATGGCCAAAGATTTAAAATTTTCTGAAGACGCTCGTAGCGCAATGCTCCGTGGAGTTGATAAATTAGCAAATACCGTTAAGACGACAATTGGACCAAAAGGTCGTAATGTGGTCTTAGAAGAGTCATATGGTGCGCCAACGATTACTAATGATGGGGTAACCATTGCCAAGGCAATTGAACTTGAAGATCACTTTGAAAACATGGGTGCCAAATTAGTTGCCGAAGTAGCTTCTAAAACAAATGATATTGCCGGTGACGGAACAACAACTGCAACAGTGCTTACTCAAGCAATTGTTAATGAGGGGCTTAAAAACGTAACGGCTGGAGCCAACCCAGTTGGTATTCGCCGCGGGATTGAATTAGCAACTAAAGCCGCTGTGGCTGAACTTCACAAGATGTCACATGAAGTAACTACTAAAGAAGATATCGCACAAGTCGCTTCAATTTCAGCTGCTAATCCTGAAATTGGTGAATTAATTGCCGATGCGATGGAAAAAGTCGGTAATGATGGTGTTATTACGATTGAAGAATCAAAAGGAATTGATACTTCCCTTGATGTTGTGGAAGGAATGCAATTTGACCGTGGTTACATGTCTCAATACATGGTAACTGATAACGATAAAATGGAAGCAGCGTTAGACAATCCATTTATTTTGATTACGGATAAAAAAATCGGTAACATTCAAGATATTTTGCCATTGCTTCAAGCCATCGTTGAACAAGGGCGTTCATTATTAATTATTGCTGATGACATTACTGGTGAAGCATTTCCAACGCTTGTTTTAAACAAGATGCGGGGAACCTTTAACGTGGTTGCGGTTAAGGCCCCTGGCTTTGGTGATCGTCGTAAAGCGATGCTTGAAGATATCGCAACCCTAACTGGTGGTCAAGTAATTGCTGAAGATTTAGGTTTAAACCTTAAAGACACGACATTGGCCCAATTAGGTCAAGCTGCTAAAATTACGGTAACCAAAGATAACACGACGGTTGTTGAAGGTCACGGTGATAAAACTGCGATTGCTGAACGCGTTGAAAACATCAAGCGTCAAATTACCGAAACAACTTCTGAATTTGATCGTGACAAGTTACAAGAACGTCTTGCTAAGTTAAGTGGTGGTGTGGCTGTGATTAACGTTGGGGCAGCGACGGAAACAGAATTAAAAGAACGCAAATACCGAATTGAAGATGCCTTAAACGCTACTCGTGCAGCGGTTGAAGAAGGGTTTGTTTCTGGTGGTGGAACAGCGCTTGTTAATGCTATTCCAGCGGTGGCCGCCCTTGAAGAAACTGGGGATGTTCAAACTGGAATTAACATTGTTAAACGTGCACTTGAAGCACCTGTCCGTCAAATTGCAATCAATGCTGGGCTTGAAGGTTCAGTCATTGTTAACAAGTTGAAAGAACAAGAAATTGGAATTGGTTACAATGCCGCTGACGATACATGGGTTGACATGGTTAAAGCCGGAATTGTTGATCCAACTAAGGTAACACGCTCAGCATTACAAAATGCCGCCTCAGTATCAGCACTCTTGCTTACGACTGAAGCGGTGGTTGCTGAACAACCTAAACCAGCTGGCATGGACGCAGCGGCTCAAGCTGCAGCCATGGGCGGCATGATGTAATTAAAGTTAGTAATTAAATTATTAAAAACGTCGTTCGAAAATTTTTCGAACGGCGTTTTATTTCGAGTTGGTGACAGGGTGCATGTAATTGTAAAATGCATTGCATAGACAAGCTAACTAATTTCAAGTAAAATTAATCTATTAATAGTTGAACAGGAAGTGAAATCATTGGCGGGTAAATTTATAACATTCGAAGGTCCAGATGGTGCCGGGAAAACAAGCGTATTAAACGAAATCATAGCTAAAATCGCTCCTAAATTAGGAGCACAGCTAGTTGTTACTCGGGAACCGGGGGGGACTCACATTGCTGAAGCAATTCGTAATGTAATTTTAGATACCGAAAATACCGACATGGATCCACGGACTGAAGCACTATTATTTGCAGCTGCTCGTCGGCAACATATTACACAAATTATTCAACCAGCTTTAGACACTGATAAATTTGTTTTTTGTGATCGATTTGTTGACAGTTCGGTTGCCTATCAAGGCGCTGGGCGTAAAATTGGGGCTGATGAAGTTTGGCAAATGAATAAGTTTGCCACGGAAGGGTTAATGCCTAATTTAACGTTGTATTTTGATGTTCCATCAGAAGTGGGATTAACTCGGATTCAAAATTTTCGAGCTGATGAAATTAATCGGCTTGATCAAGCTTCACTCAGTTTTCATCGCCGGGTTCGGGAAGCATACTTAACGTTACAAAATAAGTATCCTGAGCGAATTGTTTTAATCGATGCAACGCAACCATTTGAAGCGGTTGTCGCGGATGCGATGCAAGCAATAACACACCAGTATCCGGAACTAAATATATAAAATCAAATAATTAACTTACATTGTAGAAAGTAGGGCTAGTATGATGAAAATGGTTATGGCAATTGTCCAAGATAAGGATAGTAACAAAGTTAGTAGTGAATTAGCAAAGGCCCGTGTTCAAGCAACGCGCCTTAATTCAGCCGGGAGTTTTTTACGGTCAGGTAATACAACCTTTATGATTGGGGTTGAAGATGATCGGGTTGAAGAAGTAATTGAAATTGTTAAAACTTATTCACGGGCCCGTAAGCAATTTATGACGCCACCATTGAGTATGGATTCAATTATTGATTCTGGTTCATCATTTCCAATTGAAGTTGAAGTTGGGGGCGCAACAGTATTTGTGTTACCAATTGAAGGCTTCTATCACTTTTAAGTTATTGGAGTAGCTTGTGGTCCAAAGTATAGATAAACAAACACCAATGGCCAGTCATCAAGCGATGATGGCGCATTTTAATAAAACAATTGTTAAACAGCAACTAGCACATGCGTATCTGTTTAATGGTCCTAAAGGTGCAGGTCAAGCAGTCATGGCACAATGGCTTGCTATGCGCCTTTTTTGTCAGGAATTAAACGATGGTCAACCGTGTGGAGTGTGTCGCAATTGTCAACGAATTATGGCAGGCGAACATCCCGATGTAATTAATGTCAAATCAGAAAAAGCAACGATTAAGGTTGATGAGATTCGGGTGCTAAAACAAGAATTCACTAAAAGTGCCGTGGAAGGTAATCATAAAATATTAATTATTGAGCATGCCGATACGATGACCGTCAGTGCACAAAATAGTCTCCTTAAGTTTATTGAAGAACCCCTGGGAGATACAGTCATTATTTTACTGACCGAAAATCGTAGTTTACTACTGCCAACGATTATTTCACGGACTCAGGTGGTTGAATTTGAATTACCTGGTTTTGCAGCCGTTGAAGAGCAATTACAGGCCCACTATCCATTAACGGAAATTCGTCTAGCCTTACGATTAAGTGGTAATGTTGAACTGGCCCAGACATGGTTAGCAGATGGGGCCATTACTAAACTTAATAATTTAGTCTGGCGGTGGTTTAATGTCTTAATGCAAGGGGATGGGGCGGCATTTGCCATGATTCAAACAGGGTTTATCCCAATGTTGCAAGATAATGAATTACCATTTACCGCTAGTCAGCTGTTGGATAGTATGACATTTATTTTGCGGGATTTATTACTAATTACAGATGAGCGGCCATTGGTCTTTGAAGATAATCGCCAAATATTGAGCGAATTGGGCGCCAAGATTAGTTTGACTAACCGATTGGCATTTGTGGATATTGTGCTGCAAGCCCGCCAAGAGCAACAAATGAATATTAATATTCAGACGACCTTAGAGGCCGTTACTTTAAAAATTTTAGCTAGTTTACAAGCGTAAACTAGTTAAATAATGGAGAATTCAAACAATGGAAAAAAACCAAATTTATGATAAATTCTCGGATGTGATTACGGAGTTACAAACCTTAATTACAGAAACTACAGAAATGAAACAACTGATTAGTACGCTGATTGAAGAAAATGCGGAACTAACAATTGAAAATGAACATTTACGGAACCAATTAATGACTAAACAAAATGCGAAGAAGCAACCACGGTTATCACGTTCCCGTGAAAATTTGCGGAAGTTATATGAATCAGGATTTCATATTTGCAATCCATCATATGGCCGCCGGCTTGAAGATGGCGAATCGTGTTTGGAATGTTTAGATATTATCTACGGTAGCAATTCATAAGGAGACACTATGCAAACGCAAGCAAGTTTTGCTAATCAAACGGTGGGGGCCTTGTACTTAGTGCCAACCCCGATTGGTAATTTGGAAGATATGACCTTCCGCGCGATTAATATCTTAAAAGAGGTCGATTTAATTGCCGCTGAAGATACGCGCCACACCCAACAATTACTAAATCACTTTGAAATTCAAACTAAGCAAATTTCATTTCATGAACATAATACGCAAATGCGGATTCCTGAATTAGTGGATAAAATGCTAGCTGGGGTAAAAATTGCCCAAGTCAGTGATGCGGGGATGCCATCAATCTCTGATCCTGGAGCAGAATTAGTGGAAGCTGCGATTAAAGCCGGTATTGCGGTCATTCCTTTGCCAGGTGCTAATGCTGGGTTAACGGCATTGATTGCTTCTGGATTAGTTCCGCAACCGTTTTATTTTTATGGCTTTTTAGGGCGTAAGGCAACCGAACAAAAAGTGACGTTGGCTAGTTTAGCTAATCGGGAAGAAACGATGATTTTTTATGAATCACCATATCGGTTAAAAAAGACGTTAAGTACGATGGTGACCGTTATTGGTCCCGAACGCCAAGTTGTGTTAGCTCGCGAGTTAACCAAGCGCTATGAAGAATTTATTCGCGGCTCATTAGCTGAAGTCAGTGAATGGGCGCAAACCAACGAAATTCGTGGCGAATTTGTGATGATTTTAGCCGGGAACGAACATCCTGAAACGATTACGGATGTTAAAGCAACGGATGGTTTATCAATTAAGGATTATGTCGATGACTTAATTCAAAAGGGTAATAAACCTAATGATGCGATTAAAGCAGTAGCTAAAGATCGGGGCTTAAAGAAACAGCAAGTTTATAATATTTATCATGAACTTGAAGATGATGGAGAAGAGTAATGAGTGCTGAGATTTTTACGCAAGAACATAAAATTGTTTATTATGAAACTGATCAAACAGGTAAGTTATCCGTACCAATGATTTTTAATTTAGCAATTTTAGCTTCAGCCAATCATGGTGCTTTATTAGGCCAAGGTGAAGAAGAAATTCATGCCAACAATACTGGTTGGGTGGTATTACAATATGATTTAACGATTACCAAACGTCCTCAAGAAGGGGATGTTGTGATTATTAAGACGCAAGCGCAAGAATATAATCCATATTTTGCAGTGCGTAATTTTTGGTTAACAACGCCGGCCGGAGATGAATTGGTCAAGATTAAATCAGTCTTTGCAATGATTGATATGGAACAGCGAAAAATGGTTCGGATTCCGCAAACATTGATGGATGCTTACCAAGCAACTAAAGTGAAGCACATTGAAAAAATTCCTACGCCACAAGCAATTGATAATAGCCAACCAACGCAAAATCAAGCCTATCAAGTTCGCTACTTAGACATTGATTCAAATAAGCATGTCAACAATGCCCAATATTTTGATTGGCTATTAGATCCGTTGGGAGCAGAATTCTTGCAAGGTCATGAGTTAGTTAATTTAAAGATTAAATATGCTAATGAAGTTCGGTATGGTCAAACAATTGAGAGTCATTTCCAAATGGGAACAGCTCCGTTAGTAACATTACATCAGATTAAAGCTGGTGATACTTTAAATACGGAAGCTGAACTTACATGGCGCTCAATCTAGCTCGTTAAATAATAAAAATAAAAGGTATCTACGGTTGGAGAAATTCCTAAGTGGAGGCCTTTTTTGTTAGAAAAAATTCAGGTAATCAATGATTTAGTACGTGGATGGGAATATTTTTGGTTTTAGTTTAAAAGCAATTTAAAGTCATCTGTTATCGTGCTATTATAGACACTGAAACGATAAATAGAACGGTTTTATAGGAGAAAAAGAAGTGAAGATATTGGCAATTGATACATCCAATCAGCCACTGGCCGTAGCATTATATGCTGACGGCCAAGTAGCAGCTTATCGTGAAACAAATCAAAGTCGTAATCATAGTTTACAATTACTACCATTTATTGCAGATATGATGACCGAAGTGCAATGGCAACCACGTGATTTAGACCGGGTTGTTGTAGCCCAAGGGCCAGGTTCTTATACCGGGGTCCGGATTGGTGTAACAACTGCTAAGACATTGGCAACAACTTTAAATATTGAATTAGTCGGGGTTTCAAGCCTTCAGACTTTAGCTGCCAATGTTGATATTCCAGCTAGCTTAGTCGTCCCAATTTTTGATGCCCGGAATGATAATCTATATGGGGCCGTTTATCAAGCTAACCAAGCAGTTTGGCCTGATCAACACACCAACATTAGTAAGTTAGTTGAATTTTTAACAACGACCACCGCCCCCATTCATGTGATTGGTGAGTACACTAACTTTGTTGAACGTTTAACCACTACGTTTGGCACGCGGATTACATTTGGTCAAGGTGATGAAAATCAACCTCATGGGGCCCAACTAGCTCGATTAGGAGCTAATTTGGCACCGGCAACGGCACCAGATTTATTTGTACCAAATTACTTACGTGTATCACAAGCCGAAGCCGACTGGCAAGCAGCACATCCTGATGAAGTAGGACAGAACTATGTTGAAGAAGTTAACTAAAGAGCAATTACATAAAAAATTCAAACAATTATTTAATAATATTATTGGCGTTAATGAACAACAACAAGCCGCAATGGCAATGAAAGCCTACCAAGTTAAAATTAATGATGAGATGTATTATGTTGGGCGGGCCCAAGTTTCAGATATTGATGAAATATTGGACATTGAACGTGCCGTTTATGATGGTGCCACACCTTGGAATAAACAAGCCTTCACTAGTGAATTACACCGGAAGCACGATCGGCTATATCTAGTTATTCGTAAAGATGATCAGTTAATTGCGTTTATTGGCTCAAGTTATTCTCGTGGAACCCAAGATATGCACATCACTAATGTGGCGGTCTTACCAGTTTGGCAACGGCGTGGAATTGGGAGCTTTTTATTAAATGTGATCATTGATAAAGCCCGACAAATTCATGCTACGCAAGTCTCATTAGAGGTGCGTGTTTCAAATACAAAAGCTCAACGCGTATATAGTGATTTAGGTTTTGAATCACTGGGTGTTTCGGCAGGCTATTACTTTGGTGATCATGAGGATGCCTTAAAAATGGCCCTAAAATTAAGTGAGGACAAAAAATAGATGAAGGGTGAATATCGCCAACCAAAAAGCGCAACAGAGCTTTATATGCTCGCTGATGCTGCTTATCATGGTTCACCATGGAGCATTGATGTTTTCAAGCATGATTTGGCGAATGAGCATGCCAGTTATTTAGTTTTAACAATTGATGATCAACCAGTTGGGTTTGTGGCCGGGACGTTAATTATTGATGAATTATCAATTTCCAATGTCGCCGTTATACCGGACTATCAACGTCAAAACTTAGGAGCGAATATGCTTCAAACGTGGTTTAAGTTATTTGAACAGGAAACTCGGGTTTTACTAGAAGTTCGGTCACAAAATATTGCCGCCCAACATTTGTACACTAAGCTTGGCTTTCAAGTAATTGCGACACGCCAAGCCTATTATCAACACCCTGTTGATGATGCTTTAATTATGGAGAAAATATTGTGAGTATTATATTAGCATTTGAATCAAGCGCTGACGAAACGAGTGTGGCGGTTGTTAAAGATGGTAATCAAATTTTAAGTAATGAGATTGCCACGCAGATTAAATCGCACCAACGCTTTGGGGGGATTGTTCCTGAAGTTGCCAGTCGCCATCATATTGAACAGGTCACAATTTTAGTGAAAAAAGCCCTCGCTGATGCTGGGGTAACTTACGCGGATTTAGACGCCGTTGCCGTGACGTATGGGCCTGGTTTAGTGGGTTCCCTCTTAATCGGCTTAACAGCGGCTAAAACGATTGCCTGGGCGCATAATTTACCATTAGTACCAACAAGTCATTTAGCTGGTCATATTATGGCGGCCCGATTCGTCAAGCCAATCGTCTATCCGGCGTTAGCTTTACTCGTGAGTGGTGGTCATACAGAATTGGTCTATTTACCTGCTGAAGGCGAATTTAAAGTTATCGGGGAAACTCGCGACGATGCCGCTGGTGAATCATATGATAAAGTTGGGCGGGTGATGGGAATTGCCTATCCAGCTGGTAAAACAATTGATGAAATGGCGCACCAAGGAACTGATACTTTCCATTTTCCACGGGCGATGGAAAATGATGGCACGTATGATTTTAGTTTTTCTGGCTTAAAATCAGCTTTTATTAACACCTATCATAATGCTGAGCAACGCGAGGAAGTCCTTGATAAAAATGATTTAGCAACTAGTTTTCAAGCGGCGGTCGTGGATGTTTTAGTCGATAAAACTAAAACCGCGTTAACGCAATATCCAGTGCAACAACTATTACTAGGTGGTGGGGTCGCAGCCAATCAAGGCTTGCGGGCTGCTTTAACCGCGATGTTAGCTGAATTTCCAACGACTGAATTTGTACCAGTACCATTAAAATTAGCGGGTGATAATGCCGCGATGATTGGGGCCGCTGGTGAAATCTTTTTCCGGCAAGGTCGCCGAGGGGATTGGAGTTTAAACGCTGATCCATCACTTGAATTTGAGTACGAAGATTAAAATATCCGGCTGACCATAGTCGGGTGATAATCAGAATTAACCTAAATAGCCGTCTTGAAGTAAAGGTCTTCAAGACGGCTATTTTTGTATGTAGCTATTTATAGTTAACCGTTAGCGATACCGCTTGGTAGTAAATTATTTAACAAATAATTGGGTGGTAATTTTGTCAAACGTTTACCCAAACGAAATCAAACTTGGTTAAGGCTGAGATTAAACGTTTTCCCTTTTGAACTAATAGACATGAACATGCCGACCGTTGAGGGGTTGGGTTGGGCGATTGTTAGCACCACATGGTAATGATTCTCGAATTGCGTCTAGCCAAGCTGCAGGAGCGATTTGGATATCTTTTAATAACACCCAATTAACTGGGCCAACAGTTGGTGGTGTCGTAAGCGAACCAGAATAGTTAAAGTAATGATTTGTCGCACCTAAAAGGTCAGCTGGATTAAAGACCACTGTGGCACCTTGAGTCCAATTTAAAGTTGGTAGCGCAGGGCCATTTTCACCGACCTTAACAAATAATCCTAAAACTAATACTTCTTGGTCACTAGTACGGTGCACAAAATGAATTTCAAGGGGCTGCATAATGCCATCAATGACATGTTCATTTGGCATGTGAACGTGA
This sequence comes from Periweissella ghanensis, assembly GCF_918814755.1. Lineage (GTDB taxonomy): Bacteria > Bacillota > Bacilli > Lactobacillales > Lactobacillaceae > Periweissella > Periweissella ghanensis. Next base: position 34,912 of record NZ_CAKKNT010000015.1, on the reverse strand, counting down.
ATATCTTGGAGTGAATAAATTTTATTTTGAAAAGTGAGGGTATTACTAAATTCAGTTGGTACCAAGTGAATGCTCTGGGTAAAAGTATCAACCATGAAAGTTTGTGTTTGATAATCGAGTAGTAATGAAGATGGTGCTTCACTAGCTAAGCAAGTCGCAGTATCAACAGCAATTGGTGATTGGTATTGGTACGCTGCGGCCGTCGCAAATTCAGGACAAATTGATGCCCAGTGTTCCGGACCGGTTGTTGCAGTGTAATCCCAGAAGGGAATTGTTTCAATTGGTGTACTCATGTAAAACTCCTTCTTAAATAAATTGTTAATATTATATACTATTATTCGTAAAAGTGTAATGGTAAGTTGAAAAATAAAAAAACATTGTACTTTTCGACTAAAGCCATGTATAATATACTATGTTGTTTAAATATGCGTCCGTAGTGTAATGGATATCACTCTAGATTCCGGTTCTAGCAATGGGGGTTCGACTCCCTCCGGACGCACTAATTAATACCTGGTAGTTAACTTTAGTTAATTACCAGGTATTTTTTTACGCAAAGTTAAAGGGCTTTGGTTAAGACTAAAGTGCAGTAAGATTGTAATATTAGCCTTTTATGTTACACAAATGAAATATCCGTTGTTAAATTGGCACATTGTGATAACAATTATGCAACGAGGTTAGCGTATTATTACCTTCATGAAAGAAAATAATAAGAACAACCTCATAAAATTAATTAAAATTTTGACAGTAACTTTTGCCTTAATGATGGCAGTCGTTGCTACTAATAATACTCATGCTGAAGCGTCTGTTGCATCTGATAAAGGAACTATTTTTTGGGCCGCACAACGTTACTACCACTGGAATGGTCCACAACAATACTACCTTGATCGGATTATTACACGTGAATCAGGTTGGAACATTCATGCCCGTAACGGGCGCTACTACGGCTTGTTCCAAACGACTAACGTTTGGGGTCGTACCGCACTTGAACAAGGCTGGCAAGGTATGAACTACATTCGCGCTCGTTATGGCACACCATACTGGGCCTGGATGCACGTTTTACGGACCGGTTGGTATTAAAATAATTAAAGCTGTTAAATTTGAAGATCTGGGCAAAACTGTTGGTTTTGGCTAGGTCTTTTTTGTGTAAAAAACCAAAGTACAATAGTTGATAATGCGCTATTTTTTATGCAAATTTGTTGAATGAATTTTTAGTATAGAACTCTTGATGTGCTATACTTATTCAAAAGGTAACTTGCTAAAACAAGTTAATAAAATCGGATTACGAAGGGATTATTTATGAATAGTGGACCTTTACGTGTAATTATAGGGATTGTAATTGTTGCAATCGTTGTATACGTCGTGATTTTTGTGATGCAGCGCACCACAACGAAGCGCGTAAGAGAATTACAGGATAAAAAACAAAAATTAACTGAATTAGATACGAAACTTAGTTTGGTTGAAGGTAAAAAACTTAGTTTAACGGGCCAATCTTTAAAGCGGTTTGATGATTTACAAACTGAATATAATGAAATTGAAAATGTTGATTTTAAAACCTTTGATCAAAATGCCGAAGACGTCTTATTTGAAAGTAAAGGTTGGAATGTTGTTAAGGCCAAGCAAAGTTTAAAAAACTTAAATACCTTACTTGATCAAATAGCAGCCCATATTGTTGAAGTCCGCCAAGGCATTGAAGCACTCCAACGCATGGATGCCGAACATCGCGAAGCCGTTAAAAAGTTAGAAGTAGAATATCAAGCCCTACGAAAAACGTTGTTAACTCGTAATTTTGAATTTGGGGAATCAATTGATAAATTAGAAGAGATGTTAGCTAACCTTGAAGATGATTTTGATGAATTTACGCGCTTAACTGAACAAGGTGATCATACGGCGGCATCTGATATTTACACGCAGTTGCATACGGAAACGGAACGCTTAGAACGAATCATTGACCAAATTCCAGCCATTGAAAAACAACTGCAAACGGATTTCCCCGCACAAATTAAAGAACTTGAAGCTGCGTATCAACAATTAACGACCGATGGTTATTTATTTCCTAACAAACGTTTACAAGCTGAAATTGCCGGTATTGAAACGAGTCGGGTTATTACCAATAATATGTTACGGGATTTAGCAATTGATGATGCCAGCGCGAATACTGAAGTTATTTCTAAGCAAATTGACAGTTTATATGCTCAATTTCAAGTCGAAATGGACGCTAAAAAAGATGTTAGCCAAATTAAAAAAGAGGTTGAAACATTTATTAATCATGCCCGGCATCAAAATCATTTATTAATGATTGAACTCGATCGAATTGGGCAACGGTATATTTTAACTGATCGTGAAGAGGCCAAGACGCAAGAATTTGCCCAACAAATTAAGCAAATCGAAACTGACTACCGTCAAACCGTGCTCGATATTCAATTTGGAAAAGCAATTTATAGTCAAATTAGTCAACAGTTTGAAAAATTTGAAGATGATTTAACGGCAGTTGAGACGAAACAACAAGCTATTTGGGAAGGTTTACAAGGGCTTAAAGATCTTGAAAAAGATGCTGAGAAACAATTTGAAACAGCAGCCTTTTCAGTTCGTGATATTAAACGAGAAGTTGAACACTGGAACTTGCCAGGGTTACCAATGGACTATCGTCAGCTATATGAACGCATTATTAATCAAATTGACCGCTTAGACCGGACGATGCAAAATTCACACATTAATATGCACGAGATTAAGACCCAATTGGACACGATTCAAGCTGATATTGTGACGTTAACGCATTCAACTGATCGGCTATATCATGATGCTAAATTTGCTGAACAATTATTTCAATCAGCCAATCGCTACCGGATGAAGAATCAAGCGATTGCCGCCGCCTATAATGAAGCTTTATTGGCTTACCAAAATCATTATGACTTTGGCCAAGCCCGGGATGTTTTAGGTGCTGCCTTAGAGCAAGTTGAACCAGGAATTCAAGCTAAGATTGAAGAACAACTAGGTTAACTACAAAAAATTAATACCATAGAGTGAGGAGACGACTAAATTCAATTGTGAAGGTAGTCGTTTTCATTTGGATTAAGAGGACTAAAAATGGAATTTCATGGAAAAGTACGCGAAATTGTCCCATATGACCATCGCCGACATACGGGTGGGTACGGCTTTATTAATCGCGATGATAATCAATCAATTTTTTTCTTACTAGCATGGGCGAATTATCAACCCGTTCAAGTTGGTGATTTGGTTGAATTTGAAACGGAATACGATGAAAATCAACGGATTCATGCTAATCCAGTCGGCCGTGATGAGGGCCGCCTAATCAAGCAAGTTAAACATGTACTGGATCAAAAGGGCTATAAAACTTCACGTAAAAAATTACCAGTACCAGGTGTGACTGCTATGAATACCAATATGGCGGCTGCTTATGAGACTTTAAACGCAATGCAAACGCAATTTGGACTTGATAATGATGTTCAACCAGCATCAATGTTGTCGACGATTAATGAATGGATTTCTGAAACGGTTGAATTGAGTAATAAATTTGATGACGAACCGACACTCCAAAGCATTTTGGTCAAACGTAATATTTTACCAAAACCGAAGCAGTTGGAAGAATTACAAAACTTACAAGTGATGATTCGGAAAATGAATTATGAGCAACGCGGTCGGTATTACGGTGTCCGTGGTGAACAAATTGTGCAAGCTAAACTTGAGCAACACCACTTGCAATATATTAAAAATCCAACCTTGCCCGAATTTGACGTCAATGGTAATGTAGTGGGAGCAACGGAAATTGACTTTATTGTTATTTCAATGTTTGGCATCCATGTTCTTGAAGTTAAAAATTATGGAGCAAATAAAAATCAAGAACAACGGCTGACGATTAGTAAAGATGGTCAGTGGAATCGGATTGGGGCCGCCCAAGAAAATGTGACTAATCAAAATGATTTACATATCGCTGCGGTCGAAGGGGTCTTATTTGATGCTAAGACCTTGCAAAAACTTGATCCAGTTAAATTATTAGCAACACCGGTCTTTGTAATTCCCAATGAAAATGTCGAAATTGTCAATCGGTCTAGTGAAGCGGTTGTGCGGGTGGGGTTATTATATGAAACCTTAGTTCGTGAGGTTCGCCAAAAGCGGCAGGTTGTCCTAAGTCCAACTGAAATAGCACAAGTACTCAGCGTTTTACAGGAAGCCCTTGAGGAAAATCGGGAATTTCAGTACTTTTTACCAGATGGTGAATTTTTAAATGATGCATATGAGCTCCAACGGCGGTATAATATTGCTCAATATATCTACGAACAACGGGAAAAAATATATCAAGCAATTTATTGAATTGATTGAATTATTGGAAGGTAAGAGAAATGATTTTTAATAAGAAAAAGACAGAAGTCGAAGCACCAAATGGCCAAAATGATGAATTACGGGATTTATACTTAGTTGAAGTTCAACAAACAGTTACCGAAGCGATTGAGGATCGGTTTGGTACATCAGTGGTAGTCTTTCCGGCTTTTTCATGGACCGAAGACGCCTTAACTGCTGACTTTATTGCGTATCGGCGCTTTGCGGCCCGGGTACAAGTCATTTTTAAGACTAAACACCATGATGAACAAGGTGAGCTTAAAATTTTACTTGGGGTCGGTCCATTGTGGGAAGAATTGAGTGGGTTGCTAGAAACTGAACTTCGCAGTCAAGTTGGTAAAGAATTTACCGCTGAAAACTTAACTAAGAATCTGGAATTAGCTGATCATTATTTTGAATGGTTGTTGACCCCAGAGCAAAAAACTAAATTTGGAAAAAACTAAAAATAGTGCTTGTAAATTAATATGGCTGTGCTATAATAAATAACATAGTCATTTGGAAGATTAGCTCAGTTGGGAGAGCGTCTGCCTTACAAGCAGAGGGTCACAGGTTCGAGCCCTGTATCTTCCATTAATTAAAAGCAATTGCTTTACAAGTGAAGCTAGATTCGCAATGCGAATCTAGCTTTTTTGTTTGCAATTAGGCTAAAATTATTAAAACTTGCATGGAGCTTACAATGGCAAGGTAAGTAATTATTTGGAATTATAAAATAAGAAGGTTATGACATGACAACTGATTTGATGCAAAAGTTTCCCACAATTGAAATTTTAAAAAATGAACCATTAAATAAATACACGCATACTAAAATTGGTGGACCAGCTGATTGGTTGGCATTTCCAACAACCATTACTGAAACTAAAGCATTAGTTGATTATGCGCATACGGAACATTTACCACTAACGGTGCTTGGTAATTCTTCTAATTTAATCATCAAAGATGGTGGTGTTCGCGGCTTAGTGTTAATGATGACTAAATTATTAGGGATTGAACGCCAAGCTAATGAAGTGGCAGCCATGGCTGGTGAATTAACGATTGCTACGGCTGAATTTGCTTATCAAGAAGGTTTAACGGGGCTTGAATGGGCTGCCGGTATTCCAGGTTCAATTGGTGGGGCCATCTTTATGAATGCCGGGGCCTATGGTGGTGAAACTAAAGACGTCATGAGTAAAGTTGATGTTTTGACTCGCGCAGGTGAATTCAAAACCTATACGTTAGCCGAAGCCCAATTGGCATATCGGGATAGTATTATGCAGCATAATCACGATGTTGTGTTACGCGCGTACTTTGCATTACAACCAGGTGATAAGGCAGTAATTCGTGCGCAAATGGATGATTTTAACGAACGACGGGCATCAAAGCAACCACTTGAGTTACCTTCAGCTGGCTCAACTTTTAAACGGCCAGTTGGTTATTTTGCCGGTAAGTTAATTATGGAAGCCGATTTACAAGGGTTCCGTGTTGGTGGGGCTGAAGTATCAAAGAAGCATGCCGGATTTGTGGTTAATATTGATAATGCTACTGCTAAAGATTTCTTAGCGGTAATTGAACACGTTCAAGCAACGGTATGGGGCAAATATCAAGTTAAGTTAGAAACTGAAGTCCGTATTTTAGGGGACGATTAAGTAAAAAGACTAAAATGATGTAATCATTTTAGTCTTTTTTTTGGCCATTCTTTAAATAACCATTAAGAATATGCTAAACTTAAAGGGTATAAATAAATTGACAGGGGGAAACTAAATGCCAATTTTAGAATTAGTCATGTTACTAATTGTACTTGTGATCAGTTCACATGTTATTGGGCAAGTATTACCAAAAATTCCTGTAAGCATTATTCAAATTGCTTTAGGAGTGATTGTTGCTTTGACCTTAAATGTTTCAATTAAGCTAGAAACTAGCTGGTTTTTACTTTTGTTTATTGCGCCATTGCTATTTAATGACGCTTGGCGCTTTCCAAAACGTGAGCTCTGGGAGTTACGGGGACCAATTTTTGGAAATGCGATTATTTTAGTTTTAATTACGACCGGGGTTGGTGGTTATTTAATTAGTTTATTAATTCCATCGATGCCCTTAACAGCAGCGATTGCCTTAGCTGCTATTTTATCACCAACCGATCCCGTGGCGGTGCATGCCATTGCAAAATCCGTCCACTTACCGGAAGATATTATGCACCTAGTGGCCGGGGAAAGTTTAATTAATGATGCAAGTGGCTTGGTGGCGTTTAAATTTGCAATTGCCGCCACTGTTAGTGTTTCATTTCATTTCACTTTAGGTTCGGCTGTTAATATTTTTACCTCAATGTTTACAACCACCGCATTAGGGATTGTGGTTGGATTAGTCGTCATGCAAATAATTAATGCCGCCCGTGATTATTTATTGATGAAGGGGATTGATGATATTATTTTCCACGTCGTCTTGCAATTGATTACACCGTTTGTGGTTTTCTTTATTGCCGAAGAAGGTTTTCATGCTTCCGGTGTCATTGCGGTTGTTGCCGCGGGGATTTTAGCAAATTTGCACGATAGTAAAAAAATTGGTGATTCACCAGAATTATCATTAATTACGATTAATTCTTGGAATATTATTTCTTACATATTAAATGGATTACTGTTTGTAATTTTAGGAATTGAATTACCATTAGCAACACAAATTAATACGAACAAAAATGATTTTGATTTATTAACGATTATCATGTATGCCTTTATTGTTTGGTTGATTATCTTTATCATCCGGGTCCTATGGGTCTACGGTAGCCAATGGTTACGTAAAGTCGTTAAAAAGGATGTAACCGCTGAAGTATCATTTAAAGTGGCGCTTTTATCCGGTTTAACTGGTGTGCGTGGGGCGATTACAATGGCCGGAATTCTTTCCGTACCGGTAGTCGTTGAAGGTGGCGAACCATTTCCAATGCGCGAACTCATGATTGGGATCGCCGCACTAGCCATCTTGTTTAGTTTAATAATTGCCGTCATTACGTTACCATTTGTTGCGGATAAAATTGGTAAAGTTACCTTTGATGAGGATGATACCGATGATCAAGGTGTTGATGACGATGGTGAAACGGAAGTCATTCCTAAAATGAATGAAAATGATGCACGGATTTTTACTTTACAGATGGCGATTCGAACATTAGAAGGTAAACGGCGCGAAAGTAACCAAACAACTGTGTATGATATCATTTTAAAATATCAATTTTTAATTCGGAAACTGCAACTCCAAGCACACACTGATACAGAAATTGCACCAGTCATTAAAGAAGAAATTGAAGTCCGGAAAGTCGGCTTTGACCTTGAACAGCAATGCTTAATGCGCTTACTAGCGGAGGAACGCATTGATCCGCTTGTTTATCACTCGGAAGTTCGCCAAATTGAACGCCAAGAACGGGAATTAGAAAGTTATTTACAACAACACTTTGTATTTTCAAGTAAATGGATTGAACGTTCAATTCGCAGTTTCTTCCGCTTAGTACGGATTTGGCTTAGCGATGGCCATACGGCTGAGCTACAAGCCCAATATGATTTAGCTCGCCATGAGATGGCCAAAGCAGCCATTAAAGGTTTGTCTGAGTATATTGAGCAGCATAGTCGTGAACATCACTATAAACATCAAGCGGTGTATAACTTAATTATTCAATATCGGAATCGGATTGAAAAAATTAAGTTACGTAAGCAAAGTGATCCTGTGGATACGAAACAACAGTATTCGGATCTGGCGATGGTGGCTCTAAATACCCAGCGTGAAGGGGTTAATTTATTGCAAGAAACGCAACAAATTACTAGTAAAACGGCGATGAATTTACGGCAAGCAATTAATTATGCTGAAAATGCCGTGTTAAATGAATTTTTAACGCATTAAATAATATCAAAAAGGCGGCTGGAAAAATTTTTCCAGTCGCCTTTTTTGAAGCTAAACTAATTTGATAAATGGTTGGGCCATCGCCGCACCAAATTGTTGATTAATCTGTAATAAGATATTGGCGGCCGCCACACTATCATCAAGCGCATTGTGGTGATGATCGAGTGGGATTTGGAGATATTCAGCAACCGTATTTAATTTGTGATTACTTAAATTAGGGAAAGCTTTTTTAGCCACCCGCACAGTATCAAGGGATTGATATGATGGTAAGCTAATATCATTAGCCGCTAACGAAGCTTTTAAAACACTATTATCAAACGGGGCATTATGCGCAATGACCAATTTATCAGGCGCAAAGAACGGTGCAATGACTGGCCATAATTCTGAAAACGTTGGCGCATCAATGACGTCAGTTGCCCGAATACCATGAATTTGGACATTCCGCCAATGAAAATCAGTATGCGGATTGAGTAAACTATAAAATTCATCAACAATCTGATCATTACGGACGACCGTTAAGGCTAGCGAAACAGCACTATTACGACTTGCGTTAGCTGTTTCAAAATCAAAGGCAATAAAATCCATTTAAGCGTTTCTCCTATAAAATTAACCAATTAAAGGTGCTAAATCATAAGTCATGGCGCGTAAGGTGGTGTCAGTTGGTTGCGTTTCACAATCGGCAAAACCTAATTTTTCATAGATTTTAACGGCAGCAACATTATCTTTGTAAACCGTTAAGACTAATTCATCAATTGTACTAAATGATTCAGCCCAGTAAATTAATTCATCTACCAAGGCAGTACCTAAGCCGTTGTGATAAACTTCTTTGAGAACGGCAACCCCGAGTTCACTAGTATTAGAATGATCATCACGTTCGATGGCGGTTGCAAGGCCAATCAGTTCATCGCCAATCGCGGCTACCAAAATAATATTAGTCGTGGTTGCTTGAATCAGTTCAATTTGGTGCGTTTCTTCTGCAACCGTTAACTCGTTTAAATTATTGGCAATTTCAAAGGTGGTACTTTCAGTTTGTAATTGTTTGAGTAAGGCTAATAAAGCCGCCGCATCATTTGGTTCGGCGGGGCGGATGCTTACTTCATGTTGTTCAGTAGTCATAGTTGCTCCAATATTTCGGTATAATGGGTGCCATGTGCGGTAATGGTGAGGGTTCGATTGGTTGAATCAAGGTCACGATCATCGCGTTTAAAGGCAATTTTTAAGTATTCTGTTGGTAATTCACTGGCCACAAATTGCGACCATTCAACCACACAGACACCGTTGCCATTAAAGTATTCATCGAGGCCAAGTTCATCCCCACCGCCATCTTCAAGGCGGTAAACATCCATATGGTAAAGTGGCAAGCGCCCGGTTTTATATTCACGAATAATGGTGAAAGTGGGGCTTTTGATATTACGTTCAATCCCTAAACCAAGAGCAAGCCCCTTAGTAAAGGTTGTTTTACCAGCGCCTAGGTCACCATCTAATAAGATGACATCCCCAGCACTAACAATTTGGCCAAGGCGTTGACCTAACGCTTGAGTAGTTGCTGCATCATTAATTTTAAAAGTTTTCATATCCATATTATAGCAAACTCCATCGGAAATTTTGAAAATAAAAGTAAGGGTAGCTGGTGAAAAATGCTTAGTTTTAGGATAGCATACTAAAAGAGGTTGAAGATAAAATCTTCAACCTCTTTTAATATCTTATTTGTGATTAGTTCTTTTCAATACTTTGCGTGTTTTGCGCTTTTAATAAATCACGAATTTCTTGTAAAGTATCAAGTTCAATGTTAGGAGCAACTTCTTCATCCTTTTTCTTCATAAAGAAGGTATTAATTGTTTTAACCATGATAAACAATACAAACCCAGTAATGACGAATGAAATAACGGCTTCAAGCACAGGTCCGATTTGGAAAGATGCTTGGCCAATGCTGAACTTTAATTTACTCAAGTCAATCTTGAACATGAATAAGTTAACTAATGGTAAAATAATGCCGGCAGACAACGCCTTAACAATGGCTGTTAAAGCATTACCAATAATAACCCCGACAGCTAAATCTAGGACGTTCCCCCGAAGTAAGAATGTTTTAAATTCTTTAAGCATAAAATGCCTCCTATAAATGTAATAAATAATTTCAATTGATAATACTTATTATATCATAGCCTTTACTTTTATAAAAAATATAACGCTTTAGAATATACAATAAATCGAGTGCCAAGATAGCCGCGATGATTAACCTTTGTTAAAATAAGAATAATAAAATAAATGTGAGGGTGAATGATGTATAAAATGATGGTTAGTGATTTAGACGAAACACTTTTAAATGATGATGGTACAATCAATCCCAAAAATGTGACGGCCATTCAAGCGGCCGTGGCTGCGGGTTTTAAATTCGTACCGAATACGGGGCGCAGTTTTAAATCGGTGCAACCATTACTAAAGCAATTAGCACTCTATAATTGCCCGGCTCAATATGTCATTTCATATAATGGGGCCGCAATTGTTGAAAATCGTAACAATCAAGTTATTAGCACCCGCGGCTTAGATTTTACATTAGCCCAACAAATTCTCGCTGCCGGTTTGATTGATTCGACTATTGATGCCCATATTTATACGGTTGATGAATTATATATTTACAATATCTCACCAAGTGATCAAGCCTATATGGCCGAACGGGGTGTTACATACACCTTACTGACGCAACCAGATATTGCATTTTTAGCCGATGCCGATATTATGAAAGTTATTTTTGAAACTAGTGACGATGATTTACGGTTAGCCATTAAAGCCGCAGTTTGTGCGCAAGTTGGCGATCAAGTTGAAGTGACGTTTTCATCACAGCGCTATGTCGAATTTAACAAAAAGGGGACTAATAAAGGCCAAGCTGCCAGTGATCTAGCCCAACAGTTAGGCTTTACCCTTACCGATGTGATTGCAATTGGTGATAATAGTAATGATATTGCAATGATTAAAGCCGCCGGGTTGGGTGTCGCAGTTGCGAATGCGATTCCCGCTGTTAAAGCGGTTGCTGATCATATCACGCATTTAACGAATAATGAAGGAGCCGTTGCTGAGGTCTTAACCGAATATGTCCTTAGTAACCAATAAAAATATTGATAGTTAATTCAACAAGTATTAAAACGTTGCAAGCGAGCCAACAATTAGTCGAAATTCATCATTTTATTAATCCTGATACGTATTCAATCGGGTTTATTGTGGCTCATGATAGTAAATTTTGTGTCGTTAAATCAATTGATCCGGATGGGAAAATAAATGGGCTATTGTTGATTAATCGAGCTGATATTTATGCAATCGAAGAACAATCTGATTATTTACGGGCATTAGTTGTTAAAATTGAACTAGCCCAAAAACAAGGCTACTATGATATTTGGCACGTTGAGCCCTTAATTAAACAAATTGACTTGCGCCAGATTAATTTTTTATGGACCTTTTTACAATCGACTTATCAACAAAAGCAAGTCTTAACAATTGGCTTTACTGATGATGCGGATTTAGACGCGACGGTAACGGGGTATATTAAAGCTTTAACCCATGAGGACGTGCAAGTTAATTATGTTGATGACTATGATTTGAGTTCCTTATGGACTTTAACATGTCAGTTAGAACAAATTAATTATTTACGCTTGGCATCATTTCAAACCCATGAACATGCGGCTTTAATGCGCACAATTTTTAATGAGCAAGTAAAAGGGGAAGGTTAGTGAAAATTGCAATTCAAATTTTTGTGGGCATCGTAATTATTAGTGTCTTTGTCGGGGCCACATTTTTAGGGATTAACTATCGTTTAGGGACGGGACAGTTAATGCTAATGTATGGAATTTTATTTGTTTTACTGAGTGGGTTAATGACATGGCTTGTGTATCACTTACAAAAAGCAAAGTTAGAAAGCGAGCGGGAGTACGATGAAAAAAACGGGTGATCAATTAGATATTATTGTTAAAATTTTGATTTTAATTGGGATGTTCATAGCGGTAGTATTAGTACCAGAAATTTTAGATGTGGGGAATGCGTTAGCTAAGCAGACGCCATGGGCAATGTATGTTGCGGCCGCAGTCTTTTTAGCCGTTTATATTGGGATTGCATGTTTAGGTTGGTGGATTATTAAACCTAACTTAAGTCGGCCCCAGTTTACTAAATTTACGTGGCCTGAAATTAAAATGGTTTTGATAGGGTATGGATTAATTTGTATTTTATCAATGGGACTTAATGCATTGATGAATTTAGTCTATGGTAGTGCCATGACACAAAACCAAACAAACGTGAACGATTTATTAAGTACTAATACGATTACACTAATCGTCTTTAGTTTTGCTGGGGCTTTTATTGCCCCCTTTGTGGAAGAATTTATTTTTCGTGGGATTGTAATTAGTTATTTCTTCAAACATCAAGCGTGGTGGTTGAGTGTTATTTTAAGTGGTATTTTATTTTCATTAGGCCATGCTAGTAACAATTTAATTAGTTTTAGTTTGTATGCCACGATGGGAATGATTTTAGCGTATCTTTTTAAAAAGAGTGGCCAAATTAAAGTGTCAATTGCGTTACATATGCTTAATAATACGATCGCGATGATCCTGACAATTATGACTTTAGTGTCTGCAAAATAGGAGAGAATTATGCACGAGGACTTAGCTACAAGTTTGGCGCATGGGATGTTACAAGCCCAAGCCAACTATCAAAGTCCTTTAGCACCAACTTTAATTACCAATACTGACTTTAATTTAGGCGATTGCTTAAATAATGAATTAGCGACAGCTGAGACATTTATTTTTGCAGTCGCCTTTATCACTGAAGGTGGGCTTTTAATGCTCAAGACGAAGTTAGCAGATTTGGCATTGCGAGGTGTTAAAGGCAAGATAATTACATCAACTTACTTAGGCTTTAATCAGCCCAAAATGTTTGCCGAGTTACTGAAATTACCAAATGTCACGGTTGAAATTGTGACGGATGGGGCCTTTCATACTAAAGCATATTATATTCAACATGCTAACCACCATACGATTTTGGTTGGTAGTGGGAATTTAACCGCCACCGCCTTAAAAACTAACTTAGAATGGACCGTTAAGTTAAGTTCATTAACGGAAGGAGCCTTTACCCAACAATTTCAACACGCCTTAGCGCAATTAAGTAGCCAAGCCGTGCCGTTAACACCGGCGTGGTTAGCCGAATATACCGCGCAATATCAAGCACCATTACCTACTAAGACGCCCGTGAGCACAGTTACCCAAATTACCCCAAATCAAATGCAAGGGGCCGCTTTAACAGCACTGCAAGTCTTACGCCACCAAGACGCTAACCGTGCCTTGGTAGTTTCAGCAACTGGAACGGGAAAAACGTATCTAGCGGCGTTTGATATTCAACAAGCCCAGCCTAAAAGGGTACTGTTCATTGCCCACCGGGAACAATTATTACACCAAGCAATGGCCACTTTTAAACGTATTTTTACCGCGCCAACCGATACATTTGGAATTTATAGTGGTAGTCAACATACGAGTTCCACGCGCTTTGTCTTTGCGTCAATTCAAACCTTAACGAAGCATTATGCAGACTTTGATCCAACGGCGTTTGATTATATCGTAATTGATGAAACGCATCGGGCTAAAGCACCATCATACCAACAGTTATTTACGTATTTTAAACCGACTTTTATGCTAGGAATTACAGCTACCCCCGAGCGGACCGATGGGTTTAATGTCTATGAATTATTTGATTACAATCTGGCATACGAAATTTCATTAGCGGATGCCTTAGCCGCCGATATGTTAGTGCCGTTTAATTATATTGGGGTCGCCGATTACCAAGTGGATAATGAATTAATTACTGATTTAACGGCATTAAAATATTTAGTAGCTGATGAACGGGTGGAGCATCTAATCGCTAAAACTAATTATTATGGGTATGCCGGCGAACAATTACGTGGATTAATTTTTGTCAGCCGGATTGAAGAAGGTGAAATTTTAGCGGTTAAATTAACTGAGCGGGGCTTAGCGAGTCAATTTTTGAGCGCTCAATCAAGTAATGCTGAGCGGGAACAAGCCGTGGCAGCATTAGAAGCAGGCACGTTAACTTACTTAATTGCGGTTGATATTTTTAATGAAGGAATTGATATCCCCGCGGTTAATCAAATTGTGATGTTACGTAGCACGCAATCTAAGATAATTTTTTTACAACAATTAGGCCGCGGGTTACGAAAATTTGCTGGTAAAGAATATTTAACTGTGATTGATTTTATTGGTAATTACCAAAATAACTATTTAATTCCACAAGCATTTGAATCAGGAACTATTACAGATAAAGACCATTTACGCTTACAAGTTTTGCAACCACAAATTAGTGGCCTATCAACGATTAATTTTGAAGCAATTGCCGCTCAACAGATTTTAAAAGCGGTGACGGCCGTTAAATTTGATCGGATTGCCGTATTAAAGCAGCAATTTCAAGCATTATGTAATCGGTTTGGCCGCCAACCGACATTAGTGGAAGTTTATCAAAGTAATCAAATGGATGTCCGCTTAATTCTCAATAAATTTAAAATGTATCCGGCCTTTGTTAGTAAAATGACGGGCGAAATTATGCCAGCGTTAGCAGCTGATTTTACAGCGTGGCTCCAGTTTATTAGTCAAGAATTGGCCTTTGGACAACGTCGCCATGAACTATTAATTTTACAAGCGTTATTAAAACAAGGCCCATTAACAACGATGGAAGTGTTAACGATTCTAGAAGATGAGTATCATGACCAGGCGACGTTAAGTTCAATCGTTAATGTGTTAGGGATCAAAGATTATTTCACCGCAACTGATCGCCGTAAATATGGTGACCAGCCAATTGTTGATTTAATAGGTGATACATGGCAATTACCACGATTATTTACTGATTTAGAACAAACAATGTTATTAGATGCGATTGAAGTGGGATTATTAATGATTAGCACAAGTAATGATAAGCAAAATCAATTTACGTTATATCAAAAATATCGCCGTAAAGATGTCGTTCGGTTATTGAATTGGGCGAGTGATTTACCAAGTATCGATATTGGTGGTTACAAGTATGATGTGCCAACACAAACCTTACCGATTTTTATTACCGTTGAGAAAAATGGCCAAGCCGCGACCGATTTGAACTATGATAATAATTTTATCGCTCCTAATCGTTTGCCATTTTATAGTAAGGCGAATCGAACATTAAGTTCACCAGTTGAAGCGGCATTATTTGATGCCCAAAATCGCGATATTTTCGTACCATTATTTGTTAAAAAATCGGATGACGAAGGGGCGGCATTTTATTATTTAGGGCCGGTTACAGTTGACCAACAAACAACGCAAACGACCGAATTATTAAATCAACGAACGCAAAAAATGCAGCCCGTTGTCCGCTTTGAATTAGTATTAAATACGGATGTGCCCATGCATTTGTGGGAATATTTGGTACAATAATAAGTGATATGCCAATTTTATTTTGGCCAGACAAGTCGAGGTGTGGAGGAACAATTCGTGGAAAAAAATTTTTTAGCTGGTATGAATGATCGGCAACAAGAAGCAGTTGTACAAACTAGTGGTCCCGTATTAATTATGGCAGGAGCTGGTTCTGGTAAGACGCGCGTTGTAACGCATCGGATTGCTTATTTAGTTGAAACAATGAACGTTGCCCCATGGCATATTTTAGCGATTACTTTTACGAATAAAGCAGCGCGTGAAATGAAGGAACGGGTTGGTAAACTCCTTGATGAAAAAGAAGCCAATGAAGTTTGGATTTCAACTTTCCACAGTTTAGCGGTGCGCATTTTACGCCGAGATATCGAACGGTTAGGTTTTGATCGCAATTTTACGATTGCTGATCCATCTGCGCAACGCACATTAATCAAGCAAATTTTATCTGACTTTAATATTGATAGTAAACAATATGACCCGAAAGCAGTTTTAGGAACGATTTCAAATGCCAAAAATGAGTTGATTTATGCTAAAGATTTCCAAGCTAAAGCATATAGTCCTTTTGAAAAAGTTGTAGGGCAAGTTTACGTTGAATACCAACGGCGTTTGAAATTAAGTCAAAGTGTTGATTTTGATGATTTAATCATGTTAACGATTGAATTATTCCAACAAGAACCAGAAGTTTTAGAATACTACCAAAATAAATTTCAATATGTCCACGTCGATGAGTATCAAGATACTAATGATGCCCAATATACGATTGTAAACATGTTAGCTGGTGGTTACCGGAATCTATGTGTTGTTGGGGATGCTGACCAAAGTATTTACGGTTGGCGTGGGGCAAATATGAATAATATTTTGAATTTCGAAAAAGATTATCCTGATGCCCACACAGTGATGTTAGAACAAAACTACCGGTCAACGAGTACGATTTTAAATGCCGCCAATGCCGTTATTGATAACAACGTCGTGCGACAACCCAAAAAATTATGGACTGAAAATGTTGGCGGTGAAGAAATTACGTACTATCGGGCTCAAACCGAAGCCGAAGAAGCGTTATATGTAGTCGCTGAAATTAAAAAAGCGATTGAAAATCAAACTGCCACGTTTAATGATTTTGCCGTGCTTTACCGGACCAATGCCCAATCACGTTCAATTGAAGATAAGTTAGTAAAAGCCAATATTCCATATACAATGGTTGGTGGTAGCAAATTCTACGATCGTAAAGAAATTCGCGATATTTTAGCATACTTAACCTTAGTAACTAATCCGGCTGATAACATGAGTTTTGAACGGATTATTAATGAGCCTAAACGGGGCATTGGAGCAACTTCGGTTGAAAAATTGCGGACATTTGCTAATGAAAATAATATGGCAATGCTTGAAGCTGCCCGGAATGTTGATTTAGCTAACGAATTAAGTAACCGAGCGAAGCAAAATTTTGCTGATTTTGCGGTGCTTATGGATAACTTTATTCAGCAACGAGCATTCCTTAATATTACTGATATGACCGAAGAGATTTTGGCGAAATCGGGATATTTAGAGTTTTTACAAGCCCAAAAAACTTTAGAAGCAGAATCACGGGTTGAAAACTTACAAGAATTCTTGTCAGTAACTAAGCAATTCGATGACCGGTATGCCAATGAAAATGAAGATGATACTAGTAATATGTTCGGCGACTTTTTGGCGGATCTAGCATTAGTTTCAGATCTTGATAATGTTGAAGAAACCGCGGCAGAAGTAACTTTGATGACCTTACACGCGGCGAAAGGTCTAGAATTTCCAACGGTCTTCTTAATCGGA
The DNA here is from genome assembly GCF_918814755.1 of Periweissella ghanensis. Taxonomy (GTDB): domain Bacteria; phylum Bacillota; class Bacilli; order Lactobacillales; family Lactobacillaceae; genus Periweissella; species Periweissella ghanensis. The sequence continues at coordinate 17,456 of NZ_CAKKNT010000015.1, read as the reverse complement.
ATGGAAGAAGGAATTTTCCCACTTTCACGCGCAATGATGGAAGAATCGGAGTTAGAAGAAGAACGACGCCTGGCCTATGTTGGGATTACCCGAGCGAAGCAAAAGTTGTACTTAACAAATGCATATTCACGCTTGCTCTATGGTCGCACCCAAAGTAATAAGGCATCGCGGTTTATCGGTGAAATTCCCGATGAGTTACTTGATTTAGCTGGCGGGAATGCTGGTGCGATGGTTACTGGAACAGGACGTTCACCTTGGCAACAAGCAAGCCAACCCGTAAAACCTGCGTACAAGCGGCCAACGCAAACGGCTAAGAGTACCACGGGTACGGGAGCTGATCGCGAAGCGTGGGTTGCTGGTGAAAAAGTTCAACATAAAGCCTGGGGCATTGGTACGGTCGTTAAAGTTGAAGGCCACGGTGAAGATACAGAACTCGATATTGCCTTTCCAGAAAAGGGTATTAAGCGTTTATTGGCGGCCTTTGCGCCGATTACTAAAGTTGAGAAATAAATGAGGAACAAACCATGGATGAAATTGAAGCCATTTTAGATGAAGCAACCGCCCAAAAACGCATCGCTGAATTACGGAGCCAAATTAAGCAATGGGGGCAGGAATATTATGAAAATGATGCGCCAACCGTTGAAGATTTTACGTATGATGCGGCGTATGCGACCTTAGTTAGCTTGGAAGAGCGCTTTCCTCAATTAATAACAAAAGATTCTCCGACACAACAAGTGGGGAGCTCGATTCAAAAATCAGCTTTACCAAAGGTTGAACACCCGCTCCCAATGTTGTCATTGGGGGATGTATTTTCAATGGAACAGTTAACGGAATGGGCTCAACGGACCGAAAAAAATGCTACCGCAACCTTAGCATATAATTTGGAATTAAAGATTGATGGATTAGCAATTGCCCTTGATTATCAAGATGGTAAATTAGTCCAAGCATCAACCCGTGGTAACGGAATTATCGGTGAAGATGTGACGGCCAATATTTTAACCATTGATGCAATTCCAACTGAGTTAACTGAGCCTGTGACGATTGAAGTACGCGGTGAAGTTTATATGCCTAAAGCAGCCTTTGCAAATTTAAACAAACAACGTGAAGCAGCGGGATTAGCAACCTTTGCCAATCCGCGTAATGCCGCCGCCGGTTCGTTGCGGCAATTAGATGCCAGTGTAACTAAAGCTCGACAATTAAGTGCCTTCATTTACTATACTGATCAAGCGGATGTGTTAGGGGTTAGCACCCAATCCGAAGCTTTAACGCGCTTTGCGGCATTAGGCTTACCAGTTAACCTAACTAATCAGGTAGTGACTGACGCGGCCCAATTTGCGGCCGTGATTGATGATTTTAGTCAACAACGTGAGACCTTACCGTATGGCATTGATGGGGTTGTAATTAAAGTTAATGCCTTGGCACAACAAAATACATTGGGCAATACGGTTAAAGTTCCACGCTGGGCGATTGCGTATAAATTTCCACCAGAAGAGGCCATTACTCAGGTGCTTGATGTTGAATGGACCGTTGGGCGGACTGGTGTCGTGACCCCAACCGCAATTATGACCCCGGTACAACTAGCCGGGACAACCGTTAGTCGGGCATCATTGCATAATCCAGATTACTTAGCAGCTAAAGATTTATATGAAAATGATTATGTCGACTTACACAAAGCTGGTGATATCATTCCTGAAATTGGACAAGTTTATGCAGAGCGGCGGACAGCAACGGCCCGTAAGTTTATGGTGCCTACCCATTGTCCATCATGTGGGGCTGAATTAGTCCATGTTGATGGAGAAGTCGCCTTACGATGCCTTAATCCGGCATGTCCGGCCCAGTTATTGGAACAATTGACCCACTTTGCTAGTCGCAATGCGATGAACATCGATGGATTAGGCCCGCAAATTGTTAGTCAATTGCTTAATAAAGGTTTAGTAAAAGATGTTGCAGACCTCTATCAATTAACATATGATGAACTTATTATGTTAGATAAGTTTGCTGAAACTGCGACCAATAATTTGTTAGCGGCTATCGCAACATCAAAAGCTAATTCAGCGGAACGGCTTCTATTTGGATTAGGTATTCGAGGTGTCGGGGCTAAAGTTGCTAAACAAGTTATTAGTAGTTTTGGTGATCTGCCAACCTTAATGCAAGCAACAACCACTGAAATTGCGGCCATTGATGGGATTGGGTTAATTATTGCCGAGGCAATTACGCAATTTTTTGCTAACCCCCAAGTTAAGCATTTAATGGCGCAGTTAAATGACCTCGGGCTGAATATGCAGTATTTAGGTGCTACCAAACCAATGGTTGCAGACAGTGCTTTTAGTGGTCAAAAGGTGGTTTTAACTGGTAAACTTACTACATTGACGCGCGAAGGTGCCAAAGAATGGTTAGAGGCGCACGGCGCGGATGTTGTCGGCAGCGTTTCTAAGAAGACTAGTTTAGTAATTGCTGGTGCCGATGCTGGAAGCAAGTTGACGAAGGCGGAAACTTTAGGGATTGAAGTTTGGTCTGAGGAACGTTTTATTTCAGCGATGAATGAACAAGGAGAATAAATTAGTTTAATGGCAAGATTTAAAAAAATTACGATGCTCATTGGTGGGGTCGCAATGGCTGCGTTACTAGCTGCCTGTGGTAACATCGGTAGCTCAACGGGTGGTGGCACAACTAGCACTGATTCAAATCAAGCCGGTGTCCAAACAACCGGTCAAATTTCTAAAAGTGAATATGCTGGGGTTATTAAAAATGGTCATTATTTAACGAGTAGTGCCCGGGGTTTAACGGCCACAACGATGAATAATAATTTTAACTTAACGAGTTTTGAAGGTGGCTTATTAAACATCTCAAAACAATTTTATGATCCAGCAAATTATATTTTCCAAGAAGGTCAATACTTAAGTAGCAGTACGCTACGGGGGTGGTTAGGGCGCAAATCAAAAAATAATCCGAATGGTTTAAACCCCAAAGACAATGGTAAAAAAGATAATAGCCGTAATCCGATTTATGTGCAATCGATTGAAGAACAAGATTTCATGCAAAAAAATGGGGATAGCTTAGCGTTAAAAGGGATTACCATTGGGATTGCGATGAATGCGGTTGATTACTACCAAAAGGAACAATATGGAGCTACTTTTAAGCAAAATATTAGTAAGGCTGCGATGCAAGAATACGGTAATAAAGTCGCTGCTCAAGTCGTAGAACGCCTCCGTAAAACGAGTGGTATTCCAAGTGATTTACCAATTGTTGTCGCGATGTATGTTCAAGCACCAACTGATAGTTTAGCGGGTGGAACGTTCTATCAAAGTACGCAAACAAAGAATGCCGCGATTGGTACTTGGAATAACCTTGATATTGTTAATAAAGTCTTTCCATTAATTGGAGCAAGTATGAAAGATTTTGCGAATAATGATAGTAAGAGTTTCCAAAACTTCCAGTCACAAATTGAAAACTTTTTCCCAACAATTTCTGATATTACCGCTCAAGCCCAATATTTGGATCAAAAAATTCAAGGGGAACACGTAACCATTACGACGCAGTTCTACAGTCAAACGGAAATTATTAGTTTTACTAATTTCGTAGCCCAAGTTGCACCTAAGTTTTTACCAAGTGGTGTGCCAGTTGATATTACGATTAATTCTGCAAATGGAATTCAAGCATTCCTAAGTCGGGATAGTAATGACCGTAATTTTGAAAGCCATGTCTTTACGAGCTACTAAGTTTACGTTTTACAATTAGGTTAGCTAAATATTTAAAATAAAATTAACAACAATAAAAACGCCGATGCCAATCATTTAAATTTGGAACGGCGTTTTTATTATTTGATTTTTTAATAATAAAAAATGGTGAAAAGGGAGAAAGGTTGATATATGTACATTTGTAGCTTTTTTTTTGCAAGATATTAAAAATTTGAAATTTTAATCATTAAACTAACTAATGAATAAATGTGCTAAAATTAAGCAAATATTGAAAAAAGCCCAAATTTTTCAAAAAAATTGGACTATACCACTAGTTTTGAAAGCGCTTTTACAATATAATATAAGTATCTTAATTATCTAGGAGGCTCCACATAATGGCACGAATTAAATTTGATTATTCTAACGTTAAGAATTTTGTTAACGATCACGAACTTGCACAAATGCAAACAATGGTTAGCGCGGTTGATCGTGATTTGCGTGAAGGAACAGGTGTGGGTTCTGATTTTACTGGTTGGATTACATTACCAACTGATTATGACAAGGCCGAATTTGCACGGATTCAAGCCGCTGCTAAGAAAATTCAAAGCGATTCAAAAGTTTTAGTTGTTATCGGAATTGGTGGTTCATACCTTGGATCACGCGCCGCAATTGACTTCTTACATGAATTCTTCAATAATCATTTACCAGATGACCAACGTGAATTCCCACAAGTATTGTTTGCTGGTAACTCAATTAGCCCAGCTTACATTAATGATTTAATCAAAGTAATTGGTGACCGTGACTTCTCAGTTAACGTCATTTCAAAATCAGGTACCACCACGGAACCAGCGATTGCCTTCCGAATTTTCAAGAACTTACTTGAAAAGAAATACGGTCAAGAAGGTGCTAAGAGCCGGATTTATGCTACAACCGATGCTAAACGTGGTGCTTTGAAGAGTGAAGCAGATGCTGAAGGTTACGAAACTTTTGTTGTGCCTGATGCTGTTGGTGGTCGTTTCACAGTATTAACTGCTTGTGGATTATTACCAATTGCCGCTTCAGGGGCTGATATTGAACAATTGATGGCTGGAGCGCGCCAAGCCCAAGTTGATTATGCTGATCCTGACTTGGCAACTAATGGTGCTTACCAATATGCCGCTATGCGGAATATCTTATACCGTAAAGGTTACACCACGGAAATTCTTGCTAACTGGGAACCTACTTTGCAATATCTTGCCGAATGGTGGAAGCAATTGCAAGGTGAATCAGAAGGTAAGGACCACAAAGGAATCTACCCATCATCAGCTAACTACTCAACTGATTTACACTCATTAGGTCAATACATCCAAGATGGGCGCCGTGACTTGATGGAAACGGTAATTAAGGTTGCTAACCCAGTTAGTGATTATGTTGTGCCATTGGCCGATGAAGATCTTGATGGTTTGGGTTACTTACAAGGCAAAAACATGTCATATGTTAACGACACTGCAATGCAAGGGGTTGTTTTAGCCCACGTTGATGGTGGTGTCCCTAACATGATTGTTGAAATTGAAAACCAAGACGAATTCTCACTTGGTTACTTATTCTACTTCTTTGAAATTGCCGTGGGTATTTCTGGTTACTTAAATGGGATTAACCCATTTGACCAACCCGGGGTTGAAGCTTACAAGACGAACATGTTTGCCTTATTAGGTAAGCCTGGTTACGAAGAAAAGACTAAAGAATTACGTGCTCGTCTTTAATCATTAGATTATGTAACAATAATTAATAATTAAATGTTGGGTTGACTCGTAATTTAAAAGAGCTATAATTTAGTAGTGAAATGGCCTGTTGGTCAAGTGGTCAAGACGTCGCGTTCTCAGCGCGGAATCCTGAGTTCGATCCTCAGACAGGCTATTGCATTACTAAAGGCTAGACTTAATTATGTGAGTATTGTATAGTAATTACAAAATCTAGCGTAATAAAAATCCTTATGATGCTTAAGCATCATAAGGATTTTTGTGTATTAAGATTATTTTACCGGGGGGCAAGATCAATGTTTACACAAATAAAGCAAAAATTAGCAACGTATCCAACGGTTGACTACAATCAGCTCTGGGATCAGTTAACCGATGTTGATGTCGTTAGTTTTGATGTCTTTAACACTTTACTTAAGCAAAATACACCGGCTAATGCGGATATTTTTACTTTAGTGGCAACAATTTGGGAACAACAACACGGGACATGCCTTACTAATTTTAAAAGCTTACGGCAAACTGCAGAAAAGCATGCTCGTAGTAAATATGCACAGCAACTGACCTTGACTAAGATTTATGACTTTTTAACGGTTCCAAGTGAGGTGATGCAGTTAGAAATTCAGTTACGTTTTGAGTTGCAACAGGCCAACGCACCCTTACAAGATTTATATAATGCCTTAAAACAGCTTGGTAAACGGATTGTGGTCATTGCTGACACAATGCTTGATGCTCAGACGGTCGTTAGCATGCTAGCCCAAGCCGGATATACGGGTTATGAAAAGTTATATGTCACCCAAACCGATGGTCGGCCTAGTAAGGATACGATACTTTTTAAGACGATGTTAACTGAATTGGCAGTGGCACCTAACCAAGTTTTACATGTCGGTGATGATTGGCAACGCGATTATTTAGCAAGTAGAGGGGCCGAAATAGCTTGTTTTCGTTTACCTAAAATTACTTTAAATAGCCACCAACCGTTAATTACTAATGATGTCTTGCTCCAGACCGTTCAATTATTTAGTAATAATATGTTAGCAAAATACGAATTTGATGGGTACCAAGAATTTGGCTACAGTGTTTTTGGCCCGGTTATTCTCGGATTTAGTCAATGGTTAGCACGGAATGTCGCTCGTGATACTAAAATTTTTTTCTTTGCTCGTGATGGCTTTATTTTGCAAGAAGCGTATCAAAAATTATATCCCGAACAGACCACGAGTTATTTATACGTTTCCCGCCGGGCATTACAAGTACCATTACTACGTGAAATTCAACCAATTGCGGATGTATTAGCCCAAATTAATTTGCCACGTGAATTTACCATGTACCAATTTTTAAAGGCGTGTGGCGTCCAAAATGCTGATGATACGAAGCAAGATCTAACCAAATATACCACCGCCCCGATATTTCATCCGCAACTTGAGCACATATATCAAAAATATAGCCGCGAAATTACGCACAACGCCCAAATTGAATTTGAGTATTTAAAACAGTATTTACAAGCAATGGGCTTTAATGGCCAAGTCGCAGTGGTTGATATTGGCTGGCATGGCAATAAGCAACAAGCGTTACAAAAGTTTTGTCAATTGGCGGGGATTCCTGTTGAAATTAGCGGCTATTATTTTGGGATGGCCAAAACAAATCCCATCGCCAACTTAATAACACATGGTTTTTGGTTTGACCAAGGCATTAATCCCCAACAACCTAATTTAGCGCGGCCAATTAATGGTATTTTAGAATTTCTATTTTCCGCTAAACATGGAACAACCATTCGGTATGAAAAGCAAAATGAGACGATTGTGCCGGTATTAGCGAGTTATGAATTTGCCGGGCAACATGAATTAACGATTCAAGGGCAGTTACTCAAAACAATTCGCCAAGCAGCGCTCCAATTTGTCAGTGATTTTGCCACATCTTCACTGAATCCGCTTATTCAATTACCAACTAAAAGTGCGATGACGTTATTTGAATTACATACTTTCAAACCGGATAGTGAATTTATGCGTCGTTTTGGCCATTTTATTTTTATTGATCGGAATGTGAAGTATTTAGTTACGCCTAAAAGTAATTGGTATTATTTACGGCATCCCCAACAATTTAAAGGTGATTTTTTATTATCACGGTGGTCGATTGGTTTTTTAAAACGTATTTTTAAGCTGCCAATTAATTATTTAAATATGTATAATCGGTTGATAAACCATTTTGACGTGACCCGTCGTTAAACGGAAAGGAATGGATAAATCAATGTCAATAGTAAGTAAAGTTGAGCAACAAAAGCGGGCTGGTCGGTTTAATATTTATATTGCCGATGAATTTGCTTTTGCGGTGGCCGAAACGGTGTTAATTCGCTTTAATTTATTTAAAGGCCGTGAATTAACACCATCGTTGATTACGGAAATTAAACAAGCTGATCAAGAAGCCAAAGCCTTGCAAACCGCGTATGTTTATTTAAGTCAACAGTTACGGTCACGCTATGAAGTTCAACAAAAATTACAACAAGCAGAAATCAATACAGCAACAATTGAATTGATATTAGCCCGCTTAAGTGCCGAACACTTAATTGATGATTTGGCTTATGCGCAAAGTTTAGTGCGGACCGTCGCTAATACGAGTGTTAAAGGGCCCCAAGTGATTAAACAATTGTTATATCAAAAACGAATTGCTACTGATATTAGTGAACGGGCCTTGAATGAATATCCTGTAGAACTCCAAATTGAAAATGCAACGAAGTTATATTTTCAATTAGCAAAACGCTATCAAAAATTAGCTAACTTTGCTAAGCAACAGAAAATCTATCAAACCTTAATGCAAAAAGGCTACAGCAGTGCCATTATTGAGCAAGTCGTGGCTGATAACGAATTGCCAACGGATAGTACCGCTGAAAAACAAAATTTAGCCCATTTGGCTGAAAAAATTTGGCAACGTAATCGAAATTTAGAACCTGCTAAACGGACGCTTAAGACAAAACAAGCGCTGTATAATAAAGGGTTTCAAGGTGATGATATCAATGAAATTATAGCCACCCTAGCAAGCCCTGAATTTTAAAATTGACCATTATTAGCCGATATATATATAATCTTTACACAACTTCTAATATTCCGTGTATAATGAATAGTGAAATTCGATGTTTAGTCAGAAAGTTGGTTTGGTATGGTCAAGGAACGCGGACCGCGTGAGGGCGACTTTATTACCATTAAAAGCTATAAGCATGACGGGAGTTTACATCGAACTTGGCGCGATACCATGGTGTTAAAAACTAGTGAAAATGCAATTATCGGGGTTAATGATCATACCTTAGTAACGGAAGATGACGGCCGTCGTTGGGTGACTCGCGAACCGGCAATTGTCTATTTTCATAAACATTATTGGTTCAATATTATCGCAATGATTCGGGATAATGGCGTTTCGTATTACTGTAATTTGGCATCGCCATATACTTTAGATAAAGAAGCATTGAAATACATTGATTACGATTTGGATGTCAAAGTCTATCCAGATGGTGAAAAACGGTTATTAGATGCAGATGAATACGAGGCCCATGGTAATCAATGGCATTACTCAAAAGAAGTCGATCGGATTTTAAAAGAGAATGTAAAGATATTAGTAGATTGGATTAATAACGGTAAGGGCCCTTTTTCAAAGGAATATATTAACCTTTGGTATAGTAGATATCAAGAGTTGTCTCGTCGTGCAGACAGCTAGTCGCTGCAAGTAAATAGAAGGGTGGGGGGTAGATACTTCTCATCCTTTTATTGTATAATTGCGAAAGTAAGCTAGAATAACTATATTAGTACTTTACAAGAAAAAATTTAGGAGCTAGATGTTGAAATTATCAATTATTGTACCTGTGTATAACGAGGAAGAAACGGTGGCATTGTTTTACGATGCGGTTCAAGCGGTTCATGCTGAGTTAACAGATGTTGAATATGAATATTGGTTTATTGATGACGGCTCAGCAGACCATACGATGGATGAAGTTCGTAAATTACAAGCTAAGGATGCCGCCGTCCATTATGTGACCTTTGCACGTAATTTTGGTAAAGAAGCTGCTTTGTATGCCGGTTTAAAAAATGCCACAGGTGACTTGGTTACGGTGATGGATGTTGATTTACAAGATCCACCAGCTTTACTACCCGAGATGATTGCAGGGGTTGTTTCAGGTGAATGGGATTGTATTGGTACCCGTCGAGTTAGCCGAGATGGTGAATCTAAAATTCGAACGATGTTTGCGAATACTTTTTACTGGTTGATTAACAAAATTTCACCAGTTGAAATGGTCCCGGGGGCCCGTGATTTTCGGGTTATGACGCGCCAAATGGTCGATGCTATCTTGGAATTAGGGGAATATAACCGTTTTTCAAAGGGGATTTTTAGCTGGGTTGGCTTTAAGACAAAATACTTGGAATATAAAAATATTGAACGCGTAGCTGGGACGACATCATGGTCATTTTGGGGCTTGTTTCGCTACGCAATTGAAGGTATCGTGACTTTTTCAGAAACACCGCTAATGATTGCTTCAGGACTTGGTGCGGCGATGGCTGGTGTTGCAACGATTTCAATGATTTTTGTTATTATTCGTGCGTTAATAAATAACACGAGTGTGGCCGGCTGGGCCTCAACCATCTCAATTGTCTTATTTATTGGTGGGGTTCAGTTATTGGTCCTAGGGATTATCGGTCGATATATTGGTAATATTTACATGGAAGTTAAGCATCGCCCAATTTATGTGGCCCGTGAAATTAAATAATTTAGGCACTATTAAAAGTAGTTGCCAACAGGCCAAAGCGCGATGCTTTGGCCTGTTTTACTAGTGAAAAACTCCGCCTAAAATATTTTTACTAGGACACCAGTTTAAAAATGGTTACAGTATTAGTTAATATGCTATAATAATGTGTCAATGATATGGACAAAGATAAGGATGGAATATTTAATGGCAACTAAAAAAATACACGTAGCATTACTTTTTGGCGGAAATTCTTCTGAACACGACGTTTCAAAGCGTTCTGCACGTAATGTTTACGATGCTCTTGATAAAGAAAAATATGAGATTAGTATTTTTATGTTCTCAAAAGACGGTATTTTGATGGGCACAGAAGTATCAAACAAAATTTTGGATGGCGCGGCTGAAGATGAGTTAGTCGCTGCTGAAATGGCTAAAATGGATACTAACAACCCATTAGCACCAATTGCCGCATTGAGTGAAGTAAGTGATATCGATATTTTTTGGCCCGTAATTCACGGTAACTTAGGTGAAGACGGTACGATTCAAGCACTCTTTAAATTACTTAATAAACCATTCATTGGAGCACCACAAACGGCTTCAGGAATGGCCTTTGATAAAGAATTAACAAAACGTATCTTGAACCAAGCGGGCGTTCGTAATACTAAGTATGTCTTGGTTACGCCTGAAAACAAAGATCAACACACTTATGAATCATTAGCAGCTGAACTTGGTGAAACTTTATTTGTTAAACCAGCTAAGCAAGGTTCATCAGTGGGAATGCAAATGGCACACAATGCGGCTGAATATGAAGTTGCTTTGAACAACGCTTTACAATACGACTATAAAGTATTGGTTGAACAAACAATTGATCACCCCCGTGAACTTGAAATTTCATTATTAGGAAATGAAGAACCAAAGGTTTCTAAACTTGGTGAAATCATTGTCCCTGAAAATGAAGAATTTTACGATTACAACAATAAGTTCGTTGATGCTTCTGGAGTGGTCTTTGACTTGCCAGCAGTTATCGAACCAGCTTTAGCTAAAGAAATTGAAGAAATGTCACTTAAAGCTTACCAAGCCCTTGAGCTTAAAGGCTTGACACGGATTGATTTCTTAGTTGATAAAAACGGTGTCCCTTACTTAGGTGAACCAAACACCTTGCCAGGAATGACTAATATTTCATTGTACCCACAAATGTGGCAAGTATCAGGTATTGGTTACACTGAATTATTAGATGAAATCATTAACTATGGTTTTGCTGAATTCGAACGTAACTCAAAGATTAGTTACGCTTTCCAAGAACTTGGTGAAGAACGTGTTGGTGAAAAACGTTACACTGAAGAAGCTTAATTTAAATAATTATTAAGAGGTTGACATTTTTTGTGTCAACCTCTTTGCCTTTTTAAGTGTAATCGAGTAGAGTAGTTTTGATAAAGGTTTATTATAACTGGGGGGATATTATGGATGGGCTACTAATAATAGAAATTACAGCATTAGTTGTTATCTTAAATACAATTGTTGCAATCATTACGGTTTTTCATGAAAAACGTGATATTTCGGCAATTTGGGCGTGGCTATTGGTCTTAATTGTTTTTCCAATTATTGGATTTTTAGTATATGCAGTGTTTGGTCGTAAAATCACTAATAAAAAAATCTTTAATATGAAATCGCAAATTCGGCTAGGAATTGATACAATTGTTGCTAACCAAGAAGAACGCTTGAGTAGTAATCAATTAACTGGAGCAAAAGAAATCACCAATAGTGCTAAAGAATTGGTAAATATGTTTTTACGGACAGATAAAGCGATTCTAACGGAACAAAATCATGTTGAAATTTTTACTGATGGTCAAGCAAAATTTGCGAGCCTGTTTAAAGATTTAAAAGCGGCACAACATCACATTAATATTGAATACTTCACGATTCGGGATGATGAAACCGGTCGCGAATTAGTGCAAATTTTAGAAGAACGCGCCGCGGCAGGGATTCGGGTCCGGGTCATCTATGATCAATTTGGTTCCCATGGTCGTAATAAAAAGTTATTTAAGAAGTTAGTGGAACTAGGTGGTGAAGTTGAACCGTTTTTAGCAAGCCGTTTTCAAATTTTAACCTTCCGGGTTAATTTTCGTGATCACCGCAAATTAGTGATTATCGATGGTAAGGTAGGGTATATTGGCGGCTTTAACGTCTCTGATCAATATATTAAACCTTCCAAGAAGTTTGGCTATTGGCGTGATACTCACTTACGAATTCAAGGTGATGGCGTATTAGCTTTACAGTCCCGATTTTTCTTGGATTGGAACGCTACGCATAAGTCAACGCGCGTGGAATTTAACGCGGAATACTTTCCAAAGGCCACGACGATTAATGGCTCAACCGCGATGCAAATTGTCTCATCGGGTCCCGATAGTGATTTGCAGCAAATTAAGCGTGGGTATATGCAAATGATCGCGACGGCGCGTAAATCAATTTTAATTCAAACCCCTTATTTCATTCCCGATAGTGGGATGTTAGAAGTAATTCAAAACGCAGCTTTAGCCGGAATTGATGTGCATTTAATGATTCCAAGCATGCCCGATCATCCATTTGTCTATCAAGCAACGAAATATTATGCCAATGAAATTTTACAATGTGGCGCCAGCGTGTCAACCTACAACGGCGGCTTTTTACATGCGAAAGTCTTGGTTATTGATGGTAAAATGGCCTCGGTTGGTTCAGCTAATTTTGATATCCGATCATTTAGATTGAATTTTGAAGGTAACGCGTTTATGTACGACAAGAAAGTTGCCCAAGAATTAGAAAATATTTTCAATGAAGACTTAAAAAAATCGACGCCGTTGACATTACAAGATTTTTTAAACCAATCATTATGGCAAAGTTTTAAACAACGGTTTAGTCGATTATTGAGTCCAATTTTATAGAATTAATTTAATAATAAGAAACTGAGGAAACAGTATTGGATTTAGAATTACACGAGGGAGTTCGGTTACACGTATTACCGAATCAACAATTTAAAACGACGCAAATTGTCGTTAACTTGACGACAAAACATCAACAAGCCACGATTACTAAACGCTCATTATTAGCGAATATCCTCGAATTAGGAACGGAAAAATATCCTGATCAAACCCAAATTGCCCAAAAATTAGCCGGCATGTATGGGGCTACTTTTGGGACTGATTTGCAAAAATATGGGCAATTACATAGTTTTCGGTTTATGATGCGCATTATTAATGAAAAATTTTTGCAATCAGATGATAACTTGTTGGCCGATGCGGTGGCTTTTTTAGCCGAAGCAATCTTTAATCCGTTAGCAAAAAATCAGCAGTTTGATGGTGATATCTTTGCACGTGAAAAAGAAAATATGCAAGCCGATTTTGAAGCCTTGGTTGATGACAAACAAAGTTATGCTAACAATCAGTTATCACAACTTTATTTTCAAAATGAAATGGCGATTCCTAGTTATGGTCAAGTTGGTGATTTAGCGCCGTTAGATGCTCAAAATTTATACCAATACTACCAAACGATGTTAACCGAAGATTTAATTGATATTTTTGTGATTGGGGATGTTGATGAAGTAGCCGTCGTAGCGCTATTTAAACAATTACCATTTAAACCACGGCCCGTCATTGATATTCAATTAAACTACCAACAACCATTAAAAGAAGTTGTCAGTGAAAAGATTGAACACCAACCAATTAAGCAAGCTAAGTTAAATATGGCCTTCCAAATTCCTCACCAAAATGCACCTGTAGAACGTTACGCAGCGATTGTTTTGAATGCACTGTTGGGTGGTTATCCATTATCTAAATTATTTGTAAACGTGCGTGAAAAAGCCAGCTTGGCCTATTATGCCCAAAGTGGCGTTAGCTTGGCAACGCAAACATTGACGGTGCAAACCGGAATTCAAAGTAGTGATTTAACCCGGGTAATTTCATTAGTTAAAGCCCAAATTGAAGCGATTCAAACGGGAGACTTTACGGATGAAGAAATTACCCAAATTATCGCTTACTTAACAAATTCATTTGAAGCCTCATTAGATTCGCCACGTTCAATCGTTGAGCGGGCGACTGTCCAAGCATTAAGTAACAAAGTAACTGAACCGGCGCAATGGATTGCCAACTTAGAACAAGTTACCAAAGCAGATGTGATGGCCTTGGCTAAGAAAATAAAATTACAAGCAGTATTTGCATTGGTGGAGGAAAACTATGCAGCAAATTAACTATCCCAATTTGGATGAAACTTTATACACCAAGCAATTAACCAATGGATTAACGGTTAACCTTTTACCTAAAAAAGGATTTCACAAAACCTATGCGGTCATCACAACCGATTTTGGTGCGTTGGATTTGAATTTTATTCCCGTTGATGGCGACACCATGCAAACGATGCCCGCTGGAATTGCTCATTTTTTAGAACATAAATTATTTGAAAAAGCCGATTATGATGCGTTTGCCTTATTTGGTAAGTATGGGGCGAATGCGAATGCTTACACGAGTTTCACACGGACGAGTTATTTATTTTCAACAACGCGGCGCTTACATGATAATTTAGATGTTTTATTAGATTTTGTGCAAGATCCATATTTTTCGGCGGCGTCAGTTGCTAAAGAGCAAGGAATTATTGGCCAAGAAATTCAAATGTATGCCGACGAACCTAATTGGCAAATCTACACGAGTTTGTTAGGGGCGATGTACCCACAACAAGCTTTGAGCCAAGATATCGCCGGTACAGTACCATCAATTGGTGAAATCACCGCTGAAATGTTGTATAGCAATTACCGGACTTTTTACCAACCTAGTAATATGAATTTATTTATTGTTGGTAATTTTGATGTCGCGGAAACTTTAGCTTGGATTGAAGCCAACCAAGCCCGCAAAGAATTTGCACCAAGTCAACCAATTCAACGTGGTGCTAATGTAATCGATAATGATGTGGCACCAGCCATGGTTTTAAAGTTGAATGTGCAACGGCCCAAAGTGGCCATTGGTATTCGGGGTTATGATCAAGTACCAGCTGGCGTTGAAGGTTTAAAGTATAGTTTAGCCATTAGTCTTGCCTTTGATTTATTATTTGGTGATACGGGAAAATATTATCAACAACTATATAATGATGGGGTTATTGATGATAGTTTTAGCTATGATTTTGAAGCTCAGCGGGGCTATCATTTTGCAACGATTAGTAGTGAAACTCAACAAGCCGAACGTTTTAAAGCAACCATGCTCGACATTCTAGCTAATGCGATGCCTAAACTTGAAGCAGTTGCTGATAATTATCCGTTAATTAAAAAAGAAGCTTTGGGTAGTAACCTAGGGATGTTAAATTCACTTGAAGCGATTGCTAATCAATATGATGGTGACTTATTTGATGGCGCTAATTTATTGGACGAAGTAGGATTACTTGAAGATTTGACGTTTACGGATATCCTAAATTACTTTAAAATGTTCATTGACGCTAGTCAGGTTACAACGGTCACCGTTGAACCTAAAACAGCGGTAGATGATGCCGAATAAAATAAAATTAGTTGCCAAAAGGACAAAATCGGCACTAAATGAATAAAAAAATTATGCTATACTAAATTGTATGTATAAGTAGATCAGTATGGAGAAGTGTGTAGACATGAGTGAACAACGCAATATTGAAATTGGGGAAAAGCTTCGGGCAGCCCGTTTGGCAAAAGGATTTACTTTGGATGATATTCAACAAAGTACTAAAATCCAAAAACGCTATTTAAATGCCATTGAAAATGGTGACTTTGATCAATTACCAGGGGATTTTTATGTCCGAGCCTTTACGAAACAGTTTGCGCAAGCGGTTGGTCTTGACGCTGATGAACTATTAGTTAACGCGCCCAAAGAGGTTATTGAACCAACCACCGATTTAAGTAATTCTCGTACCGATTTAGATAATGTCACGCGGACTGGTATGGATATGGAGCCAACTAAGGCTGACAAAATCCAATCATTTGTCCCAAAAGTTATTATCGGTTTATTAGTGGTAGTGGTTTTAGTTGTGATTTGGGTGATTGCTAATTCCCTTTCAACTAAGACAAATAGTCAACAAAATGCTGATAACTCATCAGTTTCAGTTTCAAGTTCAAAAGTTAATAAAGCTGATAAAATTGCCGATAGTTCTTCAAAAGCTTCATCAAAGAAAAAAGCCGCTAAAAAAGATAAACCTGCGGATAAGGAAGCCGATTTAAAAATTGCAGATGGGCAAGTTTCTGGTACTGGAACGAGCTTTGCGGTTACGGGAGCGGATGCAATCAGCAAGGGCCACACTTTAGTAATCAGTTCAAAGAACCGTACGTGGGTAACGGTTTTAGTTAATGGCTCAAGTGTAGTTAACCAAATGATTCAAGCCGGTGATTCTAAAGAAGTTGATATTCCAGCAAATACCACGGATGTTAAAGTAACTTCTGGTTTTGCAACTGGTACAAGTATCCAATTGGACAAGCAAGATGTAAATATTCCAGCAAGTTCTAATTTGACTCGTAACTACAACTTTACTTTTGCCGCTAGCAGTGATGCCAAAGGTGATAACTAATTATGAATTTACCAAATAAATTAACTGTTTTTCGCATTTTCTTAATTCCAATTTTCATTTTGTTGTTGGTGTTACCATCATTTGGGACGATGAATTTCTTAGGAGCACACGATACTTCAATTAATCAAGTCGTTGCTGGGGTTGTGTTTATTATCGCCTCATTAACTGATTTACTTGATGGTAAAATTGCGCGCGCCCGTAAATTAGTAACTAACTTTGGTAAATTTGCCGATCCGTTGGCCGATAAATTGTTAGTTATGACGGCCTTGATCTTTTTAGTTCAATTTGGCAAGGCGAGTGCTTGGGTGATTTCAATCATTGTGATTCGGGAATTAGCGGTCACGGGTTTACGTTTGTTAATTGTCGAAAATAATGGTCAAGTTATGGCAGCTGCTTATCCTGGTAAGATTAAAACGACCACGCAAATGGTAGCGATTATTTTATTCTACTTCAATAACGCGTTCTTTAATCCCCTTGGAGTTCCGATGGCTGAAATTATGTTATGGATTGCCTTATTCTTTACGGTATATTCAGGATTAGATTACTTCATTCAAAATCGTAGTGTCTTTAACGATGGTTTTAAATAATTAAAATAAACGGCTCTTTGTCAAATGATGTTGATATTGAGTTTTTAGACTCTAAATCGTAAAAGATTTAGGGTCTTTTTTTGGCTCTTTGTCAAATGATGTTGATATTGAGTTTTTAGACTCTAAATCGTAAAAGATTTAGGGTCTTTTTTTATGACAATTCTAATCGAATACGATTAAAAAAATTGGCTAA
>NZ_CAKKNT010000014.1 GCF_918814755.1 Periweissella ghanensis | reverse complement strand
TTCTTTGGTTTTCGTCGACTTAATTTTAGCACTAGGACATACGGTGTCCTATTTTTTTTGCAAAAAAAGATGTCGATGATTTTACTCATCAACATCAAATAGTGTAGAACCGTTATTAACGCAATATATCCAATAGAAATAAAAGCGCTTAGCAAAGATAAAGTTTGCTAAGCGCTTTTGCGTATGAGATTCCATGGCAGATAACTGTTATTTTACTTGCATTATGCCTAATACATTTTATAAGATTAATATAGTAATTTAAACTTGAGTGACAACTTAAACATTCGTAGGTTTAACTTGCAACATTGTTGTGACCGTACTCGTACTAGTTAGTTTATTACTTGGTTGTTGATGAATTTCAACTTGCCAAGTTTGGAGGTTTTTACCTAGGCTAATTGGCGTGGCTGTGGCAACAAGATGGCCAGTGACAACCGGTCGGAGATGATTTGTATTGATATTGACACCAACAGCAACATAGTTAGCAGGCGCATAGGCGTTGGCAGCTAGGCTAGCTGCTGTTTCAGCCAGAACGGCATTAATGCCACCATGCACGATACCATAGGGTTGTTTTAAAGCATCAGTGACTGGAACAGAGATGATAGTCTTTTGAGCGTCAACGGCGTCAATTTGGATGTTTAAATGATCAAGTAAATTCATATGTTACACTCCTGTAGTAGTTTTATATATTTATTGTACGTGAAAGGATAAGAAAAATGGAAACACGTAAATGGGAAACTGTTAAAGAATATTCAGAAATTTTATTTGAACGAACTGGGGCAATTGCTAAATTGACAATGAACCGGCCTGAACGGCACAACGCCTTCACACCAGTAACCATTGCCGAATTGATTGAAGCCTTCTCAATTTGTCGTGATGATGCCACGATTGGAACCATCATCCTTACCGGGGCCGGCGACAAGGCCTTTAGTTCTGGTGGTGACCAAGGAGTTCGTGGTAACGGTGGTTACGTGGGTCCAGATGATATTGCCCGGTTAAATGTGCTTGATTTACAACGCTTAATTCGGATTATTCCTAAGCCTGTGGTTGCTATGGTTAAGGGCTGGTCAGTTGGTGGTGGTAACATCTTGCAATTAGTTTGTGATTTAACAGTGGCCGCTGATAACGCAATGTTTGGGCAAACTGGTCCGAAGGTTGGTAGTTTTGATGCTGGTTATGGTTCAGGTTACTTAGCCCGGGTCGTTGGTCACAAACGGGCCAAAGAAGTGTGGTTCTTAAACCACTTCTACACAGCCGAAGAAGCGTTGGCCATGAACTGGATTAACCGCGTGGTACCATTGGCGGAAGTCGAAGCAGCAACGTTAGAATGGTGTGATGAAATGCTTACTAAGTCACCAACCGCTTTACGTTTCATCAAAGCAGCCATGAATGCTGATACCGATGGGTTAGCTGGTCTCCAACAATTTGCTGGGGATGCAACGATGCTTTACTACACAAGTGATGAAGCTAAAGAAGGTCGGGATGCCTTTAACGAAAAACGGACCCCAGACTTTTCTAAGTTCCCTAAATTCCCATAAACAACTGGAGGCAATAAATTGCAAAATTGGTTAACAAAACAGGTGAGTTTAAATCCTGAACGCGTCGCTTTAACCGTCGCAAATCAAAGTTGGACTTTCAAAGAATTACAGGCCGCCGTCCTAAAAATTGCCGGCCAGTTAGCAACTTTAACGGCGACAACCAACCAGCGTATTGCAATTTTAGCTAAAAATACCGCGGCTAGTTATATGACTATTATGGCGGTTCAACAGTTGGGAATTCAACCGGTACTTTTGAATTTTCGTTTAGCCAATGATGAACTACACCGGCAGTTACAAGATGCTGGCGTGACAACGTTACTGATCGATGATGAGTTGGCTGATAAAATCCCTAATTGGATGGCGTTGCCAGTTGATATGCATTTACTTTCAACAGTCCAGGCGGCCGCCGTTTCACCAATCGAAGTTGTAGCTGATTTTTCCGATACGGCCGTTGCGTCAATTATGTATACTTCTGGGACTACGGGTAATCCACATGGGGTCTTACAAACATACCAAAATCATTTCTATTCAGCTATCGGTTCGGCGTTAAACCTTGGTTTACAAGCGACCGATCGTTGGTTATGTGCGGTGCCGTTATTTCACATTAGTGGGTTATCAATCATGATGCGTAGTTTGATTTATGGCATGGGTGTTGATTTAGTAGCCCGGTTTGATGATGTTGCTGTCACAAAACGCTTAATTGAACAACCAATTGCGATTATGTCAGTTGTACCAACGATGTTAAAACGTTTATTAGCAGTTGCCCCAATAACGGGTTACAATGCTAAATTTCGGTGTTTTCTTCTTGGTGGCGGGCCAATTGATCCGGCAACGTTAACGCAATGTGAGCAACAAAATATTGCTGTCATTCAGTCATACGGGATGACGGAAACCGCATCACAAATTGTGGCATTAAACTTTGATGATGCGCGAGCTAAAATCGGTTCAGTAGGTAAACCACTTTTTCCGGTGCAAATTCGCTTAGCAAATCCAGAACAAGGCATTGGTGAAATTGAATTACAAGCGCCGAATTTAACGGCGGGCTACTTAAACCAAGCAGCGGATTTTGCGCGTAAAATTACGGCTGATGGATGGTATAAGACCGGTGACTTAGGGTTCATCGATGACGATGGCTTTTTATTTATTAAAGGCCGTCAAGATGATATGTTCATTTCAGGTGGTGAAAATATTTTCCCTGATGAAGTAGAACATGCCTATAGTCAATATCCAGGTATCCAAGCGATTGCAGTTGTTGGTAAAGCCGATAGCGATTGGGGGATGATTCCGGTGGCGTTTGTCATTAGTGATCAAGTCCTTGATACCCAGGCACTTCAACAATTTGGTCGGATGCATTTAGCACACTACAAAGTTCCGGTGGAATTTAGGTCCATTGCCGAATTTCCAACGACGGCGAGTGGTAAAGTGCAACGGCATAAATTACGCGAATTATTTTAGAGATTGTAAAGGAGCTGTGACAGAAGTCGGGCGATATCGAGAAATACACTAAAAATCCTCTATGAAGAAAATTCTTCGTAGAGGATTTTGTCGTATTTCGAATATATCGGACTTCTGGAGCGCGTTTTGATAGCAATTTAGTACTTGAAAAGAGTTATGTCACAACCTGCTTTTTTAATGTTTTATAAGATATGTTTCATGTGAAACAGGGTGGAAGTGAGTAAGGTGGCAGAGCCAAGACGTGCTCGTAGCCCCAAAGTATTCCGCCTAACTTTAAAACGATTAAAATAGCAAGATCGTATTTTATCGTTTTTCGTTAGTGCTCACTGCCTACCGGTTGTTCTCGCACTCTATCACTTTTTCATAAACAAAGCACTTATCATCCGGATGATAAATTCCCGTCAACGTGCCGACTTTTTCAAAGACCATCTTACTTGTGATAATCCGTTGCATTGCTAAATTATCAACGTGCGTATCAACCCGTAAACTCTTAACTTCTGGATGGTCACTAATAATATGATCAATAGCTTGTGTAAAAAGCTTCGTGGCATAACCATTTCCAGCATGGTCAGAATGAATAGCTAAGCGATGAATGGTCAAGTACGCATCCGTATCAATCAACCAAGTACCATCCATACTATCGTAAACGTGATCCGGGGCTGGTTGGGCGGTTACCGTACCAACTGTTTCGTGCGTATCATCGTTGAATAGATAAGCATTACCTGCGGCGATATCTGCTTTTACTTGCTCAACATTAGGATAATCACCTTGCCATTGATTAATGCCTGCCTCAGCAAGTTGGGCCCGCCCATCTTGCAAGATAGTTAGCAAAGTATCAAAATCATTTTGCGTTGCCTGCTTAAAATACATAAATAGCCTCCAAAAGTTAAAATTTATTTCTAAAAGTCAAGTTTAACGATTTAGCTAGTAAATGTAAAATCAGATGTTTTTAATTAATTGTCGGGTGTAAAAATTTGAACTGTTGGGCTTGTTCAAAAAGTTGGCCAATTTGGAGGAGCAAATCTTCACGACCTTTACGGGCAGTAAATTGAATGCCAAGGGGCAAACCATTGCTAGCAAGTGTTGTTGGTAAGCTAATCGCCGGTTGACCTGTCAGATTAGCTTGTTGGGTAAAGGGGGTCAACGCTAGACTATCAGCAAAGAATTCATATACTAAGTCTAACCGGGCTTGTTTTGAAAGTTCGGTCACATGGAGCATTTTATCAATTGTTGCAGCCGTCATTAGTGGTTGACCGTCAATTTTAGGGGCGGTTGTGGCTGTCGTGGGCGTTAAAAATAGATCATAGGTTTGTAAAAAATTGTCCATCACAAAGCTAGCCTGATCCCATGTGGCTAATGTTTGGCTATAGTCAACTGCGGTTAGGGGCAACCCGGCTTGATAAATCGTCCACGTAGTTAATTCCATATCGTCACGGGTAAGGGGTCGTTGCATGGCGGCTTCAATACTGGCAAACATGGCGGCCGTTTCCCCACCATTAATGACGTAATAACTTTCCATCATCGCAATCCCATCAAGGGGGTTATCGATTTCAACCGTGGCAATGCCATGTTGATTCAAAAAATCAACCGCCGTTAAGACACCCTTAATCGCATCATCACTCACTGTGGTACCGACGGGGGATTTTAAACTGTACGCGACGGTTAGTTTAGGTGGTAGGGATGTTGTTAGCGCCTTTGTAAAGCCAGGGGTAAATACAGGGGTGCTAAAGGGGGCGGCTGGTTGATAGCATTGTAATGCATCTAATAGACTAGCAGTATCGCGCATTGACCGGGTTAACCCAAAACTAATTGAAGCGCCTTGCCAACCACGCCAACCATTTGGTCCCACGGGAACCCGGCCACGAGTTGGTTTGAGACCAATTAAGCCGCTAAATGCAGCAGGAATACGAATGGAACCGCCACCATCACTGGCCGTGACAATACTAACTAAATTAGCTGCTAAGGCACTAGCTGAACCGCCAGAAGAGCCCCCAGAATAGTAGGCCGGATTCCAAGGATTACGGGTGGGACCAAAGAGCGTTGGATCAGTGATATTTTTAAAACCAAATTCCGGGGCATTTGTATTGCCGATAATCACAAAGCCCGCATCGATAATGGCTTGGACAAAATTATCAGTCTTGGTGGCAACGTTGGTTTTAAATAATCGGGAACCGGAAGTAGCTGCTAGGCCGACTAAATCTTGCCCAAGATCTTTAAGCAGAATGGGGACCCCAGCAAATGGGCGCTGACTAGGGTGCGCATCGTAATAGCGCGCTTCGTTTAACGCTGCGGTCGTTCTTAAATGGGTAACGGCATTTAACCGCGAGTTAGTGATCTTAATGGCCGTTAAGGCTTGTTCAACCAACGCCACACTGGTTGTTTGCTGCGTACGGATTTGTTGGGCTAAAGCCGTGGCATCGTAAGCTAAATTCATGACACAATCCTCCAATATTTTAACGCTAGTCTAACGTGACAATTTATAAAAGGCAATCTTTTTGCTAATAAATGTAAGCGTTTTCTAAATATTTGATAATATCAAAATATTTCCGGCATAAAAGGTGTAATCGAATTTACAAAGTAGTATTATGAACTCATAAGAATTGACTGTATAAAGCAGCTGATCCTTAGTGAAGTTTCTAAAAAATTTAACGTAATTTGAAAAGAGGTATTTAATCATGAAGGCTGCTGTATGGCACGGTGTTAAAGATGTTCGAGTTGAAGACGTGGAATTGAAACCATTAAAGGATGATGAAGTTGTTGTTCGTGTTGCGTGGGCTGGAATCTGTGGTTCTGACTTACACGAATACTTGGAAGGTCCAGTTTTTATTCCCGTTGATGCACCCGAAGAATTAACGGGTGGACATGCACCATTAACAATGGGTCACGAATTTTCTGGGGTTATCGACAAAGTTGGCGCGAATGTAACTGACTGGAAAGTTGGCGATCACGTATCAATCAACCCAACTGTTACTCACGAAATTCGTCCTGACGGTGATGATGTGTACGATGGTTACGCCTTTATTGGTTTGAGTACAGATGGTGGCTTTGCTTCATTTGCTAACGTTCCTGCAAAGAACTTGCTTCGCTTGCCACAAGACTTCCCATTGGACTTGGCGGCAACAATCGAACCAACTGCTGTTGCTGTTCAAGCGGTTAAAGAAGGTGGCTTGAAATTTGGTGAAACTGTTGCTATCTTCGGGGCGGGCCCAATCGGGGTGTTAGTTGCTGCGGCTGCCAAAGCTGCCGGTGCCACTAAGATTATCGCCGTTGACTTGTCAGAAGTTCGTTTACAAAAAGCCCTTGAAATGGGTGCTACTGATGTAATTAACCCAGCTGACGTTAACGCAATTGAAAAAATCCACGAACTTGTTCCTGGTGGGGTTGATGTATCATTTGAAGTTGCTGGTGTTCGGCCTACTTTCGAACAAGCAATTGATGCCACTAAAGCCCGTGGTACAGTAGTTATCGTTTCAATCTTTGCCCGCCCAATTGAATTCAACCCAATGCAATTGATGAACTCTGGTGTCAAGCTTACAACTACCATTGCTTACTCAAAGAAGACCTTCCAACAAACGGTTGACTTGGTAACTAGTGGTCAAATTGATGTTAAACCAGTTATCACTAAGAAAATCGAACTTGACCAAATCGTAACTGATGGTTTTGACGCCCTTACAAGCGACAAATCACAAGCTAAAATCTTGGTTGACTTTAGTAAATAATTCAATCAAAAAATCCAACCATAAATGGTTGGATTTTTTTAATTGGTATAAACATAATTAGCAGCATGCTCTGAAATTTGAATTTGTTTTTTTGATACTAAGCTTTCAATTACTAATGGCCCGGAAAATGGCATACGGCCAATGAATTTCCAAGTTGAATTGAGAGTAACCCCCGTTAATTCAAGATATTCGAGTAACTCGGCATCTTCGTTAAAACCAACAATTGTGAACTCAGTTCCAGCAACCAGCGTGTTTAAATTACGATGTGGATGTGAATCGCAAGTGTAAGTAGCGTCTGGAATGGGTAAGCCATGTGGACATGTTTGTGGATGACCTAAAAAATCATCTAAAGCTGTTAGCAATGTATCATCAGCATGATGATCAAAATGCACAGCGTTCGCGTAGGCGTTAGTTGATGATAAATGGAGTTTTTCGGAAAAAAAGACTTCCATTAAACGATGAATCCGAGTTAAACGTAGTGCGATTTGTTGACCTTTGGGTGTTAAAGTAACTCCGTAGTAAGGTTCAACATCAACTTCCCCACTTTCTTGAAGTTTAGCCATCATATTTGAAACAGATGATGGGGTTACGTGGAGATGTTCCGCAATTTGATTATTTGCGACTTGTTCGCGACTCTGACCGTATGTAAGTTCGAGAATCGTTTGAAGATAGATCGTTTTTGAAACTGAATCTGCCATGTCTAATACTTCCTTAAGTTGATATGTGTTAAACGGTAAAAAACTAATCAAAGTTAATTATTATTTTTACCTCTTAATTATATAATATTTTGTAATGACTTATACATAATTACTAAAAAAATACAAACTTTTTTGAATAAAATATGAAAATGAGTATCTAAAAAGCAATAAACTTAGGCTAAAGTGATAAATATAACATTAAAATAAAGCGTACAAGGGTCGGAGTTTAATGATAAAATGAATAACAATAAACTAATGTAAATGAAAGTGGGGCTGATTGATGAAAAAAATTCGCATTTGGAAAGTGATAACAGCAATCCTAGTTGTTGTAGTACTTGGGGTAGGGGGTGTCGCTACGTATACGTACATTAAGACGCAAAACTTGGTTAATGATAGTTATAAAGCTGCCCACAATAAACAATTGCGTGATCCGAATGATCAGATTGCAAGTCGGAAACCAATTTCAGTTTTGTTGTTAGGAACTGATACTGGGGCGTTTAATCGAACGGAACGGGGCCGGACAGATACCTTGATTTTAGCAACCGTTAATCCAAAACAACAAAAAACAACTTTGATGAGTATTCCCCGGGATACCCGAACAGCGATTCCGGGTTTTCCGCAATTAGGAAAAATCAAAATTAATGCGGCCTATGCATATGGTTCAACCGGGACGGCGATGAATACGGTCCAAAAGTTAGTCGATAGTCCAGTTGATTATTACGTGCTTATTAATATGGGGGGCTTAGAAAAATTAATTGATGAAGTCGATGGGGTTGATGTTAAGTCACCGTTATCATTTGATTTTGCGGGTTATCAATTTGAAAAAGGCCAAACATACCATATGAATGGTAAAAAAGCCCTTGAATTTTCACGGATGCGCCATGAAGATCCACAAGGTGATTATGGCCGGCAAACTCGGCAACGTTTGGTGATTACAGCGTTAATTAAAAAAATTGCCCGGCCATCAACGTTAGCGGATACGTCATTGTTAGAAGAATTAAGCAAGAACGTGCAAACTAATTTAAAATTTGATCAATTACGTGATTTAGCATTAAATTATCGCGATGGTGCTAAGAAAGTTGTTAGTGATCACATGCAAGGTCAAGGCCAAATGATTGGTGGTCAAGCTTTTGAAGTGGTCTCAGATCAAGAGCGCGAACGGGTAATGAAGGTCGTTAAAGATTCGTTGCAATGAATAGTGTATATTAGATAGTAGAAATTAAGATAGACGAGTTGTTTATCCTGATTTCTACTTTTTTTCAAAGGAGCATTACAAATGCGGATTATTAAACGAATTTTACAAACGTTAGCGATCATCATTATGGGTTTACTTATCGTTATCGTCTTACTTTTAACAGTTTCACCTAAACCAAGTGCTAGTTTTTTTGCACAAGCATTTAACGGGACGGTTAAAATAACTAATCCCAAAATGTACATGAGTAACCAACCAAATGTGAAAGTGACAAAATCAGTTGCGTATGGTCAACAAAAAGACGAAACGGCCGATATTTATCAACCAAAAGCAGCACCGAACAATAAGATTGTGGTGTGGATGCACGGTGGGGGCTTTATTGGTGGTGACAAATCCGGCATGAAAGAATTTGCCACAGATTTAGTTGGTCAAACTAAAGTGACATTGGTGGCCTTAAATTATACGGTGGCCCCTGATGGTAAATACCCAACGCAAGTCCAACAATTGGCGAAAGGCCTTAGTTTTGTTAAACAGCATGCCGCGGCATGGGGGCTTGATCCGCAAAAGGTGCAAATTATTCTAGGTGGTGATTCTGCCGGGGCACAAATTGCGGCGCAATATGCGGCCTTAGCAACGAATGCTAAGTATGCTAAAGCAGTTCCAGAAGTACCAGTGCCCGTTAAGCAAATTGCTGGGACGGTGCTCTACTGTGGTCCATATGATTTTCAACTCTTTATTAAAGACAATAAAAATAATAGTAGTTTAGTAATGAAATGGTTTATCCACACGATTGGCTGGTCAATGACAGGCAAATTCTTCTGGGATAAGAGTTCTTTAGTTGAACAAGGCTCAGTGCCAAATAAAGTTACGAGTGCTTTTCCAACATCATACATAACTGATGGAAATCGCTTTACCTTTGAATCATCCGGAAAAGAGTTAGTTAATGAATTAAGTGCGCATGGCGTCCCAGTAACATCACGCTTCTTCCCGCATAAGGAAGCTGTTAATCATGAATATCAATTTGATTTTGCTACGGACAAAGCCCAAGTAACGTTTGCTCAAACTGTTAAATTTATTAATGCCTTACCAAGCAAAAATTAGGTGAATGATGGAATTTAAAACAACTAATAACCTGAATGTGACAGAATATCAGACAGTTAACGCTTTGATAAGCAAATGTCAAAAAGTGGATCAATTGTTTGATATGCCGTACTTGGCCAATACGTTTAATTTTTATCCGGCAATGCCAGCATTTATATTAGCGTATGAGGCGACTACATTAGTGGGATTTGTCAGTATATATGCCGCGACTGATTTTGATGCGAATTTAATGGTGTACGTTGATCCGATGTATCGCCGCCAAGGCATTGCGACTAAGTTGTTACAGCAGGCCAAACAAATTTGTCAGACGTATGAATATGTTGAAATTGTTATTCAAACAGAAGCCCAACAACTGGCGAAGTTACCAACGTTGGTAACTAAGTTTAAGGTAGCTCATGATCCAACACTGGCTGAAGCACTAATGCAGTGGCACGCTCCAATGTTGGTGCACCCAAAAGAGCCGGCAATTAAAGAGGTGCCGCTAACGGTCCGACTAGTGACGTTAGCTGATGTTAAGCCATTAGCTAAAATTCATGCCCAAGGCTTTGATGATGATGTCCATGAAGTGACGCGTGATTTAACAGCAACTTTTACAAATGATAACTTACAGGTGTATGTTTTTGAATTAAATAAACAGGTGGTAGGTTCAGTAACAATTGAAGTCGCAACGGCAGCTACGGGCTATTTATTTGGGTATGTAATCAAAAAAAGCCAGCAAGGTAAAGGGTATGGGCAACAAGCTTTGGCCCAAGTTTTAGCGTTAATTGCGGCCCAAGGGGTTAAAACGTTGAGCTTAGCAGTTGATAAAAACAACTTACGCGCGCAATATATTTATCAGAAGCATGGATTTGTAATGCAAACAACGTTAGAGTATTTAGTCGGGGTACTTTAGAAAATTAGCAGAAGCAATATTATTTCCCACAAAGTGACTTTTGACTGCTATAATATTTAGGACAAGCTTTAAATAGGAGGAATGAGATTTGTTAACTGTTTCGAACGTTAGTGTCAGTTTTTCTGGCCGCAAATTATATGATGAAGTTAATCTTAAGTTTACTGCCGGTAACACATATGGTGTGATTGGTGCCAATGGGGCAGGTAAATCAACATTTTTAAAGGTTTTAGAAGGTAAGTTATCACCAACAACTGGTAACGTATCAATGGGTGCAAACGAACGGATGAGTAGTTTGAACCAAGATCACTTCGCCTTTGATGAATTCGAAGTATTAGATACTGTTATTCAAGGTCACCAACACTTGTATGACGTGATGAAAGAAAAAGATGCCATTTACATGAAGGAAGACTTCACTGATGCCGATGGTATTCGTGCCGGAGAATTAGAAGCTGAATTTGCTGAAATGGGTGGTTGGGAATCAGAATCTGAAGCCTCACAACTCTTACAACAAATTGGGATTCCTGAATCAATGCACTACAAGAAGATGGCTGAATTGACGGAATCAGAAAAAGTTAAGGTCTTATTGGCCCAAGCTTTATTTGGTTCACCTGATATCTTGGTTTTGGACGAACCAACTAATGGGTTGGACACCCACACAGTTACTTGGTTAGAAAACTTCTTAGCGGACTATCCAAATATCGTGATTGTGGTTTCCCATGACCGTCACTTCTTGAATGCTGTTGCCACAATGATGCTTGACGTTGACTTTGGTAAGATCAAGTTATTCGTTGGTAACTATGACTTCTGGAAGCAATCAAGTGAATTAGCTGCGCGTTTACAATCAAACGCCAATGCGAAAAAAGAAGAAAAAATCAAAGAATTGCAAGAATTCGTGGCCCGTTTTAGTGCCAACGCCTCAAAGGCCAAGCAAGCGACTTCACGTCAAAAGCAATTGGAAAAGATTACGCTTGATGATATTCAACCATCAACGCGTAAATACCCATGGATTAAGTTTGAAATGATCCGTGAAGTCGGAAATGACTTACTCCGGGTTGATAACGTTTCAAAAACAATTGATGGAGTTAAAATTCTTGATAACATCACATTTGTTGCTAAGCCAGGTGAAAAAGTGGCCTTACTTAGTCGTTCAGATGTTGCCACAACTACATTGATGCAAATCCTTGCTGGTGAATTAGAACCAGATACAGGAACTGTAACTTGGGGTGTGACGACACAACGTTCATACATGTCAAAAGATATTAATGATAACTTTGATGACCCTAAAGCAGTTATTATTGACTGGTTACGTCAATTTGCTTCTAAGGAAGAAAGTGATAACACCTTCTTACGTGGAATGCTTGGTCGGATGTTATTCTCTGGGGATGATGTTACTAAAGAAATCAACGTCCTTTCAGGGGGTGAAAAAGTGCGGGTGATGTTATCAAAATTAATGTTGCTTAAAACCAACGTTCTTTTGATGGATGATCCTACTAACCACCTTGACTTGGAATCAATTACTTCATTGAATGAAGGAATGATTGATTACAAGGGTTCAATTATCTTCACATCCCATGACCGTGAATTTATTCAAACGATTGCTGATCACATTATTGAAATCAGTGACAAAGGTTTGGTTGAACGAGCTGAAACAACTTATGACGAATTTGTTGGTCACGACGAAGTTCAAAAGCAAGTTGATGCTTTATACAACTAATTAAATTAAAAAAGCTAGCTGAATTTTCAGCTAGCTTTTTTAATTTGGTATAATAGATGTACGATTTTAAGGAGGGTAAAAATGTTATTTATTTGTTATTCAAAATGCAGTACGTGTGCTAAAGCCCGGCAGTGGTTAGCTACTAACGGAATTGATTATCAAGAACGCGATATTAAAACCCAAAACCCAACGAGTGCGGAATTAGCAACTTGGTACCACCAAAGTGGGTTACCATTAAAACGGTTCTTTAATACGAGTGGTTTAGTTTATCGCGACCTTGGGCTTAAAGATAAATTATCTATGATGACGGAAACGGAGCAACTTGACTTATTGGCCACTGATGGCATGCTCGTTAAACGGCCACTAGTTATTAATGATGGTGGCCAAATCTTAGTCGGGTTTAAAGCGGCGGAATGGGAAAAATGTTTTAAAGGTTAATCGGGCACAAAAAAACCATCTGATAATTCAGATGGTTTTTTTGAAATAAAGTCACGGTTACTTTAGTAACAACATGCAAGCTTTATTTGACTTATGGACAGCCAGGGGATCGAACCCTGGACCCACGGATTAAGAGTCCGTTGCTCTGCCAGCTGAGCTAGCTGTCCAAAATATTAAGTTAAGCAACCACAAAGGTTGAAATGGACAGCCAGGGGATCGAACCCTGGACCCACGGATTAAGAGTCCGTTGCTCTGCCAGCTGAGCTAGCTGTCCAAAATATTAAGTTAAACAACCACAAAGGTTGAAATGGACAGCCAGGGGATCGAACCCTGGACCCACGGATTAAGAGTCCGTTGCTCTGCCAGCTGAGCTAGCTGTCCAAAATATTAAATGTCGTTCGTAACAACAAAAGATATAATATCACGATATTAAAGCCGATGCAAGTAAAATTTAGTTATTTGTCCAAAATGTTTTTATGAAACGAATATTTTAAACTGATTGCATAATCATGACATCTATTATCAAAATACTTGCATTTGATGTTATATGTTATAATTAAGCTTATTATAGACTCATGGGGAGCAATCGTTTGTAATATTTTAATAAAACTGTGACAAACACCCCATAACAGTGGAAGGACTATTTGTGATGAGTAAGATACTAGTTGTAGATGATGAACGCCCAATTTCCGATATTATAAAATTTACGTTAACCAAGGAAAATTTTGATGTGGTTACCGCCTATGATGGTTTAGAAGCCTTAGCAATCTTTGATGAAGAAAAACCAGATTTAGTGTTGTTAGATCAAATGCTACCCGAATTAGAAGGAAAAGAAGTTTTACGCCAAATTCGTGCGAAATCAACCGTACCAGTGATTATGGTTTCAGCTAAAGATTCTGAAATTGATAAAGTTGTGGGCCTTGAAATGGGGGCGGATGATTACGTTACCAAGCCATTTTCAAATAGTGAATTAGTGGCGCGAGTCAAAGCTAATTTACGACGCCAAGCAACCGTACCAGCTGTTGTTGAAGAAGAAGAAGCTAGCAGCTCAGATATTGTCATTGGTGATTTAGTAATTCACCCAGAAGCATATATTGTATCTAAACGGGGCGAAGATATTGAATTAACGCACCGTGAATTTGAGTTATTGCATTACTTAGCCCAACATATTGGCCAAGTTATGACGCGGGAACACTTGTTACAAACAGTGTGGGGTTATGACTATTTTGGTGACGTCCGCACAGTTGATGTGACAGTTCGCCGGCTACGTGAAAAAATTGAAGATAATCCAAGTCACCCAGTATGGTTAGTTACCCGTCGGGGAGTTGGTTACTTCTTGCGCAACAATGATAAAGAAGACTAAATAGAAAACCCAGTTATTTACAGTAATCGCGTGCTGAATAACTTGTGGAGGAGCAATTGTGCAACGTTTCTTGAAATTATTCCAATCTATTCATTTTAAAATCGCACTCGTGTTTGCTTTGATGCTCTTAGTGACATTGGAATTTGTGGGTGCTTTTTTTGTGCATCAATTGGAACAACAAAATCGCAAAAATTTTAGTAGTCAAATCGCTTTGCCAACCTATATTGTGCCCGCCCTGGGGCAGAAATTGATTCTGAATAATCAAGCGAATGCGGATAGTCAAATTCATGCGGTCCTAACGGATATTAATAATCAAAATATTTCTGAAGTCCGGGTAATCGACGCCAAAGGAACGATTCGCGGCACGACTGACGTGAATAATCAACAAATTGTTGGGCAAAAGACGACGGATAATAATGTTAAAAATGCCTTGTCGCAACAGCGATATGAAAAAGATATCGTCGAAGCTGACAATGGCCAACGTTATGAGATTGTGACAACCCCGATTACGACCGTTCAAGATGGTCGAAGTGCGGTTGTCGGTGTGGCGGTTGTTCGAGCGAACATGGAATCGGTTTACCAAAGTATTAATAGTATTACTAAAATTTATTTGTATGCCTCTGTGGTGGCGATTATTTTAGGAATTATCATGTCAATTGTGATATCGCGTGCAATTACCCGCCCCATTGAAGAAATTAACCAACAAACACGGTTAATCGCGGATGGTGATTATAGTGGGCAAGTTAAGATTTACGGAAATGATGAGTTAGGGCAGTTAGCCCAGGCAGTAAATGTGCTTTCTGAGCGGGTCGAAGAATCAACGGCGGCGTCTGAATCGGAACGTCGTCGTTTGGATTCGGTCTTGGCGCATATGAGTGATGGGGTTATTGCCACTGATCGGCGCGGAATTGTGACAATTATTAATGAAGGGGCTTTGAATTTATTAGGAATTGAAAGCCTTGAAGCCGCGGTTGGTAACTCAATTTTGGATATTTTAAGTATTCGCGGTGAGTATTCATTACGGCAATTACTCGAAACCCAAGAAGAATTGGTCCTTGATTTGTCAGGTGCGGAACATGAACTTATTTTGCACGCCTACATTAGTTTGATTCAACGGGCGTCTGGGTTTATTTCTGGTTTAGTAATTGTCTTACACGACGTTACCGAACAAGAAAAAATTGACCGTGAACGGCGGGTCTTTGTTTCAAATGTTTCACATGAATTGCGGACACCACTAACATCAGTACGTTCATATATTGATGCCTTAGTTGATGGTGCGTGGCAAGATCCCGAAGTGGCGCCAAGTTTCTTGAAAGTTACCCAAGATGAAACGCAACGGATGATTCGGATGATTAATGACTTACTCGCGTTGTCACGCATGGATTCAGGAACGACTAAGTTAGAGTTAGAATATGTTAACTTAAACGAGTTATTGAATTACATCTTGAACCGTTTTGATATGATTATTCAAAAAGATGATCAACCGGAAAAACAATATAGTATTGTCCGTGAATTTACCGAAAAAGATATTTGGGTCGAATTAGATACTGATAAATTTACCCAAGTGGTTGATAACTTGATGAACAATGCGATTAAGTACTCGCCTGATGGTAGTGAAATTACGGTTCGATTACTACAAACGAATAACTACGCAATTTTAAGTGTGACTGACCAAGGATTAGGAATTCCCCGTAAAGATATTGCCCGTATTTTTGATCGGTTCTTCCGTGTTGATAAGGCCCGTTCTCGCAAACAAGGTGGGACTGGCCTTGGTTTGGCAATTTCAAAAGAAGTTGTCACCCTCTTAGGTGGTCGTATTTGGGTCGATAGTGTTGAAGGTAAAGGTTCAACCTTCTATATTTCATTACCTTTTGAAAAATATGATGAAGGAGACGATTGGGATGCGGAATAGGAATTCACGATTTGTTAAAAAATTTGGGATTTTTAGCCAATATATTTTACCAATATCATTAGTGCTAGTAATTAGCATAAGCCTGACTTTTACCTGGTTAATTTGGACTAATCCGGCCCACTTTAATAAAAACGCCAATCAAAATACAACCTCAGCGGGGCCAACGGAACTGTCAGCTCGAGCATTGACAGATATTTATTCGCCGACGCAAATTATTCATACTGATAGTAAACAAAATCAAAAATTACTGTTTGATCAAAAAATTAATGTCATTAATGAAGTCGTTAAGGATGTTAAAAATTGGCACTTTAATAAGTTAAAGCCGCTTAAAAAGGTGACGGCCAAACTGTATGCTGAAACCCTTAACCAAAAAGATACCTTGATTTTAAACTATCCCGATAGTATCGCGGGTGGGATGATCAATGATATTTTTACGCAACACCTAACGATTGATAGTAACGTGCAATTTAATCGAATTGTGATTCCACTTGGTAGCCAACTCGATAAAATTTATCTACTAAATGATGATAATTTTGCTATTTATGAAATTAGTGTTAGCGAAAGCAGCCGCACCCAGATTATGCATATAATCAAAAGTGTTAAAACTGTGATTCCGGTGGTGGAACAGTTGTATCATCAACATGTTTTACTAACGTATCCGGAGGCGGTTAGTTTAAAACAATATTCATATTTGCAAAACAAACAGAGCCAACACTTATTTTTGACGGCGTTATTTAATAACGGTACTAATGGTGATTTTAAAACGCGTAAGACATTGGAAACAACGACGTACGAAGAAGGTAATAATCGCCGCGTGGTCTTTGATAATAAGACTGGAGCGGTTGATTATCAGAGTTTTAATGGGACAAAGACTAGTGCCAATTTAAATAACACGTTACGCCAAGGATTTAATGATTTGTTGTCAATTGGTGTTCCGCTTGATAATACGCGCTACTTTGAAACTAATGATGCTGAAAATAGTTTTGTTTACCGCACATATGTCGAAGGTTTTCCAATTTTTAATCAAACACGTTATGGGACCGTTAAGTTAAGTTATGAAAATCCAGGCACCGAACACGCAACTTTTTCACAATATGCCTTGCAAGTGCCATTGCCTAATAACCAACCAGGAATCAAACTTGAAGCAACACCAACCGTAATTCAACAATTAGCAACGGTTGGCATTGGTATTGATCGCGTTGAAGACATGCAGATTGGCTATGAATGGCAAACCGATCCATCATCAGATATGGTTGTTAATTTACGGCCCGTTTGGTACTTGGAAATTAATAACAAGTGGCAACGATTAGATCAATGGTTGCAAAAAGAAGGCTAGAAAGGTAGGGATGAAACATGGACTTTAAACGAATTCAGTGGATTTTCTTACTTATTTTTGTGGCAATTGATGTTTTCTTAGGTTTGCAATGGTATCAAGGAATTCAATTTGATACAGTCGATACGGTTGGTTCGACATCGGTGCTTAAAGAAATGCAAGGTGACGATATTAGTTTTAAACGGCCCTCTGATAAGGTTGGCGAAGGTTTTTATATTGCTGGGCAAGATGGGCCTGAATTTGTGGCCCATACGACAGCTTTACGAGGGGTATCGACCACGTATAATAGCGATACGCGGATGCTAAATGTCCAATTGAGTGATAAAAAACGCTTTAAGTTAAATTTTGATCACCCACAACGAACTTTGGATCATTTTATCCGCCTCCCGCAAAATGTTATTAATGGTAATGAGTATGTCTATAGTGAAGAATTAAGTCGGATGACACGCCACCAAGTAGTTTATGTCCAAGTTGTCCCGGCAGGTAAGGTGTATGATAGTAGTGGTGAATTGCACTTTAATATCGATGATGGCTATGTAAGTGGTTATACCCAAACATATATCAGTCAACCAAAGATTTTACGCGAAAAGACGCCAACGATTAGTGAAGAAAAAGCATTAACGTGGTTGTATCAATATAATCAAATTCCAAATAATACGACTATTTTATGGACTAAGTTGGCTTATACTAAATTGTTAGATGTTAATAATACGACAGTTTACGTACCAACGTGGTTCGTGGGGTTACGGACGAACAATAATGAAGAAGTCCACGTTAAACGAATTAATGCCTTTACGGGGACAATTATTAAAGATACACCGCAAAAGGTGAATATCGTAAATGAGCTACAAGAGAAGGAAGTGTTTAAGTGACAGATATTTTTAATACCGATACCCTTAAAGTTAGTGTGCTTGCTAGCGGGAGTTCAGGTAATGTAACGTATATTGAAACCCCCGAGCAAAAAGTCTTAGTTGATGCTGGGTTATCTGGTAAAAAAATAACCGAATTAATGGCCTCGATTGGGCGTTCATTGACTGATGTTGACGCGCTCTTTGTGACACATGAACACGTTGATCACATCAAAGGGGTTGGTATTTTAGCCCGTAAATATGGTATGCCAGTCTATGCTAATAATGATACTTGGCAAGCGATGGGGACCAAGATTGGTAAAGTGGCCTTAGAACAACAAATGGCTTTTGAACCAGGGAAAGTCATGACCCTTGGTGATTTAGATATTGAAAGTTTTGCGGTTTCACATGATGCTATCAACCCGCAATTTTACCAATTCCATTATGCTGGTAAAAGTTTTGCCATCGTTACTGATACCGGCTATCTTTCAGACCGGTTGCACGGGACGCTAGCAAATGCCGATGGATATTTGATTGAAACTAATCATGATATCAAAATGTTGGAAATGGGTAGTTATGCATGGTCGCTTAAGCAACGAATCTTGGGTGATAAAGGGCACTTATCAAATGAAGACGGTGCCCTAGCAGCGATTGATTTGTTAGGTCAACGGACGAAGCAAATCTACTTAGGACATCTTAGCAAAGAAAATAACCAAAAAGTGCTCGCCCATTTAACAGTTGAACAAATGATGCAGGCTCGTGATATTGGCGTTAATCACGATTTTAAGTTGTATGACACAGACCCAGAACAAGCAAGCCCGTTACGAGCAATTTAATTGCGTAAACGCTTAAAGTCGTTTAACCTTGATTTAATTTTATGACTTTATGATAAAGGGCGTAATTAACGATAAAATTTCTTGGAGGCAAGAGATATGGATAATCAAAAACAACCTGAGCGCCGTCCAGGCGGGATTAAAAACAGCTCAACTAAAATTGTGATCACTAGCCTAATCGCCGGAATGTTAGGTGGTGGGGTAGTGATTGGTGGTAACAATGTCTACCAAGCTTGGCAAAATAACCAAGATAACCAAGCGTTAAATTCATCAAGTAAAAATGCTGGTGGCGTTAAAGTTCAAAAGACGACCGCTGAAGAAAATAGTGCAACTAACGCCTTTAACAAAATTTCTGGGGCGGTGGTATCAGTAATTAACTTGCAACGGCAAAGTACTAAAGGTAATAGTTTAGATGCGATTTTTGGGCCTGACCAAGGTAGTAAAAAAGGCGGGACACTTCAAACGGCTTCTGAAGGTTCAGGCGTCGTTTTTAAAGAAGCTGATGGGGTTGCATACATTGTGACGAATAATCACGTTGTGCAAGGATCAAATGCCTTACAAGTGATTTTAAGTGATGGTACGAAATTAGATGCCAAGATTGTCGGCACTGATCCAACAACCGATTTAGCAGTAATTAAGGTTAGTGCTGCTCAAGTTAAGACGATTGCTAAATTTGGTAATTCCGACGATATTAATGTTGGTCAAACAGCCTTAGCTATCGGTTCACCATTGGGAACGCAATACGCTACCAGTTTAACTGAAGGAATTGTGTCCGCTAAGAAGCGGGCGGTGGCGGTGATTAATGAGCAAGGCCAACAATTAGGAACCGCTAACGTTATTCAAACTGATGCGGCGATTAATCCGGGGAATTCAGGTGGACCATTAATTAATTTAGCAGGCCAAGTCATTGGGATTAATTCAATGAAGTTAGCAAGTGATGCCAACGGGACAAGTATTGAGGGAATTGGCTTTTCAATTCCTTCAAATGAAGTGGTTAACATTATTAATCAGTTAATTGCCCATGGTTCAATTGAACGGCCAGCCCTAGGGGTAACGTTAACGGATTTGACTAATATTGATCCTAATGATCAAAAGAATATTTTAAAATTACCAAGTTCCGTCCAAAATGGGGTGGTAATTATTAATACCTTGAGCGAAAGCCCAGCAAAGACTGCCGGTATTAAAAAATATGATGTCATCGTAAATATCGATGGTAAAGATGTTAAAACTCAATCTGATTTACGCGATATTCTCTTTAGTCATAAAGTTGGTGATACGGTTGAATTTAAGTTCTACCGTGGTAGTAAATTAATGACTGCCAATGTTAAATTGACATTGAATACGACAACGCTCGCTAAAGAAAGTAAGTAGTTAAAAAATCCGTACGATAGCATAGCTGTATCGTACGGATTTTCTTTAGAAATTTATTTAAAGAACTGTGTTAAAAAAGAGAATGCCCCAGAATAGGCGGCAATTGAAAGCGGTTTGGCAATTAGCATAATGATAATAAATGTGCGTAAGCGCATCGCTGATAGGCCTGCTAACATTGATAACAAATCATCAGGCGCTCCCGGTAAGAGGATTGCGATGGCAAAAATTCGGGTGAATTTTTGTTTGTCTTCAATCCATTTTAAATACTTAGTATGTTGACCTTCATCGATATAGTTTTCCACAAAACTTTTACCAAAACGGCGCACTAACAAGAAAGCCAAGGTTGAGCCAAGGACAATTGAACTATAATTATAAATAAACCCAAGCCAAGGGCCAAACAAAACCACGCCAGCGGTCAAAGTAATTGTCCCCGGAATAATTGGGATTAAAATCTGGAAAATTTGTAACGCAAAGAAGATAACGGGTGCTAAGAGCGGATGAGTATCGACGCCCACAATTGCCCGCAAAATTTTAATATCGGTAAAGGCCCCGATATACCACAAATATAAGCCTAATCCGGCTAAAACAATTAACATGACGTAGCTTAGGTATTTGAATATTTTATTAGTATGGTTTTTTTGGGCCATTGAATATTTACCAACCTTTCACTGCGGCCAAGCTTAAAATAACGCTATAATTTATGAAGGGAGTTAGTATATGAAAACTTTAATTATCGTGGCCCATGACGATTATAAACAATCTGGGACCCAACAATTTTTATTGCACCAAGTACCCCAAGCAGGTGAAGTAACTTGGCATTTATTAGCCAATGATCAAGCAATTGATGTGGCGCATGAACAACAACTACTCCGCGAGCATCAACGGATAATTTTCCAATTTCCCCTATACTGGTATAGTGTACCAGTAAATTTGCGCCAGTGGCAAGATGCGGTCCTTACGAAGGGCTTTGCTTATGGTACGAATGCCATTTTGGCTGGTAAAGAATTTGGCGTGGTCGTTTCATTGGGTGAACCCCTTGACGAATATCAAGCAGGAGGCCGTGAACACTATACAATTAGTGAATTACTAAAACCACTGCAAGCAATGGCCAATAAATTAAATTGGCAATATTTGAAACCGTTAGTAATTAGTCAATTTGAATACATGACTGATGAACAACGGTTAGCATTAGTTATTGATTACCAACAATTTTTAACCTTAAATGATACAAGTTTCGCCGGCCAACAACAATGGTTCCTTAATCAGTTACGCAATCGTATTAATACGACACAAGATCCGCTTAAATTAGCGCAGTTAACAACGATTAGCGAGCAAATTGAAGATAATTACGATGAATTAGCTGAATTACGGTGGACAGTAGATTTAATTCGGGATGAGGAGGAGTAATGGAAGAACAAGCATGGTTACTGACGACGATTCAAAGCCTATTAGATACTAGTACTAAATTAGAAGAACGTGCTTTTTATCAAGGGTTACTTGATTTAGCAAATGAACAACTTAAACGCTTAGACCAAAGTAGTGGTGAACTTGATGGCCGAATTTGGAATCCTAGTCGATGGGGATAATAAAAAAACCTGAAGAAAGTTCTTCAGGTTAGGAGTTATGAAAAATAGGTGCCTAAGTCGGCTAATAAATAATGATTAATGGCTATTAACGAGGTTCGCAAGTAAGGTGTTAAGTTGTTCGTTAACTTCCTTAGTATGACTATTCCGTAAACTTAAAAAGAGCGATACGGGGTCAACTGCGAGTTGGTAGTTCTTAGGTAGTAATTGATTGAAGACTTGGGAATCGTATTTCCAAATCTCAAGGGCAGCATTGTTTTTAGGTGTTAGCCGTGCATTAAATTCTGGCATATTAGCTTGTTTTAACGTATCAGTTAATTGGTTACTTGGAATGGCCCAACTAACTAAAGCGGTTGGAGCAATCATTGTAAATTTGCTAAGGGCCGTTAAGCTAGCTAATTTTTTATTATCAATGCTATCAAGTTGACTAACTGGTATGTAGAGCGTTTTTTGGACCGGACTAGGGAGTAAGCGTAGAATCTCGTTCATCCACGAGTTTAAGTCATAACCAGCTGGAATGGCAAAACTATGATTCCGGGTATAACCACTCGTCGCCAACCAACCCGCATCAACAAATGTCCGTAAGGCCCGTGAAATGGTCATAGCCGTAATATTAAGATAATCTGCTAATTGGCGTACTTTAATGTGGAAGGTGTTACTATCGTCATCATGGAGTAATTTCCAGTAAATAAGAGCTAAAATAATAATTTGTTGATTTTTTGATAACGAAATTAGTTGCATCGTTGGTTTGGTAATCTTAATTGGCTTAAGGGATGGTAAGTAGAAGCCCATTTGGCTGATAAACCCAAACTGATTTTTCGTCAATAACATTTGGGTGTCGATTGAAAAGGAATCCGCTAAAAAAATAATTGGTAAAGGGACATTTTTAAGTAATTGAATTAACTGGATTAAGTGATCTTCATTCAATTCAGCTGAAGTATCAATTAAAACAACTTCTTCGCGGTTAATGGTCACATTGGCAAATGAAATTGAAGACCGCAACGTTGATGGCATTAACGCTAACATTTCGTTGTTAGGGGCAAAATCAGTTAAAACTAAACCATATTGATTTAATAGTTGTTGAACATGTTCCAAAGCTATTCTCCTTTTGTAACAATTTTCAATAAATTATAGCAAATGCACTCGTAAATAACTAGTATTCTTAAAAGGATAACAATTTTTTATTGAACAAATACTGTACATTCAATAACCAATTGTTTAATTGTTTAAAAATATGTGGTGTTAGTTGACTTTAAAAATAGCTATGCAATAGAATATATACTTGAGTATAATTACAATTATTTGTAGTCAAATTAGCCTAAAAATAATATCATTAAATAATAAATTATTTATAATAAAAGATGGCGCCGTTGATAGATACTCGCCAACTTATCTCCTAAAGTATAGAAAGAATAGGAATTAGTAATGGAAAACCAAACTAATGATAACCAAATTCCAAGTCGGACACGGAATCATAATAGTCAAAATAATAATACACCTAAAAAGCCAAAGAAAAAGCATACAGCCTTAAAGGTTATTATTACAGTTATTGTCTTGTTATTACTCGGTGGTGGTGTCTTTGCGTATAACACTTACCGGAATGCACGGAATGCACTTGATCAGACCTATAATCCACTTGCCAAAGGCTTTAAACCTGCGCGGGACGTTTCAGACGTCTTGAAGCAAGGACGCCCATTCTCAATTTTATTAATGGGAACGGATACTGGTGATTTTGGTCGGTCATATACCGGTCGGACCGATTCATTAATTCTAGCAACGGTTAACCCTAAAGACAAAACGACAACAATGATGTCATTACCACGGGACTGGATGATTTCAATTCCTGGTAGTGAAGCATATGGCCTTCAAAAGTTAAATGCCGCTTATGAATTTCCATTGGATGGTAAAGCCCACCCTGAAAGTGCTATTTCAGCTGTGCAAGATTTATTGAATGTGCCGATTGACTTTTATGCTGTGGTTAACATGGGTGGTTTGATTAAAACGGTTGATAAAGTTGGTGGGGTGGACGTTGTATCACCACTTTCATTTAACTTTGCTGGTTACACTTTTATCAAGGGTCAAAAGTACCACTTATACGGTAACAAAGCACTCCAATTCTCACGGATGCGTGATCAAGATCCGCAAGGAGACTATGGTCGTCAAATGCGTCAACGTTTGATTTTAACCGCTTTATTGAAAAAATCTGATAAGGTGCAAAGTTTATTTACACCAGGATTCTTTGATTCTATCTCAAGTAACATTCGGACTAATTTATCATTTAATGACATCATGACGTTAGTCGCCAACTACCGATCAGCTAAAGATGACATTACTTCAACAAATATCCAAGGAATTCAATACTTGTACCGTGGACAATCATTCCAAGTAGTATCACCAAGTGCGCAACAAACTGCCACTGATACATTACGTAAATCACTTGATTTAAGTCCTGCTAATACTGGAACGCGCTTCTCAAGTAGCACGCCAGGTCCCGCAGCAGCCAATATTCCAAGTTATTCACAAATCCAAGCATCTGGCCAATAAATATCAATTAAAAAGCCCCCTGACATTTGTCAGAGGGCTTTTTGTTAGTTAAATAACTAATTTTGGCGCTGTAATTTGAAATTGTGCCAAGGATGGAGGAATTTCAATAAAACTTCCGCACTTGGATCAATATGACCAACTAAATTATAGTGAGTATCATTGGGAAACGGTTGTAAGACAACTTGTAGTTCACCTTTGTATTGGCCGAAATTATCATTACCAATGATGATATCCCCGCGTTTAAAGGTAGTAGGTGCGGTGGTAGCCGGAATTGATGTTTGGCGGTATTTAACTCGTGGTTGGCTTGAACGAATCATGTAATCAGAGAAATCCCCGCGGTATTGATGCAATTCTTCAAAGGCAATCGTTGCTTCAACATCACTAAGCTTATCGGCTACAATAACCGGCAATGCCAACGTTGGTTCTTTAAAGACGCTACTTGCTAAGGCTAAATCAGCCTCACTCACTAAGGAGCTACTGATGATGATGTCATCAATTAAATTAGTAGCTTTTAAGAACCGAATTTGCGTGGCCAAATCCATGGTGCGTTCGCGTTCAGCGGTCACCATTAAAGCGGCAAAGGGCCAAGGACCAACTGAACCAGACGTTGTATCAACAAAAGCCGCCGTAGTTAATTGATATTTTTTATACTGTGCAGAAGTTGCTAATAAGTAATCATCGCCTAAACCGGAATATGGTTGGGGATAAAAGTTATGACAACCGGTCAAATTATGGCGGTTAGCCCCAAAATCCATAATCATATCGATATAGTGTTGGCCACGTGAAATATTAATTTCAATCTTGATATTATAGGGATTTTGGGTCATTAAAGCTTCTTCATGACCTGTAAAACCTTCATCCAAACGGACCGCCGCGACCCCTAAATCAGCGAAAAAGGCGAGATCATTGGCTTCAATGCCGATTTCATGTAGGACGGCTGGATTAACATCAATACTTGTTTCAAAGCCTAAGGTGTTACCATATTGAATGATAGCCTTAAAGTCAGCAACGGTTGCTTCAATTGAATCACGTACTTCCAGCATTGAAGTGAAAATACGCCGATAACCTAAGGCAGCAGCCTTATCAAGATAAGCTTGCATGTCAGCGAAAGTTGATTTTGAGGGATAAATTGAAACTCCAAGTTTAGGCATTTTCAACCTCTTTCTTTTGTTGATCTAAATCAATAATTTTAACAAATGGAAGGTATAATAACGTATCCAAAATAAGTAAGATAATTTGTAAAACGGCGC
Organism: Periweissella ghanensis; assembly: GCF_918814755.1. Taxonomy (GTDB): domain Bacteria; phylum Bacillota; class Bacilli; order Lactobacillales; family Lactobacillaceae; genus Periweissella; species Periweissella ghanensis. The sequence goes on along the minus strand of NZ_CAKKNT010000014.1, from coordinate 28,124 downwards.
CAGAAATATGTGAACCGGTCGCTAAGAAGCCAGAAATAATTGGTGGCATCGTCCAAGGAATAACAATCCCAACGGTGGCATGGACAATTCCAGTGCTCATTGCAACATAGGCAATGATGGCGTTTAAAGCAGGTACAATTAAGAATGGAATTAATAACTTAACATTTAAGACGACCGGAATCCCAAACATGGTGGGTTCATTAATATTAAAAATTCCAGGCGCAGTAATTAAGCCCCGTAAAGTCTTAAATTGGGTACTCTTAGCAACTAACCAAAATGAAATTACTAATCCAATTGTGGCACCACCACCACCAATATATACAAATAAATCCATAAATGGTTGCGTAACAATGTGTGGCATCACGGCATTGGCATTTTTGGCGTACACTTTGGCATTATCTGCCATTAAACCAAGCCAGATTGGTGACATAATGGCCCCAGTTAAGTTACCACCATGAATCCCAATAAACCAGAAGAGTGAAGTTAACATCGCAACGATAATCGCGCCAATTAATGAGCCCCCAAAGGCTGATAATGGTTTACCTAAAATAACTTGTAGAATTTGGTGAATGTCATGGAATGGGGTGGCAGCTAGGCCGGCGTATACGAGGCCCCAGAAGATAATAATGACAAAACCAGGAATCAAAGCGGCAAACGAACTAGCCACAGCTGGTGGGACCCCATCGGGCATCTTTATTTGAACGTGGTGTTTAACAAACCAGCCAAAAATTTTAGTGGTTAATAAACTAACTAAGATGGCAGCAAATAAACCGGAAGCACCTAAATAGTTGTAACCGATTCCTTCAACCATATCTTTTGTTACAATACTTGGCGTTAATAGGATATAGCTGGCTAGAGCCAAAATCCCATTTGAAACGGGATCAATTTTAAGTGATTGGGCATAGCGATAGGCAATCCCAAAAACGGAAACAATCCCCATTAAACCAAAGGAAGCGTTGTTGACTTTAACTAACCAGTTAAAAATCCCGGTTGCAATTAGCCAATTTTTAAAACTATCAATGGCAAATCCATTCGCGATTAACAACGCCAATGAACCGACAATGATGAGCGGCATTGAAAGTGCAATCCCGTCACGAATGGCATTTAACGCACGATTGGCTGCTAATTTTGAGCCAATCGGGGTTAAATACTTTTCAAGAAACTTAGTAATGTTGTCCATAGTGTACATTTTCCTTTCTTGTAATACTTTAATTGTAAGCGTTTACAAAGAAAATGTTAAGTATTTTTTTAAATTAAATTAATGATTTTATAAGAATTTAGAAAGATAAAAAGTAACCGTCCTTGATAAGGTAACGATCCTAGGGTTAATAAAATCAAAGGTACAAAAAAATCCTTGCTGTTAAGCAAGGATTTTTTAATTGGTAGCAATTAATCTTGGAAACCTTCTGATTCTTCGATAGCAGCTTTAAGCGTTGCTAAATCATTTTCGTGATTACGGAATTCCGGATCATTGATTGGGAAGTGTTGTTCAATTCCATCAAAGATTTCAAAGGTTCCGTCAAGATCAGAACCAACAAAGCTTAAGAGGTGGCCCCCAAATTGGTGATCATCGCTTAAGAAGTGTAAGTGCCAACCAGCGGCGGTAATGTTACCAAATAATTCTGGGGCATAGTATCCAACAATTGTTCCCGTGACATCTTCTGTGTCAAAGATTGGTTGGTTTTTAGTAACGGCCAACAAGCTTGGGTAAGGTTTTTCTTGTTTAGGGGCAACACGAACCTTAACAGCATTAAAGTGACCGTGAAGCTTAATCGTTGCAAAAACGTTTTTCAAGTTTTTGTCAGCGGCAAAAGTTTGGTTTAAGAGGGCAAAATCAGCCTTGGCTAACGTCAATGGTTGTTCATTCTCAGATGGGGTGTGCACAGAAGCAAATGGTAATGTAGTGTTCATATCAGTAATGTGATTAACAGTCCCCGTTTGGTCAACTTGGTAAACATCGTTATCAAGAATAATAACTTCACCATCTAAACCGGTGAAAGTTCCTAAACCATAACTACCGTGCTTAAGTAGTTCGGTCAAAGTGATGGTACCGTCTAATTTAGCGGCAATTAAAACTTCGATGGTACTGTGTTCAAATAAATTACTCATTGTGTTGCTCCTCTTAGATAGTCGTTTAAGTAAAGGGTACACGATAAAATACGTATATCATGTGCCTTTAATAGTATAGCTTGTTTTTGTTGTTAAATTAGTCTTTACGAGTAAATTTAACAATTGCTTCAACCCGTGCCGTTTGTGGGAACATATCAATTGATTGAATGTATTCCACATTGTAGACCTTAACTAGGTCAACTAAGTCACGAGCCAATGTTGATGGATTACATGAAATGTAGACAAATTTTTTCGGTTTAACATCTAAAATGGTCGTCCGTAATTGTTCATCTAAACCAGTTCGTGGTGGATCGACGATAATAGCATCCGGAATCCAACCGTCAGCAACCCAGTTAGGAATGAGGTATTCGGCTTCACCGACAAAGTATTCCGCGTTAGTAATACCATTTAGCTTAGTATTCCGGTTGGCATCGGCAATCGCTTCGGGGACCGTATCCATCCCGCGCACTTCACCAACTTTATCAGCAATCGCAATCCCAAGGGTCCCGATACCAGAATAGGCATCGACTAGGCGATCAGCAGATGTTAAATCAAGGGCATCAAGGGCTTCGCGGTAAAGGCGGGCCGTTTGTTTTGGATTAAGTTGTAAGAACGCGCGCGGTGAAAGCTCGAAAAACTTACCATTAATTTGTTCAGTGATGTATTTTTTACCATCTAAGTGGACCGTTTCGGGGCCCCAAATTAATGAAGTTTTCTCAGGATTAATATTTTGATTAATTGAGGTAACTTGCGGTAATTTTTCGTGAATTGCCGTTAGCAAGGCCCGAAGTTGTGGGAATTTCTTTGAAATCGTCACAAAAGTAACTTGGACTTCACCAGAATATTCTGATACCCGGACGATGATTGACTTAAGAATTCCTGAATCAGCCCGTTCATCATATATTGGAATACTTAAAGTTTCCAATATCGAACGAATCCCACGCATAACCTTCATCGTAGCGGGGTGTTGGGTAGCAACATCGGGTAAATCAACTAGATCATGCGTACCAATTTTAAACATCCCAACAGCAATCCGGTCATCAATCATCCGAACCGGGAATTGGGCTTTATTACGGTAGTGATAAGGGTTGTTCATCCCGATGGTTGGCAAAAGTTTGAATTTGTTAAAACCACGCGGCTTGAACTTTTCTAAAGCTTGCTCAATAACGTCAACTTTATAATCAAGTTGCGCTTGATAATCCATGTGTTCAAGATCAAAACCACCGACTAAGCCCGCGTATTGGTCACGTGGGGTTACGCGGTTAGGTGAAAATTCACGGACTTTGTGAATTTTAGCCACGAGATAGTGGGGTTCAATATCAGTAACTTCAGCAATCACCACTTCATCGGGTAAAGCACCGGGAACAAAAGTAATCTTACGTTTGTAATAACCGATTCCTTCACCGTTAATCCCTAAACGTTTAATTGTTAAGGGGAAGCGTTGACCAATTTCAACGGTTGGTTCAACAGCCGGTTGGGTTGGTTGCTGGGGGCGACGTTTAAACGGTGGCCGGCTAGGACGCGCGGGTCGTTTATTATTATTGTTGTTAGAATAAGCCATAAAAACTCCTCATTAGAGATACAAAGTTCAATTAAGAACAGCTACGCCAAAAGGCAAATAAGTTACTTGTTTAGTATAACGCGATTTCGCCTAGCTTAGCGAATGATTTACAAGAAATCTATTTTAGCAATAAAAAAAGCGTCCAAGACGCTTTTTTTATTGTTAAAATTCAACTTGATCAGCTTCTTTGTGGAAGCCAAACTTACCGTGTAGACCGTCAATAACGGCAGTATCTTCAGCGCTAAGTTCAAAGTCAAAGAGTTGACCGTTTTCAATAATCCGTTCAGTGTGGGTTGACTTTGGAAGGGGTAAGAACCCTTTATCCAAACTCCAACGAAGGACCACTTGGGCGACCGTTTTGTTTAACCGATCAGCCACGGCTTGAACTTCTGGTAAGTCAAAAATAGCCCCAGTTCCAAGTGGTGAGTACGCTTCGTTTAAGATGTTGTGGGCATTATCAAAAGCAACAACTTCATCTTCAGTATCTGAAGGGTTTAAGAATAATTGGTTAACCATTGGTTTGATAGTTGCAGTTTTGAAAAGTTCTTCTAAGTGATGAACTTGGAAGTTTGAAACCCCAATGGCCCGAGCTTTCCCATCATTGTAGGCTTCTTCCATGGCGCGCCAAGTATCAGCATTACGTTGTTGCCATTCGTTACGGAACGCAACGGGATTTGGCCAGTGAATCAAGTATAAATCAACATAGTCTAAACCTAACTTTTGCAATGATAATGCCAAAGCAGCTTGAGCTTGGGCATAACCATGATCAGCATTCCAAAGCTTAGTGGTAACAAATAATTCGTTGCGGGCAATGCCTGAATCAGCAATTGCCCGGCCAACAGATTCTTCATTACCATAAAAGGCCGCCGTATCAATATGACGGTAACCAGCGTTTAAAGCGTCTAAAGTTGCTTGATAAGCCACATCCCCATCAGGAGTTTGCCATGTACCAAACCCAACAACGGGAATTTTAACATCGTTTGCAAGCGTAAATGTATCCGTAAGTGTCATTAAAAATAACCTCGATTCTTCATTTAATACTCATATCTTAGCATTAATAAGGCTTAAAATACATAAATGCTATTAATTAATAAGTAAACTTTACAATCACCAAGCACATGCTTAATGTGCCAATTCATATGATTGGAACTTAGTTTCCATAATTTTTTGGCCTTTAGAAAGGATGGTTGAGAAGAGGGCATACACGACCGCCGCCACAATATACGTATCCAAAATTTGGAAGTTTGTGGCCGCGGTTTCTTGTGCAACTTGCATAATTTCAATTAATGAAATCGTTGAGGCCAATGAAGTATCTTTAACAAGGGCAATAAATGAGTTACTCAAAGGTGGCACGGCAATGCGGAAGGCTTGGGGCAAGATAACGTATAAGAACGTTGTTTTGGTCCCCATCCCTAGTGAACGGGCTGCTTCAAATTGACCCTTAGGCACCCCACCAATGGCACCACGAATTGTTTCAGATGTATAGGCTCCCGTATTGAGGGTAAACCCAATAATGGCAGCAGGCCACACGCCTAAACTGAGACTTGGAAAGGCTTTGGGAATTCCATAGAAAATAATGTATAGTTGGAGCAACATGGGCGTGCTGCGAAAAAGCCAAATATAGAAGCGATTAATTTGTTGGATAAACCACATTGGTGTTAAACGTTTGACATCGGCTAAACTAATGAAGGCGGATAAAGTACCGACAATTAAGCTCAAAATAAACGTAATAATTGCCAAAGGAACAGTTGTTTTAAGACCAATAATCAAAAATTGAAAAAAATGATCTTTAAAAATTTCAAGTAACATAGGTGATCCTTTCAGAGTTGAATATGGGATTATATGGAAAAATGCTTACAGTGAATGGTCATTGTAAGCATTTGAGTATTATTATTTTTTCGTTACATCAGTCCCAAAGAATTGGAGTGAAAGCTTACGTACAGTACCATTAGCTTCAAGTTTTTTAAGAGCTTTGTCTAACTTAGCTTTTAATTCAGGATTATTTTTGCTAAGGACCCCAGCAACAGTTTCAGTTGGGATTTCTTTACTTGCATCAAGCGTCGTTAAATCAGTATTTGGATTAGCTTGCTTGAAGCCGTAGAAAGCTTCACGTGAGTTAAATGCTCCTTTAGCTTGACCAGATTCAATTAATGAAATTGCTTCTGAGAAACCAGGTACCGCAACTACGGAAGCACCAAGCTTTTGCGCAGCCCGACCATTTTCAGTCGTCAAGTCACCAGCAATCTTAAGGCCTTTAATATCACCAGCATTTTTAATGCTTGAACCCTTTTTAACGATTAATACTGACTTGCTGTACAAGTATGGCACCGTATAGGCGTAACTTTTGGCACGTTGGGCAGAAACCGTTACGTTATTGAAGACGGCATCATATTTGTGTGCATCGAGTCCAGCAATTAATGAATCCCATTTTGATTGCACAAAGACGGGCTTAAGACCAAGTTCTTTAGCTAAATCACGTGATAATTCAACTTCAAAACCAGTTAACTTACCATCTTTATGGTAGCTGTAAGGTGCATATGTTCCCTCAAGCCCAATGGTAAGTTTCCCACTTTGGATAGTGTGGTCCTTGTTGTTGGCCGCTTGTTGGTTACCACAAGCCGCTAACGTGACTCCAGTGACAACAACAGCAGCAAGTAATAATAATTTCTTAAAACGAAAATGCATCTTAAAATCTCCTCTATAAAGTATAGTATGGTTTGGTTAAACAATAAAAGCAAATTCTATGATATCCCATAAAGTTATTAAAAGTCAATAAAATTAGTTATTTTTAGTAAGTAGGCATAATTAAAAGTGGCATTATTAATACCTAATAGGTAAAATAAACAATGATTTGATATTTTTAAAGTATAATAGAGCTATGACATACTTAACAAGCTATAGGAGAGGAGCATAAGGCATGGCATTTTTAGCATTACAAGATATTCGTAAATCGTACTATCTTGGTAAAGAAGAGTTTCCCGTCTTGAAAGGGATTGATTTAGCTTTTGAACGGGGGGAGTTTGTCTCAATTCTAGGTGAAAGTGGTGGTGGTAAATCTACTCTAATGAACATATTAGGGGGCCTAGATCATAATTTTACAGGGGATGTAATTGTTAATGGTCAATCGCTCAAAGGCGCCAAAGAGAAAGACTTTGATCAATATCGCCGACAAACGATTGGCTTTATTTTCCAATCATTTAACTTGATTAGTCATTTAACGGTCTTAGAAAATGTATTGATTTCGCTTAAAATGACGACGTTAAGTAGCAAAGAACAAGAAAAACGAGCTTTGGAATTACTTGATCAAGTCGGCTTGAGCGAGCACGTTAAGAAACACCCTAATCAACTTTCTGGGGGGCAAAAACAACGGGTCGCGATTGCCCGCGCGCTTGCTAGTGATCCAGAAGTAATTATTGCCGATGAACCAACCGGAGCTTTGGATGCCCAAAATACGCAAGAAGTGCTAGAAATTTTGGATGGAATTGCTAAATCCGGTAAATTGGTGATTGCCGTTACCCACTCGCAAGCCGTTGCTGACTTTGGTACTCGGATTGTCCATTTGGCTGATGGTAAAATTGATGGTGATACGACTAATCGTGAAAAATACACGACTGAAGAAACAGCCAAATTAATTCCTTCACGGCCATTGTCATACTTTGCCAATGTCCGGATGGCATGGGAACATGTCCGTTATAACATTAAACGTAACTTATTGATTATTTTTGGTGGCTCAATTGGGATTTTTGCCGTGATTCTATTTTTAGGTTTAGGTAATGGGATTAAAGGTTACATGAATCAACAGATTACATCATTAGTTAATCCTAAAACGATTACCTTAAATAAGCCAATCCCAACGGGGGCGGCCGCTGCTAAAACGAATCCGAGTCACTATGAATTAACGAATGCCGATTTACAAAAGGTACAAAAGGTTAAACATATTGATGAAGCGAACTTAGCTTACTTACTTTCTAATGCCAGTTTACAACTCGGTAACGGTAAAAAGGCCGCTACCCAAATTATGACTTGGAACGCAACTTTGAAAGACCAAAAAATTGTGGCTGGTCATCAAGCAAGTGGGAATCAAATTTTACTTTCAAAAGCCGATGCTCAAGCAATTCAAAAGAACTACAAAGCTTTAGTTGGGAAAACTCTTAACTTACGTTTTGTTGATCCTGTTGCGGCGGCTAAAGCCCAATTAGCGAGTGCTCAATTTGGGGGTCAAACTCCACCGGGCATGGCGGCACCACGAACGATTGAAGTGACAATTAAAGTTGCCGGAATTCTTGATGGTGGGGCCTCATCAATGTCATTGGCGAACATGAAACAAATTTTTGCGAATAACAAAATTACTTTCAAAGCTAATTTCTTAGCAGTTGATGTTGATAGCTTAAACGATGTTAAACAAGTTTCTAAAGACTTAAAAGCGCTTAAAGGTAGTGATGGTAAAGCGTTGTATGAAGTCCGTAGTGTGGGTTCAATCCTTGATACTATTAACACCTACATCTCGCTTGCTGCTAATATTTTAGCGGCCATTGCCGGGATTTCATTACTCGTATCAGCGATTATGATTATCGTGGTCTTGTATATTTCAGTTTCAGAACGGACTAAAGAAATTGGGATTTTACGTGCACTTGGTGGTCGTAAAAAGGATATTAGTCGTTTGTTCACGGCTGAAGCGTTCTTTATTGGGGCGTTTAGTGCCATCCTCGGATTAGTCTTTGCTTATATTATGCAAACGGTTATTAATCTTGGGGTTCACAGTTTGATTAATTATCCAATTGTTAACTTTAGTCTTGGTAATGTTATTTTTGCCATGATTATTAGTATCGTAATTAGTCTCTTAGCTGCCGCTGCACCATCGCACGTAGCCGCACGCTTAGACCCAATTCAAAGTTTAGCTGCTGGTGATTAATCATTAGCGAAAGCACGTTAACTTAAAAAAGACAACGCCAGTAGTGATTTAGATCACTGCCGGCGTTGTCTTTTTTTGTAAGCTTAGTGGGACCATAATAAATCATGGGGATACTGAGCGAGCATAAACGTGAGAATTTGGGCGAGCATGGCTTTAACAACCGGGGAACTCGCTTGGCTTTTAGGGGTGGCCACAACAAGTGTCCGGAAGACATCTTGGTCAAACGCATACACGTTAACTTTGTCATGATAATCCGGGAAACTCGTTAGTGATAAGGCTGGTAAAATCCCAAAACCAAGACCAGATTCAACCATGGCAATGATACTTGGGTCATCAATTGTATAGGTTAGTGAGTTAGAAGTAACTTTATATTGATCCAAGGTGGCTTTAGTAGCCCGATCATAATCGGATTCTTGTAGAATAAAGGTTTTATCCCGTAAATCATGTTCAGTGACAAATTGCGCATTCTGGGGCCGAAAATCTTTGGGGGCCACGGTAAATAAAGTATCTAAAATAAGCGGATAGGTAACCAATTGCGCATCAACGGGTAGAGCGGTGAAACCAATATCTAATTGGCCTTGCCGGAGTTTTTCGGCAATATCGTTCAAACTGCCTTGCACGAGTTGAATGGTAATTTCAGGATAGGACCGTCTAAATTGTTGTAAAATTGTGGGTAACCATTGCACTGACGCGGAACTAAAGGCACCAATGCGTAAGGTACCACGAACTAAACCATTGATGTTATCGATTTCTTGGTGTAAGCGATTTTCAGCGTTCAAAACTTCACGTACGTACGGTAAAATTTGTTGGGCATTCGGAGTTAGGGTACTCCCGTTGCGGTTTCGAATGAACAACGGAAAACCGAGTTCATGTTCTAGTTGGGCAATCGCATGGCTGACAGCAGATGGCGTAATATTTAACCGCTCAGCTGCTTGATAATAAGTTTTCGTTTCGGCCACCGTTGCAAAAATTTGATAAGGATAAATCGCCATTGCTAATACCTCGGACAAGAGTAATTTAATTAATTGTACTAAAAAAGTTCCTGAAATAATTAATTTCGGGAACTTTTTGTGTTGTAAAAGCTTTATTTAGTGTTCATCACATAGAAGAAGAGGACAAAGACTGCAAATAATATCCACATGACAAGGTTGACTTCTTTACCACGTTTAGCAGCAATCATTGTGATTGGGAAGGCAAACATTCCTAAGGCAATCCCATCAGAAATTGAGTAAGTCAATGGCATACCGATAACGATCAAGAATGCTGGGATCCCAATTTCAAGTTTAGTCCATTCGATACCGGCTAAGTTAGAAGCCATCAAGACCCCAACTACGATTAACGCTGGTGCGGTAACTTGAACTGTAAAGACGCTTAAAAGGGGTGAGAAAAGCATTGAGAATAAGAAGAAAATCCCAACAAAGACAGAAGTTAAACCAGTTCGACCACCAACAGCAATTCCGGCTGATGATTCAATGAAAGTTGACGTAGGTGATGTTCCAAGAATTGAACCAAGTAAAACTGATGAAGAATCCGCAAACAATGCGCGACCAACGCGAGGCATTTCACCTTTTTCATCAATAAAGCCCGCTTGTTCAGCCAAGCCAATTAATGTTCCGGCCGTATCAAAGAATGCAACAAGGAGGAATGTTAAGACAACAATTAATAATTGGACGGAGTTGATGTTACCAATGTGGGTAATTCCCGCACCAAAAGTTGGCTTTAAACTTGGAGCTAATGAAACGATGCCGCTGGGCGCTTTAATTAAACCAGTTACTAAACCAAGAATGGCCGTAAGCACCATCCCGATAAAGATTGAAGCAGGGACGCGTTTAACAACTAAAATGAATGACACGATTAAACCAAAGATGGTTAGCCATGTAGTAGGGGTTGCTAATGAACCAAGGGCCACCATAGTAGCAGGGTTTGAAACAATCAAGCCACCTTGGTGTAAACCGATAAAGGCAATGAATAAACCAATTCCGGCCGCAATGGCTAATTTTAAATCACGAGGGATGGCATTAATAACGACTTCACGAACCTTAAAGAACGTTAAAACCATAAAAATAATGGCTGAAAGAAAAACCCCGGCCATCGCAGTTTGCCAAGGAATTTTCATGCCAATAACGACTGAGTAGGCGAAAAAGGCGTTCATTCCAAGACCAGGTGCAATGGCAATTGGGTAATTTGCCAAAATTCCCATCATGATAGTCCCAAAGGCAGAGGCGATGGCCGTGGCCGTAAAGATGGCCCCTTTATCCATGCCGGCAGCACCGAGAACAGTTGGATTAACGAACAAGATGTAGGCCATCGCGAAGAAGGTTGTTAAACCAGCAATGAATTCGCGACGGACAGTTGAGCCTTCCTCTTTAAGGCGGAAGTAGCGTGAAATGCTTTCCATAATTGAATTATACCTCATAAAATGTTTTGGTTTGAATAATGAATAACTATATAATAGCACATATTAATACTAAATCAACCTAAAATCCGAACTTAATTGACTTTTATTTTGTTAATAGTTCGAATTTAGTCTAGGTAAGCCGAATAATAAACGTGTGATGATAGTAAATTTAAAAGTATTCATCAGAAAAGAGTTATAAGAATAGCTTTTCCGAACGTTCGTGATATAATGGTATAAGTAGATTAATTAAATGAAAATGTTAAGATAAAAATTAAAAGTGAGGAACATTTTATGAAAACTAGACGTGCAGATCGCCTTGTTGATATGACAGACTACTTATTAAATCGGCCCCGTAAATTGGTTTCGCTAACTCATTTTGCCGAACGTTACGATTCCGCTAAATCATCAATCTCAGAAGATTTAGCCATCTTAAAGCGGGCTTTCCATGAACGTGGAATTGGTCTTTTAGAAACTTTACCTGGCGCTGCTGGGGGGGCACGTTTTGTACCGTACATGTTACAAGGTGAAGCCGACGAATTTATCAACGAACTAGTTACAGAAGTTAGCGATGAAACACGCGTATTGCCAGGTGGCTATGTATTTTTATCTGACTTACTAGGTCGACCAGATATTTTACGCCGGGTTGGTCGCTTGATTGCAACACAATACATCAATGTTGAAATTGATGCGGTTATGACAGCGGCAACTAAAGGGGTACCAATGGCCCAAGCGGTGGCTACAGAATTAAATGTCCCATTTGTGATTGTGCGGAATGACTCAAAAATCACGGAAGGACCAACTATGTCAGTAAACTACTTGACGGGTTCATCAAAACGTGTGGAAAAAATGGAATTATCACGGCGTTCATTACCAACTGGCTCACGTGTGTTAGTTGTCGATGATTTTATGAAAGCTGGTGGTACAATTAAAGGGATGATGAGTTTAATCGGCGAATTTGAGGGAACTGTCGTTGGGGCGGCTGTTTTTGCCGAAGGCCGCGTTAGTGAACGAGTTGTTGATAAATACACATCATTGATTCATGTTGATACATTAACTTCTGATGGTGCGGGGATTACTGTGGCACCGGGTAACTATCAAAGTGAAATCTACACAACCGAATTATAAAACAAACTAAAGGAAACAAGTTATGACTAGAAATGCAATCATTTTGGCGGCCGGAATGGGTTCGCGGATGAAATCAAAATTATATAAAGTGTTGCAACCGGTTGCTGGTAAAGCGATGGTTGATCACGTTTTAACTGAAATTGAAGCTACGAATGTCGATCATGTTGTGACTGTGATTGGTCATGGAGCAGATGCTGTTAAACAACTACTAGGAACACGGACCGAATACGCGATACAAGCGGAACAGTTAGGGACTGGTCATGCTGTCTTACAAGCCCAAGCGTTATTAGGGACCTATGATGGGACAACTTTAATTGCCAGTGGGGATTCACCACTATTTACCGCTGAAACTTTTAATAAATTGTATGCTGAACATGAAAAAGCTGGTAATGCGGTGACGGTGTTAAGTTCTAAAGCTCCCGATCCATTTGGCTATGGCCGGATTATTCGCGATGCCAATGGGAATGTTGCAAAAATTGTCGAACAAAAAGATGCGACGGTGGCCGAACAAGCAGTTGATGAAATTAGTACCGGGGTATTTGTTTTTGATAATCAATTGTTATTTGCATCCCTTGCCCAAGTTACTAATGATAATGCCCAAGGTGAATACTACTTACCAGACACTTTAGAAATTTTAAAAGCCGCTGGCCATACTGTCGGTGCGTACCAAATGAGTGATTTTACTGAAAGTATGGGGGTTAATGACCGGGTTGCCTTGGCGGCAGCTAACCTAGCGATGCGCGAACGCATTAATGAAAAGCACATGCGCAATGGGGTAACGTTGATTGATCCGACAAGTACTTATATTGATGCGGATGTCGTAATTGGTAACGATACAACGATTGAACCCAATGTTTATCTTAAAGGCCAAACCGTTATTGGGAGTGATGTTTATATCACAAGTGGTTCAACGGTGATTGATTCAACGATTGAAGATAACGTGACGATTACTTCATCACAAATTGAAGAATCAGTAATGCGGGCCGGTTCAAACTGCGGTCCATTTGCACACTTGCGCCCTAAGAGTGATATTGGTCAAGATGTCCACATTGGTAACTTTGTCGAAACTAAAAAAGTTGTTATCGGTAAAGGGACAAAAGTTGGTCATTTAACTTATGTGGGGGATGCCACGTTAGGTGAAGATATCAATATTGGTGCCGGGACAATTTTTGTTAACTATGATGGCGTTAATAAATTCCATACAACAATTGGTGATCACGCCTTTATTGGTTCAAATACGAAAATTATTGCACCAGTAACAATTGGTGACCATGCCATTACGGCAGCTGGGTCAACGATTACTGATAATATTCCGGCCAAGGCGCTTGGAATTGCACGTAGTCGGCAAACGACGAAGCCTGATTTTTGGGCACGGACGCCACAAGGCAAAAAAGATGAAGGACAACAATAACATGACAGACAAGCAAATTATTTTAACTGGTGATCGCCCAACGGGTAAAATGCACATTGGTCACTATGTGGGTTCACTCCGTAACCGGGTGGAACTCCAAAATTCAGGTAAATATGAAAGCTACATTATGATTGCTGATAAGCAAGCCTTGACTGATAATGCACGTGATCCCAAGAAAGTGCACGATTCAGTTTTACAAGTGGCCTTAGATTATTTAGCCGTGGGGGTTGATCCTGCAAAATCAACTATTTTCCTCCAATCACAAATTCCAGCTTTATCAGAATTGACCGAATACTACTTGAATTTAGTATCATTAGGGCGTTTGGAACGGAACCCCACGGTTAAAACTGAGCTTAAGATGCGTAATTTTGGTGAAGGAATTCCCGCTGGTTTCTTAATTTATCCAGTATCTCAAGCAGCTGATATTACGGCCTTTAAGGCGACAGTTGTGCCTGTTGGGGATGACCAAGAACCAATGCTTGAACAAACACGTGAAATTGTGCGGACATTTAACAATATTTATGGGGATGATATTTTAGTTGAACCCCAAGGTTACTTCCCACCAAAGGGTCAAGGTCGGATTCCAGGACTTGATGGGGTTAAGATGTCTAAGTCATTAGGTAATGCGATTTACTTGAGTGATGATGCAGATACCCTTGCCAAGAAAGTTAAATCAATGTATACCGATCCAGAACACATTAACATTGATGATCCTGGTCACATTGAAGGTAACATGGTCTTTACGTACCTTGATATCTTTGATGATGATAAAGACGAAGTTGCCCGTTTGAAAGAACACTACCAACGCGGTGGTCTTGGTGATATGAAGATTAAAAAGTACCTCATTGAAGTGCTTGAAAATAAATTAGCACCAATTCGGGAACGACGGGAAGCCTTTGCCCAAGATCCAGCGGCCGTGATGAAGATGCTTGAAGAAGGTTCAAAGAAAGCTAACTTAGTAGCGAGCCAAACAATGCGCGAAGTTCGTCATGCCATGGGTGTTGACTACTTCGGTGAATTTTAATAATTATGATGAAAAAGTCTGTTTGAATTATTCAAACAGACTTTTTTTGTATTTTTTTAAAATTTAATCGCTTTTTAATGTAAAATGAATAGTGAAATTAAAAGGACGAGGTAGGCGGATGGCATATTTAGCAATTGTAGACTTAGGTTCAAATTCAACACGGATGGTCGTTGAAGAAATTAATCCAGATGGCACATATACTGAAATTCAACGCGTAAAAGAAGATACCCGTTTATCAGAGGGGATGGGCGAGGAAGCAATCTTACAAGATTTCGCAGTTGCCCGAGTATTAAAAGCACTTAAAAAATTCCGGCAAATTTATAACCAATATCCGGCCGTTGAGATTAAAGCGATTGCGACCGCTGCGGTCCGCCAAGCCAAAAATCAAGCGGATTTTTTAGCGCAAGTTAAAGCGGCCGTTGGCATTGATATCCATGTGTTATCAGGGGATGATGAAGCGTACTATGATTATTTAGGGGTTGAACATACTTTGCCAATTGAAAATGCGCTCTTAGTTGATACAGGTGGGGCCTCAGTTGAATTGATCTTAGTCAAAGACCGGCAAAAAGTCGCCTTGATTAGTGTGCCATTTGGGGCGGTTAGTTTATCGGAAAAATTCGGCTTACATGATGCTCCAACGGCGCAAGCAATGTTTCAAGCTAATCGGTATGTCCAAGATATTTATAATCAAATTACGTGGTTAAGTGGGGCCCACCATTTACCAATTGTCCTTCTAGGGGGGGCTAATCGGACGTTAGCACGGATGCAACAAGCGCAAACTACCGGAATTTTAGGGCAAAACTTCCATGGTTTTGAAATGACAGCTGATCAAGCTCTCGATTTATTTGAATTATTACTTAGCCACGATAAACACGGCCGCACAACCTTACCAGGTTTAGATGCCAATCGGGCTGATATTATTTTAGGTGGTTGTGTCCCAATTTTAAATTTAGTAATGACGTTAGCGACACCGAAAATTATTTTTTCAGAAAGCGGTGTGCGGGAAGGCATTATTACGGAGTACATGCAATTGTTGAAAGCACAAAAAAGCTAGCCGAACCTTCGGCTAGCTTTTTTAATTTAAATTGAGATTGAAAGTTAATAATTAACCTTCGTAAACCCACTTGTGACCATCACGGGCAAGTAATTCGTCAGCGGCAACAGGTCCCATTGAACCTGAAACGTAGTTAGGGAATTCTTGGTGAGTAGCATCCCAAGCTGATTGAATCGCATCAACGAACTTCCAAGCAACGGCAACCCCGTTCCAGTCAGCGAAGTTTGAACCGTTACCATCCATTGTATCGTGGATCATGCGTTCGTATGGTTCTGGTGTTTGGGCTTTATCTTCAGCAGAAACTTTCCATTCAAGCGTAATTGGACGCGTCTTGAATTCAGGTGTTGTATCCTTAGCGATGATTGAGTATTCAATCTTACCTTCAGGGTCAACAATGATTGAAAGCACGTTCTTTTCAAGTGGTTGTGCACTGTTAAAGATGTTGGCGTCTTGTTTGAAGACCACATCAATCCGAGTTGTTTTAGCAGCCAAACGCTTACCTGAACGAATGTAGAATGGTACACCATTCCAACGGTCAGTAGCAAATTCTAACTTACCAGCAACATACGTGTTGTTTTGTGAGTCAGCAGGCACATCCTTTTCTTGGAGGTAGCCATTTTGCGTGTTAGCAGCATCGGGACCATATTGGCCACGAACAAAGTTTTCAGCAACTTCTTCAGGTGTGTAAATCTTAAGTGCGTTGAAGGCTTTGTTTTTAGCTTCACGGATGGCAGTATCAGTCCATTCAGTTGGTTCGTCCATTGCTAACCAACCAACAACTTGCATCGTGTGGTTTTGGATCATATCACGGAGCGCACCAGCAGTATCGTAGTAACCGGCACGGTCTTCAACCCCAAGTGTTTCTGAAAGGGTAACTTGGATGTTATCGATGTAATCTTTGTTCCAAGCATTGTTAAAGATTGGGTTACCAAAACGAAGGGTGGCGATGTTTTGAACCATTTCTTTACCTAAGTAGTGATCAATCCGGTAAACTTGGTCTTCTGAGAAGGCATCGCTTAATTCGTTTTGTAATTTTTCGGCGGTTTCAAAGCTAACTCCGAAAGGTTTTTCAATCATAAGACGGTTAAATTCACCATCGGTTGAAAGAAGTTCTTCTGATTTTAAGTATTGAGCAACTGTTCCAAAGAAACGAGGGGCAATTGACATGTAGAAGATACGGTTACCCTTCAATGCAAATTCTTGATCAAGCTTTTCAATCTTAGCTTTAAGTGGTGCATAGTCAGCAGCTACGGTGATATCACCTTTTACATAATCAAAGTGACGGATGAAATCAGCGTCCGCGTCTTCATGCATGAATTCTTTGATTGAATCACTTACAAATGTTTGGAATTCTTCAGTGGTCATTTCTTGCCGTGAAGTTCCTAAAATAGCAAAGTGTTCTTGTAAAAAGCCTTTCTTGTACAAGTTGTAAACTGATGGGAACAATTTACGTTTTGCGAGGTCACCAGTAGCACCAAAAAAGGTTACTAAAGTTGTAATTTCTTTAGGCACGATAAATATCTCCTTTTAACAATCAATGTTAGTCTAATAAACAATTTCAACATTATTATATACTAGATTTTGAGGTGCCGGCGATAAATTTACGTAATTTTCGAAAGTTTTTTTCAAAATAACGGTAAATTTATGAAAATTGATTTCAAAACGGCCGGAATGCGAAATTAAACAATCTAGGCGGGCTAGTTTAGCCAAATTTTTAATTATAATTAACCGTGGTAACGTGTTAATCAAAGACTTTTTCTTTACGTTCAACTAGTAGCGCACACGTCATCATGATTAAAGTTGCAATAATTAAAGCGATGGTTTGAATGCTCCAACTATGGAAGGTTGCATAACCAAGGCCGAATAAAAATGGACCAACCGCCGCGATTAAGTAACCACCAGCTTGGGCCATGCCTGATAATTCAGCAGTTTCGGCCGGATTATTCGTTTTCTTACCAAATGACGTCATCAAGTATGGGAAGAGGGCTCCCGTTGCTAAACCATTAAGTACATTAAGCACTAACCAGAAAATAAAGCTGTCATTGGCAAAGAGCAACATTGTAAAGGAAATAATTGCTAATAATGAGACCCCGATTACAAATAAACGGCGTTTCGGTGCACTAGCATGCGCGATAATATTGGGTACAAGAAATGAAACCGGTAGTGACACTAAGGCGTTGACTCCGGCTAAAATACCAGCGGTACTACCACTAACACCATGGGAAATCGCAATCGTTGGCAACCAAGAAATTGATGTGTAAAACAGAGCTGATTGTAGCCCCATGAAGACTAATAAATACCAAGCAGTAACGTTTTTCCAAGCTGAAGGAACGGAATTTTTACCAGTTCCTTTCGGCGCAAGTAAGTGATTGTGCCGAACATTAGGGAACCAGACTAACAGATCGATGATGACTAAGCCACTCAAGAGCCCGATTAACGTTTGCCAGTTAGTCGCCAAAACAATTGGCACAGAAATCGCTGAAAATAAAGCTGTCATTAAGCCCATGGTAAAGGTATAAATTGAGGTGTAGCCCCCGATTTTAGTCGGAAAGTTAGCCGCGATTAAAGTTGGTAGTAGGACATTCATTTGTGAAATCGCAATCCCAACTAACAAAGTACCAATAAATAAAAAGGGGGTTGAAATTACGCGGATAATTGAACCAATGAACATTAATATTAAAACGCCAATAAAGGTTGCTTCAATCCCGAATTTACGAGCAATCATAGGTGCAATTGGTGAAAAAATAGCAAAAGCTAATAGGGGTAAGGTCGTTAAAATTCCAAGGGATGCGACTGGAATATGAAGGCCATGAGCAATTTCACTTAGAACTGGTGGAATACTTGTAATTGGAATCCGTAGAACGGCTCCCAATAAGATAATTCCAGGTAACAAAAAAGCACTGTGCTTAGGGGTGGTTTGCATGTAAGACTCCATTCTAAATAATCAGGTGCAAGATTACGGTTAAGCGTAATCTAAAAATAGCTAATAGCATTAACAATTATTATACATAAAATATGAACAAAATAAAAAGTGCAATAATAACCTCCTTGGGATAGTTCTTTCAAGGAGTTATTATTGCACTAAGTGACACACTTTTGCGCGCTTATTTTTTTGGTAACTCATTCGGTTTGAACAATTGCGTCGCGGCGACCGCATTTTGCCAACCGTGATAAAGCTTTTCACGGCGTTGCTTGTCCATGTTAGGTTTAAAGGTGCGCCCAGCAATCGTCATATTTTTAATATCTTCGACTGATTCCCAATAATCAACGGCCAGTCCAGCTAAGAAGGCAACCCCGAGGGCCGTCGTTTCTTCATCGGTGGCGCGTAAAACTTCTGCATCTAAAATATCAGCTTGGAACTGCATTAAGTATTGATTACGAGAAGCACTTCCATCGGCATGCATCGTTTTGATTTCAAAACCGGTATCTTGGCGCATCGTTTCAATAACGTCGCGGGTTTGGTAAGCAATGGCTTGTAAAGTCGCTTTAATGAAATCATTGCGATTTGTTCCACGTGTAACACCAAAAATCGCCCCCCGTGCATGGGGATCCCAATAAGGTGCCGATAAACCAGAAAAGGCGGGGACAAAGTAAACTTCATCATCATTAGTTGATTGTTCCGCTGCCGTCCGGGTTTCTGGTTCATTATTGATCATTTTTAACCCATCATGGAGCCATTGAATCGCTGAACCAGCGACAAAAATGGCCCCTTCAAGAGCGTATTTAACTTCACCTTGCATTGAGTACGCCACGGTGGCCACTAAATCATGAGATGATACGACGGGTTTGTCACCAGTATTTAAAAGAATAAACGAGCCAGCACTGTAGGTATTTTTAGTAAAACCTGTTTCAAAACCCATTTGACCAATTAAGGCGGCTTGTTGGTCACCCGCTAAACCAGCAATCGGTACTTCACCACCAAAGAATTGATATGATTCGGTGGTCGTATAAACTTCAGAACTCGTTTTAATCGCGGGTAGCATACTAGTTGGAATATTGAAAAGGTTGAGCAGTTCATCATCCCAAGTTAAGGTGTGAATATTAAAGAGCATCGTGCGACTAGCATTGGTATGATCGGTCACAAATGCTTTCCCACCAGATAATTTCCAGACAAGCCAAGTATCGACGGTTCCAAAAAGTAATTCACCAGCTTCCGCGCGTGCTTGAGCTCCTGGAACGTGATCGAGAATCCACCGAATTTTTGAAGCTGAAAAGGCGGTACTTAAAGGTAAACCAGTTTTGGCTTGAATCATGTCCGCGTGACCATCTGTGCGGAGTTTTTCAATAATTGCGACCGATTGGTTACTTTGCCAACTAATGGCATTGTAGACTGGTTGGCCGGTGTTTTTATCCCAAATAATCGTGGTTTCCCGTTGATTGGCAATCCCAATTGCTTTAATTTCATCCGGGCGGACCCCAGAGTTAATCATGGCACTGGCAATGACCGTTTGCACACTGTGCCAAATGTCTTGGGGATTTTGTTCAACCCAACCAGAATGGGGATAAGTTGCCGTAATTTCGGTCTCGGTTTCGGTAACTCGACGGCCATTTTTATTAAAAATTTTGGCGCGTGATGAAGTGGTTCCTTGGTCAATTGCGAGAATATACTCGGGTTTAATAATGGCCATTGTTAGTACCTACTTTCAGATTGATATAGTTTTTTATTAGGGTTGCGATAGTAAGCTTAGAATGCTATAAATCCGTTCAACATCTTGCGTCGTTCCCCGTAGTTCGTAATCGGCAACGACTTCGGTTTGCGTTGCGTGGGCATAGCACCGGGCAGTTAAAATATATTGCTCATTGAAGTTACGATTACCTGAACCAATGATACCTTGAACAAGATGGGCATTGTTATTGTAAGTAATATATTCACCTAACGTATTAGTCATTAATTCTTTAACGCCAGAATCAATACCATTACCACCACTTAAATAAGTTGGCACACATACGAAAAAAGGACTCGTTTCGTCAGCGAAATTTGTTAAATCTGATATTTCAACTGCTTCAATGAGTGGGGCAGTTGGGTTAGTCGCTTGTTGCTCGGTAGCATAGGTAGCTAATTTTTGCAGAAAGCCACGGGTGTTACCAGAAATTGAGCTAAATAAGATTCTAATTGGTTGCATGAAAACGCCTCTTCTTAATATTCGATACTATTCATTATAGTAACCTTTGCAAAATCATTCAATAATTGTGTGAAAAACCGTGAAAACGCTTGCAGGAAGTTTATGGTTTGGTAGAATTAACATGAACAAATAGAATCTAACTGGCACAAAATTGAGGAGAGCATATGAAACGACATTTAATTTTTATTGATATTGACGGTACGCTAATCCATGATGATCAGACAGTATCAGCTAGAACCAAAGATGTTTTAGAAAAGTTGCAAGCTCAAGGCCACATTGTCTACATTGCGACGGGCCGGATGCGGGTCCATGCTGAACTCGTGCGTGACATGATTAATCGCGAAGTAAACTTAATCAACTCAAATGGCGCGATGTATGATTTGGGCCCTAACCAAGGTATCGAATACTTAGGAGTTGAAGCCGTCCAACAAGTTATTAATATTGTAAACGAAAATGGAGTTTCAGTGCGCTTATTTACTCCCGACCATGTTTATCATAACGTGACCGAAAAATGTCAATTATCAGTGATGAGTTTTGCAGCCAAAATTATGAAGCGTGGGGCCATCTCATATTTTAAGGAATTTGGTGAAATTGATGCCAAAGCGGTTACTAACGGAATTGTCGCTGGTGGTGATCCTGAAATGATTGAATTAACCCGTAAAATTTTAGGTGCTTTAGATACGCTTGATATTTCATCATCTGCTCCGGAAAACATTGAGTTATTACCTAAAGGGGTTAACAAAGCCACGGCGGTTAAGCATGTCCAAACATACTACCAAATTGGGCGTGAAAATACCTTAGTGTTTGGTAATGGTGAAAATGATATTTCAATGCTGGAAGCCGGTGATGTTAGTGTTGCCATGCAAAATTCAACGCCCGATGTCTTTGAACACGCTAAATATGTAACGGGCACGAATGAAGAAGATGGGGTTGCTGAATTCCTCGAAAAATACTTTGAACTTTAAAATGGAGCTGTGACAGAAGTCGGGCGATATCGAGAACTACACTAAAAATCCTCTATGAAGAAAATTCTTCATAGAGGATTTTGTCGTATTTCGAATATATCGGAATTCTGGAGCGAGTTTTGGCAGTAAATTTCTACCAGAAAAGAGTTTTGGCACAACCCATTTTTGTATCTAAACTAGTAAGGCCCCAACAATAATTGCTTAATAACTAGCAAAGTAGTTCAGTAAGTCATCTTTGGTTAATTGTGCTTTTTGGGCCCCAGTTACATCCAAGGTGATTTGCCCATCGTGAAGGACAATCAAGCGGTTACCGTAAGTTAAGGCATCTTCCAAATTATGGGTAATCATTAGAGCAGTTTGCGCATTGGCGGTCACTTTTTCATCGGTTAACTGCATTAATTGGGCACTTGTTTTGGGGTCAAGCGCTGCCGTGTGTTCGTCAAGGAGTAATAATTCTGGTTTTTGAATGGTAGCCATTAAAAAGCTTAGTGCTTGGCGTTGACCACCTGAGAGACTGCCAACACTTGTTTGGAGCCGTTGATCAAGCCCATTGCCCATTTGTTTGGTGATTTGCGTAAAGGTCGCTAAATGTTTATTGAGGCGGCGTGGCATGAGAGAAAAACTTTTATGCCGGTTTAAAGCCAGTAATAAATTTTCAGCCACGGTCATGCGTGGGGCCGTACCTAACTTAGGATCTTGAAAGACGCGACTAATATATTTAGTCCGGGTAAGTTCACTTTCATGCGTAATATCACGCGCATGTAGTTTAATTGTTCCATTGGTAGCGGTAATCCCACCAGCAATGACATTAAAGAGGGTTGATTTACCAGCCCCATTGGAACCCAGTACGGTAATGAAATCACCTTCGTTAATGGTTAGATTGAGCTTTTTTAAAATGTTAATCTGGGCCCCAGCACTATTTTGAACAGTTGTGGAAACGTCCGTTAAGGTAATTAAAGGTTTATTCATGACGAGCCACCGATCCTTTGATAACTTTTTTAATTTTGAAAACATTTTGGAGTTTTGGGGTTAATAAAGCCAATGCTAAAACAATCGCTGAAAGTAAGTTTAAATCATTCGGGTTAAAGCCAAGTTGTAAGACGAGGAGTAGTACGAACCGATAAAAAATTGAACCAACGGCAATGGCAATTAAGCGGAAGTTAAGTGATAAATCACCGAACGCGACTTCCCCAATAATAATTGATGCCAAGGCGATAACAATAATCCCAATCCCCATGTTAACATCCGCGTAACCATTGTTTTGGGCAACCAAGGCCCCACCAAAGGCAATCAAAGCATTTGAAAGCATTAGGCCAAAAATCGTCATCGAATCGGAGTTAATCCCAAATGAGCGTGCCATTGTTGGA
Source organism: Periweissella ghanensis (assembly GCF_918814755.1). Classification (GTDB taxonomy): domain Bacteria; phylum Bacillota; class Bacilli; order Lactobacillales; family Lactobacillaceae; genus Periweissella; species Periweissella ghanensis. The sequence continues at coordinate 5,075 of NZ_CAKKNT010000014.1, read as the reverse complement.
TTATCCCCAGTCGCGATAAAAGATTGGCCGAAATTGGTTTGTAAGAGATAGATTAAACCGCTGATAATCACGGCAAGGACAATCATTCCTACGAAAACGGTGTTAAAAAAGGGTGGTAATTGTTGCATTAAATGGCCATTGAGAATCGTTTTTTGGTTTAATAATGATAAATTAGCACCATTAAGGATGCGTAAGTTAATCGAGAAGATGGCGGTCATCGTTAAAATTCCGGCTAATAAAATCGGAATCTTACCTTTAGTATAGAGTAAACCAGTGATTAAACCGGCTGCTGCTCCAGCTCCGGCCGCGGCTAACATGGCTAAATATGGGTTAACGCCATTATGAATTAATGCGACTGCCGTGGCCGCCCCTAATGGAAAGGTTCCTTCAACGGACATATCAGCAAAATTTAAAATACGGAAAGTTAAAAATAATCCTAAACCTAGGACGGCCCAGATTAATCCCTGGCCAATCGCGGAAACTAAAATACTCATTTAACGATACCTCCTTTAGTCGCTTGGGCTTGTTTTAATAAATCAGCCGGGATTGTAATCCCTAGTTTGTGGGCTGCCTGAACGTTAATCACTAATTCACCTTTTTTCATGAATTCAACCGGCGTATCTTTAATTGCTTGGCCACGTAAGATTTTGGCAATCATCTTACTAGTTGTAACCCCGATTTGGTATTGGTTAATTGAATCAGCAGCAATCCCACCCGCTTGAACCATCGTGCTTGCCGTTGGAAAGACTGGCATTTTGGCCGGGTTAGTGGCTTGTAAAAGGACGGGCATTGAACTGGCAATCGTATTATCAGTTGGAACAAATACGGCATCAATAGCTTTGTTGTTAGCCATTGATTGGGCAACTTGTGCTAAATCATTTGATTGGGCAATTGTGTAAACTTTGGTTTTTAAACCAGCCTTAGTCGCAAGGTTAATCATTTTCTTGGCTTCAGTCGTGGCTGAAATATCAGATGAAGTGTAAATAATCCCAAGGGTTTGTAAGGTTGGTACGAATTTTTTGATTAATGCTAACTGATCCTTGATGGGTGCTTGATCAGAGACCCCTGATACATGGTCACCAGGATGTTTGAGGTCCGTCACTAGCCCAGCGGCCACCGGGTTAGTTGATGGTGCAAACAATACTTTGCCAGGGACGGTGTTAGCTAATGCTTGCGCAGCGGGTGTGGCAATCCCAACTGATAAGTCGGCATTTTCATTGGCAAATTTAGTCGCCATTGATTTAAGGTTACTTTGATCACCTTGAGCGTTTTGAAAATCAATATGAATCGTTTTGCCATCGATATAACCTTCTTTGGCAAGTTCTGCGACCATCCCTTTATGGATTGCATCCAACGCGGGGTGGGTTAAAAATTGTAAAATCCCTACCGTGGGAATTTTTTTAGGGGAACTGGCTTGATTGTTGTCATGACTAGCACCAAAAAAGGCACCGACTAAAACTGCTAGGATAAGACCAATTGATAAAAATAAACGTTTCATAATTTAAGTCCTGCTTTCAAAAAAATAGTGGATTAAGCGCAATACACCTGCACCTAATCCACTACTTGTTTCTAGAATAAAGTAAATAAAAAAGGCCGGCATATTTAGCTTGATAATTGCTACCTATGCTGACCTTCGTTGTACGAAAAAGTTGTCGGCACAGATGCGAAATGATCTGTTTGATCAAGTCACACCTGTGATGTAACTTGAATTTACCGACGCCACCAACTATTAATATTGTTGTTAATAAAGGTTTTCATAATAACTTCCTCGTTTGAAATGTCTATAAGTTGTGATTAAATATAGCAAGTTAGTAATTATTTGTCAAACATTTATTTATAATTAGATTAATTAATACGTATTAAAGGAGTTGTAATGAACAAAAAAATAATCGCAGTTTTAATTGGCGGCTTTATCGGCGGTGGGTTACGAGAAGCCCTCGAATTAGCCTTACATAGTAGTGCTTTTCCTTGGGCCACGTTAGTTATTAATTTAACGGGGACATTTATGTTAAGTTTTTTAAATTATAAAATTAGTACGCGATGGGCCTTGTCGCCAGCAATTGCAACTGGTTTGACGACGGGGATTGTCGGTTCATATACGACCTATTCAACCTTAATTTTAGAAAACAATCAGTTGCTCCTGAATAACCATCTTGGCCTAGCAGTGGTGTATTTAGTAGTTAGTTTTGGTGGTGGCTTAATTGCAGCACAATTAGGAATGCGCATGGGAGGGAAACATGCTTAATATTTTAATTGCGGGTAGTGGAGCAGCTTTAGGAAGTGTTGTACGCTTCTTAGTAATGGATTACGGTAAACGCATTACTAAAGGGCCATTACCAATGACGACGTTACTAATTAATTTATTGGGAGCGTTTTTATTAGGACTCTTGGCACCATTAACGTGGTCACCGGCTTTGAAATTGTTTTTAGGAACCGGCATTATCGGCGGATTTACGACTTTTTCAACTTTTATGGGTGAATTACTTAGTTTACACGACGATCATCGGACCGTTGCGTGGGTCTATGCTGGGTTAACAATTATAATTGGTATAGGTGTTGGTCTAGTTGGGATATACGTTGGCCGAGGGCTAATGTAAAAAAAGAGGGATAACTTGATGTAATGGGGTTTGTTGGTTGCATTTAAAATTGGTATAGAGCAATAAAAAACTTGATTTAATTGATATTCGGTGTAATATATTCTCTATTGGTATAGAGAAGGAGAGATACAACATGAAGGAATATTTCCAAAAAATGGGACGTTCATTGATGTTGCCAATCGCAATTTTACCGGCAGCATCAATTTTAGTTGGGGTTGGTAATTGGTTGGCATCATTAAAGATTGGGTTTGTCGCCCAATTTATGATTGCAGGTGGGAATGCAATCTTAGGGGTTTTACCTTATTTATTTGCTATTGGTTTGGCATTGGGGATGTCAAAGAAGCGTGACGGGGCGGCTGCATTAGCCGGATTTGTCGCTTTGACCATCCCCTTGCAGGTGTTATCACCAGCTAACATGGCCTTACTTTTTGATAAGCCAGTTAGTCATATCAATCCCGCCTTTAGTGCAATTCAAGGAAATGTTTTGATTGGGATTATTGCTGGATTAGTAGCGGCAGCAATGTTTGATAACTTCAGTGAAGTTAAGTTACCGCAAGCAATTTCTTTCTTTTCTGGGAAACGGTTAGTGCCAATTTTAACGGCAATTGTAATGTTAGTTGTTTCATTATTAATGCTCGTTATCTGGCCACCAATTTTTACGGCCTTAGTCGATTTTGGTAAATTAGTTGTTAACTTGGGTCCAGCCGGGGCCGGGTTATACGGATTCTTCAACCGGTTGTTGATTCCAACCGGGTTACACCACGCGTTAAATTCGGTTTTTTGGTTTAACGTGGCGAACATTAATGATATTTTCAATTTCCTTCACGGAACCGGGGTTAAGGGAATTACCGGGCGTTACCAAGCTGGTTTCTTCCCAATTATGATGTTTGGGTTACCAGCCGGGGCGTTAGCGATTTACCATCAAGCTCGCCCAAGTCAAAAGAAGCGTGTTGGTTCATTAATGCTTGCGAGTGCGTTTGCGTCATTCTTTACTGGGGTGACAGAACCACTTGAATTTTCATTCATGTTTGTTGCATGGCCATTGTACGTTGTGCACGCAGCTTTGACTGGGTTATCAATGTTTATTGCGGCAAGCTTCCATTGGACGAATGGGTTTGCCTTTAGTGCCGGATTGGTTGATTTTGTGCTTGATTATCACTTGCCATTGGCCAACAAACCATACATGCTCTTAGTGCTTGGGTTATTCATGGCCATCTTGTACTACGTTTCATTTACGTTCATGATTCGGACATTTAACTTAATGACGCCTGGTCGTAATCCTGAAGAAGATGATTTGATGGATGAAGATGCCGTCGTTGTTGATGGGCCAGCTAAAAAGATTAGTAGTACTGATCGTTATGCCCAATTGGCAGAAAAAATTTGGTTAACATTAGGTGATGGTTCAAGTGACCTTGCTAAAGAACGGTTAACTGAAACGGCCCACTGTACGACTCGTTTGCGGTATAAATTCACTGATACTAGTGCGATTGATGTTAATGCGCTTAAACGAATTAACGGGGTTGCCGGGGTCAATGTGTTAAACGAGCATCAAATGCAAATTGTGATTGGACCAGAAGTTCAATTCATTGCTGATAATATTGATAAAATTAAAAATGGTGAATTAACGGTTTCAGCGATGCCATTGGCTACTGAAGAAATTAGTGATGGGCCAAGCGAACCAGCTACAACACCAGCAACTAAGCTTACGATGGTTTCAGTTGCGAACGGAACTCTCAAACCATTGGCGGATGTGCCGGATGAAACCTTTGCTAGCAAAATGCTTGGTGATGGGTTTGCAGTTGTGCCCAACGAAGGCCAAATTGTGGCACCCGTTGCCGGTGAAGTTACGTTAATCTTCCCAACCCAACACGCGATTGGCATTAAAACGACGGATGGGACCGAAGTTTTAGTTCACATGGGGGTTAATACGGTTGAGTTAAATGGGACACCATTTGATGTTCAAGTAACGGTTGGGCAACAAGTTGCAGCGGGCGAAACGTTAGCCCAAATGGACTTGATTGCGATTGCGGCATCACGTAAAGCAACCGATGTTATCGTGGTGGTTACTAACCATCCAGAATGGCAAGCAACCTTGTTGACAGAAGCAACCGATGTCGAACGTGGAGTAGCAGTAGTCGATTTAGCTTAAATTTTAGCTTTCTAAGTTGTACTAATAAACAATCTAGTTACAAAGTATATTTAATAAATACAATTTCAAAAAACGCCAACCATTAAGATGGTTGCACTGACCCCCTCGAATTGGAGTAAATCCAATCGAGGGGGTTTTCTTATGGCTCTTTGTCAAATGATGTTGATATTGAGTTTTTAGACTCTAAATCGTAAAAGATTTAGGGTCTTTTTTTATGCCAATTCTAATCGAATACGATTAAAAAAATTGGCTAAGTTTCGATAGCCATAACCGCTTCGACTGATTTGTTTTATTTTACGATTTAAACCTTCTAAAGGGCCATTTGAATA
>NZ_CAKKNT010000013.1 GCF_918814755.1 Periweissella ghanensis | reverse complement strand
GCTATCTCTATTTTTGTACTCTTTTTTACGAAACAATACAATTAGAATAAAAAATGGTACTGACACCCATGACTTAAGTCATGGCCATCAGTACCAAAAAGTATAGAACCAAAAGAGTTAGTAAGGATTTCCTTGCTAGCTCTTTTTTTGTGGCTTTTTACGAAGGTAGTGCAGCGCCCATGTGATGGACCAGTTAAATAATTAGCGATTTTACTTGCGTTTAAGCTAATTGAAAGGGTAACCTAACGCTTTAGATTATCCAGTGGTGAAAATCGCTATAGCATACTAAAAATGGGAGTGTGACCAAAGGCGTTTAGCTCCGATATAACACTAAAAAATCCCGACTGAATTTAAAAATTCGGTCGGGATTTTCGTATTTTATGCTAGTAGCTGTCTTTTGAAACACGTTCTAGCAGCAACTTATTACTAAATTTCACTGCTGTCACAGCTCTGTTTTGGTAATTAAATATCGTAATCGCTATCTTCCATAACTTCAACTTGGCCAAGACGGTAACCATTACCAACTTGCGAGAAGAAATCGTGGTTTGATGTTGAAGTTGAAATCCCGTTCATAACAACAGGGCTAACATCATCAGCAGTATCTGGGAACAATGGATCTTGGCCTAAGTTCATTAAGGCTTTGTTGGCATTGTAACGCAAGAAAGTGAGTACTGATTCAGTCCAACCAACACCATCATATAATTCGTGGGTGTATTTTTCTTCGTTTTCATACAATTCGTACAATAAGTCATACATCCAAGCTTTGATTTCTGATTGTTCATCTTCATTTAATTCGTTAAACGCAATTTGGAATTTGTAACCAATGTACGTACCGTGGACAGATTCATCACGAAGAATTAATTTGATGATTTCAGCCACGTTAATTAACTTGTTGTGGCCTAAGTAGTAAAGTGGTGTGTAAAAACCAGAGTAGAATAAGAATGTTTCTAAGAATACAGAGGCAATCTTCTTTTGTAATGGGGTTCCATTTTGGTAAATATCATTAATGCGTTGGGCTTTGTACTGTAAGAATTCGTTAGTATTTGTCCATTCGAAAATAGCTTCAATTTCTTTAGGTGCATTCAATGTTTCAAAGATTGAAGAGTATGATTTTGCGTGCACTGATTCCATGAATTCAATGTTGTTCAAAACCGCTTCTTCGTGTTGTGTCCGGATGTCGTCTTTAAGTGCTGACATCCCATCTTGTGATTGAATGGTATCAAGTAAAGTTAAACCACCGAAAACTAAACCAACCAAATCTTTTTCTTTTTGATCCATTTGACGCCAATCATCAAGGTCGTTTGATAACGGAATCCGGGTGTCTAACCAAAATTGTTCAGTTAATTTTTCCCAAGTTGCCTTATCGATAGCATCTTCAATGTTATTCCAATTGATTGCGATGTATTCTTTTGCCATTAGATATTCTTCTCCATTGTTAATTGATTCACTAAATTTTAGCCCGTCAACTTATGAATGTCAACATAAGTGGGGGAGGCTTAAAATTCAGTAGTTGTAATAAAAAAGGTATGAATTACGAATTTATCGCAATTCATACCTTCACTTTTAAGCTATGCAATTAGATTGAGCAGCTGACGCATTCGTTAACACCAGCTTCAGTGTCATCATCAGTAAATGTCCGCACGTAGTAAACTGACTTACAACCACGCTTGTAAGCGTAGTTCCGTAAGATGTTTAAGTCCCGCGTTGTCATCTTATCAGTGCGACCGTTCTTCCATTCGTAGAGGCCTTCAGGCAACGTTGCCCGCATAAAGAGGGTTAATGCCATCCCTTGGTCAATGTGTTGTTGAGCGGTGGCGTAGATATCGATAACTTTACGCATATCAGTATCGTAAGCTGAAACGTAGTAAGGAATAGTATCATCTGCCAAGTATGGGGCTGGATAGTAAATCTTACCAATTTTCTTTTCTTGACGTTCTTCAATCCGGTTTACAATTGGGTGCAATGATGAAGTTGCATCGTTAATGTATGAGATTGATCCAGTTGGGGCAATCGCCATCCGGTTACGGTTGTATAAACCATCTTTTTTAACGTCAGCAGCAAGTTGACGCCAGTCATCAGCAGTTGGAATGTGGTGACCTTCAAAAAGGGCCGCAACCTTCGCTGATTGAGGTTGCCAATCACCGTTAATGTATTTTTCAAAGTATGAACCATCAGCGTATTTTGATAATTCGAAGTCTTTGAAAGTTTCTTGACGTTCACGGGCAATCTTGTTTGATGAAACTAATGTGTAGTAGTTAACCATCATAAAGAAGACATTAGTGAAGTCCATTGAATCTTCATCCCCGTACATGATGTGACTCTTAGCCAAGTAACCGTGAAGGCCCATGGCACCAAGCCCCACCGCGTGGGCTTCATCATTCCCTTTACGGATTGAAGGGACAATATCAAGTTTTGACATGTCAGAAACAAATGAAAGGGCCCGCATCATTGTATCAACTGATTGACCAAAGTCACTCGTTTCCATCATGTTAGCAATGTTAATTGAACCTAAGTTACATGAAACGTCAGTTCCAAGGTGGTCATACATTTGCTTATCGTTAATCTTTGATGGTTCTTGAATTTGTAAAATTTCAGAACATAAGTTAGATGAAACGATTTTACCAGCAACGGCATTTTCACGGTTAGCCATATCAATGTTGATGATGTATGGGTAACCAGATTCTTGTTGTAATTTAGAAATTTCAGTTTCAAGGTCACGAGCATTAATCTTGTACTTGGCAATTTCAGGATTAGCAACTAAGTTATCGTATTCAGCCGTAATATCAACGTAGTTAAATGGTGTTCCGTAAACCCGTTCCACATCATATGGTGAGAAAGTGTACATTGGTTCGTTGGCTTGGGCTAATTCGTAGAACTTATCAGGAATGGTTAAACCAAGTGAAAGCGTCTTAACCCGAATTTTTTCATCGGCGTTTTCTTTTTTAGTAGCTAAGAAGTGCATGATATCTGGGTGGAAGACATTTAAGTACACAACACCGGCCCCTTGACGTTGACCAAGTTGGTTAGAGTATGAAAATGAATCTTCCAACAACTTCATAACTGGTACAACCCCAGAAGCGGCGTTGGCAATTCCTTTAATTGGCGCTCCAGCTTCACGAAGGTTTGAAAGGTTCATTCCAACCCCACCACCAATTCGTGAAAGTTGAAGGGCGGAATTGATGACCCGGCCAATTGAATTCATATCATCAGTTGATTGGATAACAAAACATGAAACCAATTCACCACGACGTGACTTACCAGCATTTAAAAATGATGGGGTCGCAGGTTGGTAGCGTTGGTGAATCATTTCATCAGCCAAGTGCATTGCTAATTCTTCATTACCATCCCCGTAGAAAAGCGCATTAATCGCTACCCGATCAGTGTAGCTTTCTAAATAAGTCGTGTTGTCATTAGTCTTTAATGCGTATTGGGCATAAAACTTGTAAGCCGCCATGAATGACTTAAATTGAAAATCTTGGTCCAAAAGGTAGGCGTAAAGCTTTTCAATGAAGCTAAAGTCATATTTAGCAACAAAACCAGGTTCAAGAAAATCGTTTTCAAGTAGGTAATCAAAACGATCACGAAGGGTTGCAAATTGCATGGTGTTAGGTTCAACATTTTCGGCAAAGAAGGCCGCTAATGCGTCATGATCTTTTTCTAATTGGATCCGATTGTTTTTTGGAATGTTAATTTGATTGTTTAAATCAAAATATGTAACATCTTTTAAGTCTTTTAAACTCATGTGTAAGCTCCCCTTATATGGTAATGATAGAAATTAGTGTGGCTAATTGGCAGCGCACTTTACAAATAAAAAACAACACCCTGTTGTTTTTGACACAAGATGTTGTCTTTAGCACGCGACTTTTAATTGAATACTTAGGCTAATTGTTGCAAGGCGTCTGGACGGAAACCAGCAATTGAATCAATATTAGCACCTTCAACAACTGGTACTGATTGGAAACCTTGAGCCTTTAAGTAGTCGACATATTCTGGGTTCGTGCTGACATTTTTTTCTTCAAAAGCGATGCCGCGGGCTTCTAAAAAGCGCTTTGTCATCTTGCATTGAATGCAGTTATCTTTAGTAAATACGGTTAAATTATTCATGTTATATACCCCTGTCCCTTTTTATTTCATCGATTAGTATAACAATATGTAGTGGCCGGTGCAATGATAAAAAACTATATATAGTGTATAGTGGGAAATAAAGTGATTATTTGCCTTACAGTAGCAAAGAGAAAAATTTATAAAAGGGTGTAAAAACTTTTCGCTAACAGTTATTATTAGATAGAAGCAAAATGAAGGGGGCCAAGCCCATGAATAATCACTACTATACAGAGAACCCAGATATTGTCCACGATGAAAAAACGTGGTCATTTAACTTATTAAACAACGAGATTAAGTTTACCACGGATAACGGGGTCTTTTCAAAACAAACTGTCGATTACGGGACACGCGTGATGCTTGAAGCATTTCGTGAAGACCACGCTCCGGTTGGAAAAATTCTTGATTTAGGGACCGGTTATGGACCAGTCGGCATTTCGTTAGCCTTAGCTTACCCAGAACGCCACATTGATATGGTTGATGTTAATAATTTAGCATTGAGTTTAGCCCAACGTAACGCCACTAATAATCGGGTGGCGGAACAAGTTAACGTGTTCCATTCAAATGTCTATGAAGATGTGACTGAGCAATATGCAGCGATTTTAACTAATCCACCGGTCCGGGCAGGTAAAGAAATTGTCCAAGCCATGATTAGTGAAGCGGTGGCACATCTAGTAGCGGGTGGAACTTTAACCGTTGTGCTACAAAAAAAACAAGGTGCGCCATCAGCTAAGAAACTAATGGAAGAAGTTTTTGGCAATTGCGAAATTATTCGTAAAGATAAGGGCTACTATATTTTAGAAGCCGTTAAAGCCTAACGGGTAAGTAGAATGCAAGAATTAACAATTGAAGAACAACAAAAATTTATGCGCGCTGCCTTAAAAGAAGCCGGTAAAGCTGGTGCAATTGGTGAAGTACCGATTGGGGCGGTGATTGTGCACGATGGGGAAATTATCGGGCGCGGTTTTAACTTACGTGAACACGCCCAAGATGCGATCATGCATGCTGAAATTATGGCGATTCAAGAAGCTAATCGGCGCTTAAAGTCATGGCGGTTAGAAGATTGTCAAATGTTTGTGACACTTGAACCATGTCCAATGTGTGCCGGCGCAATTATTAATTCGCGGATTCCCCAATTATATTTTGGTGCCCGTGATCCTAAAGCCGGTGTCGTGGGTAGTTTATATAATTTATTAACGGATGAACGTTTTAATCACCAAGTGGAAGTGCATGAACGGATCTTAGCTAAAGAAGCTGGAGAAATTTTACAGCAGTTTTTCCGCAAGATTCGCGCGCAACAAAAAGCCCGTAAAAAGGCCGCTAAAGCACAACAAACAAAAGATGCTTGATGTTGCTTAGAAAAAAGTGTATAATTTAAATCTGTAAGGCAAGGTTGTACTTCGAACCGGGTCAGGTCTGGAAGGAAGCAGCCCTAAGAATGCTGCAATTTGTGCTTTACATACATAGCTTGAGAAACGAGGTCAGAAATGGCCTCGTTTTTTTTATCGAAATTTGTAATGATAAATCAGCGATAGAGCTTTTGAATGTGGTAATATTGATAGAGTAATTATGAAATCTACGGGAGGTAAACAAATGGCTTATCAAGCACTATATCGGGTGTGGCGGCCCCAAAAATTTAGTGATATGGTTGGACAAGAAATCATCACTAAAACGCTGAAAAATGCGATTATTACGGGACAAACGAGCCACGCATATTTGTTTACTGGGCCACGCGGAACCGGGAAAACGTCAGCAGCTAAGATTTTTGCCAAGGCGTTAAATTGTTTAAACTTACACGATGGTGAACCATGTAATGAGTGTATTAATTGTCAGGCCATTAATAATGGTTCATTAAATGATGTGATTGAAATTGATGCGGCCTCAAATAATGGGGTTGAAGAAATTCGTGACATTCGTGATAAGGTTAAATATGCTCCGACCCAAGCGCCATTTAAAGTTTACATTATTGATGAAGTTCATATGTTATCAACCGGGGCCTTTAATGCCTTGTTGAAAACCTTAGAAGAACCACCGGCCCAAGTAGTTTTTATTTTGGCAACTACTGAGCCACACAAGATTCCCTTAACGATTATTTCACGAACCCAACGTTTTGATTTTCGCCGGATTGGGACAACTGCAAGTATTGCCCGTATGGAATATATTTTGGAACAAAAAGGGTACCAATATGAAGCCTCAGCCTTAAAAGTGATTGCCAATGCAGCAGAAGGTGGGATGCGGGATGCCTTAAGTATTCTGGATCAAACACTCTCGTTTGGGGATGATAAAGTCACCTTAGCAAATGCGTTATTAGTGACGGGTGCGGTTAAGCAAAGTTTATTAAATGAATACGTAACGGCTGTGTTAGCTGAAGATGTGCCAACTAGTTTGCAAGTTTTAGAATCAATCCTGCAAGAAGGTAAGGATGCGCATCGATTCATTGAAGATTTAATTAGTTATATTCGGGATTTATTATTGGCAAATCAAGCCCCTGACATGGTAACAGTCACGCCAGATGAAGTATTTACGGCTTTGAGTAAGCAAGTAACGCCGGATTACGCCTATGCGGTGATTAATGTCTTAAATGATGTCCAACAACAGTTACGGTTTACCACGCATCCGGATGTCTATTTAGAAGTATTAACAGTTAAATTAGCTAGTCTAAAAACGATTACGTCACAACCGATGCAGCCGGCCGTTCAACAACCATCAGTGGCCAAGCCCCAAAGTCAAAGTGGTGCTGTGCCGACCACTCCAGCAGCTAGGCCGACAATTGCTAGGGAACCTGTGGTAACGACGCATGTGCCACGTGAAACATTAATGGTTAAGGCTGAAATGCCAGCTAGCTTACCAGCTGAACCGAGTCTCCTTGCGGAACCGAAGCAAGCAGAAGTAATGCCGGTTGAAGGGGCTCGTAATATTCCCGTCAGTGGACCGGCTGGACCAGTTGTAAATACCGCCACGACGGGTAAAATGGCCTTTGATGGTCAAACCGTTTTTACGATTTTACAAGCGGCAACTAAAGGGGCGTTACGCGCAATTGAGGATAATTATCCAGATTTACTTAACATGTTAAGTGTCGTTGAGATGGCCAAGTTAAATCAAGCTAAACCAGTCGCGGCGAGTCCTAATGGAATTGTTTTGGCATTTAGCCAACCATATATTCATCGGTTGGCCCAACAAGATGCCAATTTGCAGCATAATATTTTACAAAGTTTAAATCGCTTAACGGGTGAGACCTTAACGGTGGCGTTAATTACAGATGATCAATGGGTTCAGTTGCGGAACAGTTATATTAGCCAATATAAAGAAAAAATTGCGGTTAATGAGATGACGGTGCCCCAATTGGCTGAGTTGGCAGTCGAAACACAACCGCCAGTTGAAGGCCCAGTGACGGTCGCTGTAACCCCAACCGCCGTTGAGCCAGTAATTGAAGAACCGGCATTAATTGCCCAAGCAAAAGATTTATTTGGTGACATTGTTACCGTTGAAAATGATTAATTAATGAAAGAATGAGGAATGATAATATGATGGGTGGAAACATGCAAGGCATGATGAAACAAATGCAAAAGATGCAAAAGCAAATGCAAGCCGAACAAGCAGAGTTGGAAGCAACTGAGTTTGTTGGGGTAGCACCTAGTGACATGGTTAAGGTTACGTTTACTGGTGATCGTAAGTTAAAGGATGTTGTTATCGCACCAGCAATCGTTGATCCTGACGATGTTGATACACTACAAGATATGTTAGTTGTTGCGATTAACGATGCGATGACAAAAATTGATGATCAAACTGCCCAAACAATGGGTAAATACACTCGTGGTTTAGGCTTCTAAGCTATTTTTAAAGGAGGGGCCGATGCAATATCCAGAACCAATTGCCCAATTAATTGAAAGTTACATGAAATTACCCGGAATTGGCCAAAAATCAGCAACCCGGTTAGCATTTTATACCCTTGGTATGGATGAAGAGGATGTGACTGGTTTTGCCCAAGCCCTGATTGCTGCCAAACGTGATTTACAATTTTGTAGTATCTGTGGCAATATTACCGAAGCTGATCCATGTGTTATTTGCCAAGACCCTAGTCGTGATCAAACAACGATTCTAGTCGTTGAGCAATCTAAAGATGTTATGTCTATGGAAAATACCCGTGAATATCATGGTTTGTATCATGTTTTACACGGGGTTCTATCACCGATGGATGGGAAAGGTCCCGATGATATTAACATTGCGAGTTTAATTAAACGCCTACAAGAAAATGAAAGCATTACCGAAGTAATTGTTGCGACAAATGCAAATGCGGAAGGTGAAGCAACGGCAATGTATTTAGCCCGGATGTTAAAACCAGCAGGTATTAAAGTTACCCGGTTAGCCCATGGGCTAGCAGTGGGAAGTGATATTGATTACGCGGATGAGATGACATTAATCAAAGCGGTTGAGGGGAGAACTGAGCTATGAGTCGCTTAAATAAAAACAAGCAACCAGTAAGTCATTTGGCCTATGATGGTATGTTAATGGACCAAGTTGATGAAGCTAAAATCGATTGGGATTTAGCTAAATCATCGGAACGTGCAATGACGGAAAGTAACTATGATGGCCGGTTAATTCAAGCCCAAACCGCTTTAGCAAAGCAGAAATTTTTTTATTACTATCGTGAAGCTCGGCGCCGCCAAATTAAAGGCCGGATTCAACGCAGTGTCTTTACGATTGATTAAGTAGGAGAATCGGATGGCTAAAAAGAAAGCAACCCCGCAATCAGGTTTTGCATCAATTATTGGTTTAATTATTTTAGTGGCCTTAGCGGCAAGTTGGTTTACTGGTGGCCAAGACCATCAACCACATCAGCGCCATACCAATCAAGCAACCTCAGCCGTAAGTCGGGTAATTGAGCAATCATCTTCACAAGCAACAACATCTTCAAGTGCAACGACTAGCAGTCAAGTGCCAACCCCAAAACCAACGCCAAATAACTTAGCACAATTGAACTTTAGTGGCCAACAAATTATTCAAGTCAATAATGGCCAACCGAGTTTTAGTGCAAATGAATTAGCGACTAACCGGGGGGCGTGGGCGACATACCAACCACTTGATAATTTAGGTCGGGCGACTGGGGCGAGTGCTTTATTGAATAAAAGTTTGATGCCGCATGCTAAGCGCCAACGGTTAACGGTTAATCCGACCGGCTTTAAAAACCGGAAAGTACCAATTAATGGTCATATTGAATGGTTATACAATCGCTCACACTTGATTGGGTATCAATTTACGGGCCAAAATAATAATTTGCAAAATTTGGTGACCGGGACCCGTTCATTAAATGATCCAGGCATGTCATATTATGAAAATATGGTGGCTAGTTATTTACGTAGTCATCCCAACGATTATGTACGCTACCAAATTACGCCCTATTATCGGGATCAAGAACTTGTTCCGCGCGGGGTGCAAATGCAAGCCGAATCAATTGGTAGCTCAACAATCCGCTTTAATTTGTATATTTTTAATATTCAACCTGGGATAAACATTAACTATCAAAATGGCTACTCAAGTACGAACTAACATGTTAAAATAATTTAAGCAATGATATAGACAAAGTAGTTAATCAAGTCTCGATACAGAAAGTTAGTGGTTGCTGTGAACTAACCGACCTTGATCCAACGAAGTTACATCTATGGAGCACAAACGGTTCGTCTCGTTATCGACGCCTAAGGCTACAACTGTAGTAAATTAAGGTGGTACCACGGAATTAATTCGTCCTTAAGTGCATAGATAATGCGCTTAGGGACTTTTTTTATGGAAAAAAGGAGAACTTAAATGGAAATTTTTGCTGATTTAAAGTGGCGCGGTGCCATTAACCAATTAACCGATGAAGACGGCTTACAAAGCCTATTAAACGAAAAACAAGTCGGAATGTACGCTGGGATTGACCCAACAGCAGATTCAATGCACATTGGCCACTTGATTCCTTTTATGGTGTTGAAACGGTTCCAATTAGCTGGTCACAAACCAGTAATTGTCATCGGTGGGGGAACTGGTTCAATTGGTGATCCATCTGGTCGTAATTCAGAACGGGTTTTACAAACGATGGAACAAGTTATGCACAACGAAGCCGCCTTAACGGCGCAAATGGTGCACTTGTTTGGCACGGAAAACTTCCGCGTGGTCAATAACCGTGATTGGTTAGGTAAGATTAGCTTACTTGATTTCTTGCGTATTTACGGTAAATTATTTTCAGTTAACACTATGTTGGCTAAAGATGTCGTAGCTTCACGTTTAGAAACGGGAATTTCATTTACTGAATTTACTTACCAAATTTTACAATCAGTTGATTTCCTTGAATTATTTAAACAAGAAGACGTACAACTTCAAGTTGGTGGGGCTGATCAATGGGGTAACATTACAGCCGGAATTGATTTAATTCACCGGATGGAAGGTAACGATGCCAAGGCTTATGGTTTAACAATTCCATTGATGCTTAAATCAGACGGAACTAAATTTGGTAAAACAGCTGGTGGGGCCGTTTGGTTAGATGCTGAAAAGACATCACCATACGAATTCTACCAATTCTGGTTTAACCAAGAAGATGCCGATGTTATCAAATACTTGAAATACTTTACTTTCTTGTCAAAAGAAGAAATTGATGCCTTAGAAGTGGCTACCCAAGAAAACCCACGTGCACGTGAAGCGCAACGGAAGCTTGCTCAAGAAGTAACCCGTTTTGTCCATTCACAAGCCGCCGTTGAAGAAGCTGAACGGATTTCAGCAGCGTTGTTTTCTGGGGATGTCCAAGATTTAACAGCGACTGAAATTGCCCAAGGTTTCGCTAATATGCCATCATTTGCATTGACTAGTGAAGTTAAAAACGTGGTTGATTTTATTGTTGATGCTGGGGTAGATGCATCTAAACGCCAAGCCCGTGAAGATGTGACCAATGGGGCTATTCGGATTAATGGGACTCAAGTTACGGATGTTGAAGCTATTGTTGATCCAAGTGCCATGTACGATGGTAAATTTGTTATTGTGCGTCGTGGTAAGAAGAAGTACTTCTTAGGCCGCGTTCAAGATTAAAAGAGCGTGTGCTAAGCTCCGTTTAAATATGCTCCGGTACAGAAAAATGTGGTTGTGACATTACTCTTTTCTAGTGGTAATTTGCTGCTAGAACGTGTGACAGAAGTCCGATATATTCGAAATACGACAAAATCCTCTATGAAGAATTTTCTTCATAGAGGATTTTTAGTGTATTTCTCGATATCGCCCGACTTCTGTCACACTCCCGTTTTTGTGTGTGATGTTAGTATTTCGGTCATCACGTACACGGTCTGTTATTTCTGCATTAAATGCTGGTCTAACAACGCCAAAATATTTTGTTGAGCCGGAGTTAAGACATGTGCGGTTCGATATGCAATACTAGTGATAAATTCTGGTTGATCATCATCAAGTAAATCAAGGGCGACCACGTCGGTGCGTTGCTCACTAGTGATGCTTGCTAGAAATGAAATGCCAAGATTAGCGGCGACCATATTAAGCACTAAGTTAACATCAGTTGAGCGAAAAACAGGATTTAAACGCATATGATTACGGTTGGCCAGTTTGTTAATGGCTTGGGTGTGCACAAACCCTTCACTTAATAAGATAAAGGGTAAGCCTTTTAAGTCTACAAAGTGGACCGCTCCTTTGTTTGCCAAAGGATGGTTTTTGGCCACAAAGATTTTAAAGGCGTGCCGATCAAACTCTTTAGTTATTAATGATTTATATGAGAGCGGTTCATCTGACCCTAGTAAGGCAATATCGATTTTACCGTGTAAAAGGGCTTTACGGAGGTCATTTGAGCCACTTTCAATCGTTTGAATATTGTGAAGTAATTCTAGCGAGCTTAATTAACTCGCAATTTTGGTGAAGTAATAATTACGAATGATAGGAGGTAAACCAAGCGTAATTTGATCATTGTTTAAGCGGCTGATTTCATCTTTAGTGACGGCCCATTCGTTTAAAATTTGATTGGCGTGTTTATTAAGTTGTTCACCGGCTAAAGTGATGTAGAGATCGTTATGTGAATGGTCACGCACCACTAATTGGGTCGCTAATTCTTCTTCCAAACGTTTAATGGCTGCACTAATCGTTGGTTGGCTGACATTAAAAAAAGCGGCAACTTTTGAAAAGTTTTTTTGCAAGATTAATTGCTGATAATATTCTAGGTCTCGAATATACATGGTTACTCCTTGCTATGACTGTTTTTTTTTAGGTGATATAAAAATCATTTATAGTTCGTGTTTAATTTGACTATACCGTAATATGAGGTATATATTAGTTGATAATGAATGATTGTATAAGAAAAAATAATTAAAAAGTTAGTTTAAACTACTAGAAACGGTCTGATTAATATTTGTCCAAGTATCATGCATTTTACTATGCTGACAATAAAGTCATGTACATTTCATTGTACCACTGATTTTAGTTGTCACGTAAACGGATGTAATCAGACGGGATAAATTTAGGCGAATAATTTGGCAGTTTGG
The DNA here is from genome assembly GCF_918814755.1 of Periweissella ghanensis. Lineage (GTDB taxonomy): Bacteria > Bacillota > Bacilli > Lactobacillales > Lactobacillaceae > Periweissella > Periweissella ghanensis. Next base: position 41,358 of record NZ_CAKKNT010000013.1, on the reverse strand, counting down.
TAACATAATTATGACGACTTATACAATGAATGTAAGTTAAAAGAAGTTTGAGGTAGGGATAATGGCAGTTTTATGGAGTTCCATTCAAAGTGTCCTTGTTGTCGTAATTATTATGGCACTTGGTTACATTTTACGGGTTAAAGGTTGGTTTGCAGATAGTTTTGGAAAAAACATTTCTAAATTTATCAAAAACATCGCTTTGCCCGCTTCAATTTTTGTATCCGTGTTACAACGCTTAACACGTGGTACTTTAGTATCATTCTCAAGTTACTTAATTTGGGGATTTTTAGCAGTAATTATCGGTTATGTAATTGCATTTATTTTAGTTAAAGTATTAAAAGTTCAACCTGGCCGTCGTGGGATTATGATTAACGCGATTGTTAATGCCAACACGATCTTCATTGGATTACCATTGAACATCGCTTTGTTCGGTAACGACAGTTTGACATACTTCTTGGTTTACTACATCGTTAACACCGTTTCAACATGGGCCTTTGGGGTCTTCTTGATTAGTAACGATGACCCAACTAAGGTTGACAACAATGGTGAAAAGAAGAAAATCAACTGGAAACAAGTTATTCCAATGCCATTGGTTGGATTTGTGGTTGCTTTAGTCTTCTTATTATTGAACATTCCAATTCTAAAGATTACTTTCTTGGCACAAAGTATGACGTACGTTGGTAGTTTGGTAACACCACTTTCACTTATTTACATCGGGATTGTGTTAGCAGATGCTGGTTTGAAGAGTATTAAGTTTGATCGTGATACAATTGTTGCCTTATGCGGCCGTTTCATCCTTTCACCAATTATCATGATTGCGATTGTTTACTTTACTGTTCGTCATGGTGTTGACTTGGCACCACTCTTACAAAAGACTTTGATTGTGCAATCAGCAACGCCAATGTTAGCTGTTTTACCAATCTTGGCAGCTGAAGCCCACGGTGATGTTAAGTTTGCAACGAACATTGTGACAACATCAACGGTCTTGTTCATCATCGTTGTACCAATCTTGATGACCATCATTCAATACATCTAATTTATTTAAATTAGCAGTTATCAAAGCGACTTGGAAATTAATTTCTAGGTCGCTTTTTTTGTTCCTTCCAGATGATATCCGCCCAACACGCCTATCTTATGATACAATTTAATAATTAGATAAATGAAGTGAGGAATAATATGCAAACAATGACAATTGGTGATTATAAGCGCCAAGCTCGGCAAAAATTAGCTGGTAACTGGCCAACTGCGGTGCGCTTAAACGCCTTTCCCGCCGCGTTACAATTTATTAGTACGATCGTATCTGTTTTTTTAATTATTGGAGTAATTATTGTTATCGCCCTTGCACTTGGTGATGCACATGCCAGTAATGAAATTAACCAAGCGGTTAAAACTAGTATGGATGCTAGTGATAGTATCAATTTGCAACCCGGTTTTCTGGGCTCATATGGTAATCGATTAAGTTCATTTTTAATGTCGATTGTAATTGCGATGGTTTCAACGGGGATTTATTGGGCATCACTTGATTGGTTACGTGGTAAAAAGGCCACGGTTAAATTTATTGATGCTTTTGAAGGGTTTAACAGTAATAATATTTTAGCCAACTTTATGTTGCTCTTAGTAATGACGTTGTTTAAAATTTTATGGACGTGTGTACTTATTATTCCTGGATGTATCAAAGTTTTTTCATATTCACAAACCATGTTCATCTATAAAGATATGGTTGATAAGCACGGACGTGAAAATGTCCCAACTAGCTGGACGTGGTATATCACAGCTAGTCGGCGGTTAATGCAAGGTCATAAAGCCCAGTTATTCTGGTTAGAAGTAAGTTTTATTGGCTGGTATGTATTAGTGGCTTTAACCTTTGGAATTGCATGGTTCTGGGTCTTGCCATATGTTAATATGACTCGGGCAGTGTTCTATGATAATTTAGCTGGGGATGCCTTTAAATAAGTCCGGCTAACTTAATAACATTTTTACAGATGTAGGACTAAAAATTGATATAATAGACTACGATGATTAACCGTAGTCGCATATTAAAATCCGGGAGCGGCATGCGATGCCAGCTTGCGGATTTTAATTATCTAATGCGGACAAAATGAGCAAGCAACTAGCTGGCCGGAGGTGCAATAATGACAAATGAACAAGAAATAGTAATTATCACAGGGATGAGTGGGGCTGGTAAAACGGTTGCAATGCAAGCCTTTGAAGATATGGGGTTTTTAACAACCGATAACTTACCAATTGCTTTATTAGGCCAATTTTTTAAGATGCTTCAAGATAGTAAATCAGTTCAAAAAGTGGCCTTGGTCGTCGATGCCCGCTCAATGGAATTACTTGGTAATATTGATGAAATGTGGCGGGATAAACAAGCAACCACGAAAATTTTATTTTTAGATGCCAATGATCAAGAATTAGTAGCCCGGTATAAGGAATCTCGGCGCCAACACCCGTTAGCCCCAGCAGGGCGCGTGCTTGAAGGGATTGAAAAAGAGCGCCACGTCTTAGAAGGGATTAAGCAACATGCGGATATGCTAATTAATACTGGCGATTTATCAAATCGGCAATTACGCAAAATACTCTTCAATAAATTTAGCGATGGTACCCACCGCGCACCATTTAATGTTCAAGTGATGTCATTTGGCTTTAAATATGGCTTACCATTGGATGCGGATTTGGTATGGGATGTGCGCTTCTTAACTAATCCATTTTACGATCCAGATTTACGTAATTTAACTGGTTTAGATCAAGCGGTTTATGATTATGTGATGCAGACGGATGGGGCGGAAGAATTTTTCCAAAGTTACATTAAATTACTCGCACTCACAATTCCTCGCTATATTAATGAAGGTAAAACATCATTAGTCATTGCGATTGGCTGCACGGGGGGCCAACATCGGTCAGTTGCATTTGCTGAGCGCATTGGGCGGACGTTAGAGGCCAACTATCAAGTTCGAGTTACCCATCGGGATATCGAATTACGGAAGGAATCGAGTGTTAAATCATGAAAAAAGTCGTAATTATAGGGGGGGGCTCGGGACTACCAGTCGTTTTACGAGCTTTACGCAAACAACAAGTAGACATTACGGCTGTTGTGACAGTCGCTGATGATGGTGGGTCATCGGGTATTTTACGCAATTATATTAACGTTGTACCACCAGGGGATATTCGCAATGTAATGGCCGTGATGTCAACGTTAGATGAAAACTTTATCAATGTTTTTCAATATCGGTTTAAGTCAGAAGATGATTTTTTTGCCGGTCATAGTATTGGTAATTTGATTATTGCCGCGATGCAAGAAATGAATTTAAATATTTTTGAAGCGGTGCAGAAATTAAGCAAAATGATGGCAATTCGGGGACATGTTTATCCGGTTGCCAACGAACCATTGGAGTTGCATGCTGAGTTTGCGGATGGTACATCGTTGGTGGGGGAAGCGGAAATAACACACGCGCATAAAGTAATCAAAAAAGTGTGGGTTGAACCATTAGCAACATCGCACAATAAAATTGCCCAAGCCGTACCACAAGTTATTACCGCAATTGCCCAAGCTGACCAAGTTATTTTGGGTCCCGGTTCATTGTACACAAGTATTTTACCGAACTTAACGATTGCCGATGTGGCCCTTGCGTTACGGGCAACCCGCGCTGATATTGTTTACATTTCAAATATTATGACGCAAAAGGGTGAAACCGATAATTTTTCGGATGCAGATCACGTAAAAGTCTTAAATGAACACTTAGGTGGCGATTTAATTACGCATGTGATTGTCAATGGTTCAGAAGTGCCAGAAGATTATATTGATTGGCAACGATGGAGCGAAGTATCCCAACAAGTACGCCACGATAGTAGTGAATTTACCGGGATTAAAGCCCAAGAAATTCGTGCTAATTTACTTGAATTGCGTGACAATGGAGCATTTCATAATGGTGAATTAGTAGTTGAAGAATTAATGAAAATTCTCGCGCAAAAGCGATGAAAGGAAACATGGAATGTCATATGCAAGTGACGTTAAAAAAGAGCTGACCAGTTTAGAAGTCCATGAAAATAATGCAAAGGCTGAATTATCAGCTTTAATTCGCATGAATGGGGCTTTGGGGCTAAGTAACCGTCAGTTTATTTTAAACGTGCAAACCGAAAATGCTGCCACAGCTCGGCGAATTTATAGTTTGCTGCAGCAATTTTATAAAGTTGAAGCGGAAGTTGTGATTCGGCGGCAAATGAAACTTAAAAAGAATAATGTTTATATTGTGCGCTTAAAATACCAAGTACAACAAATTCTTGATGATTTACAAATTATGAAGGGCTTTGAAATTAATGAAGACATGCCTAAAGCGTTATTACAACGTGATTCTGAACGGCGATCATACTTACGGGGGGCGTTTTTAGCCGCTGGTTCGGTTAATAATCCCGAAAAAAGTCGGTATCATTTAGAAATTTATTCCTTGTATCAAGCTCATAATGAACAATTAGCCGCGTTAATGAATGAGTATCATTTAAATGCTAAAACAACCGAACGTCGCTCAGGCTACATTGTGTATTTAAAAGAAGCTGAAAAAATTGCCGATTTCTTACAATTAATTGGGGCAACCAATAGTATGTTGCAATTTGAAGATGTTCGGATTATGCGAGATATCAAAAATTCCGTTAATCGCCTCACAAATGCCGAAGAAGCGAATGCTAATAAAGTTGCAGATGCAAGTGCGCGGCAAATTGATAATATTAATTTAATTGAGGATCAAATTGGCTTGATGCGCTTACCAATTAAGTTACGCCAAATTGCTGAAGCCCGGTTAAATCACCCGGATGTTAGTTTGGGCGAATTAGGGAATTTTGTACCTGATGGACCGATTTCAAAATCGGGGGTTAATCATCGGTTACGTAAAATTAATGAGTATGCCCAAGCGTTGCGCGAAGGCTTACCATTACCAGGAACCAAAAAACGTTAATCACGATTAATTAATATTATTGTTTGACCTGTTTTGACCTTTGCGGTAAGATAAACAAAGTGGATTAGCAGTCAAACTATTTGATTGCTAGAATTATTTAAGGAGGATCAATTATGTATCCAGTACCTACAGTTATTGAAACGTCAGCTCGTGGTGAACGTGCTTACGATATTTACTCACGGCTTTTAAAAGACCGGATTATCATGGTTAGTGGTCAAATTGAAGATGGGATGGCAAATGCCATTGTGGCCCAACTCCTCTTCTTGGACGCCCAAGACTCAGAAAAAGACATTTACATGTACATTAACTCACCTGGTGGAGTTGTAACCGCGGGGATGGCAATTGTTGATACGATGAACTTCATCAAGTCAAACATTCAAACCGTCGTTATCGGATTAGCCGCTTCAATGGCAACGATCATTGCCTCATCAGGTACGAAGGGTAAACGCTTTATTTTACCAAATGCTGAATACTTGATTCACCAACCAATGGGTGGTGCGCAAGGTCAACAAACTGAAATTGAAATTGCTTACCAACAAATTACTAAAACTCGCCACAAGTTAGCCCAAGTATTAGCTGAAAATGCTGGCCAAGATCTTAAAAAGGTTGAAGCTGATATTGAACGTGACTACTGGATGGATGCTGAAGAAACTTTGGCCTATGGTTTAGTTGATAAAGTGATGACATCAGCGGCCGATTTATAAACGAGCTAATGATAAACGATAAAAAACTAGGAGAAAATACTCCTAGTTTTTTTACTATCACGACCGTTAAAGGGTAAGTTCGCGTTGGGACTACGGGTAGTGTCTTATTAAATAACGTAATCGTGTTATAATATTTAGTATCAAAAGTTTGGGAATCGAGGATTGATGTGTGGCCATCGAAAATTTAATAACATTCCGTAATGCGATTAATTTAATTGATATTTTAGTCGTGTGGTTTGTAATTTATCGGTTAATGCTTTTGCTACGAGGAACCCGTGCGGTGCAATTAATGCGTGGGGTAGCAATTGTTATTATTATCAAATTATTTAGTGCATGGATTGGTTTTAATACCGTTTCATGGATTATGAATCAAATTATTAACTGGGGGGTAATTGCCTTAGTCGTAATTTTCCAACCAGAAATTCGCCGGGGCTTGGAACATTTAGGCCGTGGTTCGGTCTTTACACGGACGAATAAAGAAACTGAAGCAGCCGAACATGTGGTTGAATCGCTTGATTTTGCAATTCAATACATGGCCAAACGCCGGATTGGGGCCTTAATTGCGATTGAGCGTAATACGGGCCTTGAAGAATACGTCGAAACGGGAATTAAAATGGACGCGTATGTCACCGGGCAGTTATTAATTAATACGTTTATTCCCAATACACCGTTACATGATGGTGCAGTAATTATTGAAGGTGACCGGATTGCAGTTGCCGCGGCATATTTGCCGCTTTCTGAAAGTAGTACGATTCCCAAAGAATTGGGAACGCGCCACCGGGCAGCCGTTGGGATTAGTGAAGTAACGGATGCCTTAACAATTGTTATTTCAGAAGAAACCGGAGAAGTTTCATTTACCCTAAATAATGAATTGATTCGTGATTTAGACCAAGCGGATTATTTAAATATGCTCCGCAAGCAATTAGTGCATAAAGAACTGGTTAAGCAGGCCCCACTAATTGCTTTCTTTGAAAAATTATTTCAAGGAGGCCAAAAATAATGCGACTAATTAAATTTTTAAAAGATCAAGGTTTATATTTAGCTGGTTCATTGATTTTAGCAATTTCATTATTTGTCTATGTGTCTTCAACGAATCAAGGATCACAAAATAATCAAGCCCAACAACAAATTAATTCCGGTAATTTCTTCTCATCCTTAGCATCGCAACGCAAGGCGAAAGTTAATTTACCGTTACAATTAGATGTAAATGATATTCGATACTTTGTCACGGGCGCCCCAGAAAATGTCACCGTTCAATTGAGTGGTCCAAGTGCGTTAGTAACGGCGGCAATTAATACTAAAAATTTTGAAGTTTATGCTAATCTCCGCGATTTAACCTTAGGTAACCATACGGTGACTTTAAAAGTCCGAGGGTTAACTAAAGACATTGTGGCACAAGTAATCCCAAGTAAGATTTCGATTAATTTAGCCCAACGTGCGACACGTAATATTCCGGTCAAGGTTCAATATAATGAGGATAATGTGGCCCAAGGTTATGATATTGGTAATCCTAAGTCATCAATTCAAACGGTTCAAATTACGGGGGCTGCCGAACAAGTCGCCCGCGTCCAACAAGTTGTGGCGCAACTCGTTATTCCAAACAATACTAAAAAATCTATAAATCAGCGCGTGCAGTTGCAAGCATTGGATTCAAATGGTAATTTAGTAGATGTCGTGATGACGCCTCAAATTACCAACGTCAATTTACCAATCACCCCAGGTAATGGGAAGAAGGCCATTCCGGTCCAACTCAAAGCGATTGGTACAAACGCCAGTGGTTATACGCTAACTGCTAATGTTAACGAAATTAGTATTTTTGGTAAACAGCAAGTCTTGAATGATATTAAACAAGTTGTTGTCCAAGTTGATGTGTCGGGAATAACGACTAACACAACTAAAAAAGTCGCTATTCAAAGTTTTGAAGGGGTTAAACAATTTGAGCCCGCGACGATTTCGGTTAATATTCAACCCAACGGCAATCATAGCAATGCAAGTAGTAGCAGTAGTAGCAGTAGTAGTAGCGCATCAAGTACTGATAGTAAAGATGCCGTCAGTCAAGATCAAGATGCTAATGAAGACTCAGCGCAAGTAACAACAAAAAATAATAAATAAGGAATAACAATATGTCAGAAATTAATTTAAAATACTTTGGAACCGATGGGGTCCGTGGAATTGCTAACCAAACGCTTACACCTGAATTAGCTTTTCAACTTGGTCGAACAGGTGGTTATGTCTTAACCCAACACGCCCAACAACAAGAACGGCAACCACGAGTGTTAGTTGCTCGCGATACACGTATTTCTGGGCAAATGTTGGAACATGCATTAGTCGCTGGTTTATTATCAGTTGGGATTGAAGTATTACGCTTAGGGGTTATGACGACACCAGGAGTTGCTTACTTAGTCCGGGCACAATCAGCGGATGCCGGGGTCATGATTACGGCCTCACATAATCCAGCACAAGATAATGGAATTAAGTTCTTTGGTAATGATGGCTTTAAATTATCTGATGAACTTGAATTTGAAATCGAACAGTTACTGGATGCTGACCAAGACACGTTACCACGGCCTGCAGCAGTGGGGTTAGGTTCAGTATCTGAATATCCTGAAGGTGCTTTGAAGTATACTAAATTTCTCCAAGATACAATTCCAGATGATTTATCAGGTTTGAACGTGGCCATTGATGCAGCTAATGGCGCTACATCAGGCCTAGTTTCGCACTTGTTTGCTGATTTAGGAACTGATTTTGTTACGATGGCCACTAACCCAAACGGTACCAATATTAATGACGGGGTTGGCTCAACCCATCCAGAAGCGTTAGCTGCCTTAGTGCGAGAAAAAGGGGTTGATGTTGGGATTGCTTTTGATGGTGATGGTGATCGCTTAATTGCTGTTGATGAACTTGGTAATATTGTTAATGGTGATAAAATTATGTTCATTACGGGTAAGTACATGAATGAACACGGTCGCTTGAAGAAAAACACCGTGGTAACAACTGTGATGTCTAACATCGGCATGTATAAAGCACTTGAAGAAAACGAGATGCAATCCGTTAAAACCGCCGTTGGTGATCGCTATGTCGTTGAAGAAATGTTAAAAAATGGCTACAACGTTGGTGGTGAACAATCAGGGCACATCGTCTTTCTTGACTGGAATACGACCGGCGATGGGATGCTAACCGCCATTCAGTTACTTCATATTTTGAAAGAAAGCGGCAAAAAATTGTCAGTATTAGCTGCTGAAGTCACTGAATATCCACAACAATTAATTAATGTGCGCGTTACGGATAAAAAACGGGCTCTTGAAAATGAAGCGATTCAAGCGATTATTGCACAAGTTGAAACCGAAATGAACGGTGAAGGTCGGGTCTTGGTACGGCCAAGTGGGACTGAAAACTTGTTACGTGTAATGGCAGAAGCCAAGACTGAAGAAGCCGTTAAAGAATATGTTGATCGTATTGTGGCGGTTGTTGAAGCTGAAGTAGGGATCAAATAAAAACACTAAAAATCGTTAACTAATTAGTTGGTTAACGATTTTTTTTGTCCTTTGAAAAGCATTTAAAACCTTGATTTAATAAGGAAAATTAATCATATGATGAGAATTAGCGATTAATTTTAATTAGTAAACGTCTATACCAATGTGCAAAAAGTTTGACAAAAGCTTTTGTATGAGTGTATTATCTAGCTATACCATTAAAACAACAGAGGTGAAATTATGTGTGGAATTGTCGGAATTACTGGGAACCGAGTAGCATTACCAGTATTGTTACGTGGATTACAAAAACTTGAATACCGTGGCTACGATTCAGCTGGGGTATATGTAAATGATAGTGCCAACAATCAAGAATTTTTCTTTAAAGAAAAAGGTCGGGTTGATCAATTAGAAGCATTAGTAGCAGATAAAGATATTCATGGAAACACTGGAATTGCGCATACGCGTTGGGCAACTCACGGCATTCCAAGTGCGCATAATTCTCATCCGCACGTATCAGCATCTGGTCGTTTCTTCTTAGTTCACAATGGGGTGATTGAAAACTTCCGTGAATTAAAAGAAACTTACCTTCAAGGGGTTGAATTTAAATCAGAAACTGATACCGAAGTAGCTGTGCAACTTGTGGCTAAATTTGTTGAGCAAGATGGTTTGACAGTAACGGATGCTTTCCGTAAAGTCTTAACTTTAATCGGGGCTGGTTCATACGGATTTGTCTTAGCTGATAACCAAAATCCGGATGTCCTTTACGTTGCTCGTAACAAGAGTCCATTGTTATTAGGGCTTGGGGATGGCTTCACAGTGGTCACATCTGATGCTGCTGCGATGTTAGAATACACACACGAATTTATGGCCCTTAATGACGGTGAAATGGCCATTATTAAAGGAACTGATATTGAAATTTTGGATGCAGCTAGCCAACCGGTTAAGCACGAATCATTTACTATTGAAATTGATGCATCAGAAACTGATAAGGGCATTTACCCTTACTACATGTTAAAAGAAATCGAAGAACAACCAAATGTTATTCGGACATTACTTAACGAATACTTAGATGATGCTAAGCAAGTAACCATTGATGACGCGATTATTCGGGAATTAAAACAAGCTGATCGCATTTATATTGTGGCCGCCGGAACATCTTACCATGCATCATTAATTGGTAAACGCATGTTTGAAAAGATTGCTAATCGCCCAACACAAGTTGAAATTGCTTCTGAATTTGCTTACGACAGTTACATTCCTGAAGCCAACCCATTCTTTGTGTTCCTTTCACAATCTGGTGAAACCGCTGATTCACGGGAAGTGTTACAAATGATTGAAGCAAAAGGCTTTAAATCATTAACTTTAACCAACGTACCAAACTCAACTTTGGCTCGTGAAGCAACGTATGCCTTACCATTATTAGCAGGCCCTGAAATTGCAGTGGCCTCAACGAAAGCCTACACCGCCCAAATCACTGTATTAGCATTCTTAGCCCAAGCAATGGCGGATAACCGAGTATCAGTGGCGCACCCATTAGCAGCAATTGCCGTAGCGATGGAAGCAATCTTACAAGATAAAGAACACTATGAAGCATTAGCCAAAGATTACTTAGTGGATGCCTCAAGTGCCTTTTACATTGGGCGTGCTAACGATGCTGAATTAGCATTGGAAGCGGCTTTAAAGCTTAAAGAAATTTCATATGTTCACACTGAAGGCTTTGCCGCGGGTGAATTAAAACACGGTACATTGGCGTTAATTGAAGACAACACGCCCGTGATTGCATTAATTACGCAACCTAAAACAGCTGAATTGACACGTTCAAACTTAGCTGAAACACAAGCACGGGGCGCACATGCTTTAGTTATTGCAACTGAACAAGTGGCGCATGCTGAAGACCAAGTCATCTTACCATCAGTGGATAGTGCTGATGATGATGCGGTGGTAGTTGATCAATTGGCAATTTTATTGGCCACAATTCCGGTTCAATTATTGTCATACTACACATCATTAGGCCGTGGGTTAGATGTTGACCGTCCTCGTAACTTAGCTAAGTCAGTGACAGTTCAATAATATTTTTAAAAGTATTAAACTAAAGGAGCTGTGACAGAAGTCGGGCGATATCGAGAAATACACTAAAAATCCTCTATGAAGAAATTCTTCGTAGAGGATTTTGTCGTATTTCGAATATAGCGGACTTCTGGAGCGCGTTTTGGCAGCAATTTAGTATTTGAAAAGAGTTATGTCACAACCCCTTTTTTGTTGAATCAGGTAAAATAAGTAAATAAATTACTTATTTTTGGTCTATACCACTTGTCGAAAAGGAACTTTAGTTGTATTATTGGTATATACCAATAAAGAAGGAGTACTAATCATGAAAATTATTAAAGTAACTGATGAACAAGCAGGTGGAAAAGCCGGATTTGAAATCTTTAAAGAAGCCCTTGAAAATGGCGCCAAGACATTTGGTTTGGCAACCGGTAGTACACCATTGACAACGTATGCAGAAATTACGGCCAGTGACCTTGATTTTTCTAAGGCAACGTCAATTAACTTGGATGAATACGTTAACTTATCAACCGACCATGATCAAAGTTACCACTACTTTATGAACGAAAACTTATTCAGTAAAAAGCCTTTTGCGCAATCATTTTTACCTGATGGTAATGCGAGTGATTTAGCTGCTACAACAAAGGCCTACCATGAAATCATTGAAAACCACCCAATTGATTTACAAATTTTAGGGATTGGTCAAAATGGTCACATTGGCTTTAATGAACCAGGAACATCATTTACTGCCAATACTCACGTAGTTGATTTGACTGATTCAACGATTGAAGCTAATTCACGCTTCTTTGCTAGCCGTGATGATGTTCCAGCCCAAGCTATTAGTATGGGGATTGCCGAAATCTTACAATCAAAACAAATCTTAGTTGAAGCCTTTGGTAAAAATAAAGCGCAAGCCGTTAAGAACATGATTGAAGGTCCTGTGACCGAAGATGTTCCAGCTTCAGTGCTACAAAACCACGACAATGTCATTGTGATTATTGATGAAGCGGCGGCAAGTTTGTTAGCTTAAAATTAAGTATCAATTAGTTGATGAATTAGTATTGACAGCGCTTACATAATTTTGTATTATAATAGCAGTAAGAAGTAATTCTTACCTTCTAATCAATTCTCTTTCTCTCTTATGCCGACCTTTCGTCTTTTGACGGAAGGTTTTTATATTGTCGTGGTATAATGTTAAGTGAGTATAACACGGAGGACAGTAGCTTGAATGAAGTCTTAGATTTGATTGAAGAAATCACACGCTTAGATAATACAAAATATATTGAAATTGGTAATTTAACCCATAATGGCCGCGCTGAAGCCGCTGCTGAAAAAGGCTTCATTAAGGAAGTCCGAATTTTAAAGTTAAATATTCCCCACTCTAAACATGTTGAGTTATATGAACAATTAGTGAATCAACGGCATCAAATGCCCACTTGGGAAATGACTAGTTGGGATGAGTGGCTAAAAGATGCCCAAATGGAGCATGAAATACAAGCGATTTTAACGGAAAATAAGGTTGGTTAATATATTTGTATAGCATGTTAACTAAATTCGTGGTATTTTAACTATTATCACCGTTAATAGAAAGGAGGGCCAGACATGAAGACAGAATTGTTAGAACAGTACATAGATGCGTATTTAGTGTATTTAAAATACCTAGGTGATATTGTTGCACGATCAGCAGCCCGCTTTAATTTATCGTTTGAACAATATTTAATCATTCGTGAAATTGCGCGGCGTGAAAAAGTTACATTAACTGATATTGTTGATGAACGAAATGTCACGCGGGCGGCCGTTTCACGTCAAATTAAAGTACTCTTGAAACGTAATTATATTTATCAGGAAGCGGATGTTCATGATCGCCGACGGATGTTTTTACATTTAACAACTGATGGTAAAGAAGCTGAACGGGTGATTAGTAAACGCATGCGTGATCGCTTTAATGGCTGGATTGATGTGTTTGGAACTGAACGTGCCGAAGATATTTTAGAATTTATTCTTGATTTTGGTGAGTTAGTTACCAAAGAGTCTAAAGGTGAAGATTCAAGCTTAACGAGTAAATAATAAAATATACAATATCAATGGAAGTGGATTGCTTGTCAGTGACCCACTTTTTTTGTGCAGTAATAATTTTTACAATGAAAGCCTTTTCATATAAAAAGAAAACGGTTACAATTTAGTTATCTAAACTATGGAGGCATATTATGGCAGAACCATTATTCTTAATTCCAGAACTACATAACAAAATTTGGGGAGGAACCGCCCTCGGTGAATTTTTTGATTTTAAATTAGCTAGTGATCATGTTGGGGAGGCGTGGATTATTTCCGCTCACCCAAATGGGGTTGATACAATCAGTGGGGGCACATATGCTAATCAAACGCTCGCTGATGTTTGGCAACACCATAAAGAGTTATTTGGTGGTGCGACAGCTGAAAAGTTTCCCTTATTAGTTAAATTTTTGGATACCAAAGAGGATTTATCGATTCAAGTACACCCGGATGATGCTTATGCGCATGCCCATGCAAATGAATTAGGTAAAACAGAATGTTGGTACATTTTAGCTGCTAAGCCCGGTGCTAAAATCTATTATGGCCATAATGCGCAAACTCATACTGAATTAGCAACGATGATTGCTAATCAAGATTGGGAACATTTATTACGCCAAGTGGCCGTAAAGCCGGGTGAATTTTACTATATTCCATCAGGTACCGTCCATGCCTTAGGTGCCGGCGTTTTAGCACTGGAAGTCCAACAAAGTTCTGATACAACTTATCGGATTTATGATTTTGATCGGGTTGATCAAACGACGGGGCAATTACGAGAATTACATTTAGAAGATGCGATTAACGTAATTAATGTCCCTTCAAAAGAACGTGCGGTGCACCCAACTAGTCAAGTGGTTGGCAGTAATACGAAAACGTTGTTAGCTGATGAAAAATACTTTAATGTCGTTAAATGGGATATTAAACGCCCAGGACAAACCTTTACTCAACCAGCCACGACATATACCTTAGCAGTGGTGATTGCAGGTAGTGGGACATTAACGGTTGCTGAAAAAACATATCCCTTAACCAAGGGTCAAGGGTTGATTTTACCAAGTGATGTTTTGGAATGGTCGATTGACGGCGACGTAACGGTCGTCTTAAGCCAACCCAATAATTAAAGTGCATAAAGTAAGCTTTTAAATTGCAAAGTAAACGCTTACATGATAATATATAGTCATAAGGAAGAATCAATTAGGTAGTGCCACCGGATAAGTTTACTTGCGGACACACCGCCGAAGATTCGTTCAAGTCTAGAGCGGTTTTGGTGATACAACTCTAGCTAGGCGTGTAGATTTGGTAATGCTTTCAATGAAACAATATACGATGAAAATCTTTAATTTAGTGTGGAAAGTGCAAATCGTCAACGGTAAAAGTTAAGACCAGTTTATGAAGGTTGGATTAGTGATCATAAAGTGGCATGATTCTTCCAGTAGTTTTGTAGTACGGCTAGGTGACTCGCGAGAGATTGCCTAGCTTTTTTATTTGCAAAAGAAGTCAAAAAAGCTTAAATTTAAGGAGTAGATAACCGATTTAGTAATAAGGAATTACTATTACTTAAATCGATAGTTTGTTAACAAATTAATCTGAAAGCAATTGTAAAATAAGTATCGAAAATGCTGCTGATTGGGTTTATCAAATTTACATTATTTATTAGATAAAATCATTGTTATGTAGACAAATCTACTATATAATTTACGCTGCAATAAAATTTTATGGTATCGGTAAAGGAACAAAACGACATGTCTGAATTAAAATTACAAGTGGCAACAGTCGCCGATTTACCAATTGTCATGAAGATTACCAACCAGGCAAAAGCATTGCTTAAAGCTGACGGAATCAATCAATGGCAAATGGGTTATCCAAGTGAAGTTGACTTTGAAAATGATATGAAAGAAGAACATCTTTATGTCGCAAAACTCGATGATGAATCAGTTGGGTTTATTGCATTGATTGATGGTTTGGATCAAGCATATCAAATTATTGAAAATGGGGCGTGGTTAAATAACGACGAACCTTATTATACAATCCACCGGGTGGCTGTAAGTAGTGAAGTTAGTGGTCAAAAACTAGGTGAACGAATGTTACGCGCTGCGGTGGAAAAAAGTTTAGAACTCGGTCCGGATGCTAAAAGTGTTCGGGTTGATACCCATCCAGATAACAAACGCATGCAATATTTATTAAATAAAATTGGCTTTGTTTTAACGGGCCATATTTTTATCAATGACGGTGAATTACGTTACGCTTACGAATATATGAAATAAATTTATTTTCGAGGAAGAGCCAATGAAAACGCCCCCGCACGTATGTTTATATCCAAGTAACGACAAAAGTCCTAAGCTCAGTAAACCGGTAACGGTTAACATTGATTTTCGTGATACCAATATTTTAATTATTGAACTTGATAAGCTGCATAAGATTAAACAAGTTGATTTAGCAGGTGGCAATATTTGCCAACCAGTTGTAAGTAAGATTTTGAATGGCGATACATCGATAATGAGTCTCAAGACGATGACCGTTTTTGGTAAGCAATTTGACATGGTGGGCGGCATAACTAAAAGTGTTGATAGTGATATCTTTGCGAAAGTTTCACGAGCGTATTTAAATGACAATAAGCGGCAATTTGCAGCGGCGTTAGAAGTGATTAAGTATCGGGATTTAATTGATGTAATTGATAAATTACGTTACCATGCTTATGACTTGGTTTTACTTAATTTTCGGCGTCAGTATCAACAGGTTGTTGCTAGTGAAGTCCGACTTGAAAAATTAGTTGCCCAAACTCAGTATATTCGCATTGAATTGTTGGTTAACATGCAGTTAGCGATTGCTTATTTGAATTTAGCACAAGATACGGAGTTTGAACGGACTTTTGCTAAAATATTAGCGTTATTACGGCAATATCAAGAACGCCAAGAACTACATGATGAATTACATTACATGTATGCCATGGTGGGTTATGAACTATTACAACGGCACATGCGGCTCCACGGGCTTGATGCGCAAGTAATGGTGCTTTCTCGAAAAATGAAAGTTTGGCACAAAAGTCAAAGTTTTCACGCAGGCTTTACTAATGCGGTTATCGTATTAGACCAACGTTTAAAAAATAAGTAAAAAAATAAGCATCTAACAATCAGTTAGATGCTTATTTTTATTTAGTACGAACAACTAAAACGTCAACATCGGCAACGCGTGTGACGTATTCAGTAACAGAACCGATTAAGATTCGTTCAACGGTGTTCAGACCAGTTGCCCCAATCATAATCAAGTCAGCGTTAACAGCTTTAGGTGCTTCTTTAGCAATGACCGCTTTTGGTGAACCATATTCAATAGTGTAGCTCACATTAGTAATACCGGCTGCTTTAGCTTTTTCAACATAGCCATCAAGGGTCTTTTTAGCAGTTTCAGAAACTTCTTCAACCATTGAAGTATCAAATGATGAAACGTTTTGGAACGCCCGCGTATCGATAACATGCAAAATGTGCAAGTGGGCATTGTTACCATTCCGAAGAGTTACTGCAATTGCTTTGTCTAAAGCCAATTCAGCTTCTTTTGATCCGTCAACGGGAATAAGAATATTTAAATAACGTTGGTCTAACATAATAGATACCTCAGCTTTCATTTTTTATGGTGCTCTAACTATCTATATTATAATTTAAAATTGTATTTTAAACAAATGATATCATAAGTAATGTTTTAAGAAAGTACTAAATTGCCAAGTAAGTGCCATGGTTGCGAGCATACTAATGATAACTAAGATGGCCGCAAATACTAGATAACCTAGTAAATTAACGATAATGGTTAGTAAACCTAAAATTATAAAGAAGCGGCCATAAAAACGACAAAATTTAGTTAGCTGGGGGTTTTCAGCAACTGCAATACCTAATAAGTTAGTACGTTGATGGTGCCATAAATAACCACCAATAAACAGGACAACGACCCCTAAAAAAGTGACAAGAACGAGTAACATGCTGCTAGTTCCTTTCTGTAAAAAAATATAAAAAAAGAGTAGGGGGCAACCCTACTCCAGAACACCAATATGGTACCGTTAGAAAATCATTCAGTTTGACCCCGATAAACGAGGTGGTCACCTCAAGCAATAAAATTACGTTACCAAATGTGTGGCATACGTGCATTTAAAGCCGTCCGCGACCGAAATGTAGTTACTTGTAAGGCAAAGCTGAAATAAGTAGATTTTCGCGTATACCTTAGAAATCCTTACTTAAATTATAGCAACATTTACTGTAAAATAAACCCTTTTGTTTAAGTTAATGCCGATTACGTAAACGATGGGCAATTTCCTTTAATTGGGCTTCATACTTACTGTTACCTTTGGGTTGGAAATAATCCGCATTTTGTAAATTATCAGGTAAATACTGTTGTTTAACCCAGTCATTTGGATAATCATGGGGATACTTATAACCAATTCCCCGGCCTAGTTTAGCTGCTCCTTGATAATGGGCATCCCGTAGATGCGGTGGAATATTGCCAGCCCGACCACTAGCGATATCGGCTAATGCATTATCAATAGCAACGTTGGCAGCGTTTGATTTAGCAGATAAGGCGAGCTCGATGACGGCATTAGCTAATGGAATGCGCGCTTCAGGTAAGCCTAACTTGTTGGCTGCTTCAACAGCACTAACGGCATGGGCAGCAGCAGTTGGATTAGCGAGCCCGATATCTTCATACGCAATTACAAGGAGGCGGCGCATAATGATTGGTAAATCCCCGGCGGTAATTAAGCGGGCTAAATAATGCAAGGCAGCATTAACGTCACTCCCCCGAATTGATTTTTGGAAGGCGGAAATGACATCGTAGTGGGCATCACCATCTTTATCAGCACTAACCGTTTTCTTTTGAAGCACTTGTTGGATCGTGTTCAACGATAACTCAATCACGCCATCTGGATTAGGATCTGTTGATAAGACGGCTAATTCGAGGCCATTTAACGCACTCCGTAAATCCCCATTTGTGGCCGTGATTAATTGCTCCATCGCAGCTGGTGCTAGATCGACTTGGTATTGCCCTAAACCACGCTCACTATCGGTTAACGCCCGTTCAATGGCTAATTTAATATCGGTTGGGGCCAGTGGTTGGACCTCAAAAATCTGGGTTCGGGAACGAATCGCCGGATTGATAGTGATATATGGATTTTCAGTTGTAGCACCAATTAAGATAATCGCCCCACTTTCTAGATGGGGTAACAAGAAATCTTGCTTAGTTTTATCCAGTCGGTGAATTTCATCAAGTAGTAAAATGACGGTGCCCGACATTTTAGCTTCTTCGGCGACAATTTGCATGTCTTTTTTAGTATCAGTGGCGGCGTTTAAGATTCGAAATGCATATTTAGTCGAACCGGCAATGGCACTAGCAATACTCGTTTTTCCGGTACCAGGCGGGCCATATAAAATCATTGAAGAGAGCCGCTTGGCTTTAACCATCCGATTAATAATTTGCCCTTCACCGACAAGTTGTTGTTGACCAACAATTTCAGCGATGTTTTTGGGCCGCATTCGAAATGCTAAAGGTTGCTGCATAACATTATTTTCCTTTGAAAAGTTTTTGCCACCACGATAATTTGGGTTGAGCGGGGGCAGCTGGCTCAGGTGATTGTTGACGCAGACTAAGAATTGATTGGGCCGGTTTAGAAACGGCGGTGGTTAAATTAACTAACGCAAGGGCAACGTTTTCAGGTGCGGTGTGGTAACGCGCATCGGTTTTTAATTGAATGGGAAAGTTAGTGTGTTTAGCTAAATTCAAAAACGGGGTTAGTTGATCAATAGGTAAGTTACCATTGATTAATAAGGTAGCCGTGGGTTGTTGCTTAAAAGCTGCTTGCCATTCTTGTAAATAATTATCTTGATTAAGTTGGGCAACCGTCATAATAAAATAAACCCGTTCTTTAAATGAACCAAGATACGCGTTTTGTTCATCGGGATTTAATTGTTGATCACCATAGCGGGCATGATCAAGGTGCTGGCTGAGATTATTTGTTTCATCAGTGGGCATAAAAAAACTCCTTTATGATCGGTATTAGGTTTATTATACCAGTTAATTGAAATTGGTGTAAAATGCCCCACCGCTAGTAATATACTGAATTTGTGATTAATTGGTTGGCAACGAAGCTAAACTATGGTATGATACTCTTTGTGTTTAATAAGGCAGCAGTGAACGGTAAGCTCGTCAATAGCACAGTCAACCACCTTTGTTTTTTAGGAAACCAAGTAACCGTAGCTGTAAGGTGAACGGCGTAGACTGAGCTACACGAATATTGAGTTCACATGAATTATTAGATAACAAAAATATAATTCATAAAATAGGAGGACATTCATATGTCTCGTTATACTGGTCCTAAGTACCGTATCTCACGTCGTCTTGGCGTTTCATTGTCAGGTACAGGTAAAGAACTTGCTAAAAAACCATACGCACCTGGTGACCACGGTCAAGGTCGTCGCGGTAAGCTTTCAGAATACGGTACACAATTGCGCGCTAAGCAACGTATCCGTTTCACTTACGGTTTGAGCGAACGTCAATTCTCAAACTTGTTCAAAAAAGCTGGTAAGGTTCGTAAGGGTACTCACGGTACTAACTTCTTAGTATTGCTTGAAACTCGTTTGGACAACGTTGTTTACCGTTTAGGTTTGGCTACTACTCGTGCCCAAGCTCGTCAATTGGTAAACCACGGCCACATCCTTGTTGATGGCGGACGTGTTGATATTCCATCATACGAAGTTAAGCCTGGTCAAGAAATCTCAGTTCGCGACAAGTCAAAGAAGTTGGCAATCATTGCTACTTCAGTTGAAGCAACTGTTGCTCGTCCACAATTCGTTGAATTTGATGCTGAAGCATTGAAGGGTTCATTAGTACGTTTACCAGAACGTGAAGAACTTGATGCAGAATTCGAAGAAAACCTTGTGGTTGAATACTACAACAAGCTTGGCTAATCTTTGGTTACCATGTGCTTGGAAAAAAGCAGTCGACATTGTCGATTGCTTTTTTGTTGTCTAAAATTTTCTTAACGCTTTTGCATTCTTTACTTATAAATGTTACGGTATGAACTGATAAATTAATTAAAGAGGTTCGAAACTATGAGTATACGTCTAATTACAGTTGATATGGATGGGACATTTTTAAATGACCAAAATGAATTTAACCGCCAACGGTTTCAGAATTTATTACCGCAATTAGCTGCTAAAGATATTAAATTTGCTGTAGCTAGTGGATCTCAATACCAACGTTTACAAGGAAAATTTGCCGGCATTGATGCTGAAATTTTCTTTATCTCCCAAAATGGTTCGGTTGTACACGATGGGGATGAATTTTTGGCCGCCGCACCGATTGATGACGCTTTGATTCGAAAGGTTTTTGCGGTAATTGCTGAATTTCCAGCGGAATATATTAGCCAAGTGATTGTTTCCGGGATTGAAAAGACATATGTTGCTAGTGGGACCCCCGTGGAAGTTCAAGCGGTAATTGCCGAATACTTTAGTGATTTAGCAACTGTTGATGATTTAACTGCGATTTCAAGTGCTACGGTCGGTGAAGGACTAACTAAGATTGGGGTGCGTTTTTCAAGTAAAACCCCCAATCTTGAAGATGTAATTGCGGATTTTCGGGCTAAATTGCCTACACAATTAGCGAGCTTAAATTCGGGTTTTAATATTGAATTAGTTGGGGTCGGTCATGTTAATAAGGCGACTGGAATTAAAATGATTCAAGATAAATATGATATTGCTGCTGATGAAATTGTGACCTTTGGTGATAATGAAAATGATATTGCTATGTTGGAATTAACACCACACAGTTATGCTATGGGAAATGCGCATGACAATGTTAAAGCAATTGCGCATCATTTAGCACCAACGAACAATGAAGAAGGTGTTTTAGCAGTAATTGAACAATTAATTGCTGAATAAAAAGTTACCGGTAACGGTAGCTTTTTTATTTGAAGTGTCGGAGTGTTAACGATGCATCAAGGATATATATGTGCTATGATATTCATTTATGACATTAAAATAGTAGAGAGAAATAAGGATAAATTACATGAATAAAAAAGGGATTAGTTTACCGATGTTAATTGCATTGGTTATTAGTTCATCGATTGGAACCGCAATTTTTACGTTTACCAGTAATTTTGCCAAAGTTGCCGCACCAGGTCCGATGTTAATTGCTTGGGGCATTGTGGGGATCGGTATTTTGGCTTTAGCCTTAACTTTTAGTAATTTAATTAATAAACGGCCCGATCTTGATGGGATTTTTGCCTATGCGGAAGCTGGCTTTGGTCCCTTTGCAGGTTTTTTAAGTGGCTGGGGTTACTGGTTATCGGCTTGGGTTGGCAACGTGGCATTTGCGACCATTTTAGTTAGTTCAATTGGTTATTTTTTACCAATTTTCAAGAGTGGCCAAAATATTCCATCAATTATTTTAGCTTCAATTATTGCGTGGGCCTTAAATTGGTTTGTTAGTCGGGGTGTTGAGTCAGCGACTGCCGTCAACACGATTGTCACAATTTGTAAGTTGATTCCATTATTCGTTTTTATGGTGGTTGCGATTGTTATGTTTAATGGCCACCTATTTACCGCTGATTTTTGGGGTAACATCCATGATAATTTTAGTAATCACTTAGTTTGGCCCCAGGTTAAACAGTGTGTGATGGTTATGATGTGGTCATTTGTAGGGATTGAAGGAGCAACAATGATGTCATCACGGGCCCGTGTTAAGAGTGATGCTAGTAAAGCGACTATTATTGGGGTGATTACGTTAATTCTTTTATATAGTATCGTCTCACTTTTACCATACGGCTATTATGATCAACATCAATTAGCCCAATTGCCACAACCATCATTGGTGTACTTATTTAGTCACATGGTTGGCCCAATTGGGGGTGCTTTTATGAGTTTAGGCTTGGTAATTTCAATTTTGGGCGCTTGGTTATCGTGGACCATGTTACCAGCTGAAACGGTCTTATTAATGAGTGAAGCCAATTTATTACCAAAATATTTTGCCCACAAAAATCGGTTTGGTGCCCCAAATACGGCTCTATTAATTACGCAAGTGCTCGTACAATTATTCTTGTGTTCATTATTATTTACCAATCAAGCGTATAATTTTGCGGCGTCATTATGTACCGCAGCGATTGTGATTACGTATTGTTTTGTAGCTGCATACCAGATCAAACACTCCATTCAAAATTGGCAGCAAAAAGACGCTAAGTGGCAATTGTTTGTCGGGGTGGTTGCGATTGCCTTTCAAATGATTGGTATCGGGTTAACGGGGATTCAATATATCTTATTAGCGATGATTGCGTATATCCCGGGGATTTACTTCTACCGCCAAGCACGGCAAGTAGCACACGGAAAACATAAGATGGCTAAGCACGAAATCGGGATTACAATTTTAATTGCCGGGTGTGCAATTTTAGCAATTAGTGGTTTAGTAATGGGGAAAATAAGCCTTTAATATAACTTAGTTGTGATATTTTTATCAAATATTTACAAACCACTAAATAACCGTAAAAAGCCTATTGTAATAGGCTTTTTTTGTCACGTTAAGGTAATAGTAAAATGCAAGATAGCTTAAATTTGTTTAGCACTTATATTGCTAAATTATCTTTTCTGGCGTACAATAAAAACTGTTAAAAAACTAATTCTGTTGGAGGAATTTACTATGACTGTGAAGGTTGGTATTAACGGTTTCGGACGTATTGGTCGTCTTGCATTCCGTCGTATTCTTGAATTGAAAGACACTGCTTCAGATATCGAAGTGGTTGCTATTAACGATTTGACTAGTCCATCAATGTTGGCATACCTTTTGAAGTATGACTCAACTCATGGAACTTTGAAGGCTGAAGTTTCAGCTACTGAAGATTCAATTATCGTTGACGGTAAGGAATACAAAGTTTACGCCGAACGTAACGCTGCTGACTTAAAGTGGGTTGAAGAAGCTGGTGTTGAATACGTACTTGAATGTACTGGATTCTACACTTCAGAAGAAAAATCACAAGCGCACATCGACGCTGGTGCAAAGCGTGTCTTGATCTCAGCTCCTGCTGGTGCTATTAAGACTGTTGTTCCTGGTGTTAACTTGGACATCTTGGACAAGGACGATGTGATCGTTTCTGCTGGTTCATGTACTACAAACTGTCTTGCACCAATGGCCTTCTTCTTGAACGAAGAATTTGGTCTTGAAGTTGGTACTATGACTACTGTTCACGCATTTACTTCAACTCAAATGATCCTTGACGGTCCTCGCGGTTCAAAAGGCCGTAACAACCGTTCAGCTTCAGTTAACACTATTCCTCACTCAACTGGTGCCGCTAAGGCTATCGGTCTTGTAGTTCCTGAATTACAAGGTAAACTTCAAGGTCACGCCCAACGTGTTGGTGTTGTTGACGGTTCATTGACTGAATTGGTTTCAATTCTTTCAAAGAAAGTTACTGCTGAAGAAGTTAACGAAGCAATCAAGAAGCACACTGAAGGTAACGAAGCCTTTGGTTGGAACGAAGACGGAATCGTATCATCAGACATCATTGGTGACACACACGGTTCAGTATTTGACCCAACTCAAACTGAAGTTACTACTGCCGGTGACTTCCAATTAGTTAAGACTGTTGCTTGGTACGATAACGAATACGGTTTCACTTCAAACATGATCCGTACTTTGCTTCACTTCGCAACTCTTGAAGCCTAATTATAACTAATAAGAAAAGATGACTTAATGTCATCTTTTTTTTGTGATTTGGTGTACAAGGTGTTAAAATGGTTACAGGTGCTGTGTATCTTTGCACAGCCAAAACTTGTTGATAAAAAATTTCAGGAGGATTCTAAATTGGCTAAGTTAACTGTTTCTGATTTAGATTTACAGGGCAAAAAAGTCCTTATGCGTGTTGATTTCAATGTTCCATTGAAAGATGGTGTCGTTACTAACGATAACCGGATTGTGGCTGCGTTGCCAACAATCAAGTACGTGATTGAAAATGGCGGTCGTGCTATTCTTTTCTCTCACTTGGGTCGTATCAAGTCAGAAGAAGACAAGCAAACCTTGTCAATGAAGCCAGTCGCACAAAAGTTAGCTGATTTGCTTGGCAAACCAGTCAACTTTGTTCCTGCTACTGAAGGTCCTGCTTTGGAAGACGCTATCGCCAACTTAAAAGATGGTGAAGTGCTTGTCTTTGAAAACACTCGTTTTGAAGACGTTGTAAACGGTGAAGTTGTTAAGCGCGAATCAAAGAATGATCCAGAACTTGGTAAGTACTGGGCATCACTTGGTGACGTTTTTGTTAACGATGCCTTTGGTACTGCGCACCGTGCGCACGCATCAAACGCTGGTATCGCTGCTAACATCGCCCAAACTGCCGCTGGTTTCTTAATGGAAAAAGAAATCAAGTTCTTGGGTGGTGCGGTTGAAAACCCAGCTCGTCCATTCGTTGCCATCCTTGGTGGTGCGAAAGTCTCAGATAAAATCGGTATCATCGAAAACTTGTTAGAAAAAGCTGACAAAGTTATCGTTGGTGGTGGTATGGCTTACACATTCGACGTTGCTAACGGCAAGAAGATTGGTAACTCATTATTTGAAGAAGACAAATTAGAATTAGCTAAGGAATTAATTGCCAAAGCTGGTGACAAACTTGTGCTCCCAGTTGACGCTGTTGCAGCCGATGCATTCTCAAACGATGCTAAGACTGTAATTACTGACGGTGACATTCCTGATGGTTACATGGGTCTTGATATTGGACCTAAGTCAATTGAACTTTTCAAGAACACTTTAGATGGTGCTAAGACAGTTGTTTGGAACGGACCTATGGGTGTGTTTGAAATGTCTAACTTTGCTAAGGGTACCCTTGAAGTTGGTTCATACCTTGCAACTCTTGAAGGTGCAACGACAATCGTTGGTGGTGGTGACTCAACTGCGGCCGCTCAACAATTAGGCATTGCTGACAAGCTTACGCACATTTCTACTGGTGGTGGTGCATCACTTGAATACCTTGAAGGTAAGACCCTTCCTGGTATTGCTGCTATCTCAGAAAAGTAAGCTCAATTATTGTGATAAATTAAAAGCGTTTGATTCATCGAATCAAGCGCTTTTTTGCTATCTACAGCCTTAATTTCTTGAGATATGGTATCATTTTAATTAAATATAGCATTATGGAGGTAAAATGATGCGGACACCTTTTGTAGCAGCAAACTGGAAAATGAATAAGACCTTACCAGAAGCATTGGCTTTCTTACAGGCGATTGCTGGTAAGCTGCCTGATCAAGCGGAAGTTGAAGCGTTAATTTGTGCGCAAAGTTTATTTTTAAGCCAAATGATGATTGAAACCAAGGATGAGCCCCTTAAAATTGGCGCTGAAAATGTTTTTTGGCAAAATCAAGGGGCCTTTACGGGGGAAACGAGTCCTAAAGCCGTGGCGAGCTTAGGGGTCGATTACGTTATTATTGGCCACAGTGAACGACGGAAATATTTCCGTGAAACCGATGAAATGGTGAATAATAAAGTCCAAGCGGTCTTACGTAACGGTATGCGGCCAATTATTTGTGTTGATGAAACAATGGGCCAACGTGAATCAAATGAAAAGGTTCACTGGGTGGTGTCACAAGTTATTGAAGCCCTCAAGGGAGTCGCACTTGAAGATGCTGATAAAATTACGATTGCGTATGAACCTTCATGGGCCATTGGGGCCGCGGCGGCGAGTGCTAAAGAAGCTGAAGATGGGTGTTATTTAATTCGCCAAACCGTCGCAGATATGTTTTCGGATGAAGCAGCCGATCAAGTGCGCGTCTTATATGGGGGCTCAGTTAAACCGCACAATCAAGCCGAATTAATGGCGATGCCAAATATTGATGGAGTTTTAGTCGGGGATGCCTCATTGGACCCAGATATTTTCCTCCAACTTGTAAATTACCAACAAAAGTAAAGTTTGTAATATTCATGTGAAATTATGGATAAACTGATGGATTATCATTGTAATTTACTAGTAAAACTTATACAATTAAAGACGGTAAAACATTAAATTTAACCGAATTCAAGGAGATGTTAAAATGTCTGCAATTACTGATATTTATGCACGCGAAGTCCTCGACTCACGTGGTAACCCAACTGTTGAAGTTGAAGTATATACTGAAGAAGGCGGCTTTGGTCGTGGTATCGTTCCTTCAGGTGCCTCAACTGGTGAACACGAAGCCGTTGAATTACGTGATGGTGACAAGAGCCGTTACATGGGTAAGGGTACTCAAAAAGCTGTTGAAAACGTTAATAACGTTATCGCTAAAGAAATCTTAGGTTACGATGTAACTGATCAAGTTGCTATCGATAAAGCAATGATCGCGCTTGATGGTACTGAAAACAAGGGTAAGCTTGGCGCCAACGCTATCTTAGGTGTTTCTATCGCCGTAGCACGTGCTGCTGCTGACGAACTTGACGTGCCATTGTTCAACTACCTTGGTGGTTTCAACGCGCACGTATTGCCAACTCCAATGATGAACGTTATCAATGGTGGTGCTCACTCAGAAAACAAGGTTGATTTCCAAGAATTCATGATCATGCCTGTTGGTGCTCCTTCAATCAAGGAAGCAATCCGGATGGGTTCTGAAACTTTCCACAACTTGAAGAAGTTATTGTCAGCTGACGGTAAAGCTACTTCAGTTGGGGATGAAGGTGGTTTCGCACCTGACTTTGCTAACAACGAAGAACCTCTTCAATACCTTATCAAGGCGATTGAAGCTGCTGGTTACAAGCCTGGTAAAGATATTGCCATTGCTATTGACGTGGCATCTTCAGAACTTTGGGACAACGAAACTAAGAAGTACAAGTTACGTTGGTCAACTGGTGAAGAATACACTACTGAAGAATTCATCAAGTACCTTGAAGACTTGACTGACCGTTACCCAATCATCTCAATTGAAGACCCAATTGATGAAAACAACTGGGACGACTGGAAGACTATCACTACTGAACTTGGTAAGAAAGTTCAATTAGTTGGTGATGACTTCTTCGTTACTAACACTCAATACCTTAAGAAGGGTATTGAAATGGGTACTGCCAACTCAATCCTTATCAAAGTTAACCAAATCGGTACTTTGACTGAAACTATGGAAGCCATCGAAATGGCTAAAGAAGCTGGTTACACTGCGATCGTTTCACACCGTTCAGGTGAAACTGAAGACACTACTATCGCTGACTTGGTTGTTGCTACTAACGCCGGCCAAATCAAGACTGGTTCAATGTCTCGTACTGACCGTATCGCTAAGTACAACCAACTTATGCGTATCGAAGACTTATTGTCTTCAAACGTTGCTGAATACAAGGGTATCCACGCATTCTACAACATTTCAAAAGAAGCACGCGAAAACATTATCAACAAGTAATGTTTCGGCATGCACTTTAAAAAGCCACGTAACTTTAGGTTACGTGGCTTTTTTGCTACCGTGCAATTAGATAATATTAGCCAAACCCGCCTAGAATTTGCTATACTTGTAAGGAGCTTTTTTTGCAGTGTTTAGATTAATAATAAAAACTAAAGATATATTTGAGGTTAGAAAAAATGAGCGATTTAGCAACAGAAATTAGTAAACGGCGCACGTTTGCGATTATTTCTCACCCCGATGCCGGGAAAACAACCATTACCGAACAAATGCTTTTATTCGGGGGGGTCGTGCGTGAAGCCGGAACCGTTAAAGGTAAAAAGAGTGGTAACTTTGCCAAGTCTGACTGGATGGAAATCGAACAAAAACGTGGGATTTCAGTTACCAGTTCCGTGTTGCAATTTGATTTTGAAGGTAAGCGGATCAATATCTTGGATACACCAGGGCACGAAGATTTCTCTGAAGATACTTATCGGACTTTGATGGCCGTCGATTCTGCGGTCATGGTTGTTGATTCAGCCAAGGGGATTGAACCCCAAACAAAGAAGTTATTTGAAATTGTTAAACAACGTGGGATTCCCGTATTTACTTTCTTCAACAAATTAGACCGTGATGGCCGTGATCCACTTGAATTATTGGCTGAATTAGAAGATACGCTTGGGATTGAGACATACCCAATGAACTGGCCAATTGGTTCCGGACAAGTTTTACAAGGTTTGTATGACATGTATAACAAAGAAGTCTTGTTGTACCGGCCCGATGTCAATGGTAACACCAAGCTTCCATTAGAAGCTGACGGTAATATTGCCGATGGTAATATCTTAAAAGAAAACCAAATCTGGCGTGATACGTTAGATGAAGTTGATTTGGTAACTTCAGCAGGTAATGAATTTAATGAAGACGCCATTTTAAATGGTCAACTTTCACCAGTCTTCTTTGGATCAGCGTTGACTAATTTTGGGGTGGAAACGTTCTTAAAGACGTACCTTAAGTATGCCCCAGCCCCTGGTCCTAAGAAAACCGTTGAAGGGCAACCAGTGGCACCTTTGGCTGATCAATTCTCAGGTTTCGTCTTTAAGATTCAAGCGAACATGAACCCCCAACACCGTGACCGCATTGCCTTTGTGCGGATTGTTTCAGGCGAATTTACGCGTGGAATGGACGTTACGCTTGGTCGGGATAGCAAGAAATTACGCTTGAGTAATGTGACTCAGTTTATGGCCGATTCGCGTGAAAACGTTGAAAATGCCGTACCTGGTGACATTATCGGAGTATATGATACGGGGACATTCCAAATTGGGGATACAATTTTCTCAGGTAAGCAAAAGCTTGAATTTGAAGACTTGCCAACCTTTACACCGGAAATCTTCATGCGGGTAACCGCTAAAAATGTGATGAAGCAAAAGTCATTCCACAAAGGAATTCAACAATTGGTACAAGAAGGAACCATTCAATTGTACACGGCTTGGTCATCCGGTGATTACATCTTAGGGGCCGTTGGGGCCTTGCAATTTGAAGTGTTCAAATTCCGGATGGAAAATGAATATAACTCTGAAATTGTCTTAGAACCAATGGGTAAAAAGATTGCTCGCTGGATTAATCCAGACCAATTAGATGAAAAGATGGCCTCATCACGGAACTTACTAGTTAAAGACCGTTATGAAGCACCATTATTCTTATTTGAAAATCAATTCGCAGAACGTTGGTTTAAAGATAAGTATCCTGAAGTTGAATTGGAAGCAAAACTATAAAATTCAAAATAAAAAGCGTCCTACGATGGGTTATCGTAGAACGCTTTTTTGTATTACATGAGTTTAATTATTCAGTAGCGTCTGTAGTAGCTTCAGCGCTTGGGGTTCCCTTAGCGGCTGGTTCTTGACCTTCTGGCGTAATTACAATTTCGTCATCAACGAGATGGGCAACGAGTTGATGTTCCGTTGGGTTGTCCAAGAAGTAATCAGCAACGCGATCTTCAACTTGTTCTTGAATCACCCGACGAAGTGGCCGAGCACCCATGGCAGGGTTGTAACCAAGGTCAACCAATTTATCAGCAACATTGTCTTCAACCGTTAAATGTAAATCTTGATCAGCAATCATGTCATTAACATCATCGAGCATTAAATCAACAATCTTGTGGAGATCTTCTTTAGTTAATGGGTTAAATTCGATAATATCATCAAAACGGTTTAAAAATTCGGGTTTGAAGTAGCTACCTAATTTTTCAATAATTGACGCTTTTGGTTTGTTTTCACCAAAACCAACACTTGGTTCAGCATCAACCCCGGCATTTGAAGTCATGATAATAACCGTGTCTTTAAATGAAACTGTGTGGCCTTGGGCATCAGTTAAACGACCATCATCAAGGACTTGTAAGAACATGTGCATAACATCGGGGTGGGCTTTTTCAACTTCATCAAGCAAAATTAATGAGTAAGGGTGACGACGAACTTTTTCGGTTAATTGACCGGCCTCTTCATAACCAACATAACCAGCCGGCGCTCCGATTAATTTAGAAACGCTGTGCTTTTCCATGTATTCAGACATATCAAAGCGAACCATGGCATCGGCTGAACCAAATAATTCTTTGGCAAGTTGTTTAGCAGTTTCCGTTTTTCCGACCCCAGTAGGTCCAACGAATAGGAATGAACCAATTGGGCGACCTGATTTATTAAACCCAACCCGGTTACGACGAATTGCCCGGGCTACTTTGTTAACCGCATCATCTTGACCGATGACATGTTCTTCAAGGTGTTTGTCTAGTTCACGTAATTGGCCGGCTTCAGATTCTTTCAAATCACCAACGGGAATTCCCGTTTTTTCTTCAACAATCTTTTCAAGGTCTTGGTCAGTGACTTCATTTGAACCAGTATCGTGGGGATTTTCTTCGGCTTCTTTTTTAGCACGTTCAAGTTGGTTTAC
Source organism: Periweissella ghanensis (assembly GCF_918814755.1). Classification (GTDB taxonomy): domain Bacteria; phylum Bacillota; class Bacilli; order Lactobacillales; family Lactobacillaceae; genus Periweissella; species Periweissella ghanensis. The sequence continues at coordinate 10,864 of NZ_CAKKNT010000013.1, read as the reverse complement.
TTGATCACGCCAGTAAGATGCTTTTTCATAGTCTTCACGATCAATAGCTGCTTGCTTTTGGGCTTCCGCAGAATTAATTTTAGTTTGGATTTCTTTTGGATCAACGACCTTTAAGTTAAGGTTTTTACGTGAGCCAGCTTCATCAAGTAAATCAATCGCCTTATCAGGTAAGAAACGATCTTGAATGTAACGAGCTGATAAAGTTACGGCTGCTTTAATGGCATCATCCGTATATTTGACGTGGTGATATTCTTCGTATTTCTTTTGAATCCCTTTTAAGATTGCCAAAGCTTCTTCTTGGGAAGGTTCATTAACAGTAACTGGTTGGAACCGCCGGGCAAGAGCCGGGTCCTTTTCAATTTGACGGTATTCATTTAAGGTTGTCGCCCCAACTAATTGGAATTCGCCACGGGCTAAAGCTGGTTTTAAAACGTTCCCAGCATCCATACCGCCTTCAGCGTTCCCAGCACCCATAATTTCGTGGATTTCATCAATGAATAAAATAACGTTTTTATTCTTTGAAACTTCGTCCATTAATTTTTGCATCCGTTCTTCAAATTGACCACGGACACCAGTTCCTTGAACTAATGAAACTACATCAAGTCGGTAGACTTCTTTATTACGTAATTTGTCAGGCACTTGACTATTAACAATGGCTTGTGCTAAACCTTCAACAACTGCGGTTTTACCAACCCCAGCTTCCCCGATTAAAACGGGATTATTTTTAGTCCGGCGGTTAAGAATTTCAACGACGCGGTTAATTTCTTTATCACGACCAATGACTGGATCAAGATGGCCTTGACGAGCTAATTCGGTAAGGTTAAGCCCAAATTCAGCTAATAAACTACCTTCATTACCATTACCACCCATTTCGCGTTGTGGTTCTTGCGGCCGGCGGGCACTACGTTGGGCGCTCATTTGTTGTTGACCATTTAAGGCCCGGAATAAATCATCGATTGAGTTAAAGTTAAAAGATTCTTGTGGCATGTGGATACCTCCATTATGAATTTGTTTTTGGACTTTTTGATAACATGATGGACAAAGGTGCATTTCAACATTTTGACCATTTAAATTTAATTGCATATGAATTGATGCTGGATTTTTATGACATAGCTGACATAGCATTGCCTCACCCCCATAAGTTAGTTTTATAATTTATTTTATATTATTTAATCAGCGTTTGATTTTATTTGACCAATACTGACCTTTGACTATTATTATACTCATACTAGCTAATGATGCAACTGAAATGCTTAAAAAATTAGCACTCTTTTAATTCAAGTGCTAATTGATGTGATTCGTGAAAAAGGCTTGCAATTACTAAGCGTTCGCGTGAAAATTAAAGACTAGGTAATTTTATTTACTGATCAGAAATGAGGTTAAACGATGAAAGATTATTTTGCATTATTGGAAGCAGTACGCCAAGGTGAAATGGCCGAATTTGTGGTAACGGTTGATGAATTTACGGCATTTCACCAAATTTGGCAAACCTATCCATATCAAAATCAAATTCGGGGCGTAGCTAGCCGAGGTGGCCAAGTTACTTATACCCAACAAGTTGAGCGGTGAGCAAAGTTTTTTATGAAATACTGCGTAAAATTACTTTAAAATAGGCATTTAAAATTAGTGCCGGTTACAGCGATTTCACAAAGATTTTCAAAAATGTAAATTAAAAATGTAAGCCTTTACAATGTTATTAAATAAACGTTTTAAGAAAATGTAATAACTTAGCATTTTTGTATATGAAATTGCTTGTAAAACGTTTTCATTTTGGTTATGATAATGACATAAGGTTTGGTAGACTCAAAGATTGATGCTTGCCCTTATCTAATATTTGTTCAAACAAGGAGAACTTTCATTATGGAATCACGCAACTTTCACATTGTAGCAGAATCAGGTATTCACGCACGTCCAGCAACTTTATTGGTACAAACTGCTTCTAAGTTTAGTGCTGATGTTACACTTGCTTACGAAGGTAAGGATGTTAACTTGAAGTCAATCATGGGTGTTATGTCACTCGGTGTTGGCCAAGGTTCAGACGTTGTGATTTCTGCAAATGGTTCAGACGAAGCAGACGCAATTGCTGCTATCGAAGACACTATGAAGAAAGAAGGCTTATCAGACTAATGACTAAAAAGATTAGCGGTATTGCAGCCAGTAATGGTGTGGCAATTGCTAAGGCTTATAAATTAGTTGATCCTGATTTGTCTTTTGCTAAAACATCAATTACTGATGTTGATGCAGAAAAAGGCCGCTTAACTGCGGCCTTTGATGCATCTAAGGCAGATTTGACTAAGATTAAGGCTAAGGCAGTTGAAAACTTAGGGGCGGAAGAAGCCGAAGTTTTTGAAGCACACCTTACGATTCTTTCTGATCCAGAACTTGTTGGTGCAATCCAACAACAAATTGAAAAAGACCAAGTTAATGCGGAAACAGCCTTGAGTGATGTAACTGATGGTTATATTGCGATGTTTGAAGCAATGACAGATAATGCATATATGCAAGAACGGGCAGCTGATATTCGTGATATTACTAAACGTGTTTTATCACACTTATTGAACGTCACTTTGCCAAACCCAGCTTTGATTGATGAAGAAGTTGTCATCATCGCCAAAGATTTGACACCTTCAGATACGGCCCAATTAGATCGCAAATTTGTTAAAGGATTTGTAACTGATTTGGGTGGTCGGACATCCCACTCTTCAATTATGGCGCGGACGCTTGAAATTCCAGCCGTCGTTGGAACTGAAGTTGCGACAACTGATATTGCCGAAGATGAATTAGTAATCGTTGATGGCCTTAATGGTCACGCCATTATTGCTCCAGACGATGCCACGGTGGCTGAATATAAGCAAATTGGTGATGATTACTTAGCGCAAAAAGCTGAATGGGCCCGTTTAAAAGACGAACCAACAACTTCAGCTGATGGGGTTAAATTCATGACCGGTGCCAATATTGGGACACCCAAAGATTTACCAGCGGTCCTTGAAAACGGTGCCGAAGGAATTGGTCTTTATCGGACTGAATTCCTCTACATGGATTCAAGCGAAATGCCTTCAGAAGAAGATCAATTTGAAGCCTACAAGACAGTTCTTGAAGGTATGAAAGGTAAACCAGTTACGGTCCGGACAATGGATATTGGTGGTGATAAAAAATTACCATACATGCCATTACCTGAAGAAGAAAACCCATTCCTTGGTTACCGAGCAATTCGGATTTCATTAGATAAAACCGATATGTTCAAGACGCAATTGCGGGCCCTTGTTCGGGCATCAGCTTTTGGAACGCTTTGGATTATGTTCCCAATGGTGGCTACGTTGCCTGAATTCCGCGCAGCTAAAGAAGTCTTTGAAACGGTTAAGGCCGAATTGAAGAGTGAAGGCGTTGCGTTTGATGATAATATTAAGCTTGGAATCATGATTGAAATTCCTTCTGCCGCCATTTTAGCTGATAAATTTGCGAAAGAAGTTGATTTCTTCTCAATTGGAACCAATGACTTAATTCAATACACGATGGCCGCTGACCGTGGTAATGAAAAGGTCGCGTACCTTTACCAACCATACAGCCCATCAATTCTACGCTTAATCAAGCGCACCATTGATTGTGCCCACAAAGAAGGTAAGTTTGTGGCTGTCTGTGGTGAAATGGGTGGTGATCCAATCGCCGTACCATTGCTAGTCGGTCTTGGTTTAGATGAATTCTCAATGAGTGCAACTTCAATTTTGCAAGCTCGTTCATTGATTAAAAACTTATCAACAACCGATATGCAAGCATTAGCTGAAAAGGCCCTTGATCTTGATACAAATGATGAAGTCGCTGAATTAGTTAAAGCAGCTACCACTAATAAATAATTATTGATAATAGAAGTTATTGCGCGGAATAATCAACCTATGATTATCAGCAATGACTTCTATTTTTTTACGGAAGCCGTAATTTAATCTTGGTATAATATAAATAAGGGATAATAATTTCTTTATTATTGTTGAAATAGTAAAGTTTCTTGTGGATATATCAATAAAATAAATTAATTGTTAGGTGCAGACTGCGGAATTTTTTTACTTAAATTTGGATTTTTGCTATAATGTGTACCTGTTAAGTTTTATTTTCTGTTTATTTAAATTCTAAAAAGGAGGTTGCTGGATGAATATTGGATTATTTACCGATACGTACTACCCACAAGTTAGTGGGGTAGCAACGTCGATTTCAATCCTTCGGGATACGTTGGAACAAATGGGGCATCAAGTTTATATTTTTACTTCAAATGACCCTAAAGTTAGCCGCAATGTGTATGAACGTAATATTTTTCGGTTTCCAAGTTTCCCGTTTACCGGTTTTCCAGATCGGCGACTAGCGTATAGTGGTGCCTTACATGCTGTGCAAATTGCCAAAGAGTTGAATTTAGATATTGTGCACACCCAAACTGAATTTTCAATGGGCCTCATGGGTAAATTTGTGGCCTTTAGTTTAAAGATTCCTGCAATTCATACGTACCATACAATGTACCAAGATTATTTACATTATGTTGCCAATGGTAAATTAATTGGGCCACGGACGGTTAAAACGGCTGTTCGCAACTATTTAAAGAACATGGAAGGGGTGGTTGCCCCATCCCAATTAGTGTATGAGACGATGGTTGCGTATGGTGTCACCGCACCAATCCGGATAATTCCAACCGGGGTGGATGTGCACCATAATGTCACCGCAGCACAAACCCAAGACCTTCGGCAACAATTAGGCTTAACGGCGGCAACGCCGGTGGCCTTATCATTGGGACGGTTAGCGTTTGAAAAAAATATTGAAGACACGATTGATGCCTTTCAAGCAGTTTTGAGTAAAAATGCGGCGGCTAAATTAGTCATTGCTGGGGATGGCCCCGCCCGCCAATCGTTAACCGACCACGTTGATACCCTTGGAATTAGCGATAGTGTTATTTTTACGGGGATGATTGAGCATACTGATGTTCCACGCTATTATGCGATGGCCGATGTCTTTGTTTCATCTTCACAATCTGAATCACAAGGGTTAACATATCTAGAAGCACTAACTGCACATACGCCAATCGTAGTGATGAATAGTCCGTATGTTAAAGACTTAATTACGGATCCAAGTATTGGCGTTGGCCTAGATGATGTTGATGAATTGGCCGTTGCGCTATTACCGTATTTAAATAAAACGGCGCAAGTCGGGGATTTAGCAAAACGCGATGCCAAAATTAACGAAGTAAGTGCCGAACATTTTGGTACGGAAATGTTGAAGTTCTATGAAGCAGTAATTAATGAATATCAGGCTGATGATGACCGGAATAGTGATTCGATTTTTGGAGCATTTAGTAATCCGTTCAAAAGATAGCCTCAGTAATTGGAGTCTAGTATGTCCAAGAATAACCGCATTGTTTTGATTATTATGCTTGCGATTGGAGTAGCCATTATGGGGTACTCATTACGCGATGTTAATATGAAATTGTTGTTTCACGATATTTTGACAATTAATATTTGGTGGCTGTTAGTGGCAATTTTATGTATTATTGCCTATTTAGTCATTGAAGCCGTCATCGTTAAAGTGTTTGTTGGTGATCGGGTTCATGGATTTACGTTTAAAGATGCATTGCGCGTTCCGTTAGTTGAACAACTTGGGAATGGGATTACCCCGTTTGCCAGTGGGGGTCAACCGTTTCAAATTATGGCGATGATGCAAGCCGGGGTTGAACCAGGGTATGCCACGGCAATTTTATTAATGAAGTTTGTGGTTTACCAATTCGTGATTGTGTTGAATTTCTTTTGGGCGTTAATCGTGGGCTCACATTTTTTAGCTGATAAAGTACATGTCCTTAAATATTTAATGATTTTTGGCTTTTTAATTCACTTTGCAGTCATTGTTGGTTTAATTTTAGTCATGTTTTGGTATGGTTTTACCAAACGAATGACCAACTTGCTTTTGAAGACCGTTAAAGTTGTCGGGCTTGGTGGTAAGGAGAAACGTTTGGAACGGTATCATCGTATTAGCCAATGGGTGGATGTACGCTTGCAAAACTTCCATAAAGAAAGTGTGCGGATGACAAGTAATATTGGCTTAATGGTTAAAGGGTTAGTGTTAACCAGTATTCAGTTAATGTTTTACTATTCAATTCCGTATTTCATTCTGTTAGCCCTTGGCTATACCCACATTAACTATATTTTAATTACGTCATTACATGTCCTGATTGTCATGGTAATTTCTATTTTCCCAATTCCAGGTGGTTCTGGTGGGGCTGAAGTTAGTTTTCAATCACTTTTTAGTAGTTTTATTAATGTGCCAACGGATTTAGTATTGGCAATGTTCATTTGGCGCTTCCTAACTTACTACTTTGGGATGTTTGCGGGGATGATTGCCTTTAATATTCGCGCTGATCGCATTGAAGGTGCTCAAGACTGGCTTAAACAGAAGGAAGAGTAACAATGGATCCCAATTTACAACATGTTTTAAAACGATTACGCGTTATGGTGAGTGATTATGCTTACCAAAAGCAAGAACGCAATTTTGATTTATTCGGTATCAATGTTTGTACGGTTGAATATGACCATCAAACAATGTTGTTTTCAATTTTTGAACGTCAAAACAATGGGACGTTTATCTTTGATGATATCGATTTGGCTGCCATTGAGATTTATAATCAATTGGTTGACTTTCAATTAGTATTTTAGAAGGGTAATCAAAAGCGAAGAACTTTTGATTATTTTTTTATTTAGGCGCTTAGAAAATGCTTAAAATTATTTAGATACCGTTGGCGGTATTTGTGTTTTAGCTAAACCTAAGTATAATTAATCTGTTACACGTATTTATGGAGGAGATAACATGTCGAAGTTTTTTAAGAAGCTCGGCGCTAATTTACAAACAACGGTGGGCTTCTTTTGCTTATCGGCGTTTCTCATTTGGTTAAAAACATATATTGTCTACCAAACTGATTTTACACTTGGCGCACAAGGACCACTACAACACTTTCTATTAATTTTAAATCCGATTGGAACAACTTTATTGTTACTAGGGATTGCATTATACTTCCGGGGGCGCGTAGCTTACTGGTTGATGATTTTAATTAATTTACTCGAATCAATCTGGATTTTTTCAAACGTCCTCTACTATCGTGAATTCTCTGATTTCTTATCAGTAGCGATTATTGGGAGTGCTAGTTCAGTTGATAATAACTTGAATAAAGCCATTGGCGGAATTATTCACTTAGGTGATTTCTTCGTCTTTGTCGATATTATTGTCTTAGTACTATTACTACTCTTTAAAGTTATCAAAATTGATAAGCGTAAAATTAAGAAGCGTTTTGCTTTGTCAATTACGGCCTTAAGTTTCTTCTTAATCTTTGCTGATTTTGGAATTTCAAATGCCGACCGTTCTGGTTTATTAACACGGACCTTTGATAACAACTACATCGTTAAGTACTTAGGTTTGAATGAATACTTAGCTTTCAATATTTTCCAAACCCACAAGCAAGAAGCATCACGTTCAGCAGCCAGTGCTAAAGATATCAAGCCTATCTTGAAATTTATCGATAGCCACCAAGCCCCTGATAACGTTCAATACTTTGGTAAAGCTAAAGGTAAGAACGTGTTCGTGATTCACCTTGAAAGTTTACAACAATTTATGATTGGCTATAAGTGGGATGGGCAAGAAGTTATGCCTAACTTGACTAAGTTCTACCATGATCAAAGCACGATGAGTTTTGATAACTTCTATAACCAAGTTGGTCAAGGTAAAACTTCTGATGCGGAAACGATGTTAGAAAACTCACTCTATGGTTTACCATCTGGTTCAGCCATGGTTAACTACGGAACATCAAACACGTTCCAAGCTGCCCCAGCTATTCTTAGTCAACAAGGTTACACAACCGCTTCATTCCACGGGGATGTTGCTAGTTTCTGGAACCGAGACAATGCCTACAAATCATGGGGTTATGATTACTTCTTTAGTAAACCATTCTACAAGGATGCTGATAATCCAAATTACAACGTGGGTTACGGAATGAAGGATAAAATATTCTTGCAAGATACAGCCCAATACATTCAACAATTACCACAACCATTCTATGCTAAAGTAATTACGGTTACTAACCACTACCCATATGACTTAGATAAGCAAAACCAAACGATTAAGCCATTTAATACTGGTGATAACACAGTTGATGGTTACGTGCAAACAGCGCACTACCTTGACCAAGCGTTTGGTGAATTCTTAGCATGGTTGAAAGCTTCTGGATTATACAACAACAGTATGATTGTGCTATACGGAGACCACTATGGTATTTCTGATAACCACCGGCCAGCGATTGCTAAGTTGTTGAACAAGCCTGAAGTTACTAATGCTGATTTAGCTAACTTCCAAAAAGTACCATTTATGATTCACATGCCTGGTTTAAAGGGTGGGATTAACCACACTTATGGTGGTGAAATCGATGTCTTACCAACTCTATTTGATTTACTTGGGGTTAAAGACGATAACTACGTTCAATTCGGAACGGATTTATTATCACCTAAGCATATTTCAATCGTGCCATTCCGTGATGGTGACTTTGTAACACCACAATACATTAAGTATCAAAACCAATACTTCTACACTCAAACCGGTAAGCAAATTGACTTTAGTAAGGATCCAGCCGCCAAACAGGCGATTGCTAAAATCCAAGACTATGTTGATACTAGCTTATCCGATTCAGATAAGGTGATTACAGGAGACTTACTCCGTTTCTACACCCCAGCTGGCTTTAAGAAGGTTAACCGTAAAGATTACAACTATAACCCTGCTAAGACGAAAGCAGCATTGAAGCAAGATTTAGTTTCTGAGCCTTCAAGTATCTTTGCACGTAACCACGATAAATCACTCGTTGATTTATATAAAACCGATGCACCTGAATTGAAAAAAGATGCTAAATAATAAAAAAAGCAACCGCGAACGGTTGCTTTTTTTATGCTTAGATAAGCATTTTGTGTTTACAGATAGTTATGAATGTTTTAGAATGTTACCTAATCGATAGATAATTAAAAAAATCTAATGTAGGTTAAGAAAAAGTTGAAATGGTGTTCATTCGATGGATGGTTTAGGAGATGGAACAATATGCAAAACAAAACAAAACAAACGAATCTAATTAAATTGCTACTAGGGCAGGGGTTATTGTTAATTGCCTTTAGTAGCTATAGTGTCGTTTTACTATACTTGTTAGTCCAACAATATCACGTCTCAGCCCGCGTATTAGGAAGCTTTGGTATTTTAGCAGCTTTACCACCAGCGTTGATTGCCATGGGCGCACCAATCTTGGGCCGAATTAAAAATAGTAAAGCAATCCTCATTATGTTACAAGTAATTGCCACCGTAGCGCTGATCATTGGTGGTAGTTTACTCCTCACGAACCAAGCGTTAATTTTAGTTGGGACGTTATATCTACTATTAAGTATTGCCACGACGATTTCAGGTTCAGTTGAGATCGGCTTCATTCCGGTTATTTTTCAAGAAGATGAAGCCGCGATTGAAAAGTCAGTTGATTTACAATACTTTATGAGTACGGGCTTAACGATTATTACGAGTGTCGTTAGTTCATTTATTTTATTAGCCCATGGCAGTACCTGGTTATTGTGGGCAAGCTTTATAAGTGCCCCGCTAGGAATTGGCTGCTATCTATTAATTAGTTATGTACCAAATGCAAACCTGTCAGTAATTAATGAAGAAGCGGATGCAGTAGATATGGTGCAAACTAGTTCGTATTTCAAACAAATGCAAACCGCCTTGTACCAATTTACCCATACCATGCCGGCATTCTTAATTATTTTATTTGAAGCAATCTTAGGTGGGATAACTGGCTTGCTATTTGAATTGTTACCATTAACGATGAAAGAACTGGGGATTGCGGTAGCATTTTTTGCCATTGTTAGTGCGACACAAAAAGTGGGTGATTTATTAGGCGGGGCTTTAGCACCATTAGTTAAATGGAGTGCACCAACTTTTTTTGCCTGTGATTATTTGATTTCGGGGATCTGTTTTATCGTAATTACCTTACCGTTACCGAATGTTATCCGGTTATTGCTACTATTATTGGCGGGAATTTTTATGGGGATGTCAGGGAATGTCTTTGAAAAGTTGATGTATCGTTCATTTAATGTTGGCGATATTGCCGCCATGCATGCCTTAACCACATCAACGTTTGCCTTTTTCTCGGTAATTAGTTATTTAGCAGCGTGGGTGCGGGTACCAACTATTATGTTATGGCAGGCAACGGGCGTTTTGACCATTGTGTTAGGAATCTTATTGATAAGTGTGGCTAAAATAAACCAAACGAATGCGCATTAATCGGTTAATTAATGATGTAAACCGTTGCCACTTAAGTAATCAATTATCGAAAAAAGGTGCAATGAACTAATTATATGAGTTTTAACGGGTCTCTTTTAAAATAAAGCGCGTGAAAATTTACAATAATAAGCGGAATTATTAGTAGAAATACGAATGATTTCGTTTTTTTATTATCGGAATAAACCTTGATTTAATAGGCTTTTACGCCGTGTTTTTACTTTTTAGTTTGAAATAATAAAAAAATACTCAAAAAGTGTTGACTATTACTACAAGTCCTAGTAATATAGTTTAAGTCCTAAGCGAGCGGATAACTTAATTACAAGTTGTTCAGAAAGCTTTCGAAAAATTAATTTAAAAAAGTTGTTGACGAAGAGTTAAACATCTGGTAATATTAATAAATGTTGTTACGACATATTAAGTTGTTAACAATAACGTAGATCTTTGAAAACTGAATAAAGTTTTGACAATCAAATGTGTAAGTACTTTGAAATTAAATTTCAGAGTTAAACAAATTTGCGAATGTCAATTTCGCTAGTAAATT
>NZ_CAKKNT010000012.1 GCF_918814755.1 Periweissella ghanensis | reverse complement strand
GTTGCACCCGATGCTTTTTTCTTTTGATTATATCTAAAAGGGCCACTAAATGAAATTTAAAATTTCATTTAGTGGCCCTTTTTTTATAGGGTTATGTCACAACCCCTTTTTGCTTTATTTATTTTTTAATCAATGCCTTACTTAGGTAAGTTACTAATTAAGATACCACCGATAACAATCAAGATTGAACCAGCGACGATGAAGCCCATTTGTTTAGACGTTTTACGTTCCTTCAAGATGTAGATGCCACCAAATGTTCCCACAATAATTCCCATTTGGGCAATTGTTACGGCAACCGCTTGACCAATTGTGGCTGTAGAAATGAACATTGCTAAATTACCAACACCCCAGACACCACCAGTCAAGATATTACGCCAAGTTGGTGCTTGGAACATAATTTTACCTTCACGCATAAAGAATAATACAATGATGAAGGCTCCAACAACCATCCCAATTGATTGTGGGAAAATGGTAGCCGTTAAGTAATCAACACCGTGGTTACGATTAGCAACTGCATTTGAGATGTACCCAAATTTGCGCATCATGTTTGGTACGATAAAGTAACCAGCATAACCGATTGTAGAAATAACTAAGGCAATGATTCCACGCGTTGTTTCCGTTGATTTAGCGGTATCACCAGCCGCAAGGGCTGCATCACGCTTAGCTGTAAGGATTGCTCCAATCACAACTAATAAAACGGCTAATGAACCAAACAACCAGGCTTTACCAGTTTGCCATTCACCAAGCACTGTAGCTGCTAAAGCGGCGTTACTTACGATTTGCCCCGCATTTGACCAAGGAATTGCATTTGAAACGCCCATTGCCTTAATCGCTGTAAATTGACCAGCTTGACCCACTGCCCAAAGTAATCCAGATAATAAACCAACTACCCAGATGTTTGACGCCATGTTAATGTGATTTGGTAGCACAAAGCAAAGGAATGTAAGTAATCCAAATACCATGGCACCGAAAGTCATTCCTAAAGTTTGTTGACCGGCTGAACCACCTAGTTTAGTAGAAAATAAACCAGTTGAACCCCAAGCTAACGCAGGAATTAACGCAATAAGTATAAACATAATTCTTCTCTCTTCTCTCTTCTCTCTAAAAGTCAATGAATAATATCAACTTAGATATTTTATACTATTGTAAACGTTTACACAAGTAGGTAACTGAATTTATTTTACAATTTATCAAAATAATAAACCTATAAATTAAAGGTTACTTAAGTCCTTCATCAAACTTATAACCAACGCCCCAAACCGTTTGAATTACTTGTGCTCCATATACTGGAATCTTTTTACGTAAGGTTTTTATGTGGACATCAATTGTTCGTTCATCACCAGCGAAGTCCAAATCCCAAATCAAATTTAGTAAATGTTCTCGACTGAAGACTTGGCGTGGTTTTTGAATCAAAGTTTTCAATAATTCATATTCTTTTAAGGTCAAATGTTCTAAGACGTGATCATCCACTAGTACTTCCCGCGTGGCAAAATTTAATTTAAAATGGCTCGTTTCAATATCATATGTCTTAAAAACTTGGATATCTTCTACTAGTACTGGATATTCATCCCCATACTCGGGTACTAAGTCGCTAAAAATAATTTGCTTTATTTTTCCAACTAAAGTTCTTGGACTAAATGGTTTTGTGATTATATGAACATTATTTTGCTTAATAATCTCACTAACATTAACCGTTAAATAAATAACTGTCTGCTGTTGCATAATTTCCACATCATTCAGTAACGTCAAATCATTGTGATAATTGATATCGATAATAATAAAATCATACCAGCTTAAATTATTTTTTATTTCATTGTTAAATAAGCTTGTCTCCGTCACAAAATCAATTTGCCAATCTTGTTTATGCATAACAGGTTCAATTAATTCACGGATAATTTGCTTTTCTTCAAACATTAATATGCGCATTGTAACCTCCATAAATAATTATGTATTTATAGCCTTTATTTTATATTATAAAAGTAATTAGCCGTTTTAGCGACGTTTGATATTAAAAAAGCTTTTTTGATTATTTTATGATACAATGAAACTTGTTATCTTACGGGGCCGTTTTGGATTCGACGGGTATTGGTCGCGCTATGACTGCATTTAGGGGTTGTGGCCCTATAATCCACTCAGTCAGAATAACTGCAAACAATTCAAACAAAACTTACGCATTAGCTGCTTAATAACCAGTTAGCGTAGTCTAGGGCATGTTTGTCCATGGCGTGCTTTAGACCACTATTAGTGGACTACGCTTTTAAACTTTGATCCAGAGTGCAAAAGCGGAATTTAATTGGATTAGCTTGCTTGATCACGAAGTTAATTCCGTGTGCATGTAAGTGAAATTTAAATAGAATTACTATGAATGTAGATGTTGTAGTAGTGAGATATTCGGACGCGGGTTCGAACCCCGCCGGCTCCATTTAAAACAAGAAAAACGTCGCTAAATTAAATTTTAGCGACGTTTTTCTTTGACTCTAAATTTTCCTATACTTAGTAAAAAATAACGGCTATAGCGCATGCTACAGCCGTTATTTTTTAGTTAATTATCATATGGAGAACGTTACTTTTTCAAATCGACTAACCAATTATCAGCTTGGCTAGTCTTATTTAAAGTTGCTGGGGTTGCAAGTGCAGCTGTGTTAACGGCCACAATTGTCCCAGCAAATGGGGTATCAAAGTCTAAGACGGCTTTGGTGGCCTCAATGCTTGTTAGTGCATCACCCTCTGCTAAAATTGTACCAATCTTTGGTAAATCAACAAAGGTAACCTCACCCAATTCTTCTTGGGTCTTTTCTGTTAAACCAATTCGAACTGTTCCATCAGTGCTTTCAACAGCCCAATACCACTTCTCACTCATAATAATCTCCTATTTATTACTAAATGAACTTCGATTTGTAAACATGTAACTCTTATAATGATACCGCATTGACATGATTAACCCAACCCCAATTAAGTTACCTAAGAGTGCTGAGCCCCCTTGCGAAATAAATGGTAATGGAATCCCTGTCAATGGTAATAATCCGATACTCATTCCGACATTTTCAAAAACGTGGAAAAGAATCATCATCACAACTCCCGTGGCGATATTGGCGTAAAATTCATTACGTGTATCAAAGGTCACGCGAATCATTTGGTAAATAAGTAAAAAGTATAACAAGATTAACAACAAACCACCAATGAAACCAAAGTTTGAGCCAATTACTGAAAAAATCATATCGGATTCTTGCACTGGTACGTGCACGTGCATCACGTTAAAACCATTCCCAGTAATTTGACCAGAGCCAATCGCTTTCATTGATTGCCATAATTGATACCCAGAATTAGAAGTATCACCAGATGGATTTAACCACACATCAACCCGTTGGAATTGATATTGTTGGAAACCAACATGATACAAAAGTTGCCGCCCCCAGTTGGTCGTCACAAACGTTAAAGCAGTCCCACCAATTACGGCAAATGAACCAATCATTGGTCCTAAAATACGCCATGATATCCCTGAAACAATAAGCATTCCACCAAAAATCGCAACGAACACTAACATCGTCCCAAAGTCATTTTGGGCCTTTAACAGCACAATTACCGGTAACAACCACAACACCATCACTCCAAATAATTTGAAATCTGAACGCAAATCACGTTCAGGGTGTTTTGAGTTATATAAAGTAATCACACGGGCCATCATTAAAATGAAGGCTGGTTTCATAACTTCGGAAGGTTGAAAAGTCAGTGGCCCTAACGCAAACCAACTTTTCGCCCCCGTTTTGGCTTCATACGCCCGCGAGTATAAGAACAAGACCGCGAAGAGTAAAAAGACCCCGAGCCCATAAGCATATGGTGCGATTTTCCATAATTGTTCGGCATCAAATTGCATAATTACGACCACAATTACGACACCGATAAAATACCAGACTGCTTGTGGTTTAATCATCGCCATCACATTGACCACATTAGGATCATGTGAGGCAGCAACATAAATCGATATTAGGCCAATGATGGCTAACATCATGACAACAAAAATAATTCCCCAGTCAATTCGAGCTTCATCAATTTTTGTTGTCTTTTTAATCCGCGCTTGCATATTAACCAAGCCTCCATCTCAAATTCAACTTTTTAAAGCACCGTGACTTTTAACTGTGTAAATTGTATTCCGCAATTACCTGACCTAATACTTCGTCAAAACTTTTGCCTTCCAATTGACCACCATCTTCAAATTTAGCAACTACGCCGTCTTCTTTGCTGGTAATTTGGCCAATTTTACGTTTTCCAATCATTACATCAAGAGCCCCGTTCTTTTGCTCTTCAAGTGTAACAGGAACTGTTCGATCTTTTTTTCCCATAGTCTTTCCTTTACAAAATCCTAACCTAATTTATGTTCTTGTTGTGCTTTAGCTATATCGGCAGCATTGGTATTTCGCTGGAGGGAAAATTGATCCGGTACTGGATCGTATCCTCCTGGTACGAATGGATGACACCGCAAAATACGGGCAATTGCCATTAATGTACCCCGCATCGCTCCGTGCTTTTCAAGCGCAACTAAGGCGTAATTAGAACATGTCGGATAGTATCGACATGAAGGCGGAAATAGCGGTGAAATAAATTTCTGATATAAACGCACAAGACCAATGAATGTCTTTTTCATTAATTAAGGTGTTTTTTCTTACTGTTCATGTGTTCGAGTAATTCACCAGCTCCTTGAGCAACGTTATCAAGAGGTGCTTCTGAAATTACTACTGGTACTTGTAAGGCTTCTGATACTAATTCGTCCATTCCTTTAAGTAATGAACCCCCACCAGTCAACATAATACCACGATCAACGATATCTGAAGCTAATTCAGGTGGCAATTGCGCCAAGACACCGTGAGCGGCACTAACGATTTGGGTTAATGTATCATGTAAGGCTTCTTCAATTTCATTAGCATTGATTTCAATTGAACGTGGCATACCATCATAAGCATCCCGACCACGAACTTCCATCGTATCAGGGTTCTTTTGTGGCATCGCTGTTCCGATTTGAATCTTAATCGTTTCAGCAGTCCGTTCACCGATAATCAAGCTGTGGTGACGTTTGATGTAGCTAACGATTTCTGAGTTCATTTTGTCCCCAGCAACCCGAATTGAATCTGAGGCCACAATATCACCAAGTGAAAGCACCGCGATGTCAGAAGTACCACCACCCATGTCAATCACCATGTTACCAGTTGCTTTAAAGATATCTAAACCAGCCCCCACAGCGGCAACCTTTGGTTCGTATTC
The DNA here is from genome assembly GCF_918814755.1 of Periweissella ghanensis. Lineage (GTDB taxonomy): Bacteria > Bacillota > Bacilli > Lactobacillales > Lactobacillaceae > Periweissella > Periweissella ghanensis. The sequence goes on along the minus strand of NZ_CAKKNT010000012.1, from coordinate 48,711 downwards.
AAGGTACACTTTGGCCCCACCTGACTTTTCAGCCGCTTGAATAATCGCCTTACGTTCGATTTCTGTGATGTTAGTTGGGGCACAAATCATAATGTTTGGTTTTGACAAGAATCCTTTAACATTCAATTTGTTAATGAAGTATGTCAACATTGCTTCTGTAACATCAAAGTCTGAAATAACCCCATCACGTAATGGGCGAATGGCCCGGATGTTACCCGGTGTCCGTCCAACCATTTGGTATGCTTCTAGTCCAACTGCTAAAACGCGATCAGTTTTTGCATCAACTGCCACAACAGATGGTTCATTCAATACGATACCCTTACCTTCAACATAGATCAGCACATTTGCTGTTCCTAAGTCAATCCCGATATCTTTTGCCATGCTCTTTTTCTCCTTAATTCCTAACTGTTTTACAAAATAATTATAATTATACCATTACCAATGGCGGGCTTCCAAACGCTATCCATGATTTTTATTACTTTTATAGTTAATTAACTAACCCACGTAGTGCTTGGACTTGTTCCACGAAATTAATGAAGAACAAACTAACCAAATAACCGATAATAATTGCCAAAAATATTTTTAACATTTGGGCATAATTTGCCTTAGCAATTACTCGTTCAAATGGGATCGCATTCATAAGTAAAAATGCGACATAGATTAAAATAATTTCTAGACCAATTTGTAGTAGTGCCACAATTCCTGAAGTCATCTATATTCCTCCCTATAAATCTACTTGCTAATCATACCATATCAGCCTAAATAAAAAAGATTGGGAGGCAAAATGCTTCCCAATCTTTTTATTTACTTACCGGTAACAATCTTAATCCGATTAACGGCTCGAGCTAACGCCACTTCAGCGCGCGCAAGTTCGTTTGGATCATGTACCTCATTGGCATGACTAATATGCTGTTCGGCACGTTGCTTAGCCGATTCAGCGCGTTGCACATCAATTGCTTGCGCTGTTTCGGCACTTTCAGCCACCACTGTTAAAGTGTTGTTTGAAAATTCAGCAAAGCCACCATTTACCGCAATATATTCATCATCACTGTCGGCAAACGTCACCTTGATTGCATCAATCTTCAAAGCTGACACAATTGGTTGGTGATTGGCCATCACCCCAATTGCCCCACTAATCGTATTAATAACGGCTAATTTTACGGCATCCCGCGCGAAAACCACGCCATCGGGGGTCACAATGTTGACTGTTAATGTATGTTCAGCCATTGAAAGCCTCCTTACTTAGCCAATGTTTTGGCCTTTTCAACTGCTTGCTCAATTACCCCAACGTTACGGAAAGCATCTTCAGGAAGCTCATCGTGCTTACCTTCTAAGATTTCCTTGAATGAACGGACTGTTTCCGCAACAGGCACATATTCACCCTTCAAACCAGTAAATGTTTCCGCAACTGAGAATGGTTGTGACAAGAAGAATTGAATCCGACGAGCCCGGTTAACAACCGTTTTTTCTTCATCTGATAATTCATCCATCCCAAGAATTGAGATGATATCTTGTAATTCACGGTAACGTTGCAAGACGTGTTGTACTTCAGTCGCAACATCATAGTGTTCTTGACCAACAACTTGGGGATCAAGGGCTGATGATGTTGAAGCAAGTGGATCAACGGCTGGGTAAATACCTTGTTGTGTCAAGGCACGTTCCAAGTTAGTTGTGGCATCCAAGTGCGCAAAAGTCGTGGCTGGTGCTGGGTCGGTGTAATCATCGGCTGGCACATAAACGGCTTGAATTGAAGTAACTGAACCCTTCTTAGTTGAAGTGATGCGTTCTTGCAATTGACCCATTTCAGTTGCCAAAGTTGGTTGATAACCAACGGCTGAAGGAATCCGTCCCAAAAGGGCAGAAACTTCAGAACCGGCTTGCGTGAACCGGAAAATGTTATCGATGAACAAGAGTACGTCTTGACCATTAACATCACGGAAGTGTTCGGCAATAGTTAAACCCGTCAAGGCAACCCGCATCCGGGCACCAGGTGGTTCGTTCATTTGACCATAAACCATGGCAGTTTTTTCCAAAACACCAGATTCTTTCATTTCGTGATACATATCGTTACCTTCACGAGTCCGTTCACCAACCCCAGTAAAGACTGAGATTCCGGCGTGTCCTGAAGCGATGTTGTGGATCAATTCTTGAATTAAAACGGTTTTACCAACTCCGGCACCCCCGAACAAACCAATCTTACCACCACGAACATATGGGGCAAGCAAATCAATAACTTTAATTCCTGTTTCAAGGATTTCAGTTGAGTTTGCCAATTGGTCATAGGCTGGTGCTTCACGGTGGATTGGGTCACGTGGTGCATCAGGCCCAAATTCTTCACCGTTATCGATTGTTTCCCCTAAGACATTAAACACCCGACCAAGGGTTGCTTCACCAACAGGGACCGAGATTGATTCCCCAGTATCAGTAACGCTCATTCCACGTTGCAACCCATCAGTTGAATCCATCGCGATAGTCCGAACAACCCCATCTCCAAGGGCAAGTGAAACTTCAACCGTTAAGGTTACACCTTCACCTTTGTCAATAACTAACGCATTGTTAATGTCTGGCAATTTGCCATCAAGCGGGAATTCAACATCGACAACTGGCCCGATAACTTGTAAAACTTTACCAGTACTCATAATTATGTTAATTCCTTTCGCAAATAAATAAATTTATTAATCTAATGCAGCCATCCCACCGGTAATTTCAGTAATTTCCGTGGTAATCGCTGCTTGCCGTGCACGGTTAAATTGTAGTTCAAGACTACTAATAACATCCTTGGCATTGTCAGTTGCTGAACGCATGGCATTAGCACTCGCGGCATGTTCAGCTGTTTTGGCATCTAAAATGGCGCCGTAAAGCATTGCCTCAACATATTGGGGTAACACTGCTTTTAAAATTGCTTCTGGTGATGGATCCATTTCATAGCTCGCAAGCGAAGCTGTCTCACCAGTTTGTTCAGCATGAATTTGAAGCGTATCTTCTGTAATTGGCAACATTGGCATCACTCGGTATTCATTTGAAATCCGATTAACAAAGTGATTGTAGGCAATTGTTAATTCATCAAAAACATCACTGGCAAACATTGCAATAACAGCTTTCACAATTTCACGAATTTCCATGAATTGGGGAACATCACTAACACCACGGTATTCATAGGTAACATTGAAACCACGTTTCTTAAAGAAATCAGCTCCAACGCCCCCGACCGCCAAAATTTCTGTATTGGCAGGTGTCAAATGCTTTTTAGCAATTAAATCCAAGGTTTGTTTTAATACCGTACTATTATAACTTCCCACTAAGCCCCGATCAGACGTTACCACCAGAATACCCGTTTTGTTGATAGGGCGAACTTCAAGTAGTTCCCCTTGGGCATTAGCTAATACATGGGCTTGTGCCAAGTGGGCTACCACCGCTTTAACGTGTGTTACATAGGCTTGATATCCCGCCGTATGACGTTGAATTTGACTCAACTTTGCAGTTGATACCATTTGCATCGCCCCGGTAATTTGACCAGTTTTCTTAGTCGACGTAATCCGTCGTTGAATATCTTGTAAAGATGCTGGCATGCTATTTCTCCTTCCTCAAATTTCAATTTGCTTTATTTAGCATCAGAAGCTTGGAAGGTTTTCTTGAAATCAGCAATGGCTGCATCCATTTTATCTTCAGCTGGTAAATTGTGGGTTTCAAGAATTTCATCAAAAATTGCTTTTTGTGACGCTTGCACGTAGCCAATTAATTCATCTTGGAACCGTTGAATATCTTCAATGGCAATATCATCGATAAATCCGTGCGTCAAGGCGTACAATACCAACACTTGTTGTTCAACTGGCATTGGTTTGTGAAGTGGTTGTTTCAACACTTCAACCGTCCGACGACCACGGGCTAATTTAGCTTGCGTTGCAGCATCAAGATCCGAACCAAATTGAGCAAATGATTCAAGTTCGTGATATGAAGCTAAGTCAAGTCGCAAGGTTCCGGCAACTTTCTTCATCGCTTTAATTTGGGCATCCCCACCAACACGTGATACGGAAGTACCGGCATCAATCGCTGGGCGTACCCCTGAATAGAATGAATCTGAATCCAAGAAGATTTGACCATCAGTGATTGAAATCACGTTCGTTGGAATGTACGCCGAAACGTCCCCGGCTTGGGTTTCGATAAATGGTAAGGCAGTCATTGAACCACCACCCAATTCATCACTTAACTTCGCTGCCCGTTCAAGTAAACGTGAGTGCAAGTAGAAAACATCCCCAGGGTACGCTTCACGACCAGGTGGCCGACGAAGAATCAATGAGAGTTCACGGTAGGCCGTTGCTTGTTTTGATAAATCATCGTAGATAATCAAAACGTGCTTACCATTAGCCATGAATTCTTCCCCAATAGCTGCTCCAGAATATGGTGCAAGGAATAACATTGGCGCTGGTTCAGAAGGTCCAGCTGACACAACGATGGTGTAATCTAACGCACCTAAACGGCGTAAAGTTTCAACTTGTGTCCGCACAGTTGAGTCTTTTTGGCCAATGGCAACGTAGATAACAATCATGTTTTGATCTTTTTGATTCAAGATTGTGTCAATGGCCAATGAAGTCTTACCAGTTTTACGGTCACCGATAATCAATTCACGTTGCCCACGACCAATTGGTACTAAAGCATCAATCGCTTTAATCCCTGTTTGTAATGGTTCAAAAACTGATTTACGTTCCATAACCCCGGGTGCTTTGTGTTCAACGGGGCGCGTTTTTGTCGTTTCAATTTCGCCAAGGCCGTCAATTGGTTGACCAAGCGCGTTAACAACGCGTCCAATCATCGCTTCCCCAACTGGAACTTCCATGATTCGTCCAGTTCGTTTAACAGTATCGCCTTCACGAATGTCATCAAATTTACCAAGAATAACGATACCAACATCGTTTGATTCAAGGTTTTGCGCCATCCCAAAGACACCGTTTGAAAACTCAACCAATTCACCAGCCATAGCATTGTCAAGACCGTGCACGCGGGCAACTCCATCCCCAACGTAGGTCACGGTCCCAGTTTCTTCAACTGTAAGCTCATCTTGGTAACTAGCTAATTGTTGCTTGATGAGAGCACTGATTTCCTCAGCCTTAATGCTCATACCGGTTTCACCTCTTCATGTTTATTTGACCAACATCTGGCGAATTTTAGCAATTTTAGTTGCTAAGCTACCGTCAATAATCTTGCCGTCAGCTCGCACAATCACCCCTGCGATAATATCAGGATCAATTGTCGTATCTAAAACCACTTTATTAGCACCGAGATGTTGGGCTAAGCGTGCTGCTAATTGATCTTTTTGGTCAGTTGAAAGTTCAACTGCTGTGGTCGCGTTAGCATGCACAATTTTATTTTTATCATTCACTAATCGATTAAAGTATTCAATAATCAACACGACTGCATCAAGATGTTGATATTCAAAAATCATTTGAATAAAATTTGCCACCAACGGATGGGCATCTTGTTTAAGCGTATTAATAATGGCTTGCTTCGCTGAACTTGGCAAGCTTGGGCTCGCTAAATCTTGAACGTAAGCCGGATTACTTACAAAAATTTCGTGAATCGCGTTTAAATCATTTGTTACAAGTTCTAATTCATTATTATCACTGGCTAATTCAAATAAGGCCCGTGAATAACGTTTAGCTAACGTTAGTGAATTAAGCTTCATTGTGCGCACCTAACCCTTCGATATAAGAGTCGATTAACGCTTTTTGATCATCCAACTTTAATTCTTTTTGAATAATCTTGGTTGCGATTTGAACAGATAAATCGGCAACTTCATTTTGAACACTAGCTAAAGCATCGCGGCGAGCTTGTTCAATTTCGGCTTGCGCTGAAACTTTAAGTGAACTTGCATCAGCCTGTGCTTTATCAATAATTGCTTGGCGTTGTTCATTACCTTGGTTCTTGGCATCAGATACAATTGTGGTTGCTTCTTGACGTGAAGCCTTCAATTGTTCTTGCCGCTTAGCTACCAAGTCTTCGGCTTCTTTACGGGCATCTTCAGCCGAATCAATATCTGCGGCGATTTTATCAGCCCGTTCTTGCATCATCTTAGTTACCGGACCCCAAGCAAATATTCTTACTAGGACTAGTAAAAGTGCAAATGAAGCTAAGATAAAGAGCATATCACCGAAATATAATTGATTACTTGCTAAAATATCAACTGAAAACATTATGCCACCTCACTTTCTTCTAAATTTTTAAAGCCGCTTACTTGAAAAGCAAAAGAAGTGAGATAACGAAACCTAAGATTGGCACGGCTTCAACAAGTCCAACCCCGAGGAACATCGCCCCACGTAACTTACCTTCTAATTCAGGTTGACGGGCAGTTCCTTCAATCATAGCTGCGATAACGTGACCATTACCAATACCGGCACCAATAGCGGCACCACCGGCTGCAATACCGGCACCAATTTGAGCTAAGTGACCAATGTTTTCCATTTTGATAAATCCTCCGAATAATATATATTCCAAATTTTTTGATTAAATAAGCTTATAGTTCTTCAACTATTGTTTTCTCAGAGATATAAACCATTGCTAGTGTAACAAAGACATATGCTTGCACACTACCGATGAAGACTGAGAAACCTTGCCAAATGACTTCTAGAATGATTCCTGGAATAAATGTTAATACTCCATGTGAGAATGCAAAACTAGCAATCAAATTAAGCAACATTTCACCAGCCATGATGTTACCGAACAACCGCAAACCTAAAGTCAGGAAGCTTGTAAATTCTTCGATAAGGTTAACTGGGAATAAGAATACGTAAGGACTTAAGTAGTTGTTTTTGAAATACTTCTTAAATCCCAGTGTTGCTACCCCAAGATAGTGAGCCATTACAATCATGATCATCGCTAAGGTCATGGTTACAATTGGATCAGCAGTTGGACTCTTTAAGAATGTAAATTCACCGATTTTAACTTGGAAAATTAATCCAAGTTGGTTGGCGATGAATATAAATATGAAGAGTACAAATGCTAATACGCGCATATTTTGCCCCGTGCGGTTTGGCAATGAAGATTCAACAATTTTATTTGTAAAATCGATAATCCATTCAAGGACGTTTTGTCTGCCGCTTGGACGAATCTGCGGCCGCCGTGACAACCACAAGATTAGGAAAAACGTAATTAACATAACAACCGTGATTGAAATAATGTTTGTTAAGTTAAAGGTTAGTCCTAAAAAGTTAAACAACGGAGCTTTTTCACCCACACTAATTCACCTCTTTTCTCCTTCAAAATTTAGTTTACCGATACTTTGTAATAAATAAATTATCGTTTTTTGTTACTTGTGATAATCATTACTCAAAATACAAACCAAATACTACTCCTTTGCTATAAAAAATACAATCATATTTTTTTAATAAAATTCAGCTTCAAAAGCCTATAAATCAACATATCTAAGTGAGTAAGCGTTTTCATTTAGTTTTCAATTTTTTTTAATTTTACAAAACTAAATTATTAACTTCACAAATTCGTAATATTTAACCATATTTATTATAAATTATATCCAAATAATCTTATGATAATTGTCATTTACTTTTCGTTATGAATAAGGGTCAACATTAGGTTTGTAACATCATAAAATTTTATTTTAGGGACCTCACACTCCTTGTTTAGGTCTGTCTAAACCTTGTGATTTAATTACTATCTTCCATTTTTCTCATTACCTAAGACTCATTACTTACATTATTTTCTGAAAAAAATACGCTATTTTTACAATCAAAATAGCGTATCAAATATTTAAATTTTTCTAAGCAAACTGTACGTTACTCTTTTTCGGACGCAGCTTGCTTTGGCAATACCAAATTAAGGATAATCCCTAAAATTGTCGCCACTGCTAGGCCAGAAAATTGGGTTTGTCCGAGTTGTAAGTAGGCATTACCAATCCCGATAACAAGAATTGTTGAAGCAATCATCAAATTACGTTTAACGTTGAAGTCAATTTTGTTGTCCACGATAATCCGTAAACCAGATGAGGCAATTACCCCAAACAATAGGAAACTAATCCCACCGATAACTGCTCCCGGAATTGATTGAATCAAAGCTGATAATTTACCAACAAAGGCAAACAAGATGGCAAAACTAGCTGCACCACCAAGCACCCAAACTGAGTGCACACGCGTGATTGCTAAGACCCCAATGTTTTCACCATATGAAGTTACCGCTGGTCCACCAAAAATCCCCGCAAAAATTGAGGCAGTCCCATCCCCAGCTAACGTGCGCTTGAGACCTGGATCTTGGAAGAAATCCCGGTTTGTTAACTTGTTAAGCACCATGATGTGACCCATGTGTTCAGTCATCGTAACTAATGCTAATGGTGCCATTGCTAAAATTGCACCTAATTGAAACGTTGGTTTGTAATTAACAAATGGAAGATCAAAAGCTGGTAAAGCAAACCAGTGGGCCGCCATAACTGGAGCAAAATTTACTAAACCTGCGAAACACGCAATAATGTAACCTGTTACAATTCCAAGTAAGATGGGAATTAAACCAAGAAACTTACTCAAGAACATATTGTACGCAATTGTAATTAATAAAGTTGCAATTGCGACCATGAACACCCGAATATCGTAAACACTCTTAGTGGCACTAACGTGTAACATCGTTGCATTAGTCGCCGCTGAACCTGCTAATGATAACCCAATTACCATAACAATTGGACCAACCACTACTGGTGGCAAGATTTTATTAATCCATTCAGAACCAATCACCGTCACTAATAAAGCCACAATTAAGTACACGGCCCCAACTGACCAAATCCCTTGGGCAATCGCTGGATATCCACCAGTTTTCATTAACGCCAACATTGGGGTAATAAAGGCAAAACTTGATCCCATGTAAGCCGGAATCTTCCCTTTTGTAATCAAAATATATAATAGCGTGCCGACCCCGGAACTAAAAAGGGCCACCCCAGGGTTTAAACCAACCAACAAAGGTACTAACACCGTTGAACCAAACATTGAAAACATGTGTTGGAGTGATAATCCAAACCACAATCCCAATTTAGGTCGCTCGTTAACATCCAAAACGACATTGCGCTCCATTTGTTCCATTTTTCTTCCTCCAAAAAATAAAAAAAGACTGCATCCTAGTTTGTACCAGAACACAGTCGTATCATGCCAATCAAATAATTACTCTTAATCAGTTATAAACGAACCTTCTGTGTCTCACAGGACAATGTTAAAGGACAATAAAATTATTACTAAGTATATTACTAGAATTTTGGTTAAAAAGCAACAAAAAAGTTATCTAACATGTTATTAGATAACTTTTTACTTATTTATTTGGTACCAAACAACCGATCACCGGCATCACCAAGGCCTGGAACAATGTAACCGTGTTCGTTTAAGCCATCATCAAGGGCCGCTGTGTAAATATCAACATCCGGGTGTTCGTCTTGAACAGCTTTAACCCCTTCTGGTGCTGATACGAGTACAACTAACTTAATAATCTTGGCGCCACGTTTTTTAAGGGCTTCAATTGCCATATTCGCTGAACCACCAGTTGCTAACATTGGATCAACAATTAAAACTTCCCGTTGATCAATGTCTTCAGGTAATTTAACAAAGTATTCAACTGGTTGTAATGTTTCTTCATCGCGGTACATGCCGATGTGACCAATTCGCGCGGCGGGGATCATGCTAACAACCCCGTCAACCATTCCAAGACCAGCCCGTAAAATTGGCACTACCGCCAACTTTTTACCTGCCAAACGCTTTTTAACCGTCGTGGTAATTGGTGTTTCAATTTCCACGTCTTCCAATGGCATGTCGCGCGTTACGTCATATGCCATTAACATCGCAATTTCATTGACCATTTCACGAAAGACTTTTGTACCGACTTTTTTGTCGCGAATAATCGACATCTTGTGTTGAATCAAGGGATGATCCAAAACTTCAAGCTTACCCATTGTATGTACCTCACTATTCATTTTATCAATGTTAAGTATAGCAAACTGCCGGCAGGGTTTAAACTTAAATTAACTAATAATACCCCAATGTTTATTATTTTTTACTTATTATCAATAAACTTGGCTTGTCAGTTAATCGGATGGGCACCGGTTAATTCGCGTACTGCTTGTTGGTACTGTTCTTTATTAGCAGTGATTTGATCATGGTGCATAAGCACATCAATCATTAACCGGACAACGGCACGAGACGCATGTTCATCAAAGCCCCGCGTCGTAATGGCTGGACTCCCAATCCGAATACCTGAAGTTCCCGCCAAGGTTTCATTAGGAATTGGTTCTTTATTAGTCGTAATGCCAATTGAATCTAATAGCGTTTCCGCTTGTTGGCCATCTAACCCAGATGCAGTGATATCAATATTTAATAAATGATTATCGGTTCCCCCAGTAATCACTCGGAAAGTTCCATCCGTCGTGAATTCATCAGCCATCGCCGCCGCATTTTTTAAAACTTGCTCAATGTAGTGTCCAAATTCTGGTTGTAAAGCTTCACCAAAGGCAACCGCTTTCCCGGCAATCGCATGTTCATGGGGGCCACCTTGAGTACCTGGAAAGACGGCCTTGTTTATAATATCGGCATATTGTGCTTGCGCTAAAATCAAGCCGGCACGGGGGCCACGTAAGGTTTTATGCGTTGTTGAAGTCACCACATCGGCATATGGGATTGGACTTGGGTGCGCACCGGTCGCGACTAAACCAGCAATATGCGCCATATCAACCATTAACAGTGCGCCGACTTCATCAGCAATTGCGCGAAAACGCTTAAAATCAATCACCCGACTGTAAGCTGACGCCCCGGCAATAATCATTTTAGGTTGGTATTTACGTGCTTGTGCTAACACTGCATCATAATCTAATAACTCAGTTGTTGGATCAACACCGTAATGAACAAAATTATATAACTGACCCGAAAAACTAGTCGGTCCACCATGAGTCACATGCCCACCAGCGGCCAAGCTCATTGATAAGACGGTATCACCAGGCTGTAAAAATGCCTGATAGACAGCCGCATTGGCTTGGGAACCTGAATATGGTTGCACATTGGCAAATTCAGCACCAAAAAGCTTTTTAGCACGTTCAATTGCTAAAGTTTCAATCGCATCAATGACTTCATTCCCACCATAATAGCGTGCGCCAGGTAGCCCTTCGGAATATTTATTCGTCAACACCGAACCTTGTGCTTGGCGGACCCCTTCTGACACAATATTTTCTGATGCAATCAATTCAATATTATGTGCTTGACGTGCTTCTTCTTGCTGAATTAACGCCCATAAAGTTGGATCTTGTTCTTGATACGTCATATTTTTCACCTCATTATTTTTTATCATTTTAACAAATTTTAATGATTTAGAAAGCAAAAAAATCCACCAAAATTTCTTTTGGTGGATTAATTACAATTAAATTTTACATGTCCGCATCAAAATATTGACCACTTGATGCTTTACCGAGGCGGTTATTATAAGCTAACCCAACCCCTTCATTGGCAAAATGATGCACGAGGATTGTTTCAACGCCGTCACGTTCATCAAAGTACCGTAAGCCGGCAAAAAGCTTCGCATTAGCCGTTGTCACATCGGTTCCTAATGACCAGACAAAATCCATTCCGGCTAGATGATTAGCTTCAATCACTTCATCCGGAGCCATAATACCAACCGGTTCCAGTTGTTGTTGGGCCCAAATAATAGCGGCGGGCCATGCTTCCGGCGTGACCATGTAAACTGGGACATCTGGTGCATAGTGGCGATATTTCATTCCCGGAGCCTTAGGGGTTTCATCCGCACCAACTTTACGGTGTTCTGAATTAACTGGGCCAATCACAGCTTCTAAGGCTTCTTGAGTAACTGCACCCGGCCGTAAAATAGTTGGCACATCCGTCGTAATATCAATTACCGTTGATTCGACCCCAACTGAGGTTGCTCCATCATCAACAATCCCCGCAATTTTGCCTTGCATATCGTGCCAAACGTGTTGGGCTGTCGTTGGCGATGGTTTACCGGAAGTATTGGCACTTGGGCCCACAATTGGCGTATCAGCAAGCGCAATTAATTGCCGCGTTACATCGCTAGCTGGTAACCGGAAAGCAACAGTTGGCAAGCCACCCGTCACAATAGGTGACAACGCGCCTTCGTTATAACGCATGATAATTGTCAATGACCCCGGCCAGAAGTTAGCAATCAATTTTTCAGCGATTGTTGGAATCTCAGATACAAAACGTTTAACCATATCTACATTGGCCACGGTGACAATCAATGGGTTATCAGAAGGACGATTTTTAGCAGCAAAAACTTTTTTAACCGCACTCTCCTTCGTTGCATCAGCGCCAAGTCCATAGACTGTTTCCGTGGGGAATGCTACGACTTGACCTTTTTTAATTAATTCGGCCGCCGCAGCTAAATCAGTTGTAGCGGTTTTAAACATTTTGGTTTCCAAAATTATTACTCCTTTTCTTGTTTGTTAAATACCCGGATCATCCGATCATGGCTACTTAAATCTTTAATAATATCAACTTGGGCTTGTGGTAAACTAGCTTGCATTATTGCGGCTACTGTTGGCCCTTGGTGCAAGCCAATTTCAAAGTATGCCCGGCCATTAGGCAGTAAATACTGGGCCAAATTTTGAGCGATTGCTTGATAAATTGCTAATCCGTCATTTTCCGCAAAAAGGGCTAAATGTGGTTCGTACTCAAGGACATTTTGATCCATAATAGCCGTTTCAGAAGTTGCAATATATGGTGGATTAGACACAATAATATCATACGTGCCGGTAATGTTAGCAAACACATCACTTAGTGTAAAAGCTAAGTCGACATTATTGGTCGTTGCATTTTGTTTAGCAACGGCTAACGCATCCGGTGAGATATCACTTGCCAGCACTTGCCATTCTGGTCGTTCACTTTTTAAAGTTACGGCAATCGCACCCGAGCCCGTCCCAATATCTAACACCTTTTGGGTCGTAATTGGATTGTCATTTAAAATCAATTCGATTAATTCTTCAGTTTCAAGGCGCGGAATTAACACCCGCTCATCGACCATAAAATCACGCCCAAAAAACTGGGCTGAGCCTAAAACATATTGGACTGGTTCACCAGCATGTACCCGGAGCACAGCGGCTTTAAAATCAGCAAAATCTTCAATTTTATCACGAAGATGCAAAATTAATTGAGAATACGTCCATTGATGTTGGGTCATCAAAATTAAATTAACATCCGCTTCGGCGAGATAAGAAAAAGCCCATTGACGGGCTTCAAAATAATTATTAGGCATTGTTTTTCAACGCTTCCATCTTGGCCGTTTGATCGGCAATCACGAGGGCGTCAATCACATCCCCAAGTTCACCATTCACAATGCGGTCAAGCTTGTTTAACGTTAAGCCGATTCGGTGATCAGTTACCCGGTTTTGTGGGTAGTTGTAAGTCCGAATCCGTTCTGAACGGTCCCCAGTACCAACGGCTGATTTACGTTCTTCAGCATAAGCTGATTCATTTTGTTGCGCAAAGTGATCGTAAACCCGCGCCTTCATGATTTGTAACGCTTTGGCCCGGTTTTGTTGTTGTGAACGTTGATCTTGCATTGATACGACAATCCCAGTTGGCAAGTGCGTCATCCGCACGGCTGAACTGGTCTTATTAATGTGTTGTCCACCGGCCCCTGAGGCACGGAACACATCAACCCGTAAGTCTTTGTCTTCAATTTCGATTTCGACATCTTCAAATTCAGGCATCACCCCAACTGTCGCCGTTGAAGTGTGAACCCGGCCAGCTGATTCAGTTGATGGAACCCGTTGTACCCGGTGTGCACCACTTTCATACTTCAACTTAGAGTAAACGTTAGTTCCTGAAATCATCACTACAACCAACTTGTAACCACCAACTTCGGTCATTGTTTCATCAATAATTTCCGTCTTCCAGCCTTGACTTTCAGCATAACGCATGTACATGTTTAACAAGTCACCAGCAAATAATGAGGCTTCATCCCCACCAGCGGCTCCGTGAATTTCCATGATAATATTTTTATCATCGTTTGGGTCTTTTGGTAAAAGCAAGATTTTAAGTTGTTCTTCAAGTTGACCTTTTTCAGTCTTTAATTCACTTAATTCTTCTTTAGTCATTTCAGCTAATTCAGCATCAAGACCTTCTGATAACATCTCTTCATCTTCAGCAATCGTTTCAATAACGGTTTTGTAGTGCTTGTAAACTTCGTTAGTTTCACGTAATGAACCTTCTTCTTTTGAAAGATCCATAAAACGATTAGTATCAGCAATCACCGCGGGATCACTAAGCATTTCAGCAACTTCATCATAACGGTCTGCTACTGATTGTAATTTTTGAAAAATCTCATCCATTAAAATTGTCTCCTATATAGTACATATCATTTACTTTGTATTTTTAAGCCCACGCCAATTAATCTTCATCAGCTATTGTATCAAGTAATGGGTGGAAATAGTGTTCGCGACATACTGGATAGTAACTTTCATTACCACCAATTTGCACTTGTTCACCTTCATAAACCGGTTTACCATCAGTAACGCGTAAATTCATACTTGCTTTACGACCACAGAACCAGCAAATGGTTTTGATTTCTTCAATCTTGTCCGCAAAAATTAATAATGCTTCGGAACCTTCAAATAAGTGATTTTGAAAATCATTTTTAAGCCCAAATGCTAAGACCGGAATGTTTAACTCATCAACAACCCGCGTTAATTGCAAGACATTTTCACGGGTTAAAAATTGGGCTTCGTCAACTAAGATGGCATAAGCACCTTGATTTAATTCGTTGACCAAGGCAAAAACATCCGTATCCGCAAAAATTGGATGGGCTGGTCGTGACATGCCAATCCGCGAAGCTACTAAGCCTTCACCATACCGATTGTCTAAGCCACTAGTTAAAATAATGACTGATTTCCCTTGTTCTTCATAGTTATGGGCAACTTTCAAAATTTCAATTGTCTTACCACTATTCATTGCGCCGTAACGGAAAAATAATTGTGCCATCGTTAGTCCCTTTCAAATAATAAATTATCTCGTTCGAATTTAATACAATACTATTTACCATTATAGCGGAAATCAAACCGAAACGTAACGAAAAGCCGTGGAAAACTTTTGCTTTTTTTACTAAATCGGCTTTCTCTGGGTATCATCAATAATTTTAAACATGTATAATGATAGCCATACATGGAAATCTAAAGGAGTCACAACATGACAATTCGCAGTTCATTTGCAAGCTTCGTTGGTAAATCAACCTATTGGTTACTCCGTGATGTTTTACATCGTGGTGGTACTTCATTACCTGGGAAAATTGCTACTAATATCGATCCCGATATTTTAAAAAATCTCGCTCAAGACTTCGATGTCGTCTTGGTTACTGGTACAAATGGTAAAACTTTGACCACCGCTTTAATTACCCGCGTATTACGCGAAAAATACCCTGATATCATCACGAACCCCTCTGGTTCAAATATGATTCAAGGAATTACCGGGACGTTATTAACGGCCAAAACTTCTAAAAACCAACGCCCATTAGCCGTCCTTGAAGTTGACGAAGCCAATGTGGTTTTAATTACAAAATATATCAAGCCAAAAGTATTTGTATTAACAAATATTTTCCGCGA
This sequence comes from Periweissella ghanensis, assembly GCF_918814755.1. Lineage (GTDB taxonomy): Bacteria > Bacillota > Bacilli > Lactobacillales > Lactobacillaceae > Periweissella > Periweissella ghanensis. The sequence goes on along the minus strand of NZ_CAKKNT010000012.1, from coordinate 33,119 downwards.
CCAACTTGATCGCTACGGTGAAATTTACAGTACTTATCAAAAAATTGTCGATGGGATTAAATTAGCCCCTGATGCCACAATTATTGCCAATGGTGATTCACCCATCTTCATGCGTGATGATTTACCAAACAAAAAATTGTTCTATGGTTTTGATCACATGGATCAAAGTGCCGACTTTAAAGTACCAGCCAACACAGATGGGGTCTTATCACCAACGGATAACTCAATTTTGCACTACCACTCAATCACTTACGCTAACCTTGGTGATTACTTCTCAGTGACGGATGGCTTCAAACGACCACCCTTGGCCAATGCGGTCACAAAAATTAATCAATTACACCCTAAATTTTCAAACTTTGATATCAATGGCACCACTTTCCAAATCGAAGTTGGGGGCTTATATAACATTTACAATGCCTTAACAGCCTATGCGGTTGGGCGTTTCTTTGATGTAACTCCAGCACAAATTCACCATGCCTTTGAATCAAATGCGCAAATTTTTGGGCGCCAAGAATCAATTAATGTTGATGGTAAAGATGTCACGATTGTCTTAGTTAAAAATCCCGTTGGGGCTAATCAAATTATTGATATGATTGCTACGGAAGCCGATGATTATTCATTGATGGCGTTACTAAATGCCAACTATGCTGATGGAATTGATACTTCATGGATTTGGGATGCCAACTTTGAAAAGCTCCACCAAACGAACATTAAAAATGTGATTACGGGTGGTGAACGCTACAAAGACTTTAACGTCCGGTTAAAAATGGCTGGCTTCACTGACCAAGCGGTTTATCCTGATTTAAATGATGCCATTGGCGCCATTAAAGCGGTCCCAACTGAAAAAGTTTATGTCATGGCAACTTATACGGCGATGCTCCAATTACGAGCCCACTTATTGGAACAAGGCTACATTAAAGGACGGGTAACAGAATAATGAATGAACAACAATATAACCTACGCGTCGCCCATTTATATGGGGACTTAATGAACACATACGGTGACTACGGTAATATTATTGCCTTACGTTACTATGCCCAACAAATTGGTGTGGACGTCACTGATCAATTAGTTTCGCTCGGGGATGATTTTAATCCTGATAACTTTGATTTTGCCCTTTTTGGGGGTGGTCAAGATTATGAACAATCAATTGTCGCACCTGATTTACAACGTATTGGCCGTGAAGTAACCCGTTTTATTGAAAATGATGGACCAATCATTGCCGTTTGTGGCGGTTATCAATTACTTGGTAACTACTTTATCATGGCTGATGGTACCCGCGTTGAAGGAATCGGTGCCATGAATATTTACACTGAAAACCAATCCACGAGTCGCTTTATTGGTAATGTGACCATTAAAAATAGTGAAACTGGTGAAGAATACCACGGGTTTGAAAACCACCAAGGCCGAACATATTTAAGTGATCAAGAACGGCCCCTTGGCCAAATTGTTGTCGGTAACGGTAACAATGGTGAAGATGGTAGTGAAGGTGTTATTTATCGAAATGTCTTTGGAACCTACTTCCACGGCCCAATTTTAACGCGCAATGGTAATTTAGCCCTTCGCATGCTTGAATTGGCCTTAGTACGTAAATATCCAACGATCGATTGGCATAGTAAATTAGCCAATGTCACACCGGAATTCTTTTAAATAGATCAAAAAGGGAGCGTGACAGAAGTCGGGCGATATCGAGAAATACTAGCAAAAAAGCCGGGAAAAATGAATTTTCTCGGCTTTTTTGTGTATATTTCGAATATATCGGACTTCTGGAGCGCGTTTTGGCAGCAAATTACCACCAGAAAAGCGTTATGTCACAACCCCTTTTTATTCCCGTTATAACTAACTGAAATCTATTTAATTACATGTGTTCAAGCCGGGCAATCCGATCTTCTGTCGCTGGGTGCGTTGAGAATAAATTAGCCGCTGACTTACCTTTAAGGGGATTTTCAATATACAATGCTGCCGAACTTGGATCAGCACTTTCCATTGGCTCAGCCATCGCAATCTTTTTAAGAGCATTAATTAGCCCTTGGGGATTACGTGTTAACTCGACGGCCGTGGCATCAGCTAAATATTCCCGATTCCGTGAAATCGCCATCTGCACAATTGTGGCTGCAATTGGTCCAAAAATAATCAATAAAATTGAAAAGATTAGCCCAAAAATTTGCATCCCATTATTGTTTTCACGTTCATCATCATCTTCACGAACACCACCAAAGAACATAAAGTTGCTACCAAAATTGGCTAGCATCGAAATAATGGCCGTTAAAGCAATCGCAATCGTTGAAATTCGAATATCATAATTCCGAACGTGTGCCATTTCATGGGCCATTACCCCTTCTAATTCTTCACGAGTTAATCGTTCCAAAATACCACTAGTTGCGGCAACCGCGGCATGTTTAGGATCACTTCCAGTCGCAAAAGCATTCGGACTTGGATCATCGATAATAAATACTCGTGGCATTGGGACTTGGGCGACCAAGGCCATATCTTCAACAATATTCCACAATTGTGGTGCTTGTTCTTTTGCCGTTACTTCTTGGGCATTGTTCATACTCATAACGATTTCCGTTGATTGTTCAATCATTAACCAAGCATAGATACCACCGGCAATAACTGCCAAGATGGCCCCAACCATGGCTGACCGAAAAAACATATAACCAATGGCAGCCCCAACAAGCACGACCAAGAACATAAACCCGACTAATAGATAAACTGTCCGCCGTTTATTTTGGGCAATTTGTTCAAATAACATCTTTCGCCTCGCTATTACTTACCGTCTGGTCCAAATGATACCTTTGGTGCTGCTTTTTCTTCTTCAGGGGTTTCCAAGAATTGACTTGGTTCAAAGTGGTGAACTTTGGCAATCATATTCGTTGGGAAAGTTTGTAACTTACCATTATATGCCGCCGTACTTGAGTTAAACAATTGGCGTGAGTAAGCAATTTTGTTTTCAGTATTTGAAAGTTCTTCCATTAACTGACTGTATTGTACGTTCGCCTTTAAATCTGGGTATGCTTCAGCAACCGCAAAGATACCTTTAAGTGATGAAGTCATTTGGTCTGATAAAGCCATTGTTTCAGCGTGGTTATCAGATGGTGTTTGCGCAATTTGGTTACGCAAGCCGATTACTTTTTCTAAAGTACCTTGTTCAAAGTTGGCGTAACCCTTAACAGTTTCTACTAAGTTTGGAATCAAGTCATTCCGACGTTTTAATTGGACATCAATTTGACTCCAAGTTTCTTGCGTGTTCATCCGTGAACGCACTAAACCATTGTAAATTGAAATCCAGATAAATACTAAGATAACAATCACAACAATTGCGATAATAATTCCCATGAAATACTCCTCCGTTTCTCATATAAGTATATTCTACCATATAAACATAATTTATTTCAGCTTCATATTCGCTTCAAGCGTTTTTAACTCATCAAACGTCGTAAAAGCGCCATCCTCACGTAAGCTTGTATAATCATCTGCACCAACAATAAACGAATCTAATAAGGCTATTTCAAAGACATCCGCGGCTTTAGCCATTTCCTTTGATAATCGCATATCATTGGCTGAGGCTTCTGCTTGGCCACTTGGATGATTGTGCGCCAAAATAATACTTTGCGCATTGTACTTCAACGCTTTGCGTATTATATCTCGAATATGAAACGGGCACGTCCGCAACGATCCAATATGAATCACATCAGTGGCCACAATTTGATGACGGGTATCTAATGAAAATAACCAAAGCTGTTCTTGTTCAAGTCCCCGCATTGAGGTAACTAGTTCATTCCCAAAACTTTGACTTCCTAAGACCCGCCCTTGAATTTTAGGCATTGCACGGGCAACACGTTGACCAAGTTCAATTGCAGCTAATAAACTTTGGCGGATTGCTTGATTGGCGGTGACATACTCATCAAGGCATTCCCGTGAAGCGTGTTTAAATCCTTCAAGCGTTTTGAATTTAGCAAAAAAACTGCTAATTTCTTGCTCTTGGGCCGTAGCCGTTAATTGTTTTGACTGAAAGTACGCTTGTAGTAATTCATGATCTTGTAACTGATTTACCGAAACATTATTTTTTTGCACCATCGTTGTTCTCCTTTTGCGTGATGCCATTAGAGTACGATGGTTACTAATTATTTAACCAAAGTCTGCAGCTTTTTTTCATCAAAAGCCGCCCGGACCTCACTAACAAAGTACAATGAACCGGTTAAGAGGATAAAACTATTTTCAGTTGCCGTCGCTTCCGCTGTTACTAAGGCACTTTGCCAATCAGGTGCGGTCTTGATTGCATGCTTAACTTGCGCCGCCACATCGGCTTCATTCACCACATTGCGTTTCCCTGGCCCCGCAAATTCGGTGGCAATTAATTCAACATTCGGAATACTTGCCAATTCATCAGCCATTTTGGCAAATTCTTTATCTGCAAGGGCCGCAAAAATAATCGTAATTTTATCCATAGCCGTAAACTTGCGATCAAACAATTCATGTAAGCCATTGATGGCAGCTACGTTATGTGCCCCATCAATCACTACTCGTGGATTTGTTTGAAGGGTTTCAAATCTACCAGGCCAGTTCGTGTTTTTAAGCGCATCTAAAAGAACTGTTTCATTAAATGTTACAATATTTTCATTTGCTAAATAATAATAGGCTAAGATTGCTAAACTAGCATTCTCAACTTGATATTTACCCAACATTTTAAGTTCAACTAGCGGTAATTGACGTACGCCTACCAACGGTAAAACATCCGCATTTAAAGTCCAGCCAAAAGTTTCATGCCACGGATTAAGACTTGTTTTAAGGTCCATCGTAAAATCATCAAACGACCAAAATGGGACCCGTAATTGATGCGCCGTGGCTTTAATAACACTCCCCGCTTCATCAAGCGCATGCCCACCATAGATCACCGGCACCCCTGGTTTAATAATGGCTGCTTTTTGTTGGGCAATCGCTGTTAGCGTATTACCTAACACATGCATATGATCAAACCCAACTGACGTAACAATACTTAAAATTGGTGTGAACACATTGGTTGAATCAAATAAACCACCAATACCAACTTCTACAATCACGACATCCACTGGATGGGTTGCGAAATATAAAAACATCATCGCCGTAATGACTTCAAATTCCGTTGGTCCACCTTCAATCTCACTTGCGTCCATTGCGGTCACTAATGGTTCAATTTGCTGGACTAAGGCTAGTAATTCAGCATCACTAATCATGACCCCGTTAACCGCAATCCGTTCATTAAATTTAGTAATAAAGGGTGACGTATAAGTCCCCACTGACAAGCCACTAGCAACTAACACATCGCGTAGATATGCTGTTGTTGACCCTTTACCATTTGTACCGGTAATATGAATCCCTTTAATCGTATTTTGCGGATTACCTAAAGCTGCTAAAAGCGCATCCATGCGGTCAAAAGTGGGCGTTTTTTTCCAAACCATCCGTCCATGAATAAAATCAATTGCTTCTGCATATGTTGTAACCATTCCCATGCCTCACTAACTATATTTTAATGATAATCTTAGTTAAAATATTGCTAAAAAGCTATCTTAATTTTATAAATCAGCTAAAAAAACAGCATTTTTACACTTAGCCCTTGCGTTTTATGGTTCAGTTGGTACAATATTTTTAACTTATTAAAAAGAAGTGAGATGAAAGCCATGGAAGATTTAACTTTATTACCTGCTCAACTTGATGCCCTTTTAACTGGTGAAAACAACACCGTTGCCAACTTATCAAATGCGTCAGCTTTGTTGATGCAAACATTACCTGACCTTAACTGGGCCGGCTTTTATCTCTTTGATGAAGCTGCTAATGACTTAGTCCTTGGCCCATTCCAAGGAAAAGTTGCTTGCATGCACATTGCACCTGGTAAAGGTGTTGTTGGCGCTAGCTTTGACAAAAAACAAGTCTTAGTCGTGCCAAACGTGCACGAATTTGCTGGTCACATCGCATGTGATAGTGCTTCAAACTCTGAAATTGTCGCACCAATTGTCGTTGATGATAAAATTGTCGCAATTTTAGATATCGACTCACCTTCACTTGATCGTTTCAGTGAAAGTGATGCCGCCGCAATTACTGAATTTGCAGCCGTAGTTGCTAAACACTTTTAATTTAAAAAGGGTTGTGACATAACTCTTTTCAAGTACTAAATTGCTACCAAAACGCGCTCCAGAAGTCCGATATATTCGAAATACGACAAAATCCTCTGTGAAGAATTTTCTTCATAGAGGATTTTTAGTGTATTTCTCGGTATCGCCCGACTTCTGTCACAGCTCTTTTTTATTTTACATAGATGCGGGGGAGCAAGTATGTCTTATTTAACTTTAAAACTGATCACGTAAAAGTTGTTTAATTTCATCTAAAGATGGTTGGCGTGGATTACCTGGGGTGCATTGGTCGTTGTAAACTAAATCAACCAATTTATCTAATGAATCTTCAAAATGCTTCTTATCAACGCCGTTACCTGATAAAGTTGGATCGATATCAACACTCTTAACCAACGTAGCGATTTCTTTGAGTAAGGCATCAACTAATTCAGCATCCGTTTTACCAGTAAGGCCAAGGTGCCGGGCAATATCGGCGTAATCTTTTTGGGCGGTGTAAGTTTCGTAACGTGGGAATGGGGTCCGTTTAACATTACCGCTAACCGCATTGAAGGCCACCACATGCGGCATCGCAATCGCAATTGCCAAACCGTGTGGTAAATCAAATTCTCCACCAGTCTTGTGGGCAAGTGAGTGGTTAATCCCTAAGAAAGCATTGGCAAATGACATCCCAGCTAACGTTGCAGCGGTGTGCATGTTAGCCCGAGCGGTTTGACCTTCTTTGTTAGGATGGCTTGGATCATAGTTGTATGAAGCGGTTAAGTTTTCAAAAATTAATTTAATCGCTTGTAAAGCCCATGGACGCGTAAAATCAGATGCCATTACTGAAACGTATGATTCAAGCGCGTGTGATAATGAGTCTAAACCTGAGTAAGCCACAGTCCGCTTTGGCACTGTCATCACAAATGATTCATCAACAATTGCCACTTGTGGGGTTAATTCATAATCAGCTAATGGATACTTCACGTGGGTTGCATCATCTGTAATAACTGCAAATGGTGTTACTTCTGAACCCGTTCCAGAGGTCGTTGGAATGGCGACCATTTGTGTTAAGCTTTGGTGTTCAAATTTCACAATCCGTTTCCGAATATCCATGAATTTTTGCTTCAATTGTCGGAATAAATCAGCCATCACAAGTTCGTCATCTAAGGCACCAGGGTGCGTTGCTGAGTATTCGTAAAGTAAGCGCGCGATTTTGGCAGCATCAAGCGCTGAACCCCCACCAATGGCAATAACGGTATCGGGTTGGAAATCAGCCATTTGCTTAGCAATTTCAATGGCTTGATTAATCGTTGGGTCGGGCTTAACGGCCCCATAAATTGACGTTTTCACATGGTTTTGACGGAGGGCAAATTGATCAAGAATCTTATCAACAAAGCCAAATTGAACCATCCCTGGATCAGCCACGATAAAGGCCCGATCAACATTTGCTAATTCTTGCAAGTACGTAATTGAGTTGTTTTCGTAGTAAATGTCTTTAGGTAACCGAATCCATTGTGGGCGGTTACGACGACGAGCGACTGTTTTGATATTCAAAAGATCATACGTTGACAAGTTGTGTGACAATGAGTTCTTCCCCCATGTTCCCGTTCCAAGTGTCATACTTGGGCGTAATGCGTCAGTATAAATATCACCAACCCCACCAATTGAATCTGGTTGGTTAACTAAAATCCGTGATGCTTCAACCGCATCCGCGTATTCTTTAACAAATGGATCATCTTGGGCGCCAATTTGAATTGCAGCATTGTGACCGGCCCCTTGGTAGTTAAGTAAGGCGCGCACAATTGCGATTGTGTTTTGACGATCCTTTGACTTGTAAACCGAAAGAATTGGGCAAAGTTTTTCAGAAGAAAGTTTTTCACCAATATTCTTTTCATCTAGTTCAACTAAAATAACGTCTTTACCAGCTGGCAATTCAATGCCCGCTTGTTGAGCAATCCAACGGCCACTCATCCCAGCGACTTGTCCATTGACACCGTGTTTTTCATTGAAAACAAAGTCTTCCAATTTCTTGTAGTCGGCTTTAGGTAATAAGTATGCCCCTTGTTCATCTAATTTTTTAAGAAAATCTTTGTAAACTTTTTGATCAATTACGACTGAGTTTTCAGTGGCACAAATCATTCCGTTATCAAAACGTTTTGATAAGAGTAAGTCTTCAGCAGCCCGATCAATGTTAGCTGTATAATCAACATAGACGGCCCCATTCCCAGCTCCAACCCCCATTGATGGGTTACCTGAACGTAAGGCTGCATTAACCATGGCTGGACCACCAGTTGCCAAAATTGATGCAATCCCTGGGCTTTGAATTAACGCTGAAGTGTTGTAAATTGATGGTTTTTCGATCCATTGAATAAAGTTGGCTGGTGCCCCCGCAGCAATCGCAGCATCATAAACAATTTTTGCGGCGTGCACAGATGATTTTTGTGCTTGGGGGTGGAAGGCAAAGATAATTGCATTCCGAGTCTTAGCAGTTAACATTGATTTAAAGATTGTCGTTGAAGTTGGGTTCGTGGTAGGCACGATTCCGGCTAACACACCAAGGGGTGCGGCAATTTCAACTTTTCCAGTGACAGGATCTTCATTAATAACGCCAACGGTTTTATCATTTTTAATGGCGTTAAACACAGATTCTGATGCAAAACGATTCTTGGTATCCTTATCTTCGACAACACCCCGACCAGTTTCGTCGTGGGCTTCATGAGCTAATAACAATGAGTTTTCACTACCAGCTAACGCCATTGCCGCAACAATTTTGTCAACTTGTGCTTGTGTAAAACTTGAAAATTCAATCAACGCTTTTTCAGCCTTGCGAACTAAATCAGTTGTAAGAATTTCGGCTTGTAATGTTAATTGTGCTTTTTCTTCGTCAGTTAGAACTTTTTTAGGTGCTTTTTTAATAGCTTCTACCATTTTTCAATCCTCGTTGTATAAAATACTTTGTGCATCTCTTAACAAACTTTATGATACACGAGAATATTATTTTTAGCAAGTTATTTGTGTAATTATCCTCAAACTTTTTAAAAATCAACTAAAACGCCTATATAAAGCTATTATAAGACCTTTTAAAGCCTTTAGAAATAATAAAAACACTAAATTATATTGTTTTTATTATTTGTTAAATAAATCACTAAATATTTAAAAACAGCTAATTAGTTAAGCACCTTGTGGTCAGTGGAAGCTACGATTAGCCACCAAAAAAAGCCTGAATTTACAAAATTCGGGCTTTTTTTGTTTTATGCGGGAACAATCCCGGCTTTTATAAGGCTTGGGCAGCAGTAATTAATGCGACTTTATAAACATCATCGGCGTTACAACCGCGTGATAAATCAGAAATTGGCTTAGCCAGGCCTTGGAGAATCGGACCAATGGCTTCAAAACCACCAAACCGTTGCGCAATTTTGTAGCCAATATTTCCTGATTGTAAATCGGGGAATATAAAGACGTTTGCATGGCCGGCTACATCAGAACCCGGTGCTTTGGCTGCCGCGACACTTGGTACAAACGCCGCATCAAATTGTAGTTCCCCATCAATGGCTAATTGTGGATCCATTTCATGGGCTAGTTTAGTTGCTTCAACCACTTTGGTTACTTGATCTGCTTTCGCTGAACCTTTCGTTGAAAATGAAAGCATGGCAACTTTAGGATCAATGCCAAAGACTTGGGCAGTGTGGGCTGATTGAATGGCAATTTCAGCCATTGTTTGTGCATCAATATCAATGTTGATTGCTGCATCGGAAAAGACATAGCGTTGTTCATCTTTTTGCATAATAAAAGCCCCCGAAATCCGGGTTGAACCAGGCGCTGTTTTAACAATTTGTAAAGCTGGGCGTACAGTATCACCAGTCGGATGCTTAGCACCAGATACCATCCCATCAGCTAATTCCATGTAAACCATCATTGTCCCGAAGTAGTTCACATTGGTAACCCACTTTTCAGCGGTTTCAAAATCAGTCTTACCCTTCCGGCGCTCTACAAGCGCTTTGACCATGGTTTCTAATTGTGCTTTGGGATACGTTTTTGGATCAATAATTTCGATACCAGTTAAATCGAAATGATTTTCATTAGCAGTTGCGGCAATTGCTTGTTCATCCCCTAGCAAAATTGGCTTAATTAAGCCTGTCTGTGCTAAGCGAATGACCGCTGCTTGAATGCGCGCATCTTCCCCTTCAGGAAACACAATTCGTTTGTTGGCGCCTTGAATCTTAGTTGCTAATTCTTCAAATAATCCCATGAGATTACTTCCTCCAAAAATAAGTTATTGCATTTATGCTGGCAAATGCCAATTGATTGGTTGTTGACCATGCGCAATTAAATACGCGTTAGTCTGTGAAAATGGTTTGGAACCAAAAAAACCACGATAAGCTGATAATGGCGATGGATGCGGACTAGTAATAACTAAATTCCGTGATTCATCAATCAGTTTTTGCTTCATTTGGGCCGGTTTACCCCAGAGGATAAAGACGACTGGTTCCGGTTTATCAGCCAATGCTTGGATAGCCGCATCAGTAACTGCTTCCCAACCATGTTGGCGATGTGAATTAGCCTGTCCTTCGCGGACGGTTAAAACTGAATTTAATAATAACACACCTTGTTGCCCCCAAGCTGTTAAATTACCATGCGTAACCGGGGGAATATTTAAATCGGTTGCCAGTTCTTGATAAATATTGCGTAAACTTGGTGGAATCTTAACACCTGGGGCCACTGAAAAACTTAATCCTTGTGCTTGATGTAATTCATGATAAGGATCTTGCCCTAAAATAACCACCCGGGTGTGACCAAAGTCAGTTAAGTTAAACGCATTAAACACTTCTTCCTTGGGTGGGAAAACATTAAACTTTTCTCGCTCACTTTGTAAAAAAGTCGTCAATGCCTTAAATTCTTCGGTTGCAAGCTTTGGTGCTAATACCGCTTGCCAATCATTATGTAACAGTGTGTTCATTAAATTCAAATTTCCATTTCTTCGTTGTCCAAGACCGGTTTTTGTCACAACCATATTATAACTGTTCTTAATTTATTTAGAAACCAATTATCCACAATGCTAGTTAACATGCTAAAATAAGGATAAATAGCAGCCAGCATTTAAAGGAGGTCAAGGGATGCGTAAGTTGTATTTAAAACAAGTTAATACTCGTAGTTCACAAACAGCAACCACTGTTCGTGATATTAATGGTAAAGCTGAATACTTAGTTACCGGTAATTTTGGTCGTGAAGATGCTTTTATTCACGTCTACAATAACCTCGGGCAACTTGTCGTTGAACTTAAACAAACCTCCTTTGGCCTCCTACCCCGTTTTAATATTAAATTTCAAGATGAAGTGGTTGGTTCAATCGGGGTTTCCTTAGGTAGTTTACTGGATGTAATTTATGTCCGTGATCTCAATTGGTTTATCCGTGGTAGCTTGACGTCTGGAACGTATTACGCTTACCATAAGCAAAGTCGCTTAATGAAAGTTAAACCGGTAAAACGCCCAAATGGTTTATTTAATGAACTGGCAATTAAAAATAAAAGCCAAGAGCCCATTTTAATTGGCATTGCGGTTATTTTAAATCGTTGGTTGTTTAATACTAAGCCATCACCTTTAAAAGATATCTTACGGCAACCAATTACATTCGCCTATTCTGATAAGATTACGCTTAAAAATCACTAGTGCTTAATTGGCCCAAATACAATAAAAAAGGGTTGTGACATAACGCTTTTCAAGTACTAAATCGCTACCAAAACGCGCTCCAGAAGTCCGATATATTCGAAATAAGACAATAACCGCCTTGAAGAAAATTCTTCAAAGCGGTTATTTAGTGTATTTCTCGGTATCGCCCGACTTCTGTCACGCTCCCTTTTTATTTAGTTATTACCAAACTTTTTGTCGGCCCATTTAGCAAGGAACGTCAATAAAGTAATCATAATTAAGTACATCATCGCGACTAAGAACCACACGCGGAAACCTTGTGAATTACGTGAAATAATCACCGTTCCTGTTTGCGTCAATTCAATAATCCCAATGGCGGAAAGAATTGATGTATCTTTTAACGTAATAATAAATTGGTTCACAAATGATGGCACCATCAACTTAATCCCTTGCGGCATCACCACTTTACGCATCGCTTTCCAGTAACTTAATCCAAGTGAACGGGCTGCTTCCATTTGCCCATTATCAACTGATTTAAGCCCACCAGCAACAAAGGCTGCGATATAGGCACCTTCATTTAGCATTAACGTAATTAACCCCGCTAAAAGTGCTGAGAATTTATGGCCGGTTAATGATGGAATCCCGATGTAAATAAAGAATGCCAACACCAATAATGGTAAGCCACGGAAAATATAGATAATCGTACTTGCAAAGCCATGACTAAATTTGTTAGGCACAATCGCTAAAATACCAATAATCACCCCAAAAATCGTGGCCAAAATAATCCCCAAAATTGTTAGCATTAAGGTTTGACCGATACCGGCTAAGAATTGGTTTTTGTTTTGTTTAAGCAAACCCCAAATTGAGTTATTAACTGCTGCACTCCCAGCAAACGTTGATTCTTTAGCACCAATATATTTAGCAACAATTTTGTCATACGTACCATCTTTTTTAATCGCGGCAAAACCGGCATTAAATTTGGCGATTAATTCTTGGTTGTGACCCTTTTTAACCCCAAAACCGTAATAACCTGAATTGGCTGGTTTCGTCAAAATTTTTAGTTTAACCCCATTTTGAATCGCATATTTCATAACCGGTTCGTCTTCAAATGTGGCCACGGTATTTCCTAACGCCACATCGTTATACATCGTGTTGGAATCATTAAAGTACGTTACTTTAAAGCCATATTGCTTCTGAATCGATAACGCATAGGCCGCTGCTCCAGTACCGGTTTTAAGTGCGACCGTTTTACCCCGTAAATCATTTAATGACTTAATTTTACTGTTTTTGGCAATGGCGGCAATCACGCCAGTTTTATAGTATGGTGTCCCAAAATCATAGACTAACTTTCGGGCCGGGGTAATGGCCATCCCCGCCATAATCGCATCAAACTGCCCAGATAAGACAGCTTGGGCCCCAGAGTTAAACGAAATTGGTACCAGCTTGTAAGTAAAATGTTCCCGTTTAGCAATTGCTTTTAAAATATCAATATCAATCCCAACATATTGGCCATTTTTATCTTGCAATTCAAATGGGGGATAAGTTGTATCAGTTGTAATCACGTAATGCGGCTCTTTGGTCGCAGCGGCCGCCCCAGTCGTTGTGGTGGCAAGCGTTCCTAATATTACGGCTAACGTTAGCATCACATATTTAATCCAGGCTTTTTTAAACATTTTCCTCTTCCTACTCTCTTTTAAACGTTCAATACTTTGTTTAAGAAATCTTGGGCGCGTGGATCTTGGGGGTTATTGAAAACCGCGTCCGGCGTACCTTCTTCACGAATATATCCATCCGCAAAAAATACCACGCGATCGGCAACTTGTTTAGCAAAGCCCATTTCATGCGTTACGACAATCATGGTCATCCCATCTTCGGCTAAATCACGCATAACTTTCAAAACTTCCCCGACCATTTCCGGATCAAGGGCTGAAGTTGGTTCATCAAATAACATAATACTTGGTTTCATGGCTAAGGCCCGGGCAATCGCCACCCGTTGCTTTTGCCCACCTGATAATTGGGTGGGTTTAGCATCGGCTTTATCAGCTAAGCCCACTTGGGCCAATAATTGACGACCTAACTCATTGGCTTCATCCTTTGTTAGTTTGCCAAGTTCAACTGGCGCTAACGTTACATTTTCCAAAACCGTTAAATGTGGAAATAAATTAAAATGTTGGAAAACCATCCCAATATTTTCACGAACTTTATTTAAATTAGTTTCTTTAGCGGTTAAATCAATACCATCAATTGCAATGCTACCAGCTGTGGGTTCTTCTAATTTATTCAATGTACGCAAAAAAGTACTTTTACCGGAACCAGAAGGTCCAATCATTACTACTACTTCATTTTCTTGAACTTCTAAATTGATCCCTTTTAAAACCTCATTATCGCCATACGATTTATGTAAATCAGTAACCTTAACTTTCGTTGCCATTTTGATACCTCCATATCAATAATTCCAGCATTTCTCAAACTTATCCCGATGAAACCAAACTAATTCATATATTTACCACTAAAAAGAAAAATATTAAGAACAATCTTATCAATTTATAAAATAATGTTCGTTAATTTTTTGAACATAAAAAAAGTAGACTGACTCGAGCGTCGTCTACTTTCTAAAGTGCTAAACTGATAAACCAGTCCCAGAAAATAACCGTCGCAAAAACCCTAATTGATTAGGTAAATTTCGCGCGTTATTATTATTTTCTTGGTACATAGTCATTGATAAGTACTTCCTAATTTCTTGATTATTAAAATTCTATCATTTTTTAGCAATCTTGTCATTAGTTTTATGCTTAATTTATTAGTTATTACCAAATTTTTTGTCGGCCCATTTAGCAAGGAAGGTTAACAAAGTAATCATGATCAAGTACATCATTGCAACTAAGAACCACACCCGGAAGCCTTGTGAGTTACGTGAAATAATCACCGTTCCCGTTTGCGTCAATTCGATAATCCCGATAGCTGAAAGAATTGAAGTATCTTTCAAAGTAATGATAAATTGGTTAACAAATGATGGGATCATCAACTTGATTCCTTGCGGCATGATAACTTTTAACATTGCCTTGCGATATGGCAACCCTAATGAACGGGCCGCTTCCATTTGACCAACATCAACACTCTTTAATCCTCCGGCCACAAAGGCGGCAATGTAGGCCCCTTCATTAAGCGTTAACGTAATTAACCCCGCGGCAATGGCCGGAATCTTAGTCCCAGTTAATGAAGGTAACCCAATGTAAATAAAGAACGCTAACACCAACAATGGTAATCCACGGAAGATGTAAATAATGGTACTTGATAACCCATATGCAAATTTATTTGGCACGACTGCAAGGACCCCGATTAAGACCCCAAAAATTGTGGCAAAGATAATCCCAAAGACCGTTAATTGAAGGGTTTTAATAATTCCACCAATAAATTGATCCTTATTTTGCTTCAATAAGCCAATCAAAGAGTTGTTTTCTTTGGCACTTCCTGCAAAAGTTGATTCCTTGGCACCAAGGTACTTAGCGACAATTTTATCGTACGTACCATCTTTTTTAATCGCGGCATAACCAGCATTAAACTTAGCAAGTAATTCTTGATTTTGACCCTTTTTAACGGCAAAACCATATTGTCCTGCATTAGCTGGTTTCGTAATAATTTTTAATTTAATCCCGTTTTTAATCGCATATTTCATCACTGGATCATCTTCAAACGCTACGGCAGCATTACCAAGCGCAACCGCATTGTACATTGTGTTTGAATCATTGAAATACGTTACTTTAAAGCCATATTTCTTTTGAATTGAAAGTGCATATTGAGCTGAACCCGTCCCGGTCTTTAAAGCCACCGTTTTACCACGTAATTGATTTAAACTCGTAATGCCACTCTTTGGACTAGCAGCGGCAATAATCCCCGTTTTGTAATACGGTGTCCCAAAATCATACACTTGTTGCCGTTCGGGGGTAATGGTCATCCCCGCAATAATGGCATCAAATTGGCCTGACAAAACACCTTGGGCCCCGGAGTTAAAAGCAATTGGGACTAATTTATACGTAAAATGTTCCCGCTTAGCAATTGCCCGTAACATATCCATATCAATTCCGACATATTGCCCATTTTGGGCTTGAAACTCAAACGGGGCATACGTCGTATCCGTGGTAATTACGTAGTGAGGCTCCTTCTTATCAGCATGTACATTAGTCGCACTAAAGACAACTAAGCCTAACAGCATCGTCACTATTAGTGTCCCAAATTTAAGCCATGTATGTTTTTTCATCATATTTTCTCTCTTTCTCGCCTAGACATTTAACACTTTATTTAAGAAATCTTGCGCCCGTGGATCTTGTGGGTTATTGAAGACTTCTTCTGGCGTTCCTTGTTCACGGATGTATCCATCGGCAAAGAACACCACGCGGTCAGCCACTTGCTTGGCAAAGCCCATTTCGTGGGTTACGACAATCATGGTCATCCCTTCTTCGGCCAAGTCACGCATAACTTGTAAAACATCCCCTACCATTTCTGGATCCAAAGCAGAAGTTGGTTCATCAAACAACATAATACTTGGCTTCATTGCCAACGCCCGGGCAATCGCCACCCGTTGCTTTTGGCCCCCTGATAATTGCGTTGGTTTGGCATCAGCTTTGTCGGCTAAGCCCACTTGGGTAAGTAATTGCATCCCAAGTGTCTTAGCGTCTTCTTTTGATAATTTGCCTAATTCAACTGGTGCAAGAATTACATTTTCTAAAACTGACAAATGGGGAAAAAGATTGAAATGTTGGAAAACCATTCCAATATTTTCACGAACTTTGTTAATATCAGTTTTTTTATCGACCAAGTTGTAGCCATTAATTAAAATTTCACCACTCGTAACGGCCTCTAAGTTATTTAACGTCCGTAAAAAAGTACTCTTTCCTGATCCAGACGGACCAATCATTACGACGACTTCATTTTCCTGGACCTCAAGATTAATCCCTTTAAGCACTTCATTATCACCATATGCTTTGTGTAAATCTTTTACGGTTACCTTTGCTGTCATGTTAGTTCCTCCGGCTCCAAGCCATTTATTTTAATCAAAGTTTGGGTTTATTAGTTTTAAATCGCATATTAAGTTTACATCTATCTTTTTTATACATATTTATGAACAATAAAGCAAATAATATGCTAAATATTCGTTTGCTGAAATTATATAAAAAATAGACTTACGTAATTTTACATAAGTCTACTTTCGAAGATTTAATAACTCCATGAGTATCAATCGCTGAAAATAACAAATGCAAAATAAACACAATTACTCGTGGTTTTTTGATTATTATTCTCACTATTCTGCAATTGAAATTTCATGTTTAATTTACCTCAAAACTTTCATTAATAAAAGCTTACCAGTTTTTAAGGAAATTGTCATTATTTTTTTATTTTGTAGCTAAACGTTCAATCGCTTCACCGTAAATGGCAGCGGCCTTCGTTAATGATTCAATGGTCATGAATTCATTAACTTGGTGCATCGTATCTTGGTCCCCTGGGAATAATGCTCCAAAGGCGACCCCACGGTCCATCAAACGACCATAAGTACCACCACCAACAACTTCTGGCTTACCGTCTAAACCAGTTTGGCCATTGTAAACATCAATCAATGTTTTAACGATTTCATCATCTTCAGGCACAAAGTGTGGGGCCATGTGGTGACCTTGAATTTCTACTTCAGCATCAAAGTTATCCAAGTGTTCACCAATCCCACGACCAATGTTTTCAAAGTCAACACCCTTAGGGTAACGGAAATTCAAGTTAATGAAGCCAGGTTGATCAGCTTCGAAACGTTGAATTCCGATGTTCATCGTAAGTGGTCCCATGATGTCATCAGTAAAGTTAATGCCTAACTTAGTTGCAAGCGCGTCATCGTGCACTGCGTGACCTAAGAAGTGAATGTAACCCTTAGCAGTCCCACCAAATGCGAATTGGTCTAAGAAGTTAGCCAAGTAAGTTCCAGCATTTTCACCAATTTCAGGTGAAGCTCCGTGAACTTGCTTACCGTTAACTGTAAATTCAACACCTTCTGGCAATGGATCAACTGAACCAGTTACTTGTGGGTTAGCGGCTAAGTACTTGTTGAACGCATCAATAAGTGCACTTGCATCAGGTGCAGCGACTAACGCAACGGCCTTACCAGGCACCATATTTGGTCGTAAACCTGATTCAAATTTAATTAATTCAAAGTCACCTTCGTTGGTAGCATTAAATTTAACTTCGTAAGTCACGTTTCCTTTTTCACCGTTAATTACTGGGAATTCAGCATCTGGTGAGAAACCCATTGTTGGTTGTGGTTCAACTTCAAAGTAACGATCCATGTCTTTCCAATCGTTTTCTTCATCAGTCCCAACAATAAAACGAACCCGGCGCTTCAATGGTGCACCAGAATCCTTAAGAATCTTCATACCGTAAAAGGCGGCCATTCCGGGACCTTTGTCATCAGAAGCACCACGGGCAAATAATTTACCATCTTTGATCACTGGTTCAAATGGGTCAGTATCCCATCCTTCACCAGCTGGCATTACATCGACGTGGGCCAAAACAGCGACTGATTCTTCAGCATCTTCAGGACCAATTTCAGCATAACCAACGATGTTATCAATGTTTTTAGTCCGGAAACCGGCGGCAGCAGCAATTTCCAAAAACTTTTCAAGGGCGGCTTTTGGTCCAGGACCTACCGGTGCGTCCTTAGTTGCCAGCGCATCATCACGAACACTTTCAATTCGTAACATAGTTTGTAAATCATTTAAAAAATCATCTTGACGTTTCGCAATTTCTGCTTTCCAATCCATCATTGATTAATCCTCCATTTAGTAAGTTAAAATTATTTTATCACAATCTGGTTTGATATAATGTAGTTAATTAATATCAAACGTAAAATTCATCTCCAGGAGGCTTACTTAGATGCAAATCATCGCTGAATCACTCGTCAAAAACGTTATTACGCCCCGCCCAGTTGATTCCTACAAAGGAACCTACGGCCGGGTCATGTTAATTGGGGGCTTTGAGCATTATCATGGGGCGATTATTCTAGCCAGTAAAGCCGCCGTTTACGGTGGTAGCGGCCTCGTTACCGTAGTAACTGCCCCGCAAGCCATCGTCCCTATTAACACCCAATTACCCGAAGCGATGGTGCTTAGTTATCAAGATAATTATCAAGCACTCTTAGCCAGCCAAGATGTGATTGTCATTGGACCGGGCTTAGGAACTTCTACAACGGCCTTAACCATTTTACAAGCGGTATTAGCCCAGATTACACCTCAACAAAGTTTAGTGCTTGACGGCTCGGCGTTAACCTTACTAGCAAGTGAACATTTAACCTTACCGACTACTCGTATAACGGTGCTTACCCCGCACCAGATGGAGTGGCAACGGATTAGTGGTATCAAAATAGCTGATCAAACACCAGCGGCTAACCAAGCCGTCACTGACCAATTAAAGGCCGTTGTCATTGTTAAAAAGCATCACTCGGAACTTTATACGCCCCACGCACCGGCCCAAAAAATTCTCGTTGGCGGGCCTTATCAAGCGACTGGGGGGATGGGTGATACATTGGCTGGCTTAGTGGGATGCTTTTTAGGTCAATTTAACGCCACACCAACTAGTGTTGCCGCCGCCCTTTACTTACATAGTGCGATTGCTGATACATTAGCCCCCACCCACTATGTTGTGTTACCTAGTCAAATCAGTGAACACTTACCAGCAGCTATGGCTCGCCTAACCATGCAAACGTCATCTAATGGGCTGGCTTAAAAAAAGCAACTACTCGCGTAGATACAAATGGTGTTGTGACATAACTCTTTTCAAGTACTAAATTGCTACCAAAACGCGCTCCAGAAGTCCGATATATTCGAAAATACGACAATAACCGCCTTGAAGAAAATTCTTCAAGGCGGTTATTTAGTGTATTTCTCGATATCGCCCGACTTCTGTCACAGCTCCATTTTAGTTTTAGCTAGTGTTTAATGTTGATAAGCACACACTTTTTTATGGCTTAAAATACTTCGCATAGTATTTCGCAAAATTACGATTAGCCCGCCAGTAGTTCATAAACCGTTGGTAGTTCCAATCAGCAGCATACTTATAAGTATACCCATATTTACCTTCATCAAGTAATTTAAGGGCTAAATCGGTCGCCGGATTTTTACGCACATATTTTTTAAAGAGGCGTGGACTGATTGCCATCCAAACTTGCCACTTACTTTGATCAGCATTAGCAAAGACCACATCATCGTTACCAAGCGTGCCATCATAATCACTAATCAAGTAACGCATCCAGTTAACGCCATTTAAACTTGCCCAGAAATTTGAACGCCCTAACCGGACATTCATTTCAAACACTTTAAATTTATGGTCTCGTTCATCGTACTTCAAATCAAAATTAGCAAAGCCGGTAATATTAAGTGATTCCAAGAAGCCCACATATTGGCGATAAATGTCTTCGTTATAATCAGGCATGATTGCCATATGATTACCACGACCTTGGGGACCGGGATCTTCAATTAACGCATGTCCCATCGAAATGACCCGAACTTTATGATTTTGATCAATGTACGCCGTTAAGTTACGTTCATATGAATCATCACCTGGAATCATATCCTGCATCGTAAAGGTACTAGTATAGCCATTTTGATATGCCAATTTAATAACTTCATTTAATTCAGCCGTTGAATTAATGAAATAAATTTTCTTGTGACCTGGGAAATATAAATCCATCCATTCAACTGAGTTGTCTGATTTTAAAATCACGGGATAGCCCCATGGTGAGACAACTTCACGCGTCACATCAGCGGCGGAAATTCGTTTCGTGGCTGGCATATCTAAACCATACGCGGCGGCCAATGGTTCAAAAGTTTCTTTGTGATTTAATTCAATCATCCGGTCATAATCAACATATGGCACCACAAAATATTCACTAAGGGCCGTTTTATGTTTGGCAATTAACGCGGCATACTTATCACCAGAACCAACTAAAATCGTCGATTTACCGGCAGCTTTAAGTGCTTGCCCAATTTTAGTAATTTCCGTAATAAAGATGGGATCATCATTAATCCCTGGTACTAATTGAATATCCACAATCTCACTATTCCGCGTCGCTGTCATCGGATTGGCAGCGGCTAAAATCGTTGATTTAATGCCATAGGCTTCATGAATTTCTCGGGCTGACCCGTAGATACTTTCATCACTACCTAAAAATAAAACTTGGTGTTGCATATTATGCCCCTCTTCATTACTTAATTTTTAATTTACGTTTGAGACCAACGATGCGTTGACCAAAAAGTTGTTCGGCAAATTTAGATTTTAAAATTAAAAATGCATAAACACTACCACCCACGGCCATCGCCAACATCGCTAAGATAAATTGGGTTGCCCGCCCAGTTGAAGTCAAGACTGTGCCTAAACCATACACAACTGCAAGGGCCACTCCGCCCATCACAATGGCACTAATAATTACATAAATGACCATTGGCATCATCGCTTTATAATTAATTTCATACAACGCATTAAGATGGTACAAGATTACGATACTTGCAATCCCAAAACCAATAAACGATGCCACTAATGGTCCCATGGCACCAAATGAAGCGGTTGCTGGTACTTGTAAAATTAATTTTACGATAATCCCAATTACCAATGATTTTAACGCTAAGGCATTATTTGATAGTCCTTGCGTTACCGTTGATAAAATTGTGAATAACCCAAACAAAATGCCTAAGTATGATGAGAATTGTAAAATTAACGTCCCCATCATGGCAATCGTATTGTTACCAAAACCATAAAAAGTAATGTAAAGTGGTCGGGCAATGGCGGCCATCCCAATCGCAGCTGGAATCATAATGACGACAAATAATTCTAACGTAAACCGTACTTGAGAAGCAATTTCTTGCTTATCATTACGCGTATGCGCAGCTGCTAACAAGGGAATGGTCGTACTTCCCATCGCAACGGCTAATGAAATAACAATCATAATTAATTTATTAGCATTAAAATCAAAAATCGCATATTGGCTATTTAATTCAGCATACGTAAAGTTGGTAAACCGTTGCATGATGTCAAAGAATGAATATTGGTCAATAATTTGAAAAATTGGAATCGCTGAACCCACAACAACAAATGGAATCGCTTGGAAAATCACTTGCGCAAAAATCCGTTTGTTAGAAATCACGGCTTCGTCTTTACTGCGTAAACTTAAATCACGGAAATATGAACGTTGGCGATATAAGACCCACATTAAAACGGCAATCCCACCTACCGCCCCAACGAAGGCTGCAAAAGTTGATTGGACAACCGCATTTTGCCACTTACCCTGGTTTAATACTAAAATAAACCAAGTCATAAAGAGCAAGTAGACTACCCGTAAAAGTTGTTCAATAAATTGTGAAAATGATGACGCTGCCATTTGATTGTTTCCTTGGAAAAAACCACGCGTCATACTAAGAATTGGAATAACTAAAATTGCCGGTGCTAATGAGTGCAATACGGGAATCACATTTGGATCACCACCCGATAATTCAGGTGCAAAAAGCCACATCCCACCAGCAGCAATGACCCCGGTAATTAACCCAATAATTAACGATGTCCGGTACAGCTTTAAAGATAAGTTATACTCCTCTTCGGCATTATAACGTGCGACTAATTTTGAAACGGCTGAGGGGACCCCAGCTGTAGCCGCCATTAGCGCTAACGCATATAAATTATAACCCTTTGAAAACAACGCATTTCCTTGGTATTGCGAAGCCCCAAACATGGCTGCCCACGGAATAATATATAGTGCTCCGATTAAGCGCGACATGATACTTCCCGCGACTAACCAAAAGGAGCCTCGTAACATTTGTTTTTTATTATTTTGAATGTTTTGTTGCTCCACTTGAAGCGGTTTTTCAGACATTTCAACTTCCTACTTTCATAACTATACAATCCCTTCATTTTATCTAATTTTTACGCGAATAACAATAAAGCTTTAATTAATAATTACTTACTTCACAAATTTAACCTATGTGCGGATGCCATAACCACGTTAGCTTAAAAATGGCCGTTAGCAAAAAAACGTCCTCGGAAAATTCTCCCAGACGTTTTCTAGCTTTACCACTGCCGTATTTACTTTAACCAAGCGCATACTGCATCAATTTTATTATTCAGCGCTATCAACACTATCAATTAAGTGTTTAGCATCCTTTTGCCGAACCAATTGATCATAAACGGCATCATCAAGGACACAATCGATTTCACCAATGTAAACGCGCGGACTTTCATCCTTACCTAAGAAACCACTCTTAAAACGGTAAAGACTATCTTCAGCATCAGCTGCTCCAACCCCACCAAGGTCATAAGCAGACATACCTTCAGCAACGGCCCATTCCATCATCGCCACTTGAATTACCCGTGGAGCTTCAAAAATTGGCCCTGAAATTGAACCAGCGTACATGTACCAAACTTTATCACCAAAGGCAAAGCCTAACCCGACGGCTAACGTTGCACCATCTTTTTCAGCAACGTAAATCCGCATGATATCATCCGGACCAAAGGTTGCTAACATCCGTTGGAAGTAGTCATATGGTCGGTATGAAATATCGTGACGGTGCGCCATTTCTTCATAGATATCGTAAAAGATTTTTAAATCAGCCTCATCATTGCTGTAACGGGTTGTCACCCCATCACGCCAACCTTTACGAATTTTAGTCCGGACCCGACTTGAAAAGCCAGCTAAGATTTCATCTTGGGTTTGCTTCCCTTGTAAATCAACAACGATGTTAATTCGTGGTTGAATCGTGCCATGTAAGCCTTCTGCTTGAACATTACGCGTTTCGTAACCATGGGCTTTAATTTCGGCATCAAATGCTTCATCATAAGCCACTTCGGGATCCATTCGTAAAACATATACATTTTTTTCAAGTAACGTTGGCTTAACTTCAGCCACTAAGCGATCTAATAAATCTAAGTTATGGGCATCCATAACTGGTCCTTTTGATGCATAAGCAAAGCGCGAACCATTTGCTAATTTAGTCATCAAAATTGAAATAGCGGCGACAATTTGGCCATCGTCCTCAACATATGCATGGAATTGTTCCCAATTATCTTTAACGGCTGCCCAACCTAAATCTTGTGTAATTTGGCCATACTTTGAGCCACGTACAAAATCTTGGAACCGTGAAACTGCATCTTTATCGGTAATATCTAAAATCGGCACTTTTATCATCCAACTTTCTTTTAAATTTCTTCTTTAATCATACACTTTTTACGGCTTAAACTCCGTATTCTGTGAACTTTTTTACTAAAAAATTCCTATTTTTCAGTAATCTCCACAGATTTTAACTTCGCTATAATAAAAATTTAAGGTCGCCTTAAATTATCTTTTTAATTAATAAAGACGCCCAATTCATTTAACGAATTGACCGTCTTTATTATAACTTATTTGTTATAATTTCGGCTAAAATAACCCTTCATTAGTTAGCAACAATGTTGATTAATTTACCTTTGATGTTAATTACTTTACGAACCGTTGCATCGGTAATTTGCTTTTGAATCGCTTCATCGGCAAGCGCTAATTTTTCAAGTTCATCCCCAGCAATATCCGCTGGTACCGTAATCTTGCTACGAACTTTACCGTTAACTTGTAAGACTACTTCGACTTCATTTTCAACTAATTGACTTTCATCATATGTTGGCCAAGCAACAAATGAAATAGTGTCTGTGCCACCAAGGATTTGCCATAATTCTTCACCCATGTGTGGTGCCACTGGTGCAAGTAATTGGACAAACCCTTTAATGTATTCAAGTGGTAATTTTTCCGCTTTATAAGCGTCATTAACAAAGACCATCAATTGTGAAATGGCCGTGTTAAAGCGAAGACCTTCAAAGTCATTGGTAACCTTTTTAACCGTTTGGTGGTAGCTCTTAGTAAGGGCCCCATCATTTTCAGTCGTGATGTTTGCGTTAAGGTGACCATCTTCATCAACAATCATGCGCCAAACACGATCTAACCAACGGCGTGAACCTGAAAGACCATCTTCAGACCACGCAATTGATTGTTCCAATGGTCCCATGAACATTTCATACATCCGTAAAGTATCCGCACCGTATTCGTTAACGATATCATCGGGGTTAACCACGTTACCTTTTGATTTAGACATTTTTTCGTGGTTTTCACCTAAAATCATTCCTTGGTTAACTAACTTTTGGAATGGTTCGCTAGTAGGAACCACCCCTAAATCGTACAAGAATTTGTGCCAGAAACGCGCGTACAACAAGTGTAAGACGGCGTGTTCTTGGCCACCGATGTACAAGTCAACATTGCCCCAGTAGTTTAATTTTTCTGGTGAAGCAAGGGCTTCGTCGTTAGTAGGATCGATGTAACGTAAGAAGTACCATGATGAACCAGCCCATTGTGGCATCGTGTTTGTTTCACGTAATCCTTTACGGCCATTTTCATCTTCAACTTGTAACCAGTCCGTTGCATTAGCCAATGGTGATTCACCATTTCCAGAAGGTTTAATATCTTCCATGTATGGTAATTGCAATGGCAATTGATCTTCAGGAACTAATGTTGCTTCGCCATCTTCCCAGTGAATAACCGGAATTGGTTCCCCCCAGTAACGTTGCCGTGAGAAAATCCAGTCCCGTAGCCGGAAGTTAACTTGCTTGTGACCACGGTCATGTTCTTCTAACCAATCAATCATCGTCGCAATCGCCGTGGCTTTATCCATGCCATCAAGGAACCCTGAGTTAATGTGCGTGCCATCCCCAGTGTAGGCTTCTTCACCATTACCACCTTCAATAACGGGTTTAATTGTTAAAGCAAATTTTTCCGCAAATTCAAAGTCACGCGTATCGTGAGCTGGTACAGCCATAATTGCTCCAGTACCGTATGAAGCAAGCACGTAATCGGCAATCCAGATTGGTAATTTTTCACCATTTACTGGGTTAATAGCGTAGGCACCAGTAAAGATTCCTGACTTGTCTTTGTTAAGGTCCGTCCGTTCCAAATCAGATTTAGAAGCGATTTCTTTACGGTATGCTTCAATTGCGTCTTTATTATCGTCAGTCGCAATTTGGTCAACCAACACATGTTCAGGTGAAAGCACCACATAACTAGCTCCAAATAAAGTATCAGGGCGGGTTGTGAAGACTTCAATCTTGTCTTGGGCGTTTTCAACATCAAAGAAGACACTCGCACCAATTGAACGACCAATCCAGTTACGTTGTTGTTCCTTAATTGATTCTGGCCAGTCAAGACCTTCCAAATCATCAATCAAGCGATCAGCATACGCCGTAATTTTAAGCACCCATTGGCGCATTGGCACCCGGTAAACGGGGAAACCACCGCGTTCAGTCTTACCATCGATAACTTCTTCGTTGGCAACCACAGTTCCACCCATCAAATCAGGGGCCCAGTTAACCATAATTTTATCTTCGTAAGCCAAACCTTTTTTGTAAAGTTGTTCAAAAATCCATTGCGTCCACTTGTAGTACTTAGGATCAGTCGTATTAACTTCACGATCCCAGTCATATGAAAGCCCAAGGGTTTGCATTTGTTTGCGGAAGTTAGCCACATTTTCCTTAGTAATATCAGCTGGGAAACGGCCAGTCTTCATCGCATATTGTTCAGTTGGCAAACCAAAGGCATCAAATCCCATTGGGTGCAACACGTTAAACCCTTGTGAACGTTTCATCCGTGAAACAATATCTGTAGCCGTGTAACCTTCTGGGTGCCCCACGTGAAGTCCTTGACCAGATGGGAATGGGAACATATCCAAAGCATAGAATTTAGGCTTTGATGTATCTTCACCCGTTTTGAAAGTGTCGTTTTTGGCCCAGAAATTTTGCCATTTTTGTTCGATATCTTTATGTTGATAACTCATAGTGTACTCCCTTGTATATATAAAATAAAAAAGTCCCGTAACGTAACTCATAAGCTACGTTACGGGACGATAAAGTCGTGGTACCACCCGAAATTCATGTCAATTTGACATCTCGTGCGTTCTGTATCGGAGAACAAACCCGGCACTCAATGATTCAGTTAACAAGTTCGTTAAACAACAACGTGAATTTACAGCAACCATTCACTCTCTGCGCATGTCTTTTTAACTACTACTTTAACTAAGTGCAAAATGTATATGCATTTATTTTAACAACTAATGAGCATTTGAACAACCCTTTACCGTGCTATAATTAATATCAATTAAATTAAGCGCTTAAGTAAACATAACTTATCGAGGTAATTCATGAAATTAGCAAATGCCCTTACATATAGTCATACCCTTTTAACCACGACTGTCGAACGTGGTGATTATGTCATCGATGCGACGGTCGGTAATGGTCATGATACCGAATTTTTAAGCCAATTAGTTGGTCCCAAAGGCCATGTGCTTGGTTTTGATGTCCAGGCCGCAGCAATTGATTCCGCCACCGCGCGCTTAAAGGCCGCTAAGGTTGCTAATGTGCAACTAGTTTTAGCCGGCCACGAAAATGTCGCCCAATATTTACCCGCCAATCAACCAGTGGGCGGGGCGATTTTTAACCTGGGTTACTTACCTGGGGCGGATAAAGATGTTATCACACAAGGTGAAACAACCTTAGCCGCAATTAATGGGATCCTCCCCAACTTAAAAAAGAATGGTTTAATTGTCCTCGTGGTCTATTATGGCCACCCCGGTGGGCAAGCCGAAGTTAACCAACTCCTCAGTTTTACACAAAAATTACCACAAAAAGCCTACCATGTTTTACAATATCAATTTATTAATCAAGCGAATCAACCACCTTATATTATCGCCATTCAAAAACGGTAATTAAAAAAGAGCTGTGCCAGAAGGCGGGCAATATCGAGAAATACACTAAAACAGGCTGAAGATTTATTCTTCAGCCTGTTTGTCGTTTTATATTAGTATCTACCTTTTGAAACACGTTCTAGCAGTACCTTACTACTAAATTTTAGTTGTGCCACAACCTTTTTAACTTGAACCTAGGCAAAGTAGGCTTTAAGTGCATCCACTTTATCCAATGCTTCCCATGGTAAATCAAGGTCAGTCCGACCAAAGTGACCATAAGCCGCCGTTTTAGCGTAAATTGGACGTTGTAAATCAAGCATTTTAATAATTCCGGCGGGACGTAAGTCAAATAATTGACGAATGGCCGCAACTAATAATTGATCATCAACTTTACCAGTGCCAAAAGTTTCGACCGCGATTGAAACCGGTTGAGCCACTCCAATTGCATATGCTAATTGAATTTCAATTTTATCAGCTAAACCAGCAGCAACAATGTTTTTAGCAATGTAGCGGGCCGCATATGACGCTGAACGGTCAACTTTGGTTGCATCCTTACCAGAGAAGGCCCCACCACCGTGACGCGCCGCTCCACCGTAAGTATCAACAATGATTTTCCGACCAGTTAAACCAGCATCCCCTTGTGGACCACCAATAACAAAACGGCCAGTTGGGTTAATGAAGTACTTAGTATTTTCATCAAGTAATTCGGCTGGGATAACTTTTTCAATAATTTGTTCTTTAACATCTTGGCGAATTTGGTCTAATGAAGCTTCGGCATCGTGTTGCGTTGAAAGCACGACAGTATCAACCCGGAATGGCTTACCGGCTTCATCCAATTCGACAGTCACTTGCGCTTTAGCATCTGGACGTAAGTAAGCCAATGCTTCTGATTTACGTAATTGAGCTTGTTTAAGCATTAATTGTTGGCTTAAAGCGTGCGCCAATGGCATGTAGGTACTGGTTTCATTCGTTGCGTAACCATACATTAACCCTTGGTCCCCCGCACCGATTTGATCAAGTGGGTCAATTCCACCGTCTTCACGGTTTTCAATCGCGGTATCAACCCCTTGGGCAATATCAGGTGATTGTTCATCAATGGCAATCATTACCCCGGTATTGTCACCATCAAAGCCAAATTCGGCATGGTTGTAACCAATTTCCTTAATTTTATCACGGACAACTTTGTTAATATCAACATAGGCGGTCGTTGATAACTCACCAAATACTAGCACTAACCCCGTCGTAACTGAAGTTTCAACCGCAACACGGGCATCTTTATCTTGAGTTAAAACCGCATCTAAAATAGCATCACTGATTTGATCAGCAATTTTATCGGGGTGCCCTTCTGAGACGGCTTCTGAGGTAAATAAGTGTGGTTCTTTGTTCAATTCTTGTGACATGATTCTCTCCCTTAAAATAAAAAAATACGACCATCCTTGACTCGGATAGCCGCATTGAAAGAATTCAATAATCAACTATCTTCATCGGAAATCTTGTTTTACCACCTTGCAACTATGGTTGTAGGTTGGTGTGCGATCATAGGGCAAGTCCCTCCCGCACTCTCAATGAAGAATGATACCTAAATAGTATAGCACTTATGTTGTTAAATGCAAAGATGCTTGTTAAAATTAGGTTTAATGTATTAACTTTGGAGGTTGATTAATGGAAAATCCAACATTGAATTCACAACCACAGCAACGCACCCCAAAAGGTGTTAATTTAATCGAAAAATTAAAGCAATCACCGTTGCAAAAACAGCTCCTTTTAATTATTATCACCGTTTTAAGCCAAAATATTATTTGGTGGACGTACCCGCTTATTTACAGCAAACATTTGGATGGCCAATTACCTGCTGGGAGTTTTGTCTTAGTCGCCTATTCAGTACTAATTGCCCTTGCAATGCATTTTATTTTTAGTTCGCGCTTTCATTCTTTTTGGGCGATGCTCTTTTGTGGTTTAAGCGGCATTGTGACCTTTTCAAGTTTAATTAAGGGCAGTTTTGAAGTTTTTTGTTTATTACTACTTTTCACTGTCTATCTAATTATTCTACAAGTTAAATGGATGCGTTTAAAATCAATTATTGGTTTAGTTGGTTTAGCAATTTTAGCGGCCTTTACAATTCCGTTAGCAATTTTCTACCTGCAAAATAATTATGTCACGAGTAAATTTATTATCACGCTAATTCCATTGGTATTTAGTTATTTATATTTTTTAGTGCCACTATTTTTACCTTCCTCAAAACTACGAACAATTAGTAGCCTGGTGTTAGGTATTGCTTTTTTAATTAATATCATGTTATTACCATTTAATTTATGGACGCTTTTGGCCATCATTATTGTTGCTGGTTCTTGGTTGATTCTTTTTAACCTAGAACTTGATATCCACTTCCAAGTTCCCTTGTACTTCGCTTTACAAACCTTAACCGTGATGGTTATTTTCTTGCAACAACACTAAGCATTGGGCGTTATCGCTGGTATAAATTTTAAAAAGGTCCCCTGAAGTTTTTCTTCAAGGGACCTTTTTTATCTGTTACTAGCGAGCAATTACTTTCCTAGTTGGGTTTTATCAAGTAAAACTTGTTCGTACACTTGCTTAAGTTGCGCACCAACCACCTTTAAATCACGATCAGTTGCTGTTTGGTAGCCCGCTTGTACAATTGTACTCATATCGGTTGTTAACGCCCGTTGGAGCTGTTGATTAAAGGAAGCTACATCATTGGCTTTTAAAACATTCTGCCCATTAAATAACCAACCATCATAGACCGGAATATCACGGACAAGCACGTTTTGTTGCGATGCTAAGGCTTCTAATACCACAATTCCCTCCGTCTCTTCATATGATGGGAATAAAAAGGCATTGGCGCCACTATAGGCCCCTTCAATCACATCACCTGTGATATAGCCTGGGAAAATAACATTATCCGAGTGATCTTCTTTAACAATCCGACGAATATTAGCTGGAATTGCGGCTAAATTAATATGGCCAAACCAAATGAACTTAATTTCAGGATTCAACCGCGCAATCTCAACAAAATCAACAATTCCTTTCCGTGCAAATAACAACCCAACACTAATTACGACTTTAGTATCATCATCGAGGTTAAAATGGGTCCGAAAAGCTTGTTCTTTTTCTAATTTTGGCTCGTATTTCACTAACTCAATTCCATTTGAAATCGGATAAATAGGTTGCTTTAATCCGTAACCAGCAATTAATTTTTTCGAATATGGCGTTGGCGTAATTAAAACATCCGCTTGGCGATACAAACTAACTAAATAGCGCCGATACAATGGCGCGATTAAATTTGAACCAATAAATGAATTCCGAAAATCTTCTTCAGTTGAATGAGCATGATAAATGACCGGCTTATGTTTGCGTTTAGCATCACGAATAACTTTCCAACTATTAATACCATACGTATTGATGTGTAAGACATCATAGTCGTCATTGGGATCAAGTGTGTATTCAACATCATTTGCTGCCAAGGCTTTCATCTGGTGATGCATGGCGTGCCCAATGCCTGAATTCGCAATTAACTTTTGCCCTTCAAAATACAACAATACTTTCATTATAAATTCTCCAACAAACTATCAATCGTTGCTAAAACACCATCATGATTATTATCAGTTAGGGCTTTTAATGGGATTTTGGGCTGCATTTCATCATATGCATTAGGCATCAAAATTCCTTGACCAACGTATTGCAACATTTCTAAATCGTTTTCATTGTCCCCAAAGGCCACAATTTCACTTTTATCAATACCATACTCACGTTGTAATACTTGTAGCCCAGTTGCTTTATTAACGCCACGGGCCAAAATATCAACGCTTCCAAAGCCAGAACCAGTCGCATGTAATTCGTCGCTAAACATTGACCGCAAACTTGCTACATACGGACTTACCTGCTTACTTGGCCAAACAAAGGTGATTTTAAAAATGATATCATCAATTTCCAATAATTTTTCGACTTGATAAAGCGGTGTATAAAAATGCTTTACCTCTGCAAGGGTTGCTCCCGTTGCATGATTACTTACATAGGTACCTTTTAAACCAGATAAAATAATCATATTATCAATACTAGCTGGATTAGTCGCATTCCAAGTAATAACTTTAGCTAATTGATCATTAGTAATTGGGGCATCATAAATCATCGTGTCATGTTGATAAATACGGGCCCCATTATCAGCCACAAAATCAATGGCAAAATCTGCACGGACCGGATCAAAATAACGTGCAAGCTGGCGATAGGGGTTACCACTCGCTGCCACGAATCGAATGTCATGCTGCTGCATAAAAGCTAATTGTTCACGAAAACGTTGTACATCGTAGTCTTTATTGTCACGTAAAAAAGTTCCATCCATGTCTGTTGCAATCATTTTAATCATTTGCCGTACTCCCTTTTATATCATTTTTGCTAAAAAAAAGAACCCAACAGATTAGTATAGCTAACCAACTTGAGTCCTTTCAACAATTTTTAAAGATGGTAATCGGATTCGAACCGACGATCAGGGTGTTGCAGACCCATGCCTTACCACTTGGCTATACCATCATAATATCAATAACCATATTATTATAAAACATATGCACTATGCCTGTCAATACTAGGTTACTGATGACTTTTAAAAGAAAAAAGATTGAATCAACCTTGAGGGCGCTTCAATCTTTTTTACGTTATGCCGTCGGTGGGGGTCGAACCCACACTCCCGTGAAGGAACTGGATTTTGAGTCCAGCGCGTCTGCCAATTCCGCCACAACGGCATATCTATTAAACTATACGGTAATAATTCTATTACCAACTGGGCTAGCTGGATTCGAACCAGCGCATGACGGTACCAAAAACCGTTGCCTTACCGCTTGGCTATAGCCCAATAAAAGGGCGGTATATGGGAATCGAACCCATGCGTGCTGGTACCACAAACCAGTGTGTTAACCACTTCACCAATACCGCCATATGGCAGGGATAGAGGGAATCGAACCCCCACTGATGGTTTTGGAGACCATAGTTCTACCTTTAAACTATATCCCTATTCTCCAGAAATGAATCAATAATTTATCATTATTAATTCAACGGTCACAACGGGACTCGAACCCGTGATCTCCCGCGTGACAGGCGGGCGTAATAACCAACTATACCATGCGACCATTGAATGGAAGATACAGGGCTCGAACCTGTGACCCTCTGCTTGTAAGGCAGATGCTCTCCCAACTGAGCTAATCTTCCAGATATTTAATTTTACCAAAGTACATTTACTTTGTAAATGTCCCGTACGGGATTCGAACCCATGTTACCGCCGTGAAAGGGCGGTGTCTTAACCACTTGACCAACGGGACATATAAGCATGGCGACGTCCTATCCTCGCAGGGAGCGATCCCCCAACTACTTTCGGCGCTACAGAGCTTAACTTCTGTGTTCGGCATGGGAACAGGTGTATCATCTGCGCCATCATCACCACACTTATTATCTGAGAAATACTTGACCTCTCAAAACTGAATATTATCATTTAAATCTTTTATACCGGACACCACTTCGTGGTTAAGTCCTCGACCGATTAGTATTAGTCCGCTACATGTGTCACCACACTTCCACTTCTAACCTATCTACCTCATCATCTTTGAGGG
>NZ_CAKKNT010000011.1 GCF_918814755.1 Periweissella ghanensis | reverse complement strand
TAAAAATGATGTCTGTTGACTCATTTGTTATCCGCTTCAAACGTCGGGGAGACGTTTGAAGCATAATTTACTAGCGAAATTGACATTCGCAAATTTGTTTAACTCTGAAATCTAATTTCAAAGTACTTACACATTTGATTGTCAAAACTTTATTCAGTTTTCAAAGATCTACGTTGTTGTTAACAACTTAATATGTCGTAACAACATTTATTAACTATACTCGCTTTAGTTTAATAAGTCAACAACTTTTTAAATTAATTTGAATTAGTTATTTAATTAAGTGTTGCTTTGTTTAATTAACTTTTTGGTTAATGTCACGAGACAACTTAAATATGATACCGCGATTTCAAGTACATAGCAACCCCTTTTTTCAAAAAAAACACAAAAAACTTATTTATCGTGATAAAGATTGTTATATCAACGTTTCTAACGGTAAATTCTCAACATTTAACTACGATGTAAGTAAAAAAACAGCTCGGTATTATTTCTACCAAGCTGTTTTTATGATTCTATTTAGATCGTTTTTAAGTAAACTTGCTTAATCTCGATTTGAGCCACCAAAGATTTGCAACAGACTCAAGAAGATGTTAATGAAGTCTAAGTATAATGTAAGTGCCCCACTAACAGCTAAGCCCATTTCCGTTGATTGGTTACCAAATTCAAGGTATAAGCGTTTCATCTTATTAGTATCGTATGCTGATAATAACGTAAAGATAATCACTGAGGCCCATGAAAGGACTAATGTAATTACAGAATTGTGTAAAAAGATATTAACCACTGAAGCTACAATCAGTCCAATTAACAACCCAAACAAGTGCGTGCCTAACCCAGCCATGTTCCGTTTTGTGAAGTAACCGTATGCTGACATCCCCACAAAGATTGCTGCCGTGCCCACAAAGGCGCCTAAAATTGACGCACTGGCGTAAACAGCAAAGATAAATGACATCGTCAATCCGTTAACAACCGCAAACAATACTAAGAGCGGTAAAGCCGCCAGCGCATTACGCATCGCCTTGGTATTAACTAAAACAACTAGGACTAATTCAAAAATCATCAATCCGTAAAACATAAAGCGGTTATCGGCTAAAGCCATCATAACTTGTGGAAACATTGTTGCTGTCACATAAGCCGTCGCTCCTGAAACCAATAAAGCTAACGCCATGTACCGGTACATTCGGCGGAAGAAACCGCTCAAACCGGCAACATCGACGCTTTGGGTTTGCTGTTCATTAAAGTAACTCATATTATCATTATTCATCTAGTGTTCTCCTTTATATCATTACTTTACATAATCATACCTGAAATAACCTAAATAGACAAATCACTTATTTAGTTAATAACTTTTTGAAAATGGCTTCGTATTTTTGTAAATCTCCTGCACCCATGAAGACATAGACCGCATTATCAAACGCCAATAGTTGGTCCATCGTATCCTCATGCAAGATACCACCAAAATTAGCCAATTGGGCACCAATATCAGCTGACTTAATGTCACCACTTGTTTCCCGGGCTGATGTAAAGATTTCAGTTAAGAACACTTTATCCGCTTCACCAAGAATTTTGACATAGTCATCAAAGTACGCTTGGGTCCGTGAAAAGGTGTGCGGTTGGAAAATCGCCACAATTTCTTGAGTTGGGAATTTTTGGCGTGCTGCATCAATCGTTGCTTTAATTTCGGAT
This sequence comes from Periweissella ghanensis, assembly GCF_918814755.1. Classification (GTDB taxonomy): domain Bacteria; phylum Bacillota; class Bacilli; order Lactobacillales; family Lactobacillaceae; genus Periweissella; species Periweissella ghanensis. Next base: position 54,117 of record NZ_CAKKNT010000011.1, on the reverse strand, counting down.
GGGTGGTGTGCATAGTCATCAATCATCACGCCATTACTTAATGGAGTTACTTGGAAGCGACGTTTTACCCCAGAAAATGAAAGTAATTCGGCTTTAACTAATTCTAAATCAAGTTTTTCAAAGTAAGCCACCGCAATTACGGCTAACGTATTCAAAATTCCATGTTGGCCAAATTGATTAGTTTTAAATTGACCTAAATGTTCCTCATGGTAATAAACATCAAATGTTGCCCCAGATTGATCTCGGACAATATTTTTCGCTTGGAAATCATCAGTTGCATCCAATCCGTAATAATAAACCGGAATATCGGTCTTTAATTGACGCAATTGAACATCATCCCCCCAAGCAAAAATCGCTTTTTTAACTTGGTTAGCTAAATCTTGGAATGCTGAACGGACATCATCAATCCCCGTGTAGTAATCCGGGTGATCAAAATCAATGTTGGTCATAATCGCATAATCGGGCGTGTAATCCATAAAGTGCCGGCGGTATTCATCCATTTCAAAAGCAAAGAAGCGCGCATCCGGCATTCCCTTCCCGGTACCATCCCCAATTAAGAAGTTAGTTGTCGCTACCCCTGACAAGACGTGCGCCAACAAACCAGTGGTACTAGTTTTACCATGGGCACCGGCCACCCCAATTGAAGTTGTTTCATTAACTAATTGTTCAACCATTTCAGGATAAGTCTTAATCGTCAAGCCCATTTCAATTGCTTTGGCAACCTCAACTTGATCATCTTCAAAAGAATTACCGCGAATAATTGTCCAACCAGGAGTTAAGTTAGCCGCATCAAAAGGCAACAGCGGAATCCCAGCTTCTTCTAATGGTGTTTGAGTAAAAGTATATTCAGTAATATCTGAACCTGCTACTTCGTATCCTTGATCATGTAAAATCAAGGCAAGTGAAGCCATTCCTGACCCCTTAATTCCAATAAAATAATATTTGTTTGTCATGGTGACAATAACTCCTTCTACTCTGCATTAATTAAAATATTATCTTTACTGCTATTCATCCCACATCGACAATTAATAGCAATAAAAAAAGAGTAACCGGTCTGATTACTCTCTAAATCATAGCACAATCTAAGTTGAATGCACTATCAAGATTAGCTAAAAAGGCCTTGTGCTTTATCAAAGTCTAAAGCTTCACCGACTGCTTGGAAATCAGTTGGTAAGATTAAAGCACCAGGGACTTGTGGGGCATTTGGTAATTGAAGTTCACGACCGGATACGATCATACCGTTTGAAGGTACCCCACGTAATTCACCGGGCCAAATAATCAAACCACTTGGCATCATTGCCCCAACTTTAGCAACAACAACATAAATGTCAGCTTGCATATTAGGTGAACCAGATACGATTTGTTCGTATTCATCCGCACCAATCTTAGTTTTGGTAATTTGTAAGTGGTCTGAATCAGGGTGAGGCATGACACTTTCAACATACCCAATCACAAATTTAGGCGTTTGGTCATTAACCAATTCAGCTTCAAAGCCAACTGCCACGAGTGCCTCGTTTAATTTATCAATTTGATCATCAGTTAAAAATACTTGCCCACCATCTTTTGGTAAATCAAGTAAATTACTGATTTCAAAGAAATTAAATCCAATCGTTGCTTGTGTTGCTTCATCAAAAAGGCGGACAATTTGGCCCTTCTTTTCACTGCTTTGTGTTGCCACATCGGGTTGGAGCAACAACATTAAGGTATCACCAACGTATTGGGGGTTGTAACTTGCAATTAACATCTCGTTTCCTGCCTATTTAAGTATTTGAATAAAAAAAGTTGGCACACCAACTTTTGCGTCCAACTTTTAGTTTAGTGGTAAGTGGTATGCTTTTCAACTAAAAAACACACTTCCACACTGATTTTTTATAAACCATCAATGAAGCTTTCAACTTCAGCTTGCGTTTTCCGGTCTTTATTAACAAAACGACCTAATTCTTGGCCATTTTCAAAAGCAATAAAACTTGGAATACCATAAACATCAAGTTCAGCACATAAATCAATGTTTTCATCACGATCAACGGTGATAAATTCAAATTGACTGTACTTTTCTTCAATGGCTGGCATTGCTGGCTTGATGAAGCGACAATCTGGGCACCAATCGGCTGTGAAGAATAAAATAACTTTTTTATCCGCGATTTCAGTTAACAAAGCGTTTTGATCCATTTTTGGTAAAGTTTTCATAACAGTTCTCCATTTACTTATTTTTTGTAACTAAATTATAGCATAGCGAGCATAACTTTCAAGCTTAACGACCAATAATTGTATCAACCGCACTCTTATCAAGGTTCACGGCTAATTGTTTAACTAATTCTTTGGCCGCTTCAAAGTCTCGAATTGACCACATTGTTTGGTGCGTGTGGATATAACGTGATGCCACCCCTAAGGCAACTGATGGCACTCCATGGGCTTGTAATTGGGCTGCTGATGCATCAGTACCGCCTTTTGAAACAAAGTATTGGAACGGAATGTTATTTGACTCGGCGATATCAAGGACAAATTCTTTTAATCGTAATGGCATCACCACACCAGGATCAAAAACCCGTAGTAAGGTTCCTTCATCAAGGTGCCCTTGGTGATTAGTCTTACCATTAATATCATCGGCCGCTGATGAATCAATCGCAAAGAAAATGTCAGGGTTTAACATATTAACTGCCCCGTGGGCTCCTCGTAGACCAACTTCCTCTTGCACATCTGCTCCCATAATTAAGGTATTCGGTGTTTGAACATCTTTAAGGGCATCAAGCGTATCCAACACGGTCACCATTCCAAAACGATTATCCCAAGCTTTAGAAATCACCCGTTTTTTATTAGCTGTCATCACTGTAGCGACTTCTGGCACAATGAAATCACCTGGACGTACACCAAATGCGTGGGCTTCTTCAGCTGAAGTAAAGCCAGCATCAAATAAAATATCATCAACTTTAGGTGTACCATTCACACCACTGTTCCCCCGTAATAAATGGGGTGAGACTGAAGATGACACCACTGGCATACTGTCATGCCGAGTGAATAATGTAAAACGTTGTGATGAAACCACATATGGATTCCAGCCACCAACAGCTGCCACGTTGAATAAGCCCATTGGCGTAATATTAGTCACAATAAAGCCAACTTCATCCATGTGGGCCGCAAACATAATTTTAGGTGCATCGGCGGCTTGGTTATGTTTAATTCCAAAGATCCCCCCTAACCCATCTTGCTTAACTTCATCTACTAATGGCGTTAAGTCCGCTTTAAACAAATCGCGCACGTGATGTTCAAACCCACTCGTACCTTGGGCTTCAGTATATTTTTTAACTCGTAAAAAATCTTTTTCGTCCATTTTTTACAATCCTCATTTCAATATAATCGACTAAATTGGGTGGACTACAACCAACAATAACGTCACCGTCATTTAGCTATTAGCCTTATTTTACCGCATATAAAAAATTAAAAAAATACGAAATGATTACAAAGCATTTTTTTAATTTATTTTTATGTGAGATTATGCTATTTTATAATTTAGATTGGGAGATGGCAGGAGAAAATTTATCATGAACAAAAAAGGTTTTGGGATTATCGCTGGAATTATTGGAAGTATCGGTGTCGCCGCTGCAATTGGCAGTAAGGGTGCCCAGGAAAAGTCCGTCGCTAAGACTCATGCCAAACTTATTAGCAAAATTCATGATGAATTTACGAGCTATGGCAAAATTGAAGGTACTTGGATTACCCGTGAAACTGAAACATATTTCGCTAACAGCACTAGCTACACTGTTTATAATGGTGGTGTAACGCTCCGTAAAAATAGCGAATTAGAACAATATCGATTAAAAATCGATGCTAAAACCTTGGCGATTGTCCTACAAGAAAAAATATTATAATTTGCAATTATTAAAAAGGATTGTGCCATAGCGCTCCAGAAGGACGATATATTCAAAATACGACAAAATCCTCTATGAAGAATTTTCTTCATAGAGGATTTTTAGTGTGTTTTTTGATATCGCCCGACTGCTGTTACAGTGCTTGATTTATTCTAAATTTTTAGGATGATAAATCATCCGTTTATCTAATGCATAAACCCGATCTGAAAACTTTCCGGGCTCTGTTTGTTCAACCGTATGCGTAAACATTTCGATACTAGCATCTAATTCGTCCAATTGGTGTAACACTTCTGCTTCAAGTAACGCAGGGCGAACTGGCGAACCATATTCAAGTAACCCGTGATGTGCTAAAACCACATGGCGCAACGCCAAAATACTTTCCGAATTTTCATCTAATTGGAGATCTTTTACAGCTAATACGATTTCGGCATCCGCAATCGCAATATGGCCAAGTAAGTTACCCGCCACTGTATACGACGTACTTACTGGACCCGATAACTCAATGGTCTTACCAATATCATGTAATAAGGCCCCGGCTAACAGTAGACCTTGATTAATTTGTGGATATAATGGCACAATACCTTGCGCCAAACGAACGATTGATAGCGTATGATACGCTAACCCACCAGTATAGGAATGATGATTTTTCTTAGCAGCTGGATAACTATAAAATTGATCATGATGCTTTTGTAACAAATACCGTACAATCCGATTCCACTCAGGATTAGTGATGCTGAACAAAACTTGATTAATTTCAGTTTCCATACGCTGCCGCCGAATTGGAGCGGTGGCGATAAAATCACTCGGCTGTAATTTGGATTCTGCAGTAACTGCCTTAATATTGGCAACTTTTAGCTGCGGTTTACCTCGATACATTTGCCGTGTTGCATGTAGTTGCACAACTGTGCCCGGCACAAATGTTTGGATTTCTGTTGGTGTTACGCCCCAATACATTCCATCCATTTCACCAGATTTATCTTCAAAAATTATTGCTAAGTACGCTTTACCGTTTTTGGCAGTCCGATTAACAACTTCTTTTAGTAAAACCGGGATATTCATTTGTTCATTAAGCTTAAAGTCATGCAACAATTTTTCATTCATTTTAATCTTCCACCGTTCTTTTCTGTGACTAATTTATAGAGCAACAATCTGCGGTGCTGTAAAATCTGTTAAAACAACCGTGTTAGATGTAAAATAAATGACTTGCTGATTAGCACTTAAGTCGAGCATCAATCTATGCATACGCTTGACACGTCGAGCATCGAAATTAACAAAACCATCATCAATAATAATCGGAAACTCAATCATGTCAGCTAAAACTTGCGCAAAGGCAATCCGAAACGCTACATACAATTGTTCACTGGTACCTTTGGACAATTCTGCTAAAGTGTAACGTTCTTCAGTTGTTGTTACTAAGGCTATCATATTACTTTCCATTTTAATTGCAACAAAATTTTCACCAGTGAGCTCTTGAAAATATTTTGTTGCTAGCGCTAAAATTTGTGGCATTCGTTGCTGTGACGACTGTTTAAGAGCTTCATTTATCCACTGAGCGGTTAATTGTTTGATCATAAAGTTTTCTAAACTTATTAGAACATCATGTTGTAAATTTGCCATTTGTTGTTCAACTTCATTAATGGTCCCGTTGCTAACTACTTTCAAATGTTGCATTTGTGAAGTCTGCAATTGTTGTTCGAGGGCCTCTAATTGCACCGTTGCTTGGGTCAATTGCATATTAGTCGCTGTAACTAATTCTGCGACTGGGGTAGTTAACCCAGCAAGGCGCTCAAGTTGCTGTGGTGTAAATTGCTTTTGCATAGCCATTAATTCTTGATTCTGTTGCGTATCAACATTTTGTTTAACCAATTGTAAATGAAATTCAGCTTCATCCATTAAATTAATACTTGCCAAAACGGTTTGCATTTCGCGTTGAATTTGTGCTAATTGTTGTTGCCGTTGCTTGTAGTACTGTTCTTGATAAACCTGATCAGCTTTACCTAGGGCATTGGCTTGCTGTTCCGCTGTAAACTCATTAATCACTTGATTGATTTGTTGCAGTTGATTACTAAACTCGGCCGGATCACTAGTATACTCCACTTGACTCAGTGTTAATGCATTAATCTTTCGTTGTTCTGCTAAAATAGTTTGTTCTAAATCAGCAAACTGCTTTTGCGTTACTTCTAGCTGCTCTTGAACCCGTATTAATTGGGCTTGCGCAACTTGCGTTTTAGTTGGTGCGGGCATCGGTTGACTAGGCGTCATTTTAGGTGCTTGCATTTGACGGCCCACAGCCCAAATAATCACCATCGCGACTACCGCGCCAATTAATTTAACCACGATGTTACCTGGAATAAGTAACAAGCTCGCAATTCCAACCGCCACCGCCCCAATGGTCCATTTACTACTGCTATTGGTTGCTGCACCATCTTCTGGACGTTGCCGTTGCATGCTTGGTTCGTTGGGGCCGAGTTGAGCGGCAATGATTTGATATTGATTCTTCAACTGTGCAAGTTGCTGTTGCACCGCCCGATAATTAGCTGCTAACTCAAATAACAAGCCTAGACGTGGCTGAATTTCTTTAAGATGTTGGGCTAAGCTTTCCGTTTGAGCATCGCCGGGGTTATTTGTTTGTAAATTTTGCTCAAGCTGCGTTATTTCTTCAATTAAATTCGTTTTTTGAAATTGTAATTGTTCAAACCGCACCTTGGTATCTTCATTGATTTTTGGTTCGTGCTTAGCTTGTTTTTGCTCAAGCTTGCGCATCTGTAAATATAGTGGTTCTAGGCGCGCCAATTCATTTAATTCTGCTAACTTGGTCTGCTGTGTCGCAAGCTTGGCCTTTAAGTTTGCAATTGCTTGGTGTTGCGTTTGTAAACTTTCCAAACTAGCAAAATAGGTTGGTAACTGGCGCTGAATTTCCATTTGATTGTCAGCCGTCCGCCGGTACTCTGCCAACAAACCATTTAACGGTCGTTTACCATTTTTAGAATTAGCGGCAAATAAGGCTTGGGCTTCTTTTTCAAATTGATCAGCGACTTGTAACCAACCAGTCGCCCCAACGGCCCCAATTTTGAGCAATCGTTGTTCGAGTTCGTTCGGGGTTAAACTGCGAACTTCCGCCAATTCATCTGCACTAATGGCATAAATTTGTTGGAATGTTTCACTTGTGATGGGGCCTAAAATACTATCCAAAATTGGTTGCGGATTTGGATAAGCTTCATTCGTCGCTAAATCAATTAATTCCAGTTCTGTGTTCGTACGATGACGCCGGATTAACCGATATTTTTTGCCATGATGGTTAAGGATTAACTCCCCACCATAGATGGCTTGTTGTTTGGGTTCATACGTGTTGATGAATTTACTTTTCTTACTAGCAAAACCAAATAACATCCCGTTAATAAATGCCATTAATGTTGATTTACCGGCCTCATTTTCACCATAAAAAACTGTCATTGCATTCGGTAATGTAAATTCTTGATTGATCCATTTACCAAATCCATATATTTTAATTGCTTCAATCTTCATCCACAAAATCCTCGTTTAAGTATAATTCTAAAAGTAATTTAGCTCGATGTTGTAATTGTGCTTGGACTTCGGGCTGATCAAAGTAACTTGTAACAAAGGCTTCGGGAACATTTTTTAAACCGGTAACATGTAAATTCTCAGGAGTAAAAACGATTTTTGCGGCCGCGGCCCACGCTTCATTATCTAAGCCAGCTAATGCTTGATTTTGCTCTGGTTGCCGTAACGTTAAATCATTAATCCATAGATTTGTAACCCCACTTGCCCGTAATGCTTGATTAAGTTGGGTGACTGTCGCCCCATCAAGTAACCGAAGTTCCAAAAGATGTGGCAGGGCAAATTCACTAACCAGTTCTAATCGAGTCATTACTAATGCCGCGGGCCTATTTGCAAATGCTTGGAGCTTGGGTAAGAGTAATTGTAGCAAGTCAGCTTGTGTGGCAACCATGGGAATTTCTAATGTAACAAGCTCCCACGTTACATTCGTACTTGGAATAAATTCTGGGATTAACGTATCACTTTGACTAGTTACTAAGTAAAACCCTTTGACCCCCGCCTCTTTAATATTTTGACCTTGTAAGTTCCCTGGATAAATAATAAAAGGCTGTTCCGCCAAAACTTGGCGCTTATGAATATGCCCAAGGGCCCAATAGTCATAATGTTTGGCTCGCATTTCCGCAATACTAAATGGTGCATACGGTCCATCAACCGCCCCATGATACATCCCAATTTGAAAATCAACTTGGCCCTTCATTGGAAATTGATCAATCACTTGCGTTTGGATATGTTGTTGTTGATAACTAAAGCCCACGATATTAACCGTTTCACCTTGCTGCGTTGTTTGTTGTTTAATCGTCACATCACCTGAAAACAGTGTCACATTGGTCCCAAAATCAAAACCGGCGATTGTTTGATTAAAATCATGGTTACCAAAACTAAGATAGACCATAATATCTTGCGTCGCTAATCGTTTGAATTGCACCACTAAAAAATCTAACACTTGGACACTTTGATGTTGGGTATCAAATAAATCCCCCGTAATCACGATAAAATCAACCGTCTGGGCAAGCGCATAATCGATTAATTGGATAAAACTAGTAAAAGTTGCCTGTTCAACTTGTTGCATTAAGTTGTTAGGCACATTATTTAAGCCCGTAAATGGATGCCCTAAATGGACATCGGCAGTATGAATAAATTTCATTTTGTGAATCCTCATCTTAAAAATCAAACACTTGTTCGTCTTTTAATTATAGCAAATTTTAGTTGGTCTTAACGGTATTTCCTTAAAAACGAAAAAATTCGAGTGAACTTTACCATTCCTCGAATTTTTTCGTGTAAGACACTTATTCTTTAATATTACGTTCGCCAAACCATTTTTGGTTTAACTTAGCTAATTGACCATCGGTGCGCATCTTGGCAATGGCAGCATTAACTTTACGTTGCAAGGTTTGATCTGATTTACGAATTCCAACTGCAAATTGATCAACGGGAAAGCCGCTTTCAACAATGCGATATTTACCTGGATTTGGTAAATGACTGACATAATAATCGGCATACACGCGATCAATTAAAACCCCTTGAATCCGTCCAGCATTTAAATCATTCATTGAATTCATGAACGTATCATATTGAATTGCTTGGTGATTACTAATGTATTGTTTCAAGACTTGGGGTTGCGCATCTAAATCAGTTGCCCCGGTTGAAGATGATTGGACGCCTAAAACTTTCCCCTTCATATCAGCTGACTTCAAGATATCATTACGTCGTAAACTAACTAATACCTGGCCATTGGCAAAGTATGGTTTTGAGAAACCTACGACTTTTGCACGTTCTGGCGTATATGAATACCCATTCCAAATTAAATCAATCGTTCCATTACGGAGTTCAGTTTCTTTCATTAACCAATCAATCGGTTGAAAATTAACTTTAATCCCATATTGTTTAAAGACGGCCCGCGCCAAATCAACGTCATATCCGACAATTTGGCCTTCTTTATTTCGAAAACCCATCGGTACAAAAGTATCATCAAGCCCGACCGTAATACTCTTTTTTTGTTGGTATGCACGCCAATTATCATCATGGTTAAAATCGTGACCGATTGAAACCCCACGACCAACAATGATAAACAACCACAAGATGGCAATCGCAAATCCAGCGACACTTGGCAAAATTCGTTTTCTCATTGGGCCTCCTAACTAATTGCGTTAACGGTAAAAATTTTATCCGCAATATTATTGGCTAGTTCAATATCGTGCGTCACCACAATTTGAGTTACACCATCCTTTTTCAAATCGAGTAATAAATTGGCAACCTCAGTCCGCATCGATGGATCTAACGCTGAAGTTGGTTCATCATAGGCCAAAACTTTAGGTTGCATCGCTAAGGCCCGGGCAATTGCTACCCGTTGCTTCATCCCACCAGATAATTCAAATGGATATAAGGCGTCTTTACCCGCTAATTGGAGCTGCGCTAAAATCGGTTTAATCTTAGTTTCCAATTCAGCCGCCGCCATTTTTAAGACCATTTTAGGTGCTAAAGTTACATTCTCCCAAACTGTTAAATTCGGAAATAAATTGTAATCTTGGAAGACCACGCCGATGACATTATTTTTTAAATCACTACTTCGCGGATCAAATGGTTGGCCATCTAATAAAATTTCCCCGCTATCGATATCGCCTAAACCCGCTAACGCCCGGAGTAATGTCGTCTTACCAGCCCCTGAGGGACCAACAATCGCTAAAATTTCACCATCATTAATCGTTAAATTAATATCGTTTAAAATTGGCCGACCATTAAATGATTTTTTGATGTTTTTTAATTCAATCATATCTTTACTCCTTAACGATAATAGTTGTAATATTTTTCTAACCGCCGCAAACCAACTGTGGTTACCGCTGTTAACAATAGATAAATGATTCCCACTAAAATGTATGGTACTAACGTGACATCCCGAGCGGCATCAATATTACCGGCGCGCAACAAATCTCCAATTCCAATAACATATACTAATGATGAATCTTTAATTAAGTTAATAACTTCATTCCCAATCGGTGGAATCACATTTTTAACAACTTGGGGTAAAATAATTTTCCGTTGCGTTTGCCATGGTGATAACCGCAACACTTTGGCTGCTTCATATTGGCCAGTTGGAATTGCTTGAAAACCACCGCGGAAAATTTCGGCAAAGTAGGCCGCGTAATTTAAAATAAAGGCAAACAAAGCAGCATCTAAACGATCAAAGGTAATATGAATCAAAGGTAATCCATAAAAAACAAAAATTAATTGTAATAACAATGGGGTGCCTCGCATTAACCAAACATAACCATTCAAAAACCAACGAACTAGTTTAAATTCTGATTTGAGCCCCAAGCCCGCTAAAATTCCTAGCGGTAAAGCACCAATAATTGTTAGTGCAAAAACTTTTAACGTTACCAATACCCCTGCTAAAAGGGATGGTAAAATTGTTTCAATATATTGCATCCAATAACCTCCTGAAAATAAAAAAGCACCCTCTTAACACGCATGTGTTAAGAGGGTGCTTGGCACGGTTCCACCTCAAAATCAATTCTTGCTCACACAAGAATCCTTAATAGGTTTTACTCACTAAAACCTAAGTCAATAACGCGACCAACCGAATTAACCTACTAAATTTCAGCTAATCAACTCCCAGATGTGGTTCAGATTTAAGATAGGTCTATTTGCACCATCCTAGACTCGCTGTCACTAATCTTAAATCTTACTCTTCTGTTCAAAGTTTTTAAATTTCTTTTAGTTTACGGAACAATTGGCGAATTGGCAAGTATAAAATAATTGCAATCACCACATTTAACGCTAATGATGGGGCAAACGTATGCACCACATAATCAGCCGCATTGCCGACATCAAGCCCGGCAATCAAAGCCGCAATATACGTAAAAATTTGTAATACCGTAATTGACAAAATAATTATCATAAACAATGATACCACTGAATCTGATAAATAATAGCGGAGTTGCTTACTGACCCAAACCATAATTGGTAATCCGACGGTAAAGCCACCGATAACCCCAAAATAAAAAATATCAAAGATTAACCCGGCTAAGCAAGCCCAAAAATAAATTGGCAAATCTAAATCTAGTTCAAACAACACCGCATACACAAACCAAATTACTAATAACATTGGCATAATGTGATATTGCCCGCGGGTTAAAATACCGGCCATATTTGCGAATAAGGCCCCATCAAAGAAAAGTAAGAAGAACGTAATTATCGCAAAAATCCATTTTAATTTTGCGTGGTAGCCATTAAAAAAACCAAACATAATTACTCCTTATTTTTCAATTGCAACAGAAACAAAGTTGATATTACCAAAGTCAGTTGCTGGCTTAATGTAGACGGACTTAGATAACCCACTAGCATCGTTATGCACTGAATCAACTTCACCGACATATAAGCCCTTAGGTGTAATACCGCCTAAACCACTTGTTAGCACTTGATCACCTTTGTGCAATTTAATATTTGAAGTTACTTGTCCAACAATTAACCGGTTAGCATTGCGACTGTAGCCACTCACAATCCCATACATCGCCTCACCTTTTTTATTGGTAATTTGAATTGCAAATCGGTTAGCAGAACCACTATCATCAGATAATAACTCAACCTTTGAAGTTGTCCGATCAACCTCGCTAATCCGACCAATTAATCCTTTACCAGAAACGACTGGCATATCCTTTTTAATACCAGCATTGCGGCCGGCATTAATAATTAATTGGCTTAACCATGCTGAAGGTGCCCGGCTAATTACCGTTGCATTAATTAATGAATAGTCCGTCAAAGTTTCATTCAAATTCAATTGATTCTTTAACGCTTTGTTTTCACTTTCAAGAACTTGCGCACGTACCTTTTCTTGGGCTAAGTCATCTACTTTAGCACGAAGTTGCGTGTTTTCTTGGTATGTATCAAGTAATTGGGCTACGGAATCATATCCACCGTGGGTAACCGCAACCGGCCAGTTAACGACACGGGCCACAACCCCCGCTACATCGTTACCAAATTGTTGAATTGCTGGTGGCGTTGCCCGACGATTACGGACAAGTACTGAACCAGTTAAAAGTGCTACGGTGACAACAATGCCAATAATGACAAATACAAGTCGTCGTGTTGAAAAAAACTTCATCATCTTCCTCCCTTCACAGATTAAGTTAATACAAATTTAAAGTGTTGTATAAAGCGAAATGGCGTACAGGTTTCCCACGCACGCCACTTAGCCAATCATTATTTTGTCTTACGTAATGCGTCAATTGACTTCAAAGCTTCACCAGTTCCAATCGCAACTGCATCTAATGGTTCTGGAGCAATAAATACGGGCACCTTAGTTGATTCTGAAATCACATCATCCAAGTGCTTCAACATTGCACCACCACCAGTAAGCACGATACCGTGATCAATCACGTCAGCGGCAATTTCAGGTGATGTTTCTTCGAGCGTTTCGCGAATAGCTACAATAATTTCAGCAACCACATCTTTAATTGCAATTGCAACGTCTTCAGCAGTAACCGTAATCGTCTTAGGTAAACCAGAAACTAAATCCCGACCACGAGCTTGAGCTCCATCAAGACTTTTAGAGGCTTCAACATCTGCTGAACCAATTTCAATTTTTAAACGTTCAGCGGTTTGTTCACCAATAGTAACGTTATATTCTTTACGAATGTAGTTAATGATCGCTTCATCAAGAGCATCCCCCGCTTTACGGATTGAACGACTTGAAACAATCCCACCAAGGGAAATTGTTGCCACATCAGTAGTTCCACCACCTAAGTCAACAACCATTGAGCCAGTAGGTTCCATAACTGGTAATCCCGCTCCAACAGCTGCTGCAAATGGTTCTTCGATTACATACGCATCACGAGCACCGGCCACACGCGCCGCGTCAATAACCGCACGCTTTTCAACTGTTGTTACTCCTGATGGTACCCCAATGGTAACAAATGGCTTTTGACCACGGCCACCAAGGGATTTTTCTAAATAGTATTTTAACATCGCAACTGTTGTATCGTAATCCGCAATGACTCCATCACGCATTGGGCGAATCGCCCGAATACTGCCAGGTGTACGACCGATCATTTCACGGGCAGCCTCTCCGACGGCAACAACCTCGTTTGTTTGAGTATTGCGTGCTACGACTGATGGTTCGCGCAACACAATCCCTTTACCTTCAATATAAACAAGGGTGTTTGCTGTCCCAAGATCAATTCCAATGTTTCGTTGTCCAAATGATAACACGTTGCTACTTCCTTTCGTTCCTGTGTAATAACTTTTTGTATTATACCATATCCTAAAACAGTTATCATTAAACTACTTAGAATTATTTATTGCATTTACCTTAAAAATAATAGCATATTTTAGTTAAATCAAAGTTAAATAAATAAGCTGTTATCACCAGTAAATGAAATAGAGCTCTGCCAGAAGTCAGGCGATAGCGAGAAACTCACTAAAAAGGAGCTGTGACAGAAGTCGGGCGATAGCGAGAAATACTAGCAAAAAAGCCAGGAAAATTTACTTTTCCTAGCTTTTTTGCTAGTATTTCGAATACATTTAAAAGAAAGCTTGAGCACCAAAGTGGTAAGCACGACCTTGGGTAAGGACATTGGTGCCACTAAAGTTAGCACTAAGCATTTGTAAAGTGTTAACGACACGGCCATTAATCTTTTGGACCTTGGTTTTGAAAGCATAACCATTGTCTGAGTAGCTGTAACCTAATTGGTAAATACCATCAGCAGCGTAGTACATAAAGCCGTTTTGGTTAACTGTTGCTTTCGTGTTATCAAGTTGGAACGTGTTGCCGGTAATAATTACCTTGTGTTGGCGACCATGGTTGTCAAAAAAGTACCATGTGCCTTGAATTTTTTTAGTAATAATTTGTGGAGTTGCTGGGGTTTTAACAACTTTGGTAACTGTATGGCGGTTAACAACGGAAGCATTCGTATTTTGCACGCTAACCCCTACAAATAATGTGACAACTGCTAAACCGATTAAAATTGCAAATACCTTTTTCAATGATTTCATTTTCTTAACCTCCAAACGCTAATTTTATATTGATTTTTTCTACACACTTATCGTAACACTTCTGTAACATAAAAGAAACATAAATTACAAAATAATGTCATTTATTACAGAAAAATCGACAAAAAAAGCTATTCCCAAGCGGAAATAGCTTTTTTCTGTAATATTAACGATGTTTAAGCACCCGTTCAATTTCACGATTTTGTTCACGCTTCTTCAAATCATGGCGCTTATCATATTCATGTTTCCCCTTAGCAACCCCAATCAAGATTTTCGCATACCCATGTTTTAAATAAACTTTCAAGGGCGCAATCGTCATCCCGGTTGCTTGCGTTTCTTTAATTAGTTTACTAATTTCTTTTTTGTGTAAAAGTAATTTGCGGGGCCGCAACGGATCAACATTAAAGCGATTCCCCTGTTCAAAGGGTGCAATATGCACATTAAGTAACGTTGCTTCACCGTTTTTAATTTGAATGTAACCATCGGCAATTTGAATCTTACCGGCACGTACCGATTTGATTTCGGTCCCCGTTAAGACCATCCCGGCTTCATAAGTATCTTCAATAAAATACTCATGGCGGGCTTTTTTATTACTAGCAAGAGCGTCATTTAGCTGATGGGCCATAAGCGACTCCTCCTTTTAATAATTAATTATGAACCCCGTGTTGGGCTGGTTGGTTTCCGACGACCAAGGCCTTTTTGACCACGGCCACCGACTTTACCGCCACCACCGAATTTTTCGTTATTACCACCAAACTTACCGCCAAACTTACCACCTTTATTAAAGCTACCAGCTTTGTTACCAGGCTTGTTGCTACTACGGTGATCGTTAGGACGACGTTTGTCACCCCCACGGCCATTACCACCACGGTTGTTACCGTTATTTTGTGGTTCTGGGGCCCGTAAAGTCGTTGTTGGGGCACTCTTTGGATCAACTAAGACAAAATCAAGAGCACTTTGCGCTTTATCAACGCGGACCAAGCGGACCTTAACGTTTTGACCAATTTGGAAAATTCGGTGACTGCGACGACCAACTAACGCCATGTGTGAATCGATGTATTGGTAGTAATCATCGGTCATGTTTGAAATGTGAATCAAACCTTCAACCGTGTTTTCAAGTGAGATAAACATCCCAAACTTCAAGACTGATGAAACAACAGCGTCAAATGTTTCCCCAACGTGTTCTTCCATAAATTCGGCCTTCTTCATCGCGTCAGTATCCCGTTCAGTATCAACCGCACGACGTTCCTTTTGCGATGTATCTTCCCCAATTTGAGCTAATTTATCACGGTACTTGGCCGTGGCGTCTTCACCAAGGCCATTCTTTTCGTACCATTTAATTAAACGGTGCACCGTTAAATCAGGGTAACGACGAATTGGTGATGTAAAGTGGGTGTAGTATTCAGCCCCCAAACCAAAGTGACCAACTGGTTCGTTTGAGTATTTAGCTTGTTTCATTGAACGAAGCATCATCGTTGATACCATGCGTTCTTCTGGCGTTTCAGCTAATTCACCTAAGATATTTTGGAATAACTTAGGTGATAACTTGTTAGGATCACCCTTAACTGGGTGGCCTAACGCTTGCACAAATTCAAAGAAACTTTGAGCCCGTTGACCATCTGGTGTTTCGTGAATCCGGTAAAGGAATGGCACGTGTAAGCGGTCAAAGTGTTCGGCAACTGTTTCATTAGCTGCTAACATAAATGATTCAATCATGCGTTCTGATAAACCACGTTCACGTAATTCAATATCGGTTGGTTTACCATTTTCATCAACAATAATTTTGGCTTCAGGCGCATCAAATTCAATGGCCCCACGACGCTTACGTTTGGCAACCATGATGTGGTGTAACTCTTCCATTGCTTCAAACATTGGGACTAATTCTTGGTATTCGGCCCGAGTCGCTTCATCTTGATCAGTCAAAATTTTGTTAACTGCCTTATACGTCATCCGTGCATGTGATTTCATCACAGAAGTGTATAACTTGTGGTTAACAACTTCCCCATTGTGATCAATTTCCATATCGGCTGACATCGCTAAGCGTTCGACCCCTGGGTTCAATGAAGCAATCCCATTAGAAATGTTACGTGGCAACATTGGAATAACCCGGTCAGTTAAGTAAACTGATGTTCCACGGTTATATGCTTCAGCATCTAGTGGTGTGCCTTCAACAACGTAGTTAGAAACATCGGCAATGTGCACCCCTAAGTGGAAGTTACCATTTGGCAATTTCCATACCACAACGGCATCATCCAAATCTTTTGATTCAATACTGTCAATGGTTACCAACGTTTGGTCAGTAATGTCGACCCGCTCAGCTTTTTCCGTATCCAAGACGTGGTCTGGAATTGCTTGTGCTTGTTCTAAAACTTCAGCTGGAAATTCGTGCGGTACATCGTGGTTGTAAACAATTTGTAAGATATCAATTCCGGGTTCATCCTTGAAACCAATAACTTCAGTCACCACCCCGTAAATTTCTTTAGGGTTTTCCGCGGTTGGATAAGTAACGATATCGGCCGTCACAACTTCACCATCTTGTGGTGTTAAACCAGCATCGGTTACAAAAAATTCATACGTCAAAATCTTTTTATCAGTTAACTTGATTGAACCGATAATTCCTGGTTTGTTTGAACCAAGACTAAATTGACCAACTACTTTTTCATAGTGGTGCGTCATAATTTCCGTAACTTTACCTTCTGGTCCTCGACTAGGATCAGTTGATTTACGAGTAATTTCAATGGCCACTTCATCCCCGTTAAGAGCATTTAAAGTGTTGGCTGGGCTAATAAAAACATCCAATTCGTTTTCGTCGTATTTGACAAATCCAAAGCCTTTTTCATTACCATGGAAAATTCCCATTTTTTGATTTTCAGGGGCAAAAGTAAATTCGCCGGCTTCATTAACCACGACTTTTCCGTCACGTTCAAGTTGGGCTAATGCTTGGACCACCTTAGTGAATGCATTGGCATCATCCAAGCGAAGACCATCTGTAAGTACTTGCGCCGAAAAGCTTTGAGTGTGGTTAGCTTTTAAAAAGCTTGCTAATTGCGCTTGCAAAGTTTGTTCGTTCATATATTTCCTCTTTCTCAACATTTTCTAAAGATTATCATTTAAAAAATGTAATACGTCAGCTTCTAATGCATGATGAGCTTCATTAACTGTCAAAACATGACCAGCGTCCGGATAGTACTGAATAGTAGGCTCCATTGGTAAGTAGCTAGCAAACGTCGCCGCACTCCCTAAATTAAGCATATTATCCGCCTCACCTTGGGCAAGCAGCATTGGTTGGTAAATCTCACCCGCCCGCTTATTCACCATTTCTGACAAGTGGGTAATTTCTTCAATTTGTTTTGGAACCGCTAAACGTAACGCCTGATCATTAGCCATAATCGTTGTTTCAGCAAGTCCTTGTGCTCGGTACGCTAAATTAGCATAGTAAATGAATTGATCATAAAAGTGCTCCGTGACGTGCATGATATATGGTGCACTAATCGCAATGCCCGTTTTAATATCCTTACATTCAGCTAACATCCAAGTAGCAATTAAGCCACCTAATGACAGCCCACACACAGCAACTTCTTTATATCCGCGATCACGAACATAACTAACCGCATCCCGAGCATCTTGTAACCAATCATCAATATTTTTAGTTAAAATATCCCGCGGCTCGCCAGTCCCATGACCAGCAAAATTCGCACAATACACCGCATAATTTTGCCGTTGCAGTGACCGTGCTAACATCCGCATATCGTTAGTTGAACCAGCGTAGCCATGAAACATCACCACAGCTTTAGTTGCTTGTTCATTTGCAAAGAAAAATGGTTTTGGTGCCTGATACATAAATTCATCCTCACATTCAAAGCTTATTTATGTTCCAATGCGGTTCTCTTCTCTCATTCTTGTAGCCATGCTTGCTACTTAACACCTTTTATCAACTATTTAAGCTCATAAAAAGCATCAAGGCCAGCAAAATCATCACTACAAGACCATTATATATAAAAACCCCGGGTAAAGAACTACCTGGGGATTAATATTGTAATTATTTATGAGCTGATAAATAAACCAAAACTAATGCAATTACGAAAAATAATCCGCCAAGAATTGCGGTTGCCCGTTGCATCACGGCTTCAAATCCCCGAGCCTTGCGATTAGCAAATAATTCACCGGCTCCACCAGTCAATGCGTTCAATGCATCTTGTTGTTTAGATGGTTGCATCATTACCGCAATAATAATCAACACACTAATTACGAGTAATGCGCCTAATAAAATATCGTACACGTCTGTGGCCTCCGTTTATAATTTCAAATGACAATCTACCGTATACTTTAACATAATTAAAGGGTTTAAGCTAGTAAAATCGTTAGCCATGAAATGCACATGTTATTTCATGGTCATTTACTAATCCCGCCGCTTGCATAAAAGCATAGACGGTTTTTTCACCAACAAATTTAAAGCCAGCTTGTTTTAACGCTTTTTGTAATTGTTGGGCGGCCGGAATACTCGTGGGAATAGTAGCCATCGTTGTAATCTGATGATCAATTACTTGATTATCCACAAATTGCCACACAAAATCTGCAAAGGTTTGCCCTTGCGCTTGTAGCTTAACAATACATTGGGCATTGGTAATGGCTGCTAAGATTTTAGCCCGATGCCGCACAATTCCGGCATCTTGCATTAATCGTTCGACATCCACGGTCGTAAACTGAGCGACTTGGGCAATCGCAAAATGAGCAAAAGCAGTTTCAAAATTAGCCCGTTTATTTAAAATCGTTTTGAAACTTAAGCCTGCTTGAAATAATTCCAAGACGAGACACGCAAATAATTTTTGATCATCATGAATTGGCTTACCCCATTCATGATCGTGATAGTTAACATAAAAATCTGGTTGCCCAGTAATCCATTGACAGCGTTGCATCACTTACTCCTTTTTATTCACGTAACCTTTAGTATGCCTACTAAATTTTAGCAAATTTATACTGAACTTTCAGCTTACAAAATGCCTCTTTTGTAATTAAATTCATTTTATTATAATTTATATCTAAAATAAATTATAATAGGAAGAATTATATGCGTAAAAATATCATTGTTTCATTACGAAGCTGACGTTTCTTCAAACGGTGTAATTCAAGCTGATGATTAAGATAGCAAAAAGAGCTGCGAAAATTAATTTTCGCAGCTCTTTTTATTTACTAAATTTTAAATTACATTAGGCGTTTTGTAATTCAGTCAAACGCGCTTGCGTAATAACTAATTTTTCTTGCCAATCAGCTAATTTTTGCCGTTCTTCAGCGACCACGTCTTCAGGGGCATTGTTAACAAAGCGTTCGTTACCAAGCTTACCTTCACCACGTTTTACTTCGCCTTGGAGTTTCTTAACTTCACCTTCAAGACGGGCAATTTCATCTTTGATGTCAATCAATTCAGCAAGCGGAACATAAATTTCAGCTCCGGTAATAACTTGTGTCATCGCCAACTTAGGTGCCACTACATCCGCCCCAATTTGCATCGCCTTTGGATGTGCAAAACGGTTAATGTAATCTGCATTTTCGTTGAAAATAGTTTGTAAGTCCGCATCGTTAGTCTTGATTAACAAGTCAATTGGTGTTGACATCGCGGCATTCGCTTCACTACGGATGTTACGCACAGCGGTAATTAAATCAACTAAGCTTTGGAATTGTTTTTCCGCAACTGGGTTAGCTAACGTTTCATCATACGTTGGGTACGCCGCAACCACTAATGATTCACCGTTATGTGGCATTGATAACCAGATTTTTTCCGTTACAAATGGCATCGTTGGGTGGAGTAAACGTAATGTTTGATCCAAGACGTAGGCCAAAGTGTTTTGCACATTGGCTTTAGCTTTGGCATCATCCCCATTTAAAGTTTCCTTCGTCATTTCGATGTACCAGTCAGCGAAATCATTCCAGATAAAGTTGTAAAGGGCCCGGTTAGCTTCACCAAATTCAAACTTATCAAACATCGTTGTTACTTGTTTAATCGTTGCTTGTAAGCGTGAAACAATCCACTTATCAGCTAATGTTAAGTCTTGTGTCGCTGGTAATTCAGGCTTGGTATTTTCATCAAGGTTCATGATTACGTAACGTGACGCATTCCAAATCTTGTTAATGAAGTTCCAAGCCGCGTCCATCTTCGTGTATGAGAAACGAACATCTTGACCAGGTGTTGAACCAGTTGATAAGAACCACCGTAAGGCATCGGCACCATACTTTTCAATCACGTCCATTGGGTCAATCCCGTTACCGAGGGATTTAGACATCTTACGACCTTGTTCATCACGAATTAAACCGTGAATCAAGACGTTCTTAAATGGCCGACGACCAGTAAATTCTTTTGATTGGAACATCATCCGGGCAACCCAGAAGAAGATAATGTCATAACCTGTAACTAACGTTGAAGTTGGGAAGTAACGCTTAAAGTCTTCTTCATCAAGATCTGGCCAACCCATGGTTGTAAATGGCCATAAAGCACTTGAGAACCATGTATCAAGCACATCGTTATCTTGTTCCCAGTTTTCAATATCCTGAGGTGCTTCTTCACCAACATAAGTTTCACCAGTCGTTTTGTTGTACCACGCTGGGATTTGGTGACCCCACCATAATTGCCGTGAGATAACCCAGTCATGGATATCATCCATCCAACTAGTAAAGGTATTTTCAAAACGAGCAGGGACAAACTCAACGCGGTCTTCACCTTTTTGCATGTCTAATGCTTGTTCCGCAAGTGGTTGCATCTTAACGAACCATTGTGTTGAAAGGCGTGATTCAACTTGAACCCCAGTCCGTTCTGAGTGACCAACTGAGTGCACAATTGGTTCAATGGCAAGCATTAAACCAAGCTCTTCTAAGTCAGCAACAATCGCTTTACGGGCGTCAAAACGATCCATACCGTTATATTTACCGGCTAATTCGTTCATTGAGGCATCATCATTCATCGTGTTAATACGTTGTAAGTTATGACGATTACCAACTAAGAAGTCATTAGGGTCGTGGGCTGGTGTAATTTTAACCATCCCCGTTCCAAATTCAGGATCAACATATTCATCCGCGATGATTTCAATTTCACGATTGGCAAGTGGCAACATAACTTTCTTACCAACTAAGGCCTTGTAACGTTCATCACTTGGGTGCACCGCAACTGCCACATCCCCCATCATTGTTTCGGGACGTGTCGTAGCAATTTCGATGTAGTTTTTACCATCGTAAGTTACATCCGCATCAACAAATGGGTACTTAACGTGGTAGAAAGCTCCTTCATCATCTTGGTGAATAACTTCGATATCTGATAACGCCGTCCGGGCTTGGGGATCCCAGTTAATGATGTATTCACCACGGTAAATCAAACCTTTGTTGTAAAGGTCAACAAAGACTTTCCGAACTGCTTTTGATAACCCTTCATCAAGGGTAAAGCGTTCGCGTGAGTAATCAAGTGAAAGCCCTAATTTACCCCATTGCGCTTTGATGATTGAAGCATATTCATCTTTCCATGACCAAACTTGCTCGATGAATTTTTCGCGACCTAAGTCATAACGGGTAATGCCTTCTTCACGTAAACGAGCTTCAACTTTCGCTTGCGTGGCAATCCCTGCGTGGTCCATCCCTGGGACCCAGACAGTATCAAAACCTTGCATCCGTTTTTGACGCACGATCATATCTTGTAAAGCTGTATCCCAGGCATGTCCTAAGTGAAGCTTACCCGTCACGTTAGGTGGTGGAAGCACAACTGAATACGCGTGCGCAGTTTTGTCTCCTGAAGGTTTAAATAGACCAGCTTCATCCCAAGCTTGGTAACGACCAGCTTCAACAGAAGTTGGATCGTATTTGGTTGACATATCAATATCTTTTGCCATAATAATTCCCTTTCTAAAATAAAAAACCGCCCCGATTGCTAAATGCAATCAGGACGGCTGTAAAAGTCGTGGTACCACCTGAATTGACCGCTCAAATTATTGAGGGTCCACTCTAACAATAGTAACGGATTGTTAAACCGCTAATTCCTACTATTAGTTCAGAATCAGATGCCCTGTAAGCTACCTTCGTAAGTTCTTATCAAGGTTTGCACCAACCACCTTGTCGCTAAAATTAAGAATTCTTACTAATCCTCTTACATCGTCGCATTTTATATTAACATTTTCAAAAAATATCCGCTACTACTTATTTAGCTAAAATTTCTTCCAACTTAGCTTGTGCATCAGCGTAATCTGGTTCAGTACCAGTAATTTCAACGATTTGACGGTAAACGATTTGACCGTCAGCATCGATAATGAAGATTGAACGTGCATCAAAAGCAGTTGCTTCAATAAAGAGGTTCATGGCGTAACCGAATGATTCTTCTTTATCTGAAAGCATCTTCATGTTTTCAACACCTTCAGCAGCACACCACTTAGTTTGTTCTTCAACTGAGTTAGTTGAAACCGTAATAAAGTTAATGTCGTTATACTTATCAATAACTTCGTTAAAGTGCTTTGTTTGTAAAGCACAGATGTTAGTTTCGATGTTTGGCACAACACTGATCAAAGTAACCTTACCTAATAAATCAGCTGTCTTAACTTTGTTACCTTCTGCGTCGATTAACTTAAAGTGTGGCAATTCCATACCAACTGAAACTGGTTCACCAACTGTTTGAAATTTGTCTTCACCTACGAAAATGTCCATGTGTATCCACCTCATTGTAATTTAGATTATATAAATTTTAACACGTTGGGGAAACAAACGACAATATCTAAATGCCCTCGCACGTAATTTGGTTATCTTTGATATTTATGTTATCATTTTATAAATTTTATAATTTCATCTAAAGAATGGAGCCATTATGAATCAAACAAAAGCATTACCTAAACAAATTATTCCGGTTTGGTTAATTAGTAAAGTCCTCGGCTTACTCGTTTTATTAGTTATTTGCGGTGGCGCTTGGTACCTTAGCCAACGATTCCTACCAATGATTACGCCGTATGTTTTAATTATCGCAGCTCTAGCCCTATTACTTGATATTATCAATTTAGCCCTCGTACCCTACTATTATCGTTTTTGGCGCTATGAAATTAACGCTGATTTTGTCTTTATTCAATCCGGCTTCTTTATTCGCCAACAACGCACCATTCCAATAAATCGAATTCAAAACGTCGATTTAGAGCAAGGCCCGCTCTTACAAATGGCGCATTTAAAAGAACTTAAAGTGGTCACCGCTGCTGATGGTTTTTCAATTGCCGGAATTACGGCGGCGGAAGCTGATAGCCTACGCAATCAAATTGTCCAAGCTGCACGAAAGGCTAGGGAAGAAAATGCCTAAACGTTTACACTGGTTACTAGTCCCCATCACGGTCGTTAATAGCTTAATTAATTCCGTCTTTATTTTTGTCATCTTAGTTTTTATCGCTAGTACTTTTAACTTGCCCAAGCCCGTTTTATATGGTCTGGGCGTAATGTTAGCCCTCTTAATTATTGCTTTACCGATTATTAACTATTTCAAAACCACCTATACGCTTGAAGCCCAAGAATTTAGTTTTAAAACCGGCGTAATTATTAAACAAGCCCGCCATATGCCATATAGTCGCATTCAATCAATTGAACGGATTCAACCATGGTATATGCAAATCTTTAAACTCGTTGAATTAAAGATTGAAACCGCTAGTCAAGATGATGAACCAATCGTGTTAAAAGCCCTGACAATTGCCGCGGCTGATGAAATCGAAGCCACCCGTAATCAACGACAACACGTTCAATTACCTGGGCAAGTTGAAGTGCTTTATCCTCAAACAACTGGTAGTGATGCGATGGCCAAGCAACCGACGACGCCTACACCAAACAACGATATCAGTTACGCCATTAACATGCATGAGCTCCTGATTTATGGCTTAACTTCATTAGGGATTTTACCAGGAATATCAATTTTATTTCTAGTATATTCCCACCTGTCAGAAATTATCCCCAAACATTTTCTTAATCAAGTCAATCAATTAGTTGTTAAAAATTCCGTGATTGCGATTGTCGCGTTGACTATCTTGGCGATTATCTTTGGGATGCTTTTGAGCTTGTTACAAATTTTGAATCGTTATTACCACCAAGTTGTAACGCGTAATCACCATACTTTTAGTATCAGCAAAGGTTTTTTTAGTAAAACTACGGTCCATTTTGATCAACGTAAAATTCAAGGCATCACGATTGAGCAATCATTTTTACGGCGGTTATTTAAATTATATACCGTTAAATTGTTCATTTCCGGGTCCGATAAACAAGAAGATGCCAATGATAAATCACTCGTTTTAATTCCCGTCATTGACCAACTTAATCTTCCAGTCGTCTTAAAAAACTTATTACCGGAATATGAATTTGAGTTTAGTAAGTTAGGGCGCGATAATACCAAATCACACTTTTGGAATTTTTGGCGCATTGGCTGGCTGTGGTTTTGCTGGCTACCACTCGTCCTAATCCCAATTTATTATGGTTGGTACGTTCCCGTAATGGTTATTGGAATTATCATTATTGCACTGTGCATTACCGTCTGGGCATGGTTGGATAACACTGAAACTAAATATGCAATTTCAAAAGATCAGTTAAATATCCAAAATAACGTCTTTATGACCAAAAAAATCTTTTTACTCCGAGCTAATAAACTTCAGCTCATCAATCATCACCAATCAATCTTTATGGCCCACGGCACAACGCATCACTTAGATTTTATCATTCGTGAAGGTAGTCGCGCTGCAAGTTTGACGTTACGTTATTTAGAAGCTAACGAAAATGAAAAACTCCAAACGTGGTACAAACAACAAGTCCTGAGTGAAAACAAATAAAAAACAGACGCCTAGGCGTCTGTTTTTTATTTAGCGTCATCTAATGATTGTAAATACACTTCCCGAGGTTTTGAGCCATTATTTGGTCCAATATACCCTTCGGCTTCTAATTGATCAATAATGCGGGCAGCCCGGTTATACCCAAAGCCAAAGCGGCGTTGTAATAACGACGTTGAGGCTTTTTGTTCGCGCACAATAAACTCAAGGACATCCGCCCACTGCATATCGTGAGCCGGTGCTCCATTATCACCGTCGCCACCATCGGCATCTGATTCGATTTCTTCGGTGATCGAATCATCATAATCGGCCGTAGTTTGCGCCTTAATGAAATCAACCAAGTTGTTAACATCGCGGTCGGAAATAAAGGCCCCTTGCACCCGTTGCGATGGTTTCCCACTTGGTTCAAATAACATATCCCCATGACCAAGCAATTGTTCGGCCCCGTTTTTATCAAGAATGGTCCGTGAATCCATCCCTGAGGCCACCGCAAAGGCAATCCGCGATGGCACGTTAGCTTTAATCAAGCCGGTGATAACATCAACGGTTGGCCGTTGGGTGGCCAAAATCATATGAATACCAGCCGCCCGGCCTAGTTGGGCAATCCGAATAATTGGTTGTTCAACTTCGGATTTAACTTGAATCATCAAATCGGCCATTTCATCAACCACGACCACAATATAAGGCATCTTAACGTAGCCCGTTTGATGTTCACCGTTATACGCTTCAATTTGCTTATTGTATTCACTAATCTTCCGCACACCGACCGTTGCAAGTAATTTGTAACGATCATCCATGATTTTGGCCACTTTTTGTAAGGCCCGGGCGGCTTTACGTGGATCAGACACAACTGGGGTTAGCAAGTGCGGAATATCATTATAAATTGATAATTCCACTTGCTTAGGATCGACCATCACCATTTTCAAATCACTTGGTTTATTTTTCATCAATAAACCAGCAATAATCCCATTAATCGCCACTGATTTACCCGAACCAGTTTGTCCGGCAATTAACAAGTGTGGCATCTTCCCAATATCGGCCGTGACCACTTCACCCGTAATTCCACGCCCAATCGGCACTTCAAGTTGACCTTCTTCATCTTGAGGTGAATTTTCAAAGACGTCACGGAAACCAATCATTGCTTGATGGGCATTTGGTACTTCAATCCCAACTAATGATTTACCTGGAATTGGGGCTTCAATCCGCACACTGGTTGCGGCTAAGGCAAGCGCCAAATCTTGGGCCAGTCCGGTAATTTTAGACAAGCGCGTCCCAATGGCCGGTTTAATTTCATATTGGGTCACGGTTGGTCCTAAAGCGACCGATTCCACCGTTACATCGATATTAAATGATTTAAGCGTTTGTTGGAGAATTTGTGATTTTTCTTTAATTTGTTGGTAATCGGCTGATTGATCAGTTTGCTTAACTTGATCCAACAAATTAGTTGATGGTAATTGATAATCTTGTTCATCAAAGCCATTTTCACTTGGACTAGCCATCGTTGGGACTGGTGGTTGAACGTCGTTTGGTTCAACATCAGTTGGTAAATCAAATGCATCGGCGGCCATCGGATCAGGCGTTGGTTTCGTTGTCCAGTCACTCGTTGGCACAACCGGCCCTTCATCTTCGACAACTGGGGCGCTCATCGTTGGCGTCCCTGGCGTCTTAAAGACCGGTTCAGCCGGTTCAACTGGCGCCAATGATTGATCTAATTGCTTAATATCAAATGTTGAAATTTTGGGTGTAACTGTTTCTGATGCTAAGCTAGCCGGTGCTACACTGTCAGTCGCTGCCTTATCGGGGGCCATTGCTTTGGGCGTTGGTAATGGTTTAGAAGCTGGAAATAAATCTTGATCTAAAATATTATCAATCCGGGCTTGGCGTTCGGCTTCCCGAGTTGCTTCAAGTTCAGTTTTAATTTGTTCCGTTCGCTTTTGGAGCTCTTCACTAACTTTTTGGGCCGATTGCGCGGTTTTGTGGCCAAAAATTCCTAAGCTATTAAAGAAAATTCCCAATGTTTTTTGTAATGGCAAATCAAATAAAACAATAATCCCGGCAATAATTAAGCCAATTGCAATCACAATCGTGCCCCAGTTAGCAACTAGTGGTGCCACCGCGCCATACATTAAAGCACCAATCGCACCACCACCGACGTCACTTTGGGCTAGATGATTAACCATATCCGATTTAATGGCATTACTTAAGACCGTCAATTCGCCACTACGCACATTAGCATTCGTAAAAAAGCTCAATGATTGCCAGACTAACACCCCTAAGTAAGTTAAGCCAAAGCCGAGATAAACCCGGCCTTTTAAATTAACCCATTTACCATACACGGCAAAATATAGGAATAAGATGGCTAAAAAGCTCGTAAAGACTTGATATGAGTCCCCAACAACATAGCGAAAGCCATTTGCTAAAAGTAAACCCACTTCACCAGCTTTTAAAATTGCTAACAATAAAATAAACACAATTGCCACGCCAATTAAATTATTCCGATAAATAAAGGCTTCACTTTTAGTGGCTGTCCCACGGGGCTTTGCTTTTGGCTTAGCTTTGGCAGGGGTTCGTTTACGAGTATTTGTTGTCGTTTGTTTCTTGACAGGCATGTCGACCTCCTTTCAAACAAAACGCGCCCATAAAATCAGGCGCGTTCCATTAGCTTTATTAATCCTTTAACTTATCGTTTTCATACAAGTGCGTAGTTTCCAAATTGGGGAAATCTTGTTGGCGCAAGGCTTCGTAAATAACAATTGCGGCTGAATTAGCCAAATTCAAGCTTCGAATGTTTTCGTCATCTTGCGGAATCCGAATCGCTTTTTCAGGGTTAGCACGCATAAATGGTTCTGGTAACCCAGTCGTTTCCTTACCAAATAAGAAGTAGTAATCTAAATCTTCATTTGTGTAATCAACTTGGTGGTAACTGTATTCAGCAAATTTTGATACTAAGTACAAGCGATCATTTTCACCAAGGGATTCAACAAACGCTGGTAAGTTTTTGTGATATTTGATTTCAACTTTATCCCAGTAATCTAAGCCGGCCCGTTTCATCATCTTGTCATCCGTTGAAAAGCCAAGCGGTTCAATCAAGTGTAAGACCGTATCTGTACCAGCACATGTGCGGGCAATGTTACCAGTATTAGCTGGCATAAGTGGTTCAAATAAAACAATATGATTTTTCATTAATTTAAATTTCCTTCTTAAAAATTATCTTAAGTACTAGTTTACGCCTAATTTTGCATCAGCGGCATCTAAAAATGATTGCAAGGCATTTTTATCCGTAAACGTGTTACCCTCTGCCGTATAACTAGTATACGCAGCTTTATTGTTAACTTTCGTTAATTTATTAGCGTACATTGTGCTCGTAAATTTAACTTGTGATGGCACACTATTACCGGTAACCTTTGCCAAACCTAAGCCATTTAACAACTGTAATGTTGCAATTTTTTCTTTGGCATCATTACCTTCTAAATAGCGATTAGCATCAATAAAGTAAATTGGCACACGATTGTGTAACGTCCCATGATCAGTTTTCAAGACTTGGGCTAATTGTTGGGTCCGCATATCTTTGCTATCTCCGACAATTAAATATAAGGCTTGGGTTTTACCATAAATATCTTTAATATATTTTTCTGGTGAAATTTCTGCCGCTGCATCCCCAAAAATATTACTTGGTTGCACTTGACTACTTGATGAGGCTGAACTGCTTGATTTTTCAGATTTACCACTTGTTTGGCTCGTTGCTTGCTCAGTGGTTTTGGGCTGATGGTGTTGGTTAAGTTGTAAACCAGCCACAACTGCAATTATAACCACGATTGCTAATAAAATTCCAATTACTTTGGCCCGTGCATGTCGCTTTTTACGAGCTTGGGCTTGTTGTGCTTGGGCTTCGCGTTCGTGGCGCGTTTGGGTCCCTTTAAGCATCGCAGGTTCTTTTTCAGACATATAATGTTCCCTCCATGGAGCTTTCTACTTAATTGTGGTGATTAGTAATTGGACATCAACGGTGATTGATGTTAATGGCGTTTTTTCAGCCATCGCTTGTGCTTCAGGCCGAGCACCCCAGTGAAGCGGCGTCATGTGTAATAAATCGGCATATAAATCCGTTGGAATTGTCCATTGATAAGTTACATCTTGAATGATCGTATCTGGATAATTTTGCATAAATAAATCAACGACTTGCTGATTATCATACGTATGATGCTTTGAACCTTCCGGATAAAGCATTTCACGGAGTTCACGTAAATAAAAATGGTTGGGCACCACTTTCACAAGCATTCCATTAGGTTGAATGACCCGATTAAATTCAGCGTACGCACTTGGTGAAAAGAATTCAACAACACTTGAAAAAGCATCCGTTGCAAATGGCAATTGGGCTAAATCAGCAACGGCAAAAAAAGCATCCGTTTCTAATTGGGTTGCTAAATTAACTCCGGCTTTACTAATATCAAATGCAATGGCTGTGTCGATATTACCACGTTGTGTTAATAACTTCGCAAATGGCGTTCCTTCCCCCGTCCCAACATCTAACAGCGTTTGTGGCGTGGTCGGTAATGCTGCGACAACCGCATCAACAATCCCGTCAAATAAACCCGCGGTTAAGACTTTCCGGCGTGACGCCAACATCGCATCATCATATTCGGTATTAACGGCATGATTTAAAAAATATAAGGTACCTTTTTTAGATAAATCAAACGCATGTTGATTAACACACGTCACCGTATTTTCAACAACATCTGTAAATGCTGCCTGACAATTTGGACATTGGAATAATGCCAAATTTTCTTGGACAAACAAGCGTCCTTTATCTATTTTTTTCATAATAACCTCATCTGCATAAACTCCATTATTAAGTATACATTATTCCACGATTATTAGCATCTCACTAATAATTCTAATTGTTTTTAAAAGTTAACTCGCTGCCTTTTTGTGGGCTTTTAGATTACAAAGTTTTCCTGCTGATATTTAGGAAAACTGCATTTACAAATATTTTTCTGGTATAATGAAAGCGTTATCGTTATAACTAAAATTTTTTGGAGGCACAATTACGATGCAAGAAAAAATTCTCTTTGGTACATACACAAAAAAAACGTCTGAAGGTATTTATGAAGCCATTCTTGACACTGACAAAGGTGCATTGACACCAGCGACCCTCGTTGCTAAGGTTGGTAACCCAACTTACTTGACCACTTCAAAGGCTGGCAAACTTTACAGTGTTGATAAACATGGTGATCAAGGTGGGGTTTTTGTGTTAGATAACACAACCCGGCCAGCGACTAAACTTTCTGAACACATGCTTGAAGCAGCGCCTGCTTATGTAGCCGTTGATGAGGCACGTCAATTAGTTTATGCTGGTTACTACCACATTGGTTTAACAGAAGTCCTTAAAATCAATGGTGACAACCTTGAATTGGTTGATTCAGTTAAAAATGAAGGTCACGGTCCACGGCCGGAACAAGGTTCTGCCCACGTTCACTTTACTGGTTTAACACCTGATCAACGCCTTGTTGTCGTTGACCTTGGTTCTGACCGTGTTGATACGTACGATGTTGCTGATTCTGGTAAATTAACACATGCTGCCACTTTAACGACTGACGCTGGCTTTGGCCCTCGTCACATTCGCTTTAGCCCGGATGGTAAACACGCTTACTTACTTGGTGAACTTTCATCTAAATTGAGCGTTTTGGCCTACAACCAAGCCGATGGTAGCTTTACCGTTGAACAAACTATTTCAACCTTGCCAGCTGATTGGACTGAATTTAACGGTGCCGCCGCTATTCGCGTTACTAAAGATGGTAAGTTTGTGTACACATCAAACCGTGGCCACAATTCAATCGCGGTCTTTGCACTTACAGAAGCCGGTGCCCATGCAGAATTAATTCAAACTATCAGCACTGAAGGTGAATTCCCCCGTGACTTTGACCTTAACAGCACGGAAGCCTTTATTGTGGTAGCTAACAAAGATACTGATAACGTATCATTACTTAGCCGGGATGCTGCTACGGGTAAATTGAGCTTAGTTCAAAAAGACTTTGCCCTTCCTGAAGGTGTCCGCGTCCACTTCGAATAAGCGAATTACTAAAACGAATCTATTACTAGGTTCGTTTTTTATTTACCATAAATTTATCGGCGATTACTTTAGATAGTTTGGCGTGTACGCTTTTTTTTGATACAATTATCTAACTAACAAAATGAACAGGAGTTTAAATATGGCAATTATCAAAGAAGCAGTGGTGGCAACTTTCCCCGAAATAGTCCGTGTTATTCAAAATGGTGCTGACCGCATCGAACTAAATGCTGATCTTGCTGCCGGCGGGATTACCCCTTCTAAAGGCATGATTGCAGAAGCAATTAAATATGTCCATGATCATGATAAGGAAATCACTGTAATGATTCGACCACGCGGTGGTAACTTTGTTTACAATGATATTGAACTTAAAATTATGGAAGCGGATATTCTTGAAGCCCAACAACTTGGTGCTGATGGGGTCGCTTTTGGGGCATTGACTGATGATAACACGCTTGATGAGGATGCCATGGAAAACCTAATTGCAGCCGCTGGTGGCATGACTATCACGATGCACATGGCATTTGATGCCCTTGACCACGAAGAACAAGTCCATGCCATTGACTGGTTAACTGATCATGGGGTTGAACGAATCTTGACGCACGGTGGTGATTTGGCCACACCGATTGAAGATAACATCAATCACTTAAAAGAACTGTTAGCCCATGCCGCTAACCACATCGCAATCTTACCAGGTGGTGGGATTACGAGTGCAAACTATGAAAACATCGCGAAAACATTAACAGTTTACCAAGTTCACGGTACTAAAATTGTTGATTAAGTACTAGTTTTACTGCAAAATTAGATAAGCTAAAAGCCTACCAGAAAATCTTTCTAGTAGGCTTTTTTACTTATTCAAACTATTTAATGCCGTAATTGCTAGTAACCAATCAAACTGTTGCCAACTGGTAGCCGTAATTTCGGTGCCTAGCTGGCTGGCTGCTACAAGCGCTTGAACCTGCTGGCCTAGGCCTAACAGCGTTTCCGTTGTTGGTTGCCAAGTAGTTGGGATGATGGCGAAGGGACTAGCCAGTAACAAAGCTACATCTTGTTGGTACACGGCTGTTACGAACATCGGGTTACTACAAATTGCGGTTAACACAGCTTGATTAGCCATATCGGGCTTAATTGCCGCCAATAGCTGCGTTTGCACGACTTGTAAGTTTGCTGGTTCACTGCTTAGTTGGCTATCATCAATCGGCGCAGCTACCGTTTGACCACGGTATAATTCCGCAATCATGGCCGGCACAATCTGTTCATTTTGCCAAAATAAGCCATAGTATTGAGCCGTCAATCGCTCGGCCATTCCTTGCCGATGACTTAAATTTTGCGCTAAAAATTGTGCCATGCTCGCAGCAAATTCTGGTTTAGTCGGCAACGTATCAACCACAAAATATGGATTAACGGCAAGTTCTTTTTTCAGAAATTTAAATAAACGCGGACTTAATGTCAGTAATCTTAAGTAATTTTGATAATTCAAGCCAGCCAATTGGCCTAAACTTGCTTTAACTAAGGCCGTCATATCAAGCCGGTGGACATTCATTATCCCTTGCGGGCGCGCGCTTAGTATCCCATCTAACAACGTTACCAACCAAACCTCACTCAGATTTTGATCTAGCGGCGTTAAAACTTGGTTGGTTGTTAAATACCACCGAACACGCATAAATTCTTGAAATTGTTGCGCGTCAAACGGGGCTAATTGTTGAGTTTGTTGTTGTCTAATTCGGTGTTTTTGTTGAATTAATTGCTTGGTCTGGGCTTTACCACCACTACGCATGTGCTTACTCCTCGAAATGTTTAAATACCATTATAGTCATTTTTGGACAAAAGAAAAGAGCTGTAGGATTACCCTACAGCTCGATTTGGCATTTTGCTTGAATAACCGGTCAAGCCCGGGGAATTATTTCTAATTCCGTCACGGCAGTACTCCACTAATAAATTAGCGTAGTCATGAGTAGAAAAGGTAGATTCCACAATCCCCTTAACAAGCACCCACAATTCGGTGGTATATGTGCCCTGCCTTCGAAAACCACTAGGCAATTACTTGCACCGGTAAAACCGGCTGGTTATTCTCGACTCATCGCATAACAATAATACTATCATGGATAATTTTGTTATGCAAGATATTTTTACAATAATTCTGCAAAAATATCTTCATCTGGATTCAAGTAGTTTTCACCGGGCTTGATCGTCACAATTTTAGTCGCTGCTAAAGCACGTTCCATCAAACCTTCAACATCAATCAACTGTTCGAATTGGCGGGCCTTTTCTAAGTTAGGCCGTGTTTTAGGTGATGGTGGTGCAAAAATAGTACAACAGTCTTCAAATGGCATAATTGAAAGTTCAAAAGTCCCAATTTCTTCGGACACTTTAATGATTTCCGTTTTATCCATTGAAACAACTGGACGAATCACGGGCATTGTTGTCACGTCATTGATGGCCATCATTGATTCCATGGTTTGTGAGGCTACTTGACCAAGCGCTTCCCCGTTAAAAATTGCCATCCCACCACGTTGTTCAGCCATTGCGACACTCAAACGGAGCATCAACCGGCGTTGAATCGTCATCAAGTAACCTTCAGGAACTTTTTCCTTAATTGTTTCTTGAATTTCGGTAAATGGAATTTGAATAAACTTAATTGCCCCAACTGATTGTGATAATACTTCAGTCAATTGCTTTGATTTAGCCAAAGCTTGTTCCGTCGTATATGGTGGACTAAAGAAGTGAATCATTTCCATATCCACCCCACGTTTCATCCCAAGGTAAGCCGCCACTGGTGAATCAATCCCACCAGAAAGCATCATCATCCCCTTACCAGCTGTTCCGACTGGGAAACCACCGGCTCCTTTAATCGTTTCAGATGAAATGAAAATTCCGTTTTGTCGCACATCAACTAAAATTTCAATATCCGGATTTTTAACATCAACTGCTAACTCAGTAAAGGCTTCAAAAACGGCCCCCCCAACTTCGCGGTTGATAGCATTAGTATCCATCGGAAATTCTTTATCGGAACGCTTAGTACTTACTTTAAACGTCATGCCAGGCTTAACTTGTTCGCGCATCATGGCAATCGCCGTTTCTTTAACGACTTCAATATCTTTTGCTAATTGAACAACTGGTGAAAACGTTTGAATCCCGAAAATAAGTTTTAACCGTTTCATCACTGGTTCTGGATCCGTGCCATTTAAGACCACGTGCATCCGGTCACGTTTTGGATAAACGTGGACTTCTGGAAAATCATGCAAAGCGCGAATCGTGTTAGAACCTAACCGATTGATAAAATCTTTGATGTTTTTCCCTTTAGTTGAGAGTTCACCGTAGCGAACCATAATTTCTGTATATTCCAAGGTGTACCTCTTTCTAGTTTGACGCGTTACGCTTGGTCATAATTTTACCAAAGCCCGCATAAATTGTGTCAAATGCTTGGTTAAACGCTACTGCTTCAGCAAGCGTATTTGTGGCATCAAGTGAAACTCGCACCGCTGATGTTGCTAAATTTTCGGGGGTGTGCATTGCCATTAACGTACCGGAAACTTGTTCTTTTTTAGAAGAACAAGCGGAAGTCGTTGAAATATAAATGCCATGATCTTCAAAAGCATGCACAATCGTTTCCCCGCGCACACCTTCAATTGCAAACGTTAAAATATGGGGTGCAAAATGTTCATCGGTCCCTGAAAAAATCGTAATGTTTGGTTGCGTTTTGATGTGCTCAATAATGGCCTTGCGGACGGCTTGTTCTTGTTGATTTTTAACCGCTTCATCGGTCGTGACAATCCGCAAGGCTTTAGCCATCGCCGCAATCGCTGGCACATTTTCAGTTCCTGAACGCAAGTTACTCTCTTGCCCACCACCAGACATTAATGGGGCTAATTTTTTACCAGCTTTCATATAAATAAAGCCCGTACCCCGTGGTGCATGAAATTTGTGCCCAGAAAACGTGGCAAAATCAACCCGCGGGTTAAAAACTAACTCCCGTAAACTTTTACCAACAGCTTGGACGGCATCAACGTGAAAATGAATTGTTGGATAATCGGCTAATACCGCCCCAATTTCATCAATTGGTTGAATCGAACCAACCTCATTATTAACGGCCATCACTGATACTAAAATTGTATCGGGGCGAATTGCAGCAGCGACATCACTAGCACTTACCCGCCCTGTTCGATCAACCGGTAAATATGTCACTTCATACCCCAATTGTTCGAGTTGTTGCATTGTATTAATTACAGCTGGGTGCTCAATTTGGGTGGTAATTAAATGTTTACCAAAGGCCCGTTTTGCAATTGCCGTTCCTTTGATTACCCAGTTATCACCTTCCGTACCACCTGAGGTAAAGAAGATTTCATGTTTTTTCACACCGAAAATATCGGCTATTTGTTGGCGTGATTGACTTAATAACTTATCGGCCTTTTCACCAAAATTGTGTAAGGAACTCGGATTCCCCCAAATTGCTTGCGAAACTTTGGTGTAGGTTTCTAAAACTGAAGCATCAGCTTGCGTTGTTGCTGAATTATCAAAATAAATCATGAATATCCACTTCTTTCTAATTTAAAATCGCTGGCTGATAGAAACACTCATTAATAATAAGGAATTTTAAGCCATTTGTGAAGAGCCTTGCTCAATAAAACTAGCATTATGAGAAATAT
This sequence comes from Periweissella ghanensis, assembly GCF_918814755.1. Classification (GTDB taxonomy): domain Bacteria; phylum Bacillota; class Bacilli; order Lactobacillales; family Lactobacillaceae; genus Periweissella; species Periweissella ghanensis. The sequence continues at coordinate 18,167 of NZ_CAKKNT010000011.1, read as the reverse complement.
TTCGTGCTTTGTCATTAAAAATCACTACCAACGGCTAAAAATAATAAAACTAGGACCACCAAAAAATTACTTAATTGGTCGTCCTAGTTTTATTAAATATCGACTTTTTAACGTTCTAATCCGTTACATATCTTGGAATTCACTAATGAATTTAAAGAGTTGCGCCTTAGTAAGAACAGCTAAACCATTTTTCTTCGTTGCTAACGTTATCGTATCCCGTTGAGCAAGTAACTTAATAGCTTCACCAACGGTGGCACTCGTTTCCAAATCAACCGTGGCATTCGCATCTGGTTGTACTTCAAGGTAATCTAATAATTCTAAGCGACTTAAGTAGACCCCAAACACATCTTGTGCCATTGAGTTAGCAAATAATTCACTAACAAAACTATTTGCTGGATTTTTGACAATTTCTTCTGGCGTATCAACTTGCAAAATTTGCCCATGTCGCATAACGGCAATGCGATCGCCTAAGCGTAGCGCTTCATCCATATCGTGGGTCACAAAGATAATGGTGGTCCCAAATTGTTGGTGAATTTTCTTAACTAACGCTTGTAACTGACTCCGTAAAATCGGATCCAAAGCACTAAACGGTTCATCCATTAACACGACATCTTGATTGGCTGCAAAGGCCCGTAAAATTCCAATCCGTTGTTGTTCCCCACCGGATAATTCATTGGGCATCCGATGACGATAATTAGCCGGATCCATATCAACTTCACGTAACAAATCATCAACCATTTTACTCGTAGCGGCTTTAGGTTGCTTTTTCATTTCTGGAATCAAACTAATATTTTGGCCGACAGTCATATTCGGAAAAAGCGCAATTTGTTGTAAAACATAGCCAATTTGTAACCGTAAGTCGCGTAAATTGTATTCACTAACATTTTTGCCTTTAAAAATAACTGCCCCTTCAGTTTGGGTAATCAATTGGTTAACCATCTTGAGCGTTGTCGTTTTCCCACTCCCTGATGAACCAACTAAGACTAAAAATTCACCCGCGTGCACATCAAGTGATAAGTTTGAAACAACGGTTTTATCTTGGTAAACCTTTGAGACGTTATCTAATTTAATTAATGTTTCTGTCATTTTTGATTAGCTCCTAACAAATGGTGCGCAACTAAGAAGTTACGAGCAACAACCGCTGGGGACTTACCTTTGACGTTAACTTGGTAGTTCATTTCACGCATTTCGTCTTCAGTAATCTTACCAGCCAAAACATTCAAGGTATCAATGATTGCTGGGTGTTCCTTAGCAAGAGTCGCCGAAACTAACGGTGCCCCTTGGTAAACTGGGAACAAGTGGTGGTTGTCTTTTAGTTCAACAAAGTTATATTGGCGAATTTGTGAATCAGTTGAGAAACCATCAATCACATTAACCTTACCACTCCGCAATGCTTCATAGCGCAAGGCCGCATCGACTGATTGTGACGTTACTGAAAGACCATATTTCGCTTGTAAGCCTTTATAACCATCGGGACGGTTTAAGAATTCAAGGTCAAAACCGGCATGAAGTTTTGATTCAATATTGCGTAAATCAGAAATATTCTTCAAATGATATTTGTCAGCAAAGGCTTTGGTAACAATGATTGAATACGTATTGTTGTATTCCATTGGTGGCAAGTAATCAAAACCAAATTGATCTTTTAAATCTTTTTTAGCATAACCGTATAATTTTTCTGGAGTTACACCCGTATCACGTTGACCATGGGGTACTTTAACTAAGCTTTCTAAAACCGTGCCTGTAAATTCAGGATAAATATCAATTTGTTTAGCTTTCAAGGCGTTAAACAAGAAACTCGTTTGGCCAAAGTTTGGTTTTAACACAACGTTAGTATTCGGATTCTTCGCTTCAATTAACTCTTTGTACATGTTAATTAAAATATCTGGTTCCGATCCTAACTTACCGGCAATCGTAATCGTGGTTTGTTTTGGTTGCACAGCGTGATAAATCCCATTCCCAACCGGAATTGCAATAATTAATAATAAAGCCGCAATTGAGTAGCGTAATTTACCTTTTTGGAGCACATAAATTAACGCACTAAAGATAATGGCCAACAAGGCCGCAGCAAGTGCCCCAATAATGGTTAGCGTATTATCATTTCGGTCAATCCCGAGTAAGATTAAGTTCCCAAGCCCCCCGGCACCGATTAAAGCCGCCAAAGTAGCTGTCCCAATAATCATTACTAACGCTTGGCGAATCCCAGCAATAATCGTTGGTAAAGCGATTGGTAATTGGACTTTCGTTAATTTTTCAAACTTAGTCATCCCAAAGGCATCCGCGGCTTCATCAAGCGATTCATCAATCGAGGTCAACCCAATATAGGTATTTTGAAAAATTGGTAAAATCGCATATACCACTAACGCAATTACGGCTGGTACTTCACCGATGCCAACAAATGGAATTAATAATCCTAACAATGCCAATGATGGAATTGTTTGTAAGACCCCTGCAAATTGGGTGATCACATACGCAACTTTTTTATGACTTAAGACACTAATCGCAATTGGGACGGCAATTATAATTGCAATCACTAACGCAACCAATGAAATTTCAATATGTTGCAAAATCGCATTGAACAAATTATATCGTTCTGAAATTAATGTCTGAATAAAATGCGACATTTAATTTTCCCTCCAAGTTCTAGCTGTAATTTCTAAAAGCACTTACAATTTAATAGTGAAGTCTGTAGATACCTATCTTAACAAAAAAAAAGCCGAAAAGGTATTACAAAACTCTTAATAATATATTCACTTTAATAAGGTGCTATTTATTATTACTTTAATATCAATTAGCTAATAATTTCAATTATTATAGAAAATCTTGGCGAATTGGTGTGAAAGCATCTAGTAACCGACTATCATCTTCAAGCGGAATGCACCCATGGGGATGCTTACTTGGAAAGTAAATTGAATCACCTTGCTGAACTACTTTTCGTTCAATATGATCAGGATATTCAATCGCAAATTCAAAACTTCCTTGCAAAACAAACGTTGTTTGGACATGTTCGTGTTGGTGATATGGAATCGAACTACCGGCGGCTAAACCACGTTCAAAGACAACTAACGTATTCATCAATCCATCCCCATATGCCAAGACTTTCCGCAAACTATTTTCATCGACGCGTTCTAAGGGCAATTCATTATCATAAAAAAACATCGGTATATCCTACTTTCTAATTATTAGTAATAACTATACCACTTTGCTCGGGCATATTTTTATTCCTAAATAATTAATTACAAATTAGGATGCTGTTTTAATAAATCACTGACTTGTTCAAAGGCATAAGCAGCTTGATAAACGCGTTCTTCATTGAACCGAGGACCAATAATTTGTAAACCCACTGGTAACCCTTCTGAGAAGCCAGCATTGATTGATAAAGCTGGTAGGCCCGCAAAATTAGCCGGTGTTACCAAAATATCAAACATATCCGCTTCTGCTTGGGTTGGTTCTTGATAATTATCGCCATAAGCGACCACCGGCGTAGTTGGTCCGATAATCAAATCGTAATCAGCAAATGCTTGCTCGAAATCGCGATTAATTAAGGTCCGAATTTGGGCAGCCTTGTGATATAAGTTATGGTAATTTTTAGGTACAACTGCTAACGTCCCGAGCATTAAACAACTTTTAACGTTTTCACCTAAGCCTTCCGACCGAATTGTCGTATAGAAATCTTGTAAAATATCTAAGTTTTCAGTCCGGTAACCACTAGTATTATGATCAAAATTAGCAAAGTTAATTGCGGCTTCCGCATATGACATCACATACCACGCACTCCGGGCATATTTAACGTGCGGTAAACTAATTTCCTCTACATGGGCCCCCAAGGCTTCTAGTTGACGAGCAGCGGCTAAAATTTGCGTTTTAACACCCTCTGAGACCCCGGACCCCATAAATTCAATGGGTAAACCAATTTTCATGCCTTTAACACCTGCAGTTAACTTCGCTGTAAAATCAGGAATTACTTCATGTGAACTAGCATCATCGTGGGCATCAAAGCCAGCTAAAACATTTAACATCGCAGCATTATCGTGCACATTACGGGTCAATGGTCCAACTTGGTCTAATGAAGAGGCAAAAGCAATCACCCCGGTACGAGAAACGCGCCCATACGATGGTTTCATGCCGACAATCCCGTTATAACTGGCAGGTTGACGTACGGAACCACCTGTATCTGAACCGAGCGCGGCAATCACTTGACCACCGGCAACCGTTGCTCCTGATCCACCAGATGAACCACCAGGCAACTTATCTTGGTCCCAAGCATTACGGGTAACTTGATACGCAGACGTTTCACTTGTTGAGCCCATAGCGAGTTCATCAAGGTTAGTTTTACCAATCGTGATAGCACCAGCTAGGGTTAATTTTTTAACAACCGTTGCATCATAGCTTGGTTGATAATTTTTTAACATTTTTGAAGCCCCAGTTGTAACAATATCCTTAGTTAAAATATTGTCTTTAATTGCGACTGGAATCCCACTCAATAAGTTATCCGCATCAATTCCTTGGGCATCAATTGCGGCCGCTTGTTTTAAGGCGTGTTCTTTGGTTACTAAAATATAAGCCTTTAATTTTTCATCGGTCGCGGCAATCCGTTTCAATGTTTGTTCAGTCAATTCGACGGCACTAATTTCTTTGGTTAGTAACTGCTTGTGCAAGGTTACCAAATCAGTTTCAAAATAGTTCATGCTTACAAATCCCCCACTTTAAAGTAATCTGATGGAATAATTTCTAAACCAGTATCATTTTGTAAACCAGCGTTTTCCTCAGCAACTACAAATGTTGGTTCCACATCCGTACAATCACATTCATCAAAATTAGCCGTTAAATTTAAAAAAATTTGGACATTTTTTTGGTACGTTGCCCGTTCCTCATCATTAAACCGTAATAACATTAATGCACCTAATTCATCAATATCTTGTGGCGTTAGTTTTTCAACCATGCAATTAATCCCCCAGTGTAAATTTGATTTAATATTACTTATAAACCTATCAAATAATAAAAAAACTTGCCAATATTTTGCTTAATATGCTAAAAAGGAGCTGTGCCAGAAGTCGGGCGATATCGAGAAATGCTAGCAAAAAAGCCAGGAAAATTTACTTTTCCTAGCTTTTTTTGCGTATATTTCGAATATATCGGACTTCTGGAGCGCGTTTTGGTAGCAATTTAGTACTTGAAAAGAGTTATGTCCCAACCCCTTTTTAATGTTACTTAATCTAGTTTTTTTCCAAAACGGCAATACTTTCAACGTGTGTCGTTTGTGGGAATTGGTCAACTGGTTGAATTGAACCCTTAACTTCATAGCCAAGTTGTTTAAATTCTTCCAAGTCACGCGTTAATGTCGCTGGGTTACAGCTAATGTACACAATCTTCTTAGGTGCCATTTCAACAGCGGCCGAAATTAATTCACCCGTCAAACCTTTACGTGGTGGATCAACAAAGATCACGTCCGGTTTCAAGTCAGCTTCCGCCCACTTAACCATTTGTTCTTCTGCTTTACCAAGCGTAAATTTAACATTTTTAATGTTGTTCATGTCAGCATTACGCTTGGCATCATCAATCGCACCAGGCACGATTTCAACACCATAAACTTGCTTAACCTTTGGCGCAATCGTAAGTGAAATTGTTCCGATTCCTGAGTAGGCATCAATAACCACTTCATCACCGGTTAATTCAGCTTTTTCAGCGGCTAACGTGTACAAGTTTTCAGTTGTTTGTGGGTTAACTTGGTAGAATGAGTTTGGTCCAATCGCAAACTTCAAGCCAAGTAAAGTATCAAAGATTACTTTGTTACCCCAAAGAACAACATTCTTTTCACCTAAGATAACGTTAGTTTTGTCTTGGTTAATGTTTTGAATAATTGATGTAACTTCAGGTAAAGCGGCGCGAATTTCATCAACAATCACTTCTTGCATTGGCAACTTCCGTGACTTAGTAACAATTACAATCATCATTTCGTGACTGTAGTATCCACGACGAACCATCACCGTGCGTACAACACCACGGTGGTTAATTTCATCATAGGCTGCCACGTGATATTTACGTAAAATATCACGAACTGTGTTAACTGCTTTATCAATTTCAGGATCTTGAATAAAGTAATCTTCAATTGGTACTAAGTTGTGCGAATTACGACGGTAGAATCCAGTTTCCAATTGACCTTTGATTTCACGTACTGGCACTTGGGCCTTATTACGGTAACCAAACGGATTTTCCATCCCAATTGTTTCAGCAACCGGAATATCCAAGTGTTGTTTCTTTAACAACGCTTCAATTTGTTGTTGCTTGAATTTCAATTGTGCTGGGTACTTCAAGTTCGCTAATGGTGCAATCCCAGTAGTAACTAAGTCAGCGTTAACATCATTATTACGGTTATCTGATTCAACTAAAACTTTGATAACACGGGCAAAAGCGTATGAACTAGCCACTTTAGTGATACCAATTTTAACCGTTTCACCAGGAACGGCATTCGCAACAAAGATTGGGAAATCTTCAATTTTAGCAACCCCCATCCCTAAGTATGTAAGGTCAAAGATTTCAACGTCAAATTGTTGATTTTTTGAAACAGGTGCGTTTTTCTTACTCATAAAATATCCTTTTTTTCTACATGTAAATTAACTCGGTGGTTAATTTATGTGTTTTGACTCTTCAATAAATTTCTCTTCATACTCGCGAAGCTTTTTATCTTCACGAGATGTTAAGGCACTATCTGGCATTTCATCAATATTAGCAACCACTTCAATATGTTGTTGTAAATTGACAAAACTCATTGGCGCATCCCCACCATATTCACCATCTAAATTAATCATCAAACGATCATCTGATAATGGTTTGGCAACGACTTTGCTAGTTTTCTTGTAAATCACACGCGGATCATCAACGTGTTTACCACCATTGATGATTTCCGCACCAATTTGTAGTAAATCAGCAATGCCCACCGCTTTAACAATTAGTAACGTAAATTTACCATCATCTAACTTAGCATCCGGCACCAATTGTTCAAAGCCCCCAACTGAATTAGTTAGCGCTAAAAACATCATTGATGCTTCACCTTCATATTTACCATCATCATATTCGATGCTGACATTTACTGGGCGCAAGCGGGGTAATAATTCAGCCCCTTTAGCCAAGTAAGCAAAGTATCCGTACAAGGTTTTAAACTTTGACGGAACTGAATATGTTAATTCAGTTAACATCCCGCCGGCGGCAATATTGGCAAAATAAGTATCACCTGCTTGACCAACATCAATTTTAAACGTTTTACCTTTTAAAATCACTTCTGCGGCTTCAAGTGGATCCTCGCGCGGAATTCGAAGGGCCCGGGCATAATCATTGGTCGTTCCGGCCGGAATAATAGCTAACTTTGGCCGTTTTTCCAATGGGGCAATCCCATTAACAACTTCGTTAATCGTACCATCACCCCCGGCGGCCACAATTAAATCAAAGCCAGCCAAAGCGGCCCGTTTTGCTTCATTTTCTGCTGAATTTGGTTCAGGCGTGGTTGCAAACGCACTTGTCTCATAACCGGCTTCTTCGTAAACTTGTAAAATATCGACTAATTGGCGTTTAACTAATTCACGTCCAGCCGTCGGGTTGTAAATGATTCGAGCACGTTTCATGCGCAAACCTCCTTCGAAAAAAATTATTTATGTACAAATCAATAGGCCAATTAATTGACCTATTGATTCAATTTCATTTAACCACAAAGGTTTATTCTACCTTAAATTGGTCAATAAAGATATATCAATTGATTAACGGGCGTTCAAACTTGCCATCAAAAGCTCGTTGACAACGTTTGGATTAGCTTGCCCTTTGGTTTGTTTCATAATCGCACCGACTAAGAAACCAACGGCCCGATCCTTACCGTTTTTGAAGTCTTCAATTGATTGCTCGTTGGCGTCAAGGACACCATCAATAACTGGTTGTAAGATTGCTGGATCTGAAAGTTGTTTCAAACCATTCTTTTCAACATACGCCACTGGTTCTTCACCTTCCATGATAGCCTTAAAGACTTTCTTGGCTTGCTTAGTTGAAATGGTACCATCTTCAATTAAGTTAATCATCCCCGCCAAGTTAGCAGGTGTTAAATCAGTATTTTGTAATTCAACTTTTTTGTCGTTCATGTAGGCATTAACATCACCCATAAGGTAGTTAGCAGCCCGCTTAGCTTCAGCACCAGCTTTAACTGTTGCATCAAAGAAATCTGACATTTCAAGGGTTTGTGTAATAACTTCCGCATCGTAAGCTTCGATACCAAGTTCATTAACATACCGTTGACGACGGGCTTTAGCACTTTCTGGTAATTCAGCTTGCACCTTAGCAATCCAGGCTTCATCAATTGTAAGTGGTGTTAAATCTGGTTCTGGGAAGTAACGGTAATCTTCCGCCCCTTCTTTAACCCGCATCAAAATAGTCGTACCAGTAGCTTCATCATAACGACGCGTTTCTTGCTTGATTTCACCACCACCAAGTAAGACTTGGACTTGACGCTTAGCTTCAAATTCAAGTCCTTTACGAACATAGTTAAATGAGTTCAAGTTCTTCAACTCAGTTTTAACCCCAAATTCTTTTTGGCCAATTGGACGAACTGATAAGTTAGCATCAACCCGCATTGAACCTTCTTCCATCTTAACATCAGAAATACCAGTAAATTGAATTGTTTGACGTAAAGCTTCGAGGTAAGCATACGCTTCATCAGGACTAGTAATGTCGGCTTCTGAAACAATTTCAATCAACGGTGTTCCTTGACGGTTCAAGTCAACGTATGAGTAACCATTGGGATTGTGGGTGTTTTTACCCGCATCTTCTTCAACGTGAAGTTCACGAATACCGATGCGTTTAGTTTCACCATTAACTTCAATTTCCAAGTAACCATTACGACCAATTGGGTTGTCATGTTCTGTAATTTGGTACGCTTTAGGATTATCTGGATAGAAGTAGTTCTTACGATCCCAGTGAGTTTCCGGCGTAATTTCAGCGTTTAAAGCTAACGCTGCACGCATCCCAAATTCAATGGCCCCTTTATTAGCTTGTGGTAAGACCCCTGGGTAACCCCAGTCAATCACGTTAGTGTTGGCATTTACTTCCGCGCCATAAGCTACTGGTGAAGGAGAAAATGCCTTTGAATTTGTCTTCATTTCGACGTGGACTTCAAGTCCAATTGTTGTTTCAAAATTCATTAGTCTTGTCCTCCCAAGTTAGGTACTTGCTTAAATAATTGGGTTGTTTGTTCAAAGGCATATGCGGCCCGGTAAATTGTATTTTCATCAAAGGCTTTACCAATGATGTGTAAACCAACTGGTAACCCTTCTGAGAACCCAGCGTTAACTGAAATTGCTGGTAGACCGGCAAAGTTTGATGGAATTGTAAGCACATCGTACATGTATAATTCAGCTGGATCTTCAGGTGTATAGTCCATACCAAACGCAACTGATGGTGCACTAGGTCCGATAATTAAATCGTAATCCTTAAAGACGTTATCAAAGTCTTGAATTAACAATGTCCGAATTTGAGCAGCTTTCTTAAAGAAGGCATCGTAAGCACCAGCTGAAAGTGAGAATGTTCCTAACATAATCCGACGTTTAACTTCGTCCCCAAATCCTTGTGAACGTGTTTTGATGTATAAGTCATTTAAGTTCTTAACATCTTCAGCCCGGAAACCGTAACGAATTCCATCAAACCGTTGTAAGTTTGATGACGCTTCAGCAGAACCAATAATGTAGTAAGCGGCCACCCCATATTTTGAGTGTGGTAAGCTAACTTCTTCAACAGTAGCACCGAGGGCTTCAAATTGTTTAGCTGCGGCCAAAATTGTTTCACGAACGCCAGCTGAGACTCCTTCACCAAGGTATTCCTTAGGTAAAGCAATCTTCATCCCTTTAATGTCGCCGTTTAAGTTGGCGGTAAAGTCAGGTACTTCACGCGTTGAAGTTGTTTGGTCGCGGTGATCAGCGCCAGCTAAAACATTCAGCATCGCGGCATTATCATAAACCGTCCGCGTTAAGTGACCAACTTGATCCAATGAAGATGCAAAGGCAATTACTCCCCAACGAGAAACACGACCATAAGTTGGTTTGAAACCAACAATCCCATTAAATCCGGCTGGTTGGCGCACTGAACCACCAGTATCAGTCCCAAGTGACGCAATTACTTCACCAGAAGCAACGGCCGCAGCAGATCCACCTGATGAACCACCAGGTACTTTTGTTTGATCCCAAGCATTTTTAGACATTTTGTAGTATGAGTTCTTACTAGTTGAACCCATCGCAAATTCATCCATGTTAGCCTTACCGACCATAATGGCACCAGCGTTGTTTAATTTTTCAACAACGGTTGCATCAAAAATTGGTTTAAAGTTGTGTAACATTTTTGAACCAGCCGTTGTTAAGATATCTTTAGTTAAGATGTTATCCTTAATTGCGACCGGAATCCCACTAAACAAACTATTTGGATCAATTCCTTGTTCGTCAATTGCTTTGGCTTGAGCTAATGCTTCTGCTTCGGCAATCGTGATGAATGCATCAACCGTTGGTTCCGTTGCTTTAATATTAGCAATTGTTTGTTCAGTCAATTCAACTGATGTGATTTCTTTGTTAACCAATTGGTTGTGTAACTTGGTTAAGTCAGTTTCAAAATAATTCATTATTTAGCACCTGCACTTTCATTAATAATTGCGGGAACCTTAATTAAGCCATTTTCACTTTCGGGTGCGCGCGCCAATAATTCAGCTTTTTGTTCTGCATTGATGCCTTCATCTGCCCGAAGAACATTACGGTTCTCAGTAACAGTAAAAGTAGCAGGGACATCAGTTGTATCAACTTCGTTTAAGATGTCAATTAAATTCATAATGTCATCAAGTTGTTCTTTAAAGTAATCAAGTTCTTGATCATTAAATTCAAGCATTGCTAAGCCCGCCACGTGACGGACTTCTTCACGTGTCAATTCTGTTTCTGCCATGATTTTCACCTATCCTAAATATTTTACATTGGTTAATTTTATCATAGATTAACAACCTTAATCACAAAATTATTAAACGAATTCCATTTTTGGCATATAATTAATTAAATCAATTACACCAAGCAAATTATCCATTGGAGGTCTAAATATGCGTTTATGGCATCAAGATTTATTAACCAGCCTTCCCCGCCAACAATTACTCGGCCAACATCGTGAATGTTGTGCCCTTCGTGGTCGCGGTTGGGGTCGGCCACATCAAACCGTTAATTACGTCTTTGAGCACTCACCTTATAAGTTATTTCAATACCATCAATTGGTAATGCAAGAAATGCAACGTCGGGGGTATAAACCAGATTTACGTTGGTCAGCACCTGATTATCGCGGTCAAACCGCTCCGGCGTATATAGGCCTACCTGCTTCTCCATTAACAACGCCCATTTATCCGGAACATGATGCAGCCTATCTTACCGAGTGTTTAACCAACTTAGCGCAAAAAGATATCTTCTTGTAAGGTTGCGCAATAAAAAAACGAGAGAAAAGTTACTTTTCTCTCGTTTTTTTATTAGTACACATTGCAAATCAATGGTGTACCTTAGCTTGCTTTATTAAATGTGTCGTTAAGCTTACTTAACAGCATCCTTCAAGGCTTTACCAGGTTTGAATGCAGGCACAACAGAAGCAGCAATTTCAATTTCTGCTCCAGTTTGTGGGTTACGTCCCTTACGGGCAGCGCGTTCACGAACTTCGAAGTTACCAAAGCCAATCAATTGAACTTTTTCACCCTTTGCCAATAAATCTTGAATTGAGCTAAATACAGCTTCTACTGCAGCAGCAGAATCTTTCTTAGTCAAACCAGTTGTAGATGCGACTTGGTCAATTAAATCTTGTTTGTTAGCCATGTGGAGACTCCTCATTTATATAAAATTTTGTACTGATCCTTCAGTACATAAAATATTAGCACAAACGTTGTTATAATGCCACTTTTACCACAAAAGAATTGCTTTTTCGTAGCATACAAACAATCGCTAATCAAAAGAATAGACGAAACAATGTCGATAGTCAAATAAATTTGATAATAATCTGACAATAGTTTCATTAATTTAATTATTTAGCACATATTTTAACGTTATTTCATACGTTTCATCAGCTAACCGCCGTTGTTTGATTGCACCTTGACCAAATAATGAGGCGTTATTCTTTTCCAGCCATTGATCTAATTCGGCAATTAATTCTTCTAAATATTTACCACTAAAAACTTTAATTCCTGATTTCACGGTTAATTCCCCTTTCAAAAAATTAATTAACGTAAAGCTAAATTCCCCAAATTTTTTACGTCGATATCATTTAACAGTATTAACCCATCAATTCGGCTATTTTACTTTCACGTTTCCAACAAATAATTATTAGCTAATTCATCCTAGTCTTTATCCCTAAAACCATTATACAACAATTATAATTGCATACAAATTAAAGCGATTATAATTCACTTTAATTATTATGAAAGTTAAATATTAAGTGGACTTTAAATGAAAAAGAAGGCCCTGTAACACGACCCTCTAGCTAAATTAAAAGCGAGCAACTTCTTAAATTGCGCATACTGGATTCGAACCAGTGCATTATGGATTCAGAGTCCACTGCCTTACCACCTTGGCGAATGCGCAATAAATAACATTGTCCATTTTAATTCTTTTTAAGTTATAAATCAATAATATTTTTTATACCAACATTACATTTTATTACTTTTAAAAATAAACACCTTACTTAAAACGTAATTCAAAATTATCACAACGACATTATCAATAATTTTCCAAATAATTGGTTGCCCGTGTAATAAGTTAACTCCGACAAAAATAATTGCCAAATCAAGAATTAACGTGAGGCCACGATAGTAAAAAAATGTCACTACTTCCCGAATTTTTTCACTAATTTCGGTGGCTTGCGAACCAAAAACCCACACGCGGTTCGTCAAATATGCGACTAACACTGATAAAAACCAGGCTAAAACATTACTAACCGTTGTGCTTATGCCGACTTTAATCCCTAAACCAAATACTGCAATATTTACGATGGTTGTTAAGACCCCAAAAACTAAGTACAGTAGCTGTGATGAATACTTATTAATAATTAATTTGATTGCTTGCACGCTAAAACCACCTTCTTAATTGCAACTAAATGACCCCACCCAGACTCGAACTGGGAGCAACCGCTTAGGAGGCAGTCGTTTTATCCAGTTAAACTATAGGGTCAATAGACTAACCGAGATATTATAGCACAATTTTACGACCATATTTAAGCAAAAAAAAAATTCCTACTATATGTAGGAATTTTTTAGACGCATTTAGTCTTTTTTACGCCGCATGCCTTTATTTTTTTGCGAACCTTTACGAGAACGCGCCTTCTTTTTAGCTGCAATTTGTTCTTTTTTAGATAATTGCGCCGGTGCTGGCACGCCGTTGGCTTCGTTATTAGCTTGGACACCGCTAGGAACCTTAATCCGCGGTGCTTTAGCCGTACTTGGTTTGTTATCAACGTTAATCCGGGTGCTTGTTTGTGCTCCAGATTGTTGACTACCTGTCATCATTGGTTTTTGATCAACTAATTTATTATTAGCAAAATACATAGCTTGTAAATCAAAGTTTTTACCAACTAATTGTTTTAACTTCCGTAAATCATGATCATTACCGAAGTTAACCACCGTACCTTCTTTACCCATCCGACCAGTTCGACCAACCCGGTGTGTATATGTTAAAGCACTGCTTGGTAAATCGTAGTTAATCACAGCTGGTAAATCGGCAATATCCAAACCACGGGCCATGACATCTGTCGTTAATAAGTATTGAACTTTTCCTTGGCGGAATAATCGCAAGGCATCCGCACGATCAGTACCACGTTGAGTTCCACCAAGGACCGCAATATTAACATGTTCATGCTTTAAATTATTGGCTGCATATTTCAAATTAGGTAATTGGTTAAAGAAAATCAAGGCTTTAAACCCTTTAATGTGACTAAAACGTTTTAACATCGCCACTTTTTGGGAATTGTTAGCCATCATGAGCCCGTGTCGCACGACCCCTTGCGTATTATCAATATCCCGGACATCAATTGTTTTAACATCAATCCCAAATAAATCGCCTAACTTATCAAACACTGGTTTATCTGTTGCTGAGAAAAAGCCAAATTGAACATCCGAACTTGTGTAATGTTCAATATCTTGGATATCACGTAAAGTTTCATCCGTAAGTAATTCATCAGCTTCATCAATAATCATCGTTTGTAAATTGTGTAATTTCAACTTACGGTCTGCTAATAAGTTTAAAACCCGCCCTGGTGTACCAACGACGATTTCAGGATTTGTTTTTAACTTTTCCATTTGGCGCTTCACATTGGCGCCCCCAGTGATTGATGCGACACTTAAATCAAGTAATGCAGCCCATTCACGGACAACTTGGGTGGTTTGCATCGCTAATTCTTGGGATGGTGATAAAATTAAAATTTGCGTACCATCTTTAGGAACAACGTTCGCTAACAGTGGTAAGGTAAAGGCAATCGTCTTACCCGAACCGGTTGGTGACAAACCAATAATTGATGCACCTTGGACTAAAGGTTCCCAGACGGCCTGTTGAATTGGTGTTTGTGCAGTGAACCCTTTAGTATTAAAGTGATCTTGTAGAATTTGTAACATATTTTATCTCATTTCTAATTTGAAACTTTATTTTTCCAGATCTGCGGGGAAAGATAAAGCAGCCGTTTGGCGTAAGTGGTAAATCGTGTTATTAACGCGTTGACTAAGCATTAATAAATCTTGGTATTCTTGCTGATGTTCGGTGAAATTATTAATAATTTCTGCAAAAACCGTTACTTCTGCTGACATTGGATTTTCATGTGGTAAATCAGCAATTTGTTCAGCTTCGGTCGGATTACGGTGATAAAGGACACTCGTTAATTCAGCGATGCTATCAATCACAATTGAATCTTCTAAACCATAAATTTCTGAGGCTAAGTAAGAGTTGGAATTCTTACCAAAAATTAACGTCACATCAAAATAGGCATAACGTAAAATCGCTGTTCCGCGACCATCAGCCCCATTGGCTAGTTTTGTCGCAAAATATTGGCTATCTTGTGGTAAGCCAAATAATGCTAACGCGGCATAAATTGGGTAAACACCTAAATCTTCAATTGCCCCACCAGCAAATTCGGGATTAAAGACATTAGGATTCTTGCCTGCCAGGAAGTCATCAAAACGAGATGAATATTTATTATATACAAAGGTTGCCCCTTGAATTTTTTCCATCTTGTTAATTTGTTCAGCAATCTTTTTGAAATTTGGTTGGTGAATATGACGAGCAGCCTCAAAAAAGCGGACATTAGGATGCTCACGTAGCTTTGAATATACCATTTCAAATTGGGTTGGCGTAATTACGGCTGGCTTTTCAACAATCACGTGTTTATCGTTTTCAATTGCTTGCAAAATTTGCCGGTAGTGTAAAGCATTTGGTGATGCAATGTACACAACATCAATATCACTTGCAAAAAAAGCATCTAAATCCGTAAATGCGGGGGCCTTAGTTGCAAATTTTTCATTAATTACGGCTGCTTTACGAGCATCGCGCGTGTAAATTGCACCTAAATCGTAAGCACTATTAGCTAAAAACGCTTCAATAAATTGTTCAGTAATCCAACTGGTACCAATTGTTCCAACTTTTAAAACCATCTTCGTCACCTCGTCATTAATAATTTTTACTAATTATATTGTAACAAATTTCATTATCGGACACACTCAAATCTACCTAATTAAAACAGAGTCGGCTCATTTTACAAGTCGGCTCTGTCATTAATTATTATAGGTATTTGGCATCCATTTCAGCATCTTGGGATGTTAAAATCTTGGGACCTTCTTTGGTAATTGCTAAGGTGTGTTCGTATTGGGCACACCATGAGCCATCAGCTGTTTTAGCGGCGTCCCAATCTGATTCTTCAGCCACAATGCGGGTTTGCCACCCACCAAGGGTTACCATCGGTTCAATTGTAATGGTCATCCCTTCTTTTAAGCGCAAACCACGGCCAGCATTTCCAAAGTGTGGTACTGATGGTTCTTCGTGCATCGTTGGTCCAATCCCATGACCAATGTATTCACGCACATTACCGTAACCATTTTCACTTAAGTAACCATCAATCGCGGCACCAATATCACCAATCCGATTACCAATCACGGCTTGATCAATTCCTAGGTATAAGGCTTTCTTGGTTGCGGCCATTAAAGCTGCCACTTCAGGACTAACTTCACCAACGGCAAATGTCCAACATGAATCTGAAAACGCTCCATCAAGTTCAACAACCGTGTCAACTTTAACAATATCGCCTTCTTTTAAGAAGACGCCTTTACGAGGAATTGCATGACATACATAATCATTGATTGAAACACAAGTGGCATATTTATAAGTTTCAAAGCCGATTTGTGCAGCCACCCCACCATGTTCCTCAATATATTTGTGACAAAATTCTTCAATCGCCCAGCTTTCCATGCCAGGTTTAATAATTTTAGCTAATTCTTGGTGCATGCCCGCAATAATTGCACCAGAAGCTTTCATTGCTTCGATTTCACGAGCTGATTTTAAACTAATCATAACTATCCCTTTCCTAAATCTTATTTAGTTATTTACTTACTAATCCTTACTATTATAGCATTACCAAAACACTTTGTCTTATTGGTTTGATGAATCGTTTTTGACTGAATCCTAGTATTTTAATTTTTAAAATTAAATAAATTTAATGCATTACTCATGTAATTAACATGCTATAATTAACGTACTTTAATTTTTAATGGAGGATGCTTACCTATGAGCACAAATTTTGACCTAAAACTCGACAAATATGCCGAACTTATTGTAAAAACCGGCGTAAACGTCCAAAAAGACCAAACGATTATTTTATATGCGGATGTCGAAAACGTTGTCCTTGCCCGTAAAATCGTTGATGCGGCTTATGCTGCTGGCGCAAACGAAGTGATTGTTAAATGGAATGACAGCCACATTGGGCACGCCTTCCTTGAAAACACTTCGGATGAACGTTTAGTGAATATTCCAAACTACTTAACGGTTGAAGCGGAAGAATTAATGGCTAAGAACGCTTCACGGATTTCCCTTATTTCAAGTGATCCCGATGCATATGGTGATTTAGATCAAGAACGCGTAGCTAAATTTACAGCGGCAAGTGGTAAAGCTTTACGTGTCATTCGCCAAGCAACGATGAATAATGATATTTCATGGTTAGTTGTAGCTGCTTCTAGTCAAAAGTGGGCCGAAAAAGTATTTCCTGAATTAACTGGTCAAGCCGCCGTTGATCGCTTATGGGAAGAAATTTTCAAAGTAGTCCGGATTGATGACAATAACGATGCGATTGCCGTTTGGGATGAACACATTAAAATCCTTAAACAAAAAGCAACTTGGCTTAACGATTTAAACTTTAAAGAACTTCACTACTCTAGTGAATTAACTAACTTCACGGTTGGTTTAGCCAAAGACCACGTTTGGGAAGCAGCTGATTCAGTTGACCGTCAAGGGAACTTATTTGTCGCTAACATGCCAACCGAAGAAGTCTTCACTTCACCTGACTTTAACAATATTCATGGTAAAGTGGTTTCAACTAAACCTCTTTCATATGCTGGGGTGTTAATTGAAGATATCGAATTAACTTTTGAAAATGGTCAAGTTGTTGATGCACATGCCTCTAAGGGTGAAGATGCCTTAATTAAGTTACTCGATACTGATGCTGGTTCACGTTCACTTGGTGAAGTTTCATTAGTACCTTTCCACTCACCAATCTCTGAATCTGGCATCGTCTTCTTCAATACTTTAATTGATGAAAATGCTTCTGATCACTTAGCATTAGGGGCAGCATATCCATTTAATGTTAAAAATGGAACAACCCTTGATGAAGCTGCTCGGACAGCCCTTGGTCAAAATCAATCACAAACGCACGTTGATTTCATGATTGGTTCAGCTGATATGAATATTGACGGTATCACATATGACGGTCAAATTATTCCCGTCTTCCGTGATGGTGACTGGGCTTAAAAACATCTACTACTCTCAAGTATAATAAAAAGGGGTTGTGACATAACTACCTCTTAAATAAAAATTCCAGATGGAAATGAGTATCATTTCCATCTGGAATTTTTTTATTTTGAAAAAAGTGAATAAATTAGCGAGCACTCC
>NZ_CAKKNT010000010.1 GCF_918814755.1 Periweissella ghanensis | reverse complement strand
TTCTTTGGTTTTCGTCGACTTAATTTTAGCACTAGGACATACGGTGTCCTATTTTTTTTGCAAAAAAAGATGTCGATGATTTTACTCATCAACATCAAATAGTGTAGAACCAAATAAACGTTAGCAAGTTGATTAATTCAATATTGCTAACGTTTTTATGTTTTTATGAGTTTTTTTTGCTAAAATTAAGAGCATAATGTAGATGGAATTCGTATCGTATTCCGCAAAGGAGGTTAAAAATGCAAGCAGAAATAATTGCAGTTGGAACAGAAATTCTATTGGGACAAATTACGGATACAAATAGCCCATTAGTCGCCCGCCTATTAGCAACTTTGGATATTGATACTTACTATCAAACCGTTGTTGGCGATAATCATGAACGCTTATTATCAGCACTTGATATCGCGAGTAAGCGTGCCGATTTAATCATTACGATTGGGGGCCTAGGCCCAACGCCTGATGATTTGACGAAGCAAACTGTGGCGGAATTTGTTAACCAAGCTTTGGTTGAAGACCAGCCCGCATTGGCAAAGATTGTTGATTATCATGAACAGACCCACCGGCCGATGTCAGATAACAATCGCTTGCAAGCACTATACATGGCAGATGGTGAACCCTTATTAAATGAGAATGGGTTTGCAGTCGGCTGTTTTTATGCTAATCCAACTGGGCCGGATGTCTTGTTATTACCAGGACCTCCTTGGGAATTAGAACCGATGTTAGTTAAACATGCTTTACCAGTTCTAGCGGAACATTACCAACAAAGTGGCATGTTATTATCACGGGTCTTACGTTTTTATGGGATTGGCGAATCACGGTTAGTGACTCAATTAGCACGTTTGATTGACGATCAAACCAATCCAACAGTGGCCCCATATGCCAAAGCACATGAAGTTACGTTACGAATTACGGCCCATGCTCAGACAAAAGATGCCGCCATTAAACTAATTGATGAGATGGAAGTCGAGATTATGGCTGAAGTTGGTGAATATTTCTACGGTTACGGGGATGATTTTTCACTGGAAGCATGTGTTGGTGAATTATTAATTAATAGTAATTTACATATCACGGCCGCTGAAAGTATGACCGCGGGGTTATTTCAAAGTACGCTAGGAAAAGTTCCCGGGATTTCGCAAGTCTTTGATGGTGGTTTAGTCACATATTCACCAGCAACTAAAATCGCATTGCTAGATATCAAACCAGCGCTTATTGAGCAACATGGGGTGGTTAGTGAAGCAACGGCAATTGCCATGGCCCAAGGAGCTAAAAAACAATTAGCGGCTGATATTGCCGTTAGTTTTACGGGGGTGGCCTCTGGGGAATTAGAAGGCCAGCCTGCCGGGACAGTTTGGATTGGGCTTGCGTTTCAAGATGAACCCGTTGAAGCAGTTGTATATCATTTTGGCACAGAACGGCAAAAAAATCGCGAACGGGCGGTCATGGCCGGGCTTGATATGGTTCGTCGAAAAATATTAGGCTTACCATTGGTAGCACACAAATAAAACATTTGTTCGTTTTAACTTGCGTTTTAGCGAACATAAAGGTAAGATAACTATATTGAAAAAGTAGTGAATGGAGGAACCACTTTTGGCTGATGAACGTAAAGTAGCGCTTGATGCTGCACTTAAGAAGATCGAAAAGAACTTTGGTAAAGGTTCAATTATGCGTTTGGGTGAAAATGCGCAAACACAAATTTCTACAGTACCATCTGGTTCATTGAAACTTGATATTGCACTGGGGGTTGGTGGTTATCCAAAGGGCCGGATTGTTGAAATCTATGGACCAGAATCATCTGGTAAGACAACCTTAGCCTTACACGCTGTTGCAGAAATTCAAAAAGCTGGTGGTACGGCTGCTTATATCGATGCGGAAAATGCTTTGGATTCAAAGTATGCTGAAAATTTAGGGGTTAAAATTGACGACTTGCTTTTATCACAACCTGATACTGGGGAGCAAGGACTTGAAATTGCCGATGCCTTGGTTTCTTCAGGAGCGATTGATATTTTAGTTGTCGATTCCGTGGCGGCATTAGTTCCACGGGCCGAAATTGAAGGTGAAATGGGGGATGCTCACGTTGGTCTTCAAGCACGTTTGATGTCACAAGCCTTACGTAAGCTTTCCGGTTCAATTAACAAGACTGGTACGATTGCGATTTTTATCAACCAAATTCGTGAAAAAGTTGGGGTTATGTTTGGTAATCCTGAAACGACACCGGGTGGTCGCGCACTTAAGTTCTACTCAACCGTCCGTCTTGAAGTTCGACGTTCAGCACAAATTAAAGATGGTACCGATATTATTGGTAACAACACGAAGATTAAAGTTGTTAAAAATAAGGTTGCGCCACCATTTAAAGTTGCTGAAGTTGATATTATGTATGGTGAAGGGGTATCACAAACTGGTGAATTAATTGATTTAGCAGTTGAAAAAGATATCGTTGATAAATCAGGTTCATGGTTTGCTTATAATGGTGAACGGGTGGGTCAAGGACGTGAAAACGTTAAAAAGTACCTAGATGCGCCAGAACATGCTGAAATGCGCTTAGAAATCTATAATCGTGTTCGTTCAGCTTACGGCATTGGTGATGATATAGATGAAGTCTACATTGAACAACCAGTCGTTGCCGATAGTGAAGCGGATATTTTGAATGACGAAGAATAGTAAATAATCAAAAGTTCATGCTGATTAAGCGTGGACTTTTTTTGTCGAAAAAAATTCATTTTACCGTAATTTAAGTAAGATAATTCTTGCTTTTACGTTAATACCGAATGTTTACTTGAGATTATTGATAAAATATCCAATATATCAGCAATCAATATCATAAAAATGTTATAATTAAGCACTATTATTTGTGAAAGGGATTTTAAGATGACAAAATTAATTGACGGAAAACAGGTCGCAAATGACCTCAAAGTACAAATTGCTAGCAGTGTAAAAAAATTGATAGCATTAGGTATTACACCAGGAATTGCCGTAATTTTAGTCGGTGAAGATCCGGCGTCACAAATTTACGTTCGAAATAAACAACGCGCCGCGGAACAGTTGGGAATCGATTCGGAACTAATCAATTTACCAACCACCACGAGCGAAGCTAAATTATTAGCAAAAATTGACCAATTAAATGCTAATCCAGCGATTGACGCCATCTTAGTGCAAGCGCCATTACCAGCCCACATTAATGAAGAGCGTGTTCAAAGTGCGATTGCCCCAGAAAAAGATGTCGATGGCTTCCATCCCCAAAATGTCGGGGCATTATATAACAACGCTAAAAGCTATTATCCACAAGCGAATACGCCACGTGGAATTATGACTTTATTGGCAGAATACATGCCTGATTTAGTTGGTAAAAAGGCCTTAGTAATTGGCCGTTCAATTTTAGTTGGTCGGCCGATGATGGCCATGCTAAATAATGCCGATGCGACTGTGACATTAGCTCACCGGCACACGCAAGATTTAGACCAATTAATTGCGACGGCTGATCTAATCGTGGTGGCGGTTGGTGAACCTCATTTTCTTAAAATGAGTGCCGCTAAAGCCGATGCTGTTGTGATTGACGTTGGTATTAATCGCTTAGAAGACGGCAGCTTAGTAGGGGATGTCTTAGATGATATGCCTGACTCAGCCCAATTGTTAACGCCAGTACCCGGTGGGGTTGGTCCGATGACGATTGCAATGCTTATGCAAACAACGATTGAATTAGCTCGCCAACACAGTACCTTTGAATAAAGGACCTGATTATGGAAAAACAACAATACTTATCAATTAGTGGTTTGACCAATTATTTGAAACGCAAATTTGATGCTGATCCATATTTGGAAAAAGTTTTTTTAACTGGTGAGATATCAAATTGGCGGTTGCGACCAACACACCAATACTTTAGCTTGAAAGATGACAACGCCAAAATTAATGCGACCATGTTTCAAGGTAATTTTAAAAAAATAAAATTTCAACCGGAAGAAGGGATGAAAGTCCTCGTTACGGGCCGTATTTCCTTGTATGGACCATCGGGATCATATCAAATTATTGTTGATTCAATGCAACCGGATGGGGTTGGTGCGTTATATCAAGCATACGAACAATTAAAACAGAAATTACAAAATGAAGGTTTATTTGATCGACCAAAACGGCCACTAACGCGTTTTCCTAAACGGATTGCAGTGATAACTTCCCCTAGTGGAGCAGTTATTCGTGATATTATTACGACCACGCAACGGCGGTATCCAATTGCACAGTTAGTGCTATATCCAGCCGTCGTACAAGGTGATAACGCGGCAGCCAGTTTAGTTTCCCGGTTACAACAAGTTGCACAAGGCGACTATGATGCAGTCATTATTGGCCGAGGTGGTGGTTCGATTGAAGATTTGTGGCCGTTTAATGAGGAAGCTGTCGCCCGGGCAATTGTCGCAATGCCGATGCCCGTGGTGAGCTCAGTTGGTCACGAAACTGATACCACGATTGCTGATTTGGTGGCTGATGTTCGAGCTGCCACCCCAACAGCAGCCGCTGAATTGGTCACGCCACGTTTGGATGAAGAATTGATTAACCTCCAACAACTTGAAAATCGCTTACAAACAGCGATGTTAAATCGGGTTAAATTTGCGAAACAACAAGTTGCCCGACAAATGCAGTCAGTGGTTTTTAGCAATCCCCAACGGTTGTATGATGGTTACATGCAACGAGTCGATTTGGCAACCGAACGCTTAATTAAAGCGATGCAACAACGGGTAGTGAGCGCTAACAATCGTTACCAATTAGCAACGCGTCGGCTACCGTTATTACAATATCGGCAACAAGTTTTGCAACTTGAAAAGCATATCAATGTGACACAACGGCAACTAATGCAAGCAAGTGATCGCATTGTCAAAGATAAACAACAACAAGTCGCTAAGCAAATGCAAGCATTGAACTTAGTGTCGCCCTTAAATATCTTGGGTCGGGGGTATGCATTAGCTACCAAAGATAACCAAGTTATTAAAAATACTAGTAGCGTGCAAGTTAATGATGAAATTACGTTACGAGTAAATGATGGGACGTTAATAGCGCAAGTAACGGAAATTAGGAAGGAATCGTAAAATGCCAGCTAACGATAAAAAAACATTTGAAGAGAACTTAACTGATCTTGAAGCGATTGTCACGCGTTTGGAACGTGGCGATGTTCCGCTTGAAGAAGCGTTAACCCAATTTCAAGCCGGGGTTGGTTTGAGTCAAGAATTGCAAAAAACCCTTGCGGAAGCAGAAAAAACACTCACTAAAATGATTAACGATCAAGGGCAAGCGGTTGCTTTTGATACTAGTGATGCAAATTAAGGAACTTTGAAGATGCAAAAATATCAAAACTTCTATCAGGAATATGTACCTAAAATTGAACAAGTGATGGATAAAACGTTATTGACGCTTGATGGGCCCGCAAGTTTGATTGAAGCCATGCGTTATTCAGTGAATGCGGGTGGCAAACGGCTGCGACCAATTATGACGTTAGCAATTTTTCAAGCGTTTGGTGGGGTTATCACCGATAGTATTATTCGCGTGGCCTGTGCGGTGGAATTAATTCACACCTACTCATTAATTCATGATGATTTACCAGCCATGGATAATGATGATTATCGTCGTGGTAAACCAACTAGCCACAAACAATTTGGTGAAGCCCAAGCGATTTTAGCCGGGGATGGCTTGCTAACGTTAGCCTTTAGTTGGATTGCTGAGAGTGATATTGACGCTACGAGTAAAGTCGCTTTAATGGCAAGTTTGGCTCATAATGCGGGGCCAGTTGGCATGGTTGGTGGTCAAGTAGCCGATATGTTGGGCAATGACTTAACGTACACGCACACTGAATTAGTGGGGGTGCATAATCTAAAGACCGGAGCGCTATTGAGTTATGCGGCGTTGGCTGGGGGGATTTTAGCCCACGTTACTTTACCAGTCCAAACAGAATTAAAGGCCTTTGGATTAAAGTATGGGTTAGCATTCCAAATTGAAGATGATATTTTAGATGCTAATGACAGTGTTGATTTGGTTAAAAATACTTATCCGCACTTATTAGGACTTGCCGGGGCGCAAGATGAGTTAGCCTTAGTGTTAGCTGATACCCGTGCAACATTAGCAACGATTGCAGCTATGCAACCATTTGATCATGAATTGGTGGCAGGATTATTGAGTTATTTTGAAAGGAAAAATGATTAAGGATGGCGGATAAGGAACGCGTCGATATTTTATTGGTACAACAAGGAGTATTTCCAACTCGTGAACAAGCCAAACGGGCAATTATGGCCGGACTTGTTTTAGGTGAAAATGAGGAACGGTTAGATAAACCCGGTGTCAAAATACCAGTAACGACAGAATTACATTTAAAAGGCACGCCCATGCCATATGTTTCACGGGGTGGTTTCAAGTTAGCAAAAGCGTTAACAGCGTTTGACATTGATGTTACTGACCGGATTGTTTTAGATATCGGTTCTTCAACGGGTGGTTTTACGGATGTTGTTTTACAAAATGGCGCAAGTAAGTCATATGCCTTAGATGTCGGAACTAATCAATTAGCTTGGAAATTACGCTCGGATGAACGAGTGATCGTTATGGAAAATACGAATTTCCGTTATGCAAAATTAGCTGACTTTACCCATGGTCAACCTAATTTCGCGACCATCGATGTTTCGTTTATTTCATTACATCTTATTTTGCCACCGTTACGCGAAATTATTGCTGAAAATGGTGAAGTCGTTGCCTTAATCAAACCTCAATTTGAAGCCGGCCGTGAAAATGTTGGTAAGCATGGGATTGTCCGTGATCCAGCCGTTCACAAAGCCGTTCTTGAAGATATTGTTAAATTTGCAGTTTCAGCCGGCTTTACGGTTGAACATTTAGATTTTTCACCGATTAAGGGTGGAGAAGGTAATATTGAATTCTTAGCACATTTGAAGGCTACTCCCGCACCCCAAGTGGCAACCAATGTGAGTATTGAGGCCGTTCAAACAAGTGCTTACGAGCAATTAAACCGAAAAGATGAAAGCCTTGAGAAGGGGAATGCGTAATGAGAAAGCAAGAACGACATGAGCTGATACGCCGATTGGTACAGTCGCAATCATTTGAACGCCAAGATCAATTGGTATATGCGATTGAAGAACAAATTGGTAAAAAAGTAACCCAAGCAACGATTAGTCGGGATTTACGGGAGCTTAATTTGATAAAGGTGCGAAATAATAACGGTAATTTTAACTATCAATTTGCACCAAATGAATTTTCACTTGACCGTAGTCGCTTAGCCCGACTATTGAGTCGAAATGTTGAATCTTTGGCAATTCAAGATTCATTGATTTTATTAAAAGTAATTCCAGGTACGGGTGAAGTTATTGGGAATCTAATTGAAGCCTTGGGCATTGATGAAATTTTTGCCATTATGGTCAATGATGCCAAAGTAATGTTATTTATTAAAGACCACTGTGATAGTAAGTTGGTAGCTAATAAAATTCGGGATTTACTCTAATAAAAAATGAGGAGATGATGGCATGTTACAAGAATTATCAATTGATAATTTTGCGATTATCCCCCATCTGCAAATTGATTTCAACCAAGGAATGACCGTTCTTTCCGGAGAAACGGGTGCCGGTAAATCGATTATTATTGATGCGGTTGGTCTCCTTGCTGGTGGTCGTGGTTCGCAAGAATTTATTCGAACAGGTAGTCCTAAAGCAGTTTTACAAGCAGCTTTTGTAATTGATGCAACTAACCAAAAATTGATGCAAGTGTTAGCTGATTTAGGCATTGAAGTAAGTGATGAGCAATTAATTATTCAACGTGAAATTCATCGGAGTGGCCGGAATGTTATTCGGGTCAATGGGATGTTATTAAACCTTACAACGTTAAAGCAAGTGGGGGAATTTCTAGTTGATATTCATGGTCAAAATGAACACCAAGAATTAATGCAACCTGAAAAGCACTTAGCCATGCTTGATGAATATGTTGGTAGTCAATTAGTTGATTTAAAGGATCAATATCAACAGACATTTCACGAATACCGCCAAGTTTTAAAGGCGGTTAATGAAAAACAACAAAACCAACAAGCTTGGGCGCAACGATTTGATATGTTAAAATTTCAAGTCGAAGAGCTAGAAGATGCTGCTTTGACGATTGGTGAAGAAGATCAACTGTTAGCGGAACGTTCCCGGCTTAATAATTTTCAAAAAATTATGAGTGCGTTGGAATTAGTTAGTATCAAACTTAGCGGTGATGAAGCCGCCGGGGCTCTTGATAATCTGGGTGAAGCGATGCAGGCGATGCAAAGTATCGAAAATATTGATGAAAGTTACCACGAAATTAGTGAAACGATTGATAGCAGCTTTTATGCCTTGCAAGAAATTGTTAAAGATGTCAGTAACCAAATTGATTTACTCGAATATGATGAGG
Organism: Periweissella ghanensis; assembly: GCF_918814755.1. Lineage (GTDB taxonomy): Bacteria > Bacillota > Bacilli > Lactobacillales > Lactobacillaceae > Periweissella > Periweissella ghanensis. The sequence goes on along the minus strand of NZ_CAKKNT010000010.1, from coordinate 51,013 downwards.
AACGGTTAAATCAAATTGAGCAAAGACTTGATTTGATTCATCAACTGGAACGCAAATACGGCCCAGACGTTGAAGCAATGCTCGCATATTTGACAAAAATCAAAGCCGAATTTACCAAGATGGAAAATGTAAGTGCTAATAGTGACCAACTTGAAGAACAGTTAGCGGCCATTACGCAACAGTTACAAAAACGAGGGGCGGCGCTATCTGCTTTACGGCAAGCAAGTGCGGTGACGTTAGCAGATAAAATTCATCAACAACTTAAAGATCTCTATATGGAAAAGGCCCGGTTTAGCGTTAATTTTAAACCACGTACAACCTTCCAACTTGATGGTATCGATGAAGTTGAATTTTATATTCAAACTAATCCTGGTGAAACAGCCAAACCATTAGCTAAAATCGCATCCGGTGGTGAATTATCACGGATGATGTTAGCAATGAAAACGATTTTTGCCCAAAATCAAGGCGTGACCTCAATTGTATTTGATGAAGTTGATACCGGAGTTTCAGGGCGGGTTGCGCAAGCGATTGCTGAAAAAATTGCAACAATTGCGGATCACTCACAAGTTTTAACGATTACCCATTTACCACAAGTAGCGGCGATGGCCGATCAACATTATTTAATTCAAAAAACAGTTATTAACGAACGAACAGAGACGTCAATTAATTTACTCGATGAACAACAACGGGCCCGTGAATTGGCGCGCATGATTAGTGGGGCGGAAGTTACCGATTTATCGCTAGCCAATGCAACCGAGTTATTAGCATTAGCCAACAGTAAGAAAAAGGAGTCGCATGCATAAATTAATTGGATTATTTCGTTTAGAACCCATTGTCAAACTAGATGACTTATGGCGAGTAGCTTATCGGAATGGTTATGATAAACCCCGATTGCTCCGCCGATTAGGGATGTATGAAATGTTGTGGTTTTTGATATGGGCGATTTTTACGTATCGGACGATTCACGAAAAAATCGCGCTGTTTGGATTAATCATGCTCATCGTGTGGTTATTTTGGATGGGATTTGGTTCAGTCGTATCAATTATTGATGCTGATTCAAACCGGATTCGCCGGATGAAACGCGCTGATTATCGCCGTTATCGCCAACAAATGCGTGGCAAGGTGCCATTTCCACAACCAGCGGAAGTTGGGATTGGCCAAAATGAAAAATTACCACCACAAAAAAAGTAAAATCTTAGTGTCGCCAAGTAAGATTTGTGATACAATCAATATTGTTAGTCCAAAACAAGTTAAAATGCTTGACTTAGCTTTGGGCTTACGGTAAGATATATTTTGTTGAGAAAACAAAGTAGGAGCACCCGCTTCTCGCCTCAGTGATAATTGCGTTGCTAGGCTAGATATTTTTAAAACCATGATGAATGATTTTATAAGCGGGTTTGCGTATTTATACGCGAACCCTCTTTTGTTTTCACGCAAAATAAAATTTGGAGGACAAAACCATAGCACAAGCTCGACCACAACAAGATTTGATTAATGATAAAATTCGCGCACGTGAAGTTCGCTTGATTACAGATGCTGGTGATAAAGGTATCATGCCTACGTCAGAAGCTTTGAAGCTCGCTGAAGATCAAGATTTGGATTTGGTATTAGTGCAAGCTAACGCCAAGCCACCGGTCGCTAAAATCATGGATTACGGTAAGTTCAAGTTTGACGCCCAAAAACGTCAACGTGAAGCCCGTAAGAACCAAAAAATCGTAACTGTTAAGGAAGTTCGTCTTTCACCAGTTATTGATGACAACGATTTTAACACCCGTTTGAAAGCAGCGCTTAAGTTCTTGGGTCAAGGTAACAAAGTTAAAGCGTCAATTCGTTTTAAGGGACGTGCCATTACGCACAAGGAAATTGGACGTGCTGTCTTAGATCGTTTAGCGGAAGCAACTGCTGAAGTTGCTAAAGTAGAACAACGTGCAAAGATGGACGGTCGTAGCATGTTCTTGGTTCTTGCGCCAAAAGATAGCAAGTAGAGTCGCGTCTACGAGTTAATAAAAGAAAGCTACTAAATTATTCGGAGGAATTGTATTATGCCTAAGCAAAAGACACACCGCGCTTCAGCAAAGCGTTTCAAGAAGACTGCCAATGGTGGTTTGAAGTCAGGTAACGCCTTTACTTCACACCGTTTCCACGGTAAGACTAAGAAGCAACGTCGTCAACTTCGTGGTACTTCAATGATGAACCACACTACTTTGAAGACTTACAACAAGCTTCTTTCAACTATCTAATTTAAATTTAAATCGTAAACAAAAAACAAGTATTTTTAGGAGGACTTTCCCATGCGTGTTAAGGGTGGAACAGTGACGCGTGCTCGTCGCAAGAAAATGATTAAGTTGGCTAAGGGTTACCGTGGTCAACGTCACATCAACTTTAAGGTTGCTAAGCAATCAGTTATGCAATCTTACTACTACGCATTCCGTGACCGTCGTAAGACTAAGAGCAACTTCCGTAAATTATGGATTGCTCGTATCAATGCGGCTGCTCGTATCAACGGTTTGTCATACAGCAAGTTTATGCACGGTTTGGCACTTTCAGGTTCAGCATTGAACCGTAAGATGTTAGCTGACATCGCAGTTACTGACGAAGCATCATTTGCTAAGTTAGCAGAAGCTGCTAAGAAAGCACTTGAAACTAAGTAATTAAAAAAGAGTTGTGGGTTGAATTCTCTGCAACTCTTTTTTGTTTGCATGCTAAAATAGAAGGGAAGTAACTTTTATGGAGGCAAGTATTAATGAGTAAAGAAACAATCTTTTCCGCATTACAAACGTTTAGTAGTCGTGATTCGCGGGTGCGCGCATTTGGTCAGACCGATACTAATCAATTTGATTTAAGTATTACGTTGTTTGTGACGCAAATGTCGCTGTTTAATAACACAACGTGGTTAGAATTTTTACCACCGTATGAATTAGTTGAAACCCGCATTGCAAATGATGCCACGACGCCGAGCTTTTTACGTTTGAAATTTGCAGGCAATATTGAAGTAACTTTAGTCGTTGCGCCAGTATTTACGAAAGCTAGTTTTTTGCTTAGCCCAGCGAATAAAATAATTGCGGACAAAGATTAATGGCCAGCTTGTAAACTAGTTTTTAATGCCAAAATACTCTATAATATAGTAATTGCAATAAAAACGAAAAGTGAAATATAAAAGGATAATTTGAATGATAAATAAATTTGCACCGACTTGGATGGTTGATGTTATTTATAATGTCACGCCAGCACAACTAAAGGCGCAAGGCATTAAAGCTGTGTTAACTGATTTAGATAACACGTTAATTGCATGGAATAATCCCGAAGGAACTAACGAATTACGCCAATGGTTACGTGATTTGGAGCAAGCTGGCATTCCTTTGATTGTAGTTTCAAATAACTCAGAAGAACGAATTAGCAAAGCCGTGGCCCCATTAGGAGCACAATACGTTTCACGAGCGTTAAAACCATTAACACGTGGAATTAAGCAAGCAATTCGCCAACTAAATTTGGATCCAAGTGAAGTGGTCATGGTCGGTGATCAATTGATGACTGATGTTTGGGCCGCTAACAATGCGGGTGTCCGTAGTATTTTAGTAAAACCATTGATTGAAACTGATCAATGGAATACCCGTATTAACCGCTTTATTGAAAAGCCGGTTAAACGTTCAATGTTGAAGAAGTTTCCGAACTTGAAATGGATGGATAAAATTAATGACTGATGAAGAATTACAAGTAGCCCTTGCTGAAGGTATTAACTGTGTCGGCTGTGGGGTTCAATTGCAAACAGAACACAAAGGTGAACTTGGTTTTACACCAATGAGCGCTTTGAAAAAAGGGTTAGAAATGGATGAAGTTTATTGCCAACGGTGTTTCCGTTTACGGCACTACAACGAAATTCAACCGGTTTCTTTAACCGATGATGATTTCCGTCGTTTACTTGGCCAAATTGCCGATACTAAATCTTTGATTGTGTATGTGGTTGATATCTTTGATTTCACTGGTTCATTAATTCCTGGTTTACATCGGTTTGTTGGTGATAACCCTGTTTTATTAGTCGGAAATAAAGCTGACGTGATGCCTAGTTCATTAAAACGCACTAAGTTAACTGATTGGATGCGCCAACAAGCTAACATTAACGGGATTCGTCCGATTGATGTCGCGCTTGTATCAGCCGCTAAAAACCATTCAATTGATCAATTGTTAGCCAAGATTGATAAATACCGTGATGGTCGCGATGTGTACGTTGTGGGGGTTACTAACGTTGGTAAATCAACTTTAATTAACTCAATTATTAAACAACAAACTGGAATTCAAGACTTGATTACGACATCACGTTTCCCAGGCACAACTTTGGATAAAATTGAAATTCCTTTTGATGACAATACGAGTTTGATTGATACGCCAGGAATTATTCACCAAGACCAAATGGCGCACTATCTTGGTGCCAAGGAATTGAAATATGTTTCACCCCAAAAGGAATTAAAGCCGGTTGTCTTCCAATTGAATGCGGAACAAACTTTATTCTTTGGTGGTTTAGCACGGTTGGACTTTATTCAAGGTGAACGGAATTCCTTTGTCGCCTACTTTGAAAATAACTTGATGATTCACCGGACCAAGTTAGCTAATGCTGATAGCTTTTATGCCAAGCATGCTGGTGAGTTATTAGTACCACCAACAAGTGAAGAAATGACTGATTTCCCAGCCTTACAACGTCACGAATTCCGGACTAAAGTTAAGTCAGATATTGTGATTAATGGTTTAGGATGGGTAACCGTACCAGCAAATGTTACCGTAGCAGGTTGGGCACCAAAGGGCGTTTCCGTTCTTGTGCGTGCCGCCATGATTTAAGAATAGAGAGATAAAAATGAGTACTTTACGTGGAAAACAAAAACGTTACCTTCGGGCCCAAGCCCACTCAATGCACCCGTTGGTAAATGTTGGTAAAAATGGTTTATCAAAAATTTGGTTGGACCAAGTTGAAGATGCTATTGAAAAGCGCGAATTATTTAAAATCGCCATTTTACAAAATGCAGATGTTGATGTTACAGAAGTAAAAGCATACATCGAAGCAAATTCACCAATTGAAATTGTGCAAACGATTGGCCGCATTCTTGTGGTTTACAAGCGTTCAAACAATCCTGATAACCGTGAATTTTCAAATGAAGTTGATGGAATCTAATTGATATTGTCCAAATAACAATAGCGAGGTGAACGAAGTGGTAACGACGGTTTTTGAACCAGATGTAGCTTTGGCGCTTGAAAGTGAACCCGATGAAGTTAAGCGTCGTGTAGGGATTATGGGAGGCACTTTTAATCCCATTCATAACGGGCATTTAATTATGGCCGAACAAGTGCACTCACAGTTAGGCTTGGATGAAATATTGTTTATTCCGAATAATATTCCACCCCATATTGATACTAAGACCGCCATTGATGGTGAAACGCGCGCCCATTTAATTGAGCTAGCAATTGCTGATAATCCCCATTTTAACTTAGATCGGATTGAGTTAACTAAAGGTGGGGTGAGTTATTCGATTGAAACGATTGCCCAATTAAAACAACAACACCCAGATACGGAATATTATTTCATTATTGGGGCTGATGAGGTCGCTTATTTACCTAAATGGCATCGGATTGAAGAATTAGTAACCATGGTTACTTTTGTCGCGGTCAAACGCACGGGATTCACCCAGCCAAGTACTTATCCGGTTATCTGGATTGATACGCCGCTGGTAGAAATTTCTTCAACTGATTTACGGCAACGCATTGAACAACAACGTTCGATTCGTTATCTCGTACCAGTAAAAGTTGCCGAATATATTGTAAAGAATGGATTATATCAAGATGACAAACATTAATTATCAAAAACATTACTATGCGGGAACTCGTGACGAGTTGGTGGCGATTTTAGCAGATGCTTTATCTGAATTTCGCTTTCAACATGTTTTACGCGTCGAAGCAAAAGCCCTGGAGTTAGCAAAGCATTTTGCAATTGCTGACTTAGAAAAAGTTTCGGTCGCCGCACTCGTTCATGATTACGCCAAAGAACGTCCCGATGATGAATTTAAAACGATTATTGTGCGCAAGCATCTTGATCAGGATATGTTAAATTGGGGTAATTACGTCTGGCATGGTTTTGTTGGGGCGGAAATGATTCATGATGAATTAGCCATTACTGACGAAGATATTTTAAATGCGGTGCGTCGCCACACGACGGGGGCGCCATATATGACAATCTATGATAAATTAATTTTTATGGCTGATTATATTGAGGATGGTCGTGATTTTACTGGAGTTGATGATTGTCGCGCAACAACGTTTGCTGACTTGGATGCTGGGGTTGCTTGGCAACTTAAGCATACGTTAAACTATCTTTTAGCTAAACAAACACCAATCCATCCAAAAACAGTGTTAACATATAACGCATTTGTTGCAAATAACAAATAAACGCACGGTTAGTCATAACTAACCACAATAAAGAGGTATAAAATGAATTCAGAAAAAATGTTAGAAATTGCCGTTAAAGCCGCTGATAGCAAGCGCGCCGAAGATATTGTAGCCCTTGATGTTCAATCAGTTTCATTGCTTGCTGATTACTTTGTAATTATGAATGCAGGTTCAAAGCGTCAAGTTAAGGCGATTGTTGACGAAATTGAAGATCAATTAAACGAAAACGGTATCTTCGCTAAGCAAATCGAAGGTAAGGCTGAAGGTAGTTGGGTATTACTTGATTTTACTGATATTATCGTGCACGTCTTTGACGATGAAACTCGTAGCCACTACAACTTAGAAAAACTTTGGGGTGACGCACCTTACGTTGACTTGACTGATTACATCGTTGAGGACTAATTATGGCTAATTATCAAACGTTTGCTCAATTATATGATAATTTGTTTGATGGTGAATTGTATTTACAATGGCGTGATTATGTCCAAGTTAATGTCCCAGATAAGCAAGGTAAATTACTTGATTTAGCTGGTGGTGCTGGTCGCTTGGCCGTTTTATTAGCGCAAGCAGGCTATCAAGATGTGAGTGTCTTTGATTTATCACCAGAAATGTTATCTTTAGCGATGAAACACGCTGAAGAAGCTAAGGTAACGATTCCTTTAATTGAAGGTGATATGACAGAATGGTCAGATTTACCAATTCAATATCAAACCATCACATCATTTGCAGATTCTTTTAACTACTTAGGTAAAAAAGCCCAGTTAAAAGAAACGTTCACCCAAGTTTATCAACATTTACTTGCAGATGGCCAATTCTTATTTGATATGATTACGCCATATCAAATTAAGGAAGTTTATCCGGGTTACATGTATAATTGGCATGACGAAGAAACAGCGTTTTTATGGAGTTCATATGAAGGTGAACGGCCTAATTCAGTTGAACATGAGTTAACGTTCTTTGTTTATCAAGAAGAAATTGATGGTTATCAACAACTTCAAGAATTACATTATGAATATGCCTATACTTTAGCTGAAATTAAGGACCTCTTAGCGGAAGTTGGTTTTAAAGATATTGAAGTGCATGCTGATTTTGGTCAGGCACCGGTATCTGAGACCACAACGCGGTGGTTCTTTAAAGCCCATAAATAAATGAAAAGTTAAAACGGGGTTGTGACATAACACTGCTCTAGTATTAATTTGCTGCTAGAATGTGTTTCAAAGGCCAATACTAGCATACACTACTAAAATCCCGACCGAATTTTGATTCAGTCGGGATTTTCTAGTTTTATACTGTAGCTAGCCGCTTTTTTCACACGCCCGTTTTTTGAGGGGAAACAATGTTAGATTTTGTTGCATTAGATTTTGAATTTGGTTTACACATGAGCGACCGCATCTCAATTGTTGAAATCGGGATGCAAAAGGTCGTTGGGGGAAAACTTGTGGATAACTGGCAAACGTTAGTTAATCCAGAGTCTAAATTAGACGGCTACGCATCGGATAATATTCATCATATTTATGCGAGCGATGTGTTGTTTGCCCCAACTTTTGCTACGATTTGGCCCCAAATTATATCTTTTGTTGGTGATTTACCGTTAGTGGTGCATGGGGTTAAAAATGAACAGCATGCGATTATCACAAATTGCCGCTTTTATGATTTACCGTTGCAAGCATTTAAATACATTGATACGTTAACCTTAGCCAAAAAATTATTACCCGATTTACCTAAATATAATGTTAACTATTTGGCTGATTATTTTAAATTACCAATGACCGCTGATCATGCGGCGTTAGATGATGCCCAATTAACGGCCCAAGTGTTAGTGGCGATGCAAACTAAGTACGGGACTGACGTTATTAGTAAAATAATTAATTGATAATTAAAAGCTTTAAAAAGATGGCAAAAACGAGTACACTTAGGTAGTTAGTTAAGCTATGCCTATATGGCGGAATTGGCAGACGCGCTGCGTTCAGGTCGCAGTGAGGGCAACCTCGTGCAGGTTCGACTCCTGTTATAGGCAGTAAATTAGATAAAACAAAAGAATTCGTTTGGCAGAGATGCTCGACGAATTTTTTTGTCGGAAAAAAGCACATTAGCAAGGACTATCGTGATAGTTCAATAATTTGACCCTCATAATTTGATAATGCTATTATCATGGCAGTTACAACTTTAAATTCACTTACAGGAGAATGCTGATGTTTAAAAAAGTTTTAATTGCTGGTGGTGGTGTGTTAGGTAGTCAAATTGCCTTACAAAATGCTGTTCATGGTAAAGAAGTCACCGTTTATGATATTTCAGACGATGCGGTCGCTGCGGCTAAAAAGCGCGTCGCTAGTTTTAAGGATTTACTAGTAGCCGATATTAAGGAAATTAGTGATGAACAAGCGCAAGCTGATATTGCGAAAATTACGTATACTTCCGATTTAGCAAGTGCCCTTAAAGGAATTGATTTAGTAATCGAAGCGGTCCCAGAAAGTTTAGCGATAAAAAAAGATTTCTGGAATAAGGCGTCTGAAGCAGCTGATGAACAAACCGTCTTTGCGACAAATTCATCATCATTATTACCAAGTAAGATTGCAGAATTTGTTGATCGACCAACTAAATTTATCGCCTTACACTTTGCCAATATTGTATGGTCACATAATACTGCTGAAATCATGGCTCAACCTAAAACTGATGCCGATTTACCCGCGCAAATGGAAACGTTTGCCCAAGAAATTGGCATGGTGCCGATTTTAGTTAAAAAAGAACAACCAGGTTATGTCCTTAATACCATTTTGATGCCATTTTTAAGTGCCGGCATGTATCTTTGGTATCACGGAATTGCTGACCCAGATAAGATTGATAAGACGTGGATGATTGCAACCGGGTCACCATATGGTCCCTTTGGAATTTTGGATGTTGTGGGCCTTCGCACGGTTGGTAATATTTTAAAAACTAGCCAAGATGCAGAATCACAAGGAATTGCTGAAAAATTGCAAAAAGAATTTGTTGACCAAGGTAAGTTAGGCACAGAAACCGGTGAAGGGTTCTACAAGTATCCTAATCCAGCGTTCCAACAAGCCGACTTTTTGAAGTAAAATAAATTTTTAATTTGGGGGAATTAAAATGTTAAACAAAGTATTAGTAGCTGGTGGTGGTGTTTTAGGGAGTCAAATTGCCCTCCAAAATGCGGTCCATGGTAAGCAAGTAACGGTTTATGATGTTGCTGATGACGCAATCACTAAGGCTAAACAACGGATTGAAAATTACAAAGATTTATTAGTGGCTGATATGGAAGATATCTCTGACCAAGATGCCACTGCGCGAATTGCGACAATTAAGTACACAACGGACTTAGCCGCTGGTTTGGCAGATATTGATTTAGTAATTGAAGCCGTTCCTGAAAGTATGCATATCAAAGAAGATTTTTGGACGAAAGCAAGCAAAGTAGCTCCGGAAAAAACTATTTTTGCAACTAATTCATCAACGTTATTACCAAGTAACTTAGTTAAATTTGTTGATCGGCCGGGTAAATTTTTAGCCTTTCACTTTGCTAACCTTGTTTGGAAACATAACACGATTGAAGTTATGGGCCATGCCTGTACAGATGCCCAAGTCGTGACAACGTTACACGATTTTGCTCGTGAAATTGGCATGGTTCCAATCATGATCAAAAAAGAAAATCCGGGCTATGTGCTAAACGGATTATTAAATCCGATGACGAATGCCGCTTTGATCATGTGGTACACGGGCGTAGCCGATTATGAAACGATTGATCGGACATACTTAATCGACTTAGAAATTCCAATGGGGCCCTTTGGTTCAATTGATATGATTGGGTTACGGACCATTTGCAATGTGTTAAGTGCATATGAACAAGATTCAATTATGTACAAAATTGGTCAAAAAATTCAAAAAGAATTTGTTGATCAAGGGAAGCTAGGAACTGAAACCGGCGAAGGTTTTTACAAGTATCCTAACCCAGCATTCGAACAAGCTGATTTTGTTAAATAGTGGGTATTTTCTGATACTTACGCTAACCAAGTAATATACTAGCAAGTTTAATTATAAAAGCTTAGTCGTTGTACAATGACTAAGCTTTTGTTTTTTGCCAAGCATTAAATACCTGTTAAGTCGGTTTTTATGCATCTTATCTGTAATCTCAACATCACTTGTCAGTGAGTGCTACAATAATTAATAAATATAATTAGGGGTGAAAGAAATGTTTAACTTAAGTGATTACATCGGTCTAATTCTGATTTTTTTGTTTATTTTGATGCGGATGTTACGTGAACAAGAATTAAAAGATTCGTTTAAAGGAATTGCTATTATTATTGTGATTGGTTTATATAGTTTATATAAGGCCTTACCAAGTTTGAATTTAAACTTAGCTACCATTATGGCAATTATTGTTTCATGTGCTACGGGGATTGGTTTTGGAGTATTACGCGGAACAACCGTAAAAATTTATCAAGATACCAATACTGGTGTGTGGATGCGCCGCGGAACATTTATGACTATTTTAGTTTTTATCATTGGGATTGCAGTTAATGAAATCATTGCACATGTGTTAGTACATGGTATGAGTTCAATTTCAAGTGTGACACAAACTCTACACATGGGATTATCAATTTTAGGCGGACGGCTTGTACATTTAAGTAAACGAGCTGCTGCGCAAAAGCGTCTTTAAATACTAGTTCATAATTAAGCATAGTAGATCGAAACATCTTAGGTAACTAAGGTGTTTTTTGTTTTTTAACAAATAATGTTTCACATGAAACACAAGGATAAAAGTTGATTTACTTGCCCCTGTAATGTTATTAAGCGGCAAAAAATGCTAAAATATTAAGGACAATAACAAAAGAAAAGGGCAAATAGCATGGCAAAAACTGCAAAAGAAACTCCGATGATGCAGCAATATAATGCAATCAAAGCACAATATCCGGATGCATTTTTATTTTATCGACTTGGTGATTTTTACGAGTTGTTTAATGATGATGCGATTAAAGGGGCCCAAATTTTAGAATTAACGCTAACGACGCGAAATAAAAATGCGGATAATCCGATTCCAATGTGTGGGGTTCCGCACCACGCGGCCCAAAATTATATCGATATCTTAGTGGATAAAGGGTACAAAGTAGCTATCGTTGAACAGATGGAAGACCCGAAACAAGCCGAGGGGATGGTTAAACGTGACGTTGTTCAATTAGTGACGCCCGGAACCAAATTTGGAACCCAAGCGGATGCTAAAGAAAATAACTATATTACGGCGTTAACCCACACTCAAACGCATTATGGGTTAGCCTATGCTGATTTATCAACTGGGGAAGAAAAAGTAACGACCTTAATGGAAAGCGAAGAGGTCTTTAACGAAATCCTTAATCTCCAAACTAAAGAAGTGGTTGTTGATACCAGTGTTGAAGCAGCTATTACGGAAAAACTTACTAAGCTTGGAATTTTAGTGTCTCAACAACCAAATACGCCAACGCAAGCGGAAGTGAGCTTTTTAACGCAAACCCTAACCGATGCCACCCAGCAATTAGTTGCTAGTAATTTAGTTGGCTATTTAACGCTGACGCAAAAACGGTCCTTAGCGCACTTACAAGAATTTGTGGCCTATGAACCAATGCGTTTTTTGAAAATGGATCACAATAGTCGTTATAACTTAGAATTAACGCAAAACATTCGGACCGGTAAGAAACAAGGGACTTTATTATGGTTACTTGATGAAACGAAGACCGCCATGGGTGGCCGGATGTTGAAGCAATGGCTTGATCGGCCACTATTAACCCAAAGTACAATTATTAACCGCCAAACAATTGTAGCCGGCTTATTAGAAAATTATTTTGAACGCACCGCGATTCAAGATGATTTAGTGAAGGTCTATGATTTAGAACGTTTAGTTGGTCGCGTTGCTTTTGGTTCCGTTAATGGACGTGATTTAATTCAATTAAAAACTAGTTTAGAGCAAGTCCCTAAATTACGGGCTACACTCAAGACTTTACCAGGGGATGTTTTCGGTCCCTTAGTTGAACTTCTTGATCCGGTACGTGAAGTAACGGAACTAATTACCGTCGCCATCAATGATGAGGCGCCACTATCAATTACTGAAGGTGGCGTTATCGCGGATGGTTATTCAAACCAACTTGATCAATATCGAGATGTGATGAAGAATGGAAAGCAATGGTTAGCCCAACTAGAAGCTCGTGAACGTGAAGTAACGGGTATTAATGGGTTAAAAATTGGCTATAACCGCGTTTTTGGTTATTTTATTGAAGTTACTAAGGCCAATATTGCTAAGCTTGACCCAGAACGTTATGAACGCAAACAAACATTAACGAATGCTGAACGGTTTAGTACGCCCGAATTAAAAGAACGTGAAGCTTTAATTTTAGAAGCCCAAGATAAATCAACCGAGTTAGAGTACCAATTATTTGTTGAGATTCGGGAAGTTATCAAAACAATGATTGGGCGCCTTCAAGCATTAGCCCAAGCGATTGCTGAGTTAGATGTTTTACAAAGCTTTGCGGTGGTTGCCGAAACTTATCATTTCGTGCAGCCAACATTTACCAACGATGCTAATTTAGCCATCGTCGACGGCCGCCACCCGGTTGTCGAAAAAGTATTAGGGCGGCAAGCATACGTGCCAAATGACATTAAAATGAATCCGGATAATAGTATTATGCTTATTACGGGACCGAATATGTCTGGTAAATCAACTTATATGCGGCAATTGGCGTTAATTGTGATTTTGGCGCAAGTTGGTTCGTTTGTACCAGCGACCTCGGCAGCATTACCAATTTTTGATCAAATTTTCACGCGCATTGGGGCCGCAGATGATTTAATTTCGGGTGATTCAACCTTTATGGTTGAGATGGGCGAAGCCAATAACGCCTTGAAGCATGCCACGCCCGCTTCTTTAATTTTATTTGATGAACTTGGTCGTGGGACAGCGACTTATGATGGGATGGCCCTTGCCCAAGCCATTATTGAATATGTCCATCAAAATGTGCACGCAAAGACGTTGTTTAGTACGCACTATCATGAATTAACCGCGTTGGCCGATGAACTACCAGGTTTGAAAAATATGCACGTGGGGGCGATTGAACAAGATGGTGATTTAGTGTTTGTGCATAAAATGGAAGAAGGTCCGGCCGACCAAAGTTATGGGATTAACGTTGCTAAATTAGCAGGCATGCCGGCACCACTCTTAGCCCGCGCCGAAGTCATCTTAAATCATTTAGAACAACAAGGTTCAGCGACAACATTGATGAAAGTAGTCGCCGATGAACCTAGCGTACCAGTAGTTCCACCGGTGGCCGAAGTCGTTGCAGTACCGCAACCAGAGGCCAATGTTGATGATGAACAATTAGATTTATTTGCGCAACCGGCGCTAGATCCACAACAACAAGCTATTTTGGATGAACTTAAAGGGCTGAATTTAGCGATGATGACGCCCCTTGATGCGTTGAATAAACTATTTGCGCTCCAACAAAAACTTTAATTAGCAGGAGGATGTATGGCTAAAATACACGAATTATCAGTTAACCTGGCAAACCAAATTGCGGCCGGGGAAGTAATTGAACGGCCCGCATCCGTGGTTAAAGAATTACTTGAAAATGCGCTTGATGCTCATGCTACGCAGATTGATATTTTAATTGAAGCTGCCGGGACGAAGTTAATTGAAATTATTGATAATGGCGATGGGATTGATGACGAGGATGTTGAGGTGGCTTTTCGGCGCCATGCAACTTCAAAAATTAATGACCGGCAAGATTTATTTAAAATCCGAACCCTCGGCTTTCGCGGTGAAGCGTTACCAAGTATTGCTTCAATTGCCGACGTTGAATTAACGACTAGTACGGGCCAACAAGCAGGGACGGCGATGCATATTAAAGGTGGTGAAGTATTAGCGAAAACTGCTGCCAGTGCTCGTAAAGGAACGCGGATTAAAGTAACTGAATTATTTTTTAATACACCCGCGCGTTTGAAATATTTAAAATCACAACAAACGGAATTGGCGAAAATTGTTGATATTGTTAATCGCTTAGCCTTGAGTTATCCAGCCGTGACGTTTCATTTAGTGCACAATGATAAACAAATTTTACGCACAGCCGGTAATGGGGATGTTAAGCGAGTAATTGCGGAAATCTACGGGCCAACGACGGCGCAAAAGATGGTGCCAATTACGACTACGGATAATGATTTTGAAGTGACGGGGTTTGTATCAGTGCCGGCGTTAACGCGAGCATCGCGGGATTATATTTCGGTCTTAATTAATGGCCGGTATATTAAAAACTTCCAAATCACTAAAGCCATTATTAAAGGGTATGGGAGTAAATTAATGGTTGGCCGGTATCCATTTGCCGTTATTAATATCCAAATGGATCCGTTATTAGTCGACGTTAACGTGCACCCAACGAAGCAAGAGGTGCGTTTGAGTCAAGAAGATAGCTTAGTGACATTAATTACACAAGCGATTCAACACGTCTTTACGCAAATGAGTTTGATTCCAGATGGGTACCAGAATTTAACTAGTACAGCCGAGCAACCGCTTAAAGAAGCGGATTCAGTAAGTACATCGAGTCCCTTGATGGGATTAGATTTTATTAATCAGTTAAATCAAACGTCGATGAAATATCAATTAGAAGACCGTTCCGTGGTAGTTACTGAAGAACTACCAACGGTGAGTGCGCCAACGATTGAAGACGACGATATCCCTAAAGCTCCCCCAGTAGTAGTTCCTAAGGCACCAGTTATGCCGATTAATGTTTTAACGAAAGCGGATTTAACGACGCCAGCCGTGCAAACGTTTCAAGCCAAATATGCTGAGGAAGCCGTTGATCATTTTATTGAAGTTCCCGTTACAATGCCAAGTAAAAATGAGCAAACAACGTTAAGTGTGGCGCCGATTAATGATGAACCGGTGGTTGAAATGTCAGCTAATCCGTGGCCAGAATTACGCTACATGGGTCAAATGTTTGGCACGTTTTTATTCGCAGAAGGCCCCCAAGGCTTGTATTTGATTGATCAACATGCCGCCCAAGAACGAATTAATTACGAATACTATCGTGAAGAAATTGGGCATGTTGGCACGGCCAAGCAACAATTATTAATTCCGTTAGTCTTAGACTATCCGTTAGTTGATGCCGTTAAAATTACGGATAAATTAGCCATCTTACAGACGGTCGGGTTAGATTTAGAACCGTTTGGGGATAATAGTTTTATCTTGCATCACCATCCAACGTGGTTTGTACCGGAACAAGTTGAAGCGACAACGCGTGAAATGATTGATTGGGTTTTACGGGAAGGGCAAATTACAACGGCTGAATTTCGCGAAAAAACCGCGATTATGATGAGTTGTAAACGGGCTATTAAAGCCAATCAACATTTAAGTGAGCTAGAAGCTAAAGAATTAATCAAGCACTTGGGGATGACTAAGAATCCGTATAATTGTCCCCATGGTCGGCCAGTCTTAGTAACGTTATCGTTAACAGATATGGAAAAAATGTTTAAACGGATTCAAGATGCGCATGGCTCTTGGATCGATTATGATGGTCATCCTTATTAAAATGGACCACAGAAAGACGATGGTTTTACTAGATGTATGAATATTTAACTGGTAAGGTGACGCTTATTTACCCAACGCATATCGTGGTGGAAGTCGCTGGGATGGGTTATAAGTTGTTAACGGCTAACCCGTTTGTTTACCAAGAAGGTCAAAGTGTGACCATTTATGTTGAGCAAATCGTCCGTGAAAATGAAATTTCATTATACGGCTTTGCTGATATGACCGCAAAGATGCTTTTTAATAAGTTATTGAGTGTGTCAGGAATTGGTCCTAAATCCGCGCTAGCTATTTTAGCTAATGCTGATCAAAGCGCCTTAATTGGGGCGGTTGAAAGTCAAAATGTGGAATATTTAGTTAAGTTCCCTGGGATTGGTAAAAAGACGGCCCAACAAATTGTGTTGGATTTAAAAGGCAAGTTAGCAGATATTCCAGGGGTGGCATTAGATTTATTTAATGAACCAGTCGCCGTTGCGAGTGTTAACAAAGATTTAACCGATGCGATTTTAGCTTTAGAATCATTAGGTTATGGTAAAACCGATATTAAACGTGTTGAAAAGCAACTGGCCAAAGAAGCCCCAACGGATACACAAACATACTTGAGTTTGGGCTTAAAATATTTAATGGGTTAGAGCAAACTGAAAGGAGGCTACGATGGCAGAATTTGACGAACAAATCTACCAACAAGATGTGCAAGATGATCAAGAAAATTCACTTGAAAAATCATTGCGCCCCCAAAAATTTGCCGAATATATTGGCCAAGAAGCGGTCAAAAATGAACTGCAAGTCTATATTAAAGCAGCCCGAAGTCGGGAAGAAGCGCTGGATCATGTCCTATTGTATGGTCCGCCAGGGTTAGGGAAAACCACCTTAGCGATGGTAATTGCTAATGAAATGCAAGTTGGTTTAAAAACGACTTCCGGCCCAGCCATTGAAAAGACCGGTGATTTATTAGCGTTATTAAATGAATTACAACCGGGCGACATTTTATTTATTGATGAAATTCACCGCTTACCAACGGCGGTTGAAGAAATGCTCTATTCAGCGATGGAAGATTATTTTGTCGATATTGTGATTGGGCAAGGGCCAACCGCGCATCCGGTCCATTTCCCGTTACCCCCATTTACGTTAATTGGTGCAACCACTAGGGCGGGGATGTTATCAGCCCCATTGCGTGATCGCTTTGGGATTGTTGAACACATGAGTTACTATAATGTCGCGGAACTAGAAGAAATTGTGAAGCGCACGGCGGATATTTTCCATAGTTCGATTGCCGCTTCTGGGGCGCATGAGATTGGGCGCCGTTCTCGGGGGACGCCACGGATTGCCAATCGCCTACTCAAGCGCGTGCGGGATTTTGCATTAGTGGCTGGCAAGGACGCGATTGATGTTGAAATTGTTAATTATGCCTTGCAAATTTTAAACGTTGACCAAATGGGCTTAGACCAAACCGATATTAAGTTATTAACGACCATGATTACCCAATATAGTGGTGGTCCGGTCGGGATTGGCGCTTTAGCGGCTAATATTGGTGAAGAAGTTGAAACTTTAGAATCAATGTATGAACCGTACTTACTCCAAATTGGCTTTGTGCAACGCACGCCACGGGGCCGCGTTGCCACAGTTAAGGCATACGATCATTTAGGATATATAATGCCAACAGAAAGCTAAGTTCGCGATTATTGAATGTAAGGTACCAAATTAGTGTAATGTACGCTACAATAAACTTAATGTTTTTTTAAAACTAGGACAAAGGAGTATTACAAATGGGATTATTTAACATTGTTATTTTAGTTGTATTAATTGGGGGGATGTTGCTCATGACAACCCGCTCACAAAAAAAGCAACGTGATATGCGTAATGATATGATGTCAAAACTTCAAAAGGGTGCACACATCGTTACAATCGGTCGGTTGCACGGGATTATTGATTCAATCAACGAAGCTGACAAGACGGTTACGTTAGACTGTGATGGTATTTTCTTAGTATTTGATATGGATGCAATTGCTAAAGTGATTGATCAACCAACTACGGCCGCTCCAGTAGCTGAACCAATGGCAACTGATGCCGCGACTGAAAAACCTGCCGCTTCTGAAGCAATGCCAGCCGAACCTAAGGCGGTTGAAGAACCAACTATGGCTGCAGCACCAACTGAAGCCAAAGATGGCGCCGCTGACAAATAATTATTTTTATATTTAAATAGTTAACAAAGAAATCCTTATGGTGCCTGCACCATAAGGATTTCTTTGTTAGGATATTATAAAATATAGGTAAGTGATTTAAAAAAGGAGGGGCCAATGCGTAAGATAATTCATGTTGATATGGATGCTTTTTATGCGCAAGTTGAAATGCGTGATAATCCTACTTTACGTCAAGTACCGCTGATTTTAGCTAAAGATCCAGCTAAAACCGGTGGTCATGGTGTGGTTGCAACTGCCAATTATGTGGCCCGCCAATTAGGGATTCATTCCGCGATGAGTGCAATGGAAGCTAAAAAATTAGCGCCAAAAGGGGTCTTTTTAACACCTAATTTTACCAAGTATAAAGAAGTCTCAGCCCAAGTTCATGCTATTTTTCATGAATATACCGAGATGATTGAACCAATTGCGTTTGATGAAGCGTATTTAGATGTGACGGAAAATAAACTTGGTATTGATGATCCGGTGATTTTGGCTCATCGGATGCAACAAGAAATCTGGGAACGCCTACATTTAACTTGTTCGACTGGAATTAGCTACAACAAATTTATTGCCAAGTTAGCTTCCGAATACAATAAACCAGTTGGAGTGACCATTGTGCGCCAAGAAGATGCCGTTGATTTTTTAACCCACCAACCAATCGGGGCGTTTCGCGGGATTGGTAAAAAAACACTCCCACAAATGGAAGCTTTGGATATTTTAACTGGCGCGGATTTGTATCAACAAACGGAAAGTTTTTTAATTCAGCATTTTGGTAAATTGGGCTATGATTTGTATCGGCGGGTACGCGGGATTGATGATCGACCGGTGCAATGGCAACAAGAACGTAAATCAATTGGTAAAGAGTCAACGTATTTACCACCGTTAGAATTACCGGCCCAAATTAAGAAAGCCTTAACGAGTTTGGCCACGGATTTAGTTAAGGCCATGCAACGTAATCAACGCCACGGGCGCACGCTTGTGTTAAAAATTCGCTATAGTGATTTTACAACGTTAACTAAGCGCGTGACGCAAACTGATTTTTATCCGAATGAAATTACACCAATTGTGCAAGTTGCGGAAGAAATTATTGCCAGCCTGCCACCTACGACCCAAGCGATTCGCCTACTCGGGGTGACCTTAACGAGTTTGGCCCCAATTACATTTGAAAATATTAATTTACCACTTTTTGAATAATTAACGGTAAAAATAAGGTATACTAAAATGTTAGGTAAATTTTAGAGATTACGTATTATTCAGATAATAAAAAAATGAAAAGAGTAGATGCATGACGATTCAAGAGCAAATTATTGCCAAAATTGAGGAATATGACACGATTATTATTCATCGCCACCAACGGCCTGATCCAGATGCCTTTGGGTCCCAAGCCGGGTTGGCTGAAATTATTCGTAATTCATATCCAGAGAAGCATGTGCATATTGTGGGTAAGACAGTGCCAGGGTTAGCTTGGATTGCTGAAATGGAAACAATTGCGGATGCAAGCTATGAAAATGCCTTAGTTATTGTGACAGATACCGCCAATGCACCGCGGATCGATGATCAACGCTACCCAACTGGGAAAGAAATGATCAAAATTGATCACCACCCCAATGATGAACCTTATGGTGATTTACAATGGGTGGTTGCCGGGGCTAGTTCAACATCGAGTTTAATTTATGAACTCGCTGAGCACTCACGTGGTAAAATGACGTTGAATGCAGAGGCCGCTCGGGTATTATACGCCGGTATTGTCGGTGATACTGGTCGCTTCTTGTATTCAGTTGATAGTGAAACCATGCGCGTTGTTTCGGAATTGTTCAAATTTGATTTTGATATTATCAAAGTTAATCAAAAAATGGACGCAATTAGTCCTGAAGCTGCTAAGTTATCAGGCTACGTATTGCAAAACCTAAATATTGTTGAAAATGGCCTTGCTTACATGGTCTTAAGCAATGAACTTGTTAATTCATTTGAGCTTGGCGAAAGTGGAACAGCCTTTGTTGTGCCCTTACCAGGTCGCATTGATACTGTCCGAACATGGGCGGTCTTTGAAGAACAAGATGACCATAGTTACCGTGTGCGTTTACGCTCAAAAGATATGGTAATTAACACGGTTGCGCGTAATCATGATGGTGGTGGACACCCATTAGCATCGGGGGCTAAAGCGCGTGATATGGACGAGGTCAATGATATTATTGATGAATTAGCCCGCGCCCTTAAGCGATACAATGATCGTTTAATATAGAAAGGATTTATTTAATGACGAAACAATTTACTGATTTTAATTTAAAACCAGCAATTATGGACGCCTTAGCGGAAATTAACTTTAACACACCAACAGCCGTGCAAGAACGCTTAATTCCAACGGTTATTAGTGGTCGCTCCGTAGTTGGTCAATCACAAACTGGTTCCGGAAAAACGCACACGTTCTTATTGCCAATTTTCCAAAACTTGGATGTTAATTTCAATCAAGTACAAGCCGTAATTACGACGCCTTCACGGGAATTAGCCCAACAAATTTATAATGCCGCTAAACAAATTGCGAAGCACTTTGATGCTGAAATTCGAATTGCTAACTATGTTGGTGGGACTGACAAAGAACGCCAATTAAAACAATTAGCAACCGCCCAACCCCACATCGTGATTGGAACACCTGGCCGGATTGCGGATTTATTAAAGGCCCAAGCCCTTGATGTCCACTTCAGTAAGACTTTGGTGGTCGATGAAGCTGATATGACGCTTGATTTAGGGTTCTTGCCGGAAGTTGATGCTGTCGCGGGGGCAATGCCTGAAGACTTACAAATGTTGGTCTTTTCAGCAACAATTCCGCAAAAGTTACAACCATTCTTACGTAAATACTTAAGCAATCCCGTTGTTGAAGAAATTCCAGTAACTACGGTAATTTCTCCAACGATTGAAAACTGGTTGATTTCAACTAAGAGTGCTTCAAAAAATGAAGTTATCTTAAAATTATTGACGCTTGGCCAACCATACTTAGCTTTAATCTTTACTAATACTAAGGAACGCGCCGATGAATTAAGTCACTTCTTACGTGGTCAAAACTTAAAAGTTGCGACGGTCCACGGTGGAATTGCCCCACGTGAACGTAAGCGGGTGATGAAGCAAGTGCAAAACCTTGACTTCCAGTATGTGGTTGCCACTGATTTGGCTGCTCGTGGGATTGATATCGAAGGGGTATCACACGTAATTAACGATGATATTCCAGCTGATTTAGACTTCTTTATCCACCGGGTTGGTCGGACTGGTCGTAACGGAATGAGCGGAATTGCGATTACGTTATACACGCCTGATAATGATGATCAAGTTGCTGAATTAGAAAACCTTGGGGTTAAATTCCAACCAAAAGCGATTAAGGGTGACCACATTGTTGATACGTTTGACCGTAAGCGTCGTGAAAAACGTAATAAGACCCAAAAGAAGCTTGATCCAACGATGATTGGTTTAATCAAGAAAAAGAAAAAGAAGATTAAGCCTGGTTACAAACACCAAATCAATCAAGCCATTAAGCGTAAAGCACAAATGGATCGTCGGATTGAACAACGGATGGAACAACGGGCCACACGGAAAGCTAACAAGGTGGCGGCTGATAAGGCCCGTGGTAAATAATTTTACTTGTCGAATAGGATTTTGACTGGTAAAATAGGAAAGAATTACGTATTTTAAGGAGATAATTACAATGGCAATTACACCAAACGATTTAAAAACTGGTTTGACTATTGAATACAACAACGCTATCTGGCGTGTGCTTGAATTCCAACACGTTAAACCTGGTAAAGGTTCAGCCTTCGTACGTTCAAAGTTGAAGAACTTGCGTACTGGTGCAGTTAACGAAATCACTTTCAGTAACACTTCTGAAAAATTAGTTCCTGCTGAAATCTTGACACAAAAAGCTACTTACTTGTACGCTGAAGGTGACCAACACGTCTTCATGAACGTTGAAACTTACGACCAATTTAACTTGAACGAAGAAAACATCAAAGATGCTTTGAAGTTCATGCTTGAAGGTATGGAAGTTTCTGTTACTACTTTTGGTAACGAAGTTCTTGGTGTTGAAGTTCCTAAGGTTGTTACACTTGAAGTTAAGGAAACTCAACCTGCTATCAAGGGTGCTACTGCCAATGGTGGTGGTAAGCCAGCAACTATGGAAACTGGTTTAGTTATCCAAGTGCCTGACTTTATCAATGCTGGTGACAAGCTTGTTATCAACACTGATGATAACGGTACTTACAAATCACGTGCCTAATTTTTAACAATTTAAAAAGTCTCTCGTGAAAGCGAGGGGCTTTTTTGATATAATTAAACCTGTATATTTAGACTAGTTAAACTAGTAATCCATGGAGGAGACTGAAATGGCAGAAGAGACAAATATTACACTTGCAAATGACGGTAAGGTTTTAGGACACACTGAGGTAAATCCGAGTGTCTTAGAAGTAATTGCCGGAATTGCCGCAAGTGAAATCGACGGTGTTATTAAAATGCAAAGTTCAATTGGAAACCAAGTATCGGAATTATTTGGCCGCGTTGAACATGGTAAAGGCGTTAAAGTAAGCATGAACGATGATGTTATTATCTTCGACGTTTATGTCTATCTTGAATATGGGGTCAGTGTGCCAAAGGTGAGCTTGAAGTTACAAGAACACATCAAATCACAAATTAGTGCCATGACCGATTTAACAGTAGCAGAAATTAATATCCACGTTGAAGGTATTGTGCCCCAAAAGGCTGACCAACAATTGGATCCCAATAATTTATTTGGGGATGATGAAGAAGAAAAAGGTGAATAATTGTGACTATTAGTCGACATCAAATACGTGAAAAAGCATTCCAGACTCTCTTTGCATTGGCTGGTAATCCTGAAGCTGATCTTGATACCCTTTACGAAGATGTATTAGAAGATATTGAACCAACCCCAGCGGTCCCAGATTACTTGAAAGAATTAGTAACTGGTGTTTTAAGCCAACGTGAAGTGCTTGAACAAGATATTACGCCATTACTTGCTAATGGCTGGACTTTTGATCGTTTGGCCCGTGCCGACCGGATTATTTTGGAATTGGCCATTTTTGAACACAAGTACGTTAGTGCTGAAGAAGCCGTTCCAAGTAAAGTTGTGATTGATGAAGCCTTAAACTTAGCCAAAACTTTCAGTGATGAACGTTCACGGAAGTTTATTAATGGTGTTTTAGACCACGCTTTTAAACAACAATAAGAAAATATTTTAACTAAAAAACGACGTCGCAAATTTGCCCGTCGTTTTTTAGAACATATTATTAGGAGAACAAACATGGAAGCATTGAAACATAAAATTATTGAAGCCGGCCGCGTATTACCAGAGAATGTTTTAAAGGTTGATTCATTTATCAACCAACAAATTGATGTTGAATTAATGACAGCGATTGGACAAGAATTTGCGAAACGGTTTGCTGATCAAAAAATTGATCGCATTTTAACGATTGAATCTTCAGGCATTGCCCCAGCCATTATGGTGGCCCAAGCGATGCACGTGCCGTTAGTATTTGCTCGTAAACGTAAGTCGTTGACGTTATCAGCTGATATTTATGCTACCAAGTTATTCTCATATACAACGCAACAATACACGGATGTGATGGTTGATAAGCGCTTTATTCAACCCGGTGAAAATGTCTTAGTAATTGATGATTTCTTAGCGAATGGGCAAGCGGTTGAAGGCTTAATTGATATTTTAAATCAAGCCCAAGCAACTTTAGCCGGGGTGGGCATTGTGATTGAGAAAAGTTTTCAACCAGGGCGCCAAACAATTGAAGCCCAAGGGTTCCGTGTGGAATCATTAGTAAAAATTGCTAGCCTTGATGATAACCAAGTTCAGTTCGCTGATTAAATATCGTATAATTTGTAAAAAGTTACCCAATAATTAGATTTATATAAAGGAATCGCTTACATTCTAAGTAATCAAGTGTATAATTGAGCTAGATTCAAACTACTTAAGGAGTGTAAGCCTATGCAAGAATATAAGAACATTTTAGCACCAGTTGACGGATCAAAAATTACGGAAAAAGTTTTAGCAACCGCCATTCAAGTCGCTAAGCGGAATAATACGCGCTTAGATATTTTAAACGTGTTAGAAATTAACCAATTTGCGGATGGTTACGGTGGGGCAGTTTCTGGTGACGTTGTTTATCGAATGGTTGATGAAGTTGAAAAACGCTTAAAAGTTTATCAACAACAAGCCCTTGATGCAGGTGTTAAAGACGTGGAAATTCACGTTCGTTTTGGTAATCCTAAAGAAGTCCTTGCCAAAGACTTTCCGGCCGATCATGAGACTGGTTTGATTGTCATGGGAACTACGGGGATGAATGCCGTTGAACGTCTCGTAGTTGGCTCAGTAACTAATTTTGTGACCCGTACAGCACCTTGCGATGTGATTATTGTTAAATAAATTAAATTATTCGGGAGATTAACTAGTATGTTTTACTATGTAATGCCAAGCGATGATATTCGCCGTAATTTAGCGACTGAAGAATATTTGATGTACAATCGTGAATTTGATGAACCATTGGTGCTTTTTTACTATGAAAAGCCTTCAATCATTGTTGGGCGTAACCAAAACACCCAAGAAGAAGTTAACCAAAAATTCATTGATGATAACAAAATTGTTGTAACTCGCCGCCGAAGTGGTGGCGGAGCAGTTTACCATGATTTAGGTAATTTATGTTTTAGTTTCGTACTAGACACCAAAAATGCTGAATTTGGTGACTTTAAAACGTTTGTCTCACCAATTATTAATGCGCTTCATGAAATGGGCGCCACGACGGCTGAAGTTTCTGGTCGAAATGATATGATTGTTGATGGTAAGAAATTCTCTGGTAGTGCCATGTTTAAGCATGGTTCTAAAATTTACGCCCATGGAACATTGATGTTAGATGTTGATTTGGACGTGGTTACGAAAGCGTTAAACGTACCCGCGGATAAGATTGCTTCAAAAGGCATCAAATCAGTTCGATCACGAGTTACGAATTTAAAGCCCTACTTAGCTGAACAGTATCAAGATTTAGATGTTGAAGGTTTCCGGGATGCTTTATTAAAGCACTTGTTTGCCGTTGATGATTTAGCTGATATCAAAGATAAAGAAGTTAAAATTTCAGCCGCTGAAGAAGCTAAAATTGAAGAAATCTATGAAAATGTTTATAACAACTGGGATTGGGTATATGGAACATCACCTGCATTTACCGTTCAAAAACGTCAACATTTCACGGCAGGGACAATTGATGCCCGTTTGGATGTAAAAGATGGTATTATTGATAAAGTTACTTTTTATGGTGACTTCTTTGGGACGAGTGATGTTTCAGAACTTGAAGCCAAATTTGTTGGTATTAAGTATAACCGTGAAGAATTAGCAAAGGTTCTTGCTAATGTTGAGTTAGGAAATTACTTCCTTGGAATTGATCACGCCCAAATTTTAGATTTATTAGCATAATTTAAATTTGAGGTAGATATGGTAAGCAAAGTAAAACAAGTCGTGGGATATGGTATTTTAAACTTTATTTTATTTACCATCGTTAGTTTAATTTTTTCGGTTAAGGGTCACCCGGAATGGCATTCTTTACTAACCGTTTTTGCAATTATGATAATCGCCGCCGCTTTGATTTATCGTAAGCACCCAATGGCGATTTATTTAATGGCGTTAGCAATGTTATTTGTCGGGATTACAATTGTAACGGCACTGGTTCAGTTAGTCATCGGTAAAATAGCATTACATGGTGTGATGCTTGGCATAGGCTGGGTGATAGTGTTACTTAATCTAATCGCCTTTGGCTTGTGGATTAAAGCCGCTGTTCAATATCGGCGTGGTGCTGGGATATACTTTCGGAAATAAAAGGATTAAATGATGGAAATTTTAGGTAGTGAATTTTTAGAAGTTGTCAAAGACCAACAAGTACTGGAAGTAAATGAAAGTCTTGTTAATCTCAACGAACTTGATTTTACAGCGGCCTTTGCCGATTTAGATCAAAATATTGCGCACCAAAAGGTAAGCCGGGTAGCGATTGCGGTGACAGAATTAGTTGAAGGTGAACCATTAACGTTTAGTTTAGAAACGTCCGCCATTAACTTACCAGTGCGGTATGTAAATGCGTTGACCAAATTAATTGATGAAGAAACGTTGTATCCAGTTAACATCTACATGATTATTGAACACCCAATGGTTTCTCAATCAAGCTTGTTTATCCAAAAAGCCGCTTCAGTGGCAGATTATTTGGATGATCCAGCGAGTGTTCAAAAGCGGATTACAGCATTCTTTACTGATCAAGTAGCGTTAATTAAAGCGGGCGGCTGGGAAAGCTTGCTTGCACCGGTTGAAGAAGAAACCGTTATTGAACCAACTGAATAATTGACAATATAAGCAAGAAACCTGCTAGACAATAGGGGCTTCTTGCTTTTTATGTATGCATAATAAATAAAATTAACAAAAAGGTCGTTGCATCTTAAAAATAATTCTGCTATAATAATTTCTAATGTAAATGTCCTTTAAAGGTCGACCAGAGAGTCACTAAGGTAAGTTCAAAATAGCAGTAGGGATACTGCCACTTTATTTAAGCTAACCTAAAAACTCTTTGGATATTCCAAAGAGTTTTTTTGTATTTACAGCACCCAATAAAATTTCATAACGTCTATTTAAGAAACTCCAGAGAGAGCACAATCAGGCAATTAATCGTTACGATGACAACAATCGGAAACTGCCCTCTCTTTGGAGAAGGCAGTTTTTTTTGAAAGGAAACCGACATGGTACAATTCGCAAATTTTTTAAATATTAATGATTTATCAGATAGTGAGTTACACGAATTACTTACAAGCGCTTATGCCTTCCGCGATGGTAAGCAAGTAACGTTAAAACGTCCTGTATTTACAGCCAACTTATTTTTTGAAAACAGTACACGGACACACAGCTCATTTCAAATGGCAGAACAACGTTTAGGCGTTAAGTTAATTGATATTAACCCATCAACAAGTTCAGTTACGAAAGGTGAGTCATTAGGGGATACATTAAAAACTTTGCAAGCAATTGGCGTTGACTTTGTGGTTATCCGCCACCGGTTAAACAACTGGTATGGTCCCATGGTTGAAGATACCAACATTGAATTGGGCCTTGTAAACGCTGGTGATGGGAGTGGTCAACACCCATCACAAAGCTTACTTGATTTAATGACAATCCATGATCAATTTAAAACTTTTGCCGGTTTAAATGTTGGGATTATCGGAGATATCGCACATTCACGGGTGGCCCGCTCAAATGCTGAAATTTTAAACCGTTTGGGAGCCAATGTTCTCTTCAGTGGGCCTAAAGAATGGTTCAATGAAGATTTTGCCGCTTTTGGTACGTATGTTGAAGTTGACGAATTATTGCCCAAATTAGATGTAGTAATGTTATTACGGGTGCAAACAGAACGGTTACAAAAAGATGATTTAAATGCCTTTACGGCGGTGGAATACCACCAACAATATGGCTTAAACAAAGCACGCTACGATGTGCTTAAAGACAATGCCATTATTATGCATCCAGCACCGGTTAATCGTGATGTTGAAATTTCATCAGAATTAGTTGAAGCACCAAAATCAAAAATTTTCACGCAAATGCACAATGGTGTTTTTGCCCGCATGGCAATTTTAAATGCGGTGTTAACAAGTAAAGGTTTAGTGGAGGAATAACATGCAACGCTTAATTAAAAATGGTCGCATCAATGGCCAAATCCAAGACATCTTGATTGAAGATGGCCGCGTCGTAGCAATTGCAG
Organism: Periweissella ghanensis; assembly: GCF_918814755.1. Classification (GTDB taxonomy): domain Bacteria; phylum Bacillota; class Bacilli; order Lactobacillales; family Lactobacillaceae; genus Periweissella; species Periweissella ghanensis. Next base: position 23,075 of record NZ_CAKKNT010000010.1, on the reverse strand, counting down.
CCGACATTCAAGCACCAACTAGTGAAGTGTTTGATGCCCAAGGTAAAGATGTTTTACCAGGTCTCGTTGACGTACACGTCCATTTCCGGGAACCAGGATTTGAATATAAAGAAACGATTGCTTCTGGTAGTAAAGCTTCGGCCCATGGTGGTTTTACAACCGTAATTGCCATGCCTAACTTAAATCCAGTTCCAGATACAGCAGATAAGTTTGCGGAACAAATTAAGCGGAATGCGGAAAATTCAGTAATTAAAACATATCAGTTTGCCCCAATCTCAGGTGGTCTAATTGATGATCATGTTACAAATATGGCTGAAATTGCGCACCACCAACCAGCCGGCTTTACCAACGATGGTCATGGGGTGCAAACATCGATGACGATGCTCCAAGCAATGTGCCAAGCTAAAAACTTGAATTTGCCAATTGTTGCTCACATTGAAGATGACAGTCTAGTAAACGGTGGGGCAATGAACGCCGGGGCAGTTGCTGACCGTCTTGGCTTACCTGGGATGGAAAGCTTAAGCGAATCAACGCAATTAGCGCGTGATTTAGTCATGGTTAAACAAACGGGGGTGCATTATCATGTCGCTCATATTTCAACAAAAGAATCTGTTGAAATGGTGCGCCAAGCTAAGCGTGAAGGCTTGCATGTAACGGCAGAAGTATCACCACACCACGTCTTATTAGATGAAACGATGGTTGAATTTGATAACCCATTTATGAAAATGAATCCCCCATTGCGGGCAACGGCTGATCGCTTAGCATGTATTGCCGGTTTGATGGATGGCACAATTGACATGGTCGCAACTGACCATGCACCACACAGTGTTGAAGAAAAAAGTGGTTCAATGAAGACGGCCGCGTTTGGAATTGTCGGCATCGAAACATCACTAGCATTAATGTACACCCACTTTGTGAAGAGTGGCTTAGTAAACTTAGCAACGTTACTTGATTGGATGGCGGTTAAACCGGCCCAAGCATTTAACTTAGCGGCTGGTAAATTAGCAGTCGGGACAGCTGCTGATTTAACAATCGTCGATTTTGATGAAGAATATGAAATTAAAGCAGCTGATTTTATTTCAAAAGGTACCAACTCACCATTTCTTGGTGAAAAAGTATTCGGACAAGTATTAGCAACCTTTGTAGATGGACAAATGGTATACAGCAAATAGGAGAGAAGATATGGGATTACGATATTTAGTATTAGAAAATGGTTCAGTTTACCCGGGTGAAGGTTTTGGTTCACCAAAAACAGTACACGGTGAAATTGTTTTTAGTACCGGGATGACCGGTTACCAAGAAACAATGACAGATGCCAGTTATCTTGGTCAAATGATTACGTTTACTTACCCAATGATTGGGAATTATGGGATTAACAAGGATGATTTTGAAAGCTTAACACCAACGGCTGATGCGATTATTACTCACGAAATTGCTCGCCGTCCAAGTAACTTCCGTTCACAAATGAGCCTAGCTGAATTTGCTGAGAAAAAAGATTTACCAGGGATTACAGGAATCGATACCCGTGCTTTGACAAAAGAAATTCGTGATTCAGGTGCGATGGAGGCCGTGATTGTTGATTCACTAGATGAAGCAGTAGTGAAAGCTGCTTTTGCAATGGAACTTGCTTCAACACAAGTGGCAGATGTGTCAACTAAAACGATTTATCAAGCGCCAACTGATGGTATTGGGATTGCTGTGATTGACTTTGGGATTAAAAATTCAATCTTACGCGCCCTTGCTAAGCGTGGCGTAAACGTAACAGTTTTCCCAGCCACAGTCGATGCTGAAACTGTGTTAGCAGCTAACCCAGATGGAATCTTACTTTCAAACGGTCCTGGAGATCCTAAAGATGCGGCGTACGCGCTTCCAATGATCCAAGCCTTACAAGCTCAATTACCTTTAATGGGAATTTGCTTAGGCCACCAATTGTTCTCATTAGCTAATGGCGCAACGACTTATAAAATGAAATTTGGTCACCGTGGCTTTAACCACGCGGTTCGTGACTTACGTAAAGACCACGCTGATTTTACATCACAAAACCACGGTTACGCCGTTGATGCCGATTCACTTGTCGGTACTGATTTAGAAGTAACGCACGTTGAAGTAAATGACAAAACGGTTGAAGGGGTTCGTTTGAAGAGCCGCCCAGCCTTCTCAGTCCAATTCCACCCAGATGCAGCGCCTGGTCCACACGATGCTGAATACATCTTTGACGATTTTATTACTATGATTAAAGAAGCCAACAAGGGAGATAAATAATGCCAAAACGTACTGACATCAAGAAAATTTTAGTTATCGGTTCTGGTCCAATTGTGATTGGTCAAGCCGCTGAGTTTGATTACTCAGGTGCGCAAGCATGTATCTCACTTAAAGAAGAAGGTTACGAAGTTATTCTAATTAACTCTAACCCTGCAACAATTATGACCGACGTTGAAATTGCTGATAAGGTGTTCATCGAACCAATTACGTTAGACTTCGTTTCAAAAATTATTCGTCAAGAATTGCCAGAAGCCATCTTACCAACGCTTGGTGGTCAAACTGGTTTGAACATGGCCAAGCAATTATCTGAATCAGGTATTTTAGACGAATTTAACGTTGAATTACTTGGTACGAAGCTTGAAGCTATCGAAGAAGCCGAAGACCGTGAAGAATTTAAAATGTTGATGGAACGTTTGAACGAACCTGTTCCTGAATCAACAATTGCGGTGACAACTCAAGAAGCACTTGATTTTGCCAATGAAATTGGTTACCCAGTGGTTGTTCGCCCAGCCTACACATTAGGTGGTTTCGGGGGTGGATTTGCCAACAACGAAAAAGAATTAGCTGAAACAGCTGCCAATGGTTTGGAATTATCACCAGTTACCCAAGTGTTGATTGAAAAATCAATTGCGGGTTATAAAGAAATTGAATTTGAAGTTATGCGTGATGCCGTTGATAATGCGTTAATCGTAGCATCAATGGAAAACTTTGATCCCGTTGGGGTCCACACTGGGGACTCAATTGTTGTGTCACCAGTCCAAACACTTTCTGACCGTGAATACCAAATGATGCGGGATGTGGCCTTAAAGATTATTCGGGCCTTGAAGATTGAAGGTGGGGTTAACATCCAAATGGCGTTAGATCCCCTCAGCATGCAATACTACATTATTGAAGTTAACCCACGGGTTTCACGTTCATCAGCCTTAGCTTCTAAAGCAACTGGTTACCCAATTGCTAAGATGGCGGCTAAAATTGCCGTTGGTTTAAACTTAGATGAAATCATTAACCCGGTTACGGGAACAACATTAGCTGAATTTGAACCAGCCCTTGATTATGTGGTTGCTAAGATTCCACGTTGGCCATTTGATAAGTTTACAGCTGCTGATCGTTCACTTGGTACCCAAATGAAGGCGACCGGGGAAGTTATGGCGATTGGTCGTAACATGGAAGAAGCGTTACTTAAAGCCGTACGTTCACTTGAAATTGGTGTTATCCACGGTAACGAATTAAAATACGCTGATCTTTCTGACCAAGAACTTAAAGATGCACTTGTACCAGCCCGTGACGATCGTTTGTTCATGCTCTTTGAACTTATTCGTCGGGGGGTAACGATTGAAGAAATTCACGATATCACTAAAATTGATATTTGGTTCTTAGATAAGTTACTTCACATCGTTGAAATCGAAGCTCTTTTAGTTAACGACCAATCAATTGCGGCCTTAACTTTAGCTAAAAAGAACGGTTTCAGTGATGAAGCCATCGCTGGTTTCTGGAACAAAACAGCGAGTGAAGTGCGGGCCCTTCGTAAGGCTGAAAACGTGCAACCAGTCTACAAGATGGTTGATACGGTGGCTGCTGAATTCAAGTCAAAAACACCATACTACTACGGTACTTACGAACAACAAAATGATGTGATTGTTAATGACAAACCATCAGTCCTTGTCCTTGGTTCAGGTCCAATCCGGATCGGTCAAGGGGTGGAATTTGACTATGCCACGGTACACTCAGTACGGGCAATTCAAGAAGCTGGTTATGAAGCCATCATCATGAATTCAAACCCTGAAACAGTGTCAACCGACTTCTCAATTTCAGATAAGCTTTACTTTGAACCTTTGACGATTGAAGATGTCTTGAATGTGATTGATTTGGAACAACCAATTGGGGTTGTGGTTCAATTTGGTGGTCAAACCGCGATTAACTTAGCCAAGCCATTAGTTGAAAACGGCGTTAAAGTTTTAGGTACCAGTGTTGAAGCGCTTGACCGTGCGGAAGACCGGGAATTATTTGACCAAGTTATTAAAAAGCTAGCTTTACCACAACCAGTTGGTGCGACGGCAACAACGGTTGAACAAGCCGTTGAAGTGGCCCAAAAGATTGGTTACCCAGTGTTAGTTCGGCCTTCATACGTGCTTGGTGGTCGGGCCATGGAAATTGTCGCTTCAGATGATGATTTACGTGATTACATGCAACGAGCTGTGCAAGTATCTAATGAACACCCGGTCTTGATTGACTCATACTTGGTTGGTTCAGAAGCTGAAGTTGATGTTATCAGTGATGGTGAAACTGTGGTTATTCCTGGAATCTTAGAACACATTGAACGGGCTGGGGTGCACTCAGGGGACTCAATGGGGGTTTACCCACCACAAACAATGTCAGCCAACGTTAAAGATCAAATTATCAAAGCTTCAATTGCTTTAGCGAAAGAATTACAAACATTTGGATTGATGAACATTCAGTTTGTTATCCATGATGATGTTGCCTACGTTATCGAAGTAAACCCACGAGCATCACGGACAGTACCATTTATGTCTAAGGTTACGAAGATTCCAATGGCCCAAATTGCTTCTAAGATTATGTTAGGAACTAAATTGGCTGATCTTGGTTTTGAAACGGGCTTGTACAAAGAAAGTGTGGGTGTGCACGTTAAAGCCCCAATCTTTAGTTTCAATAAATTACCAATGGTTGATAGTACTTTAGGACCTGAAATGAAATCAACTGGAGAAGTTATGGGTTCTGATGTTACCTTCCCTAAAGCTTTATATAAAGCCTTCTTGGCAGCTAATGTTTCAGTGCCAAAACATGGTAATATTATGTTTACAGTTGCCGATGCGGACAAACCAGAAGCCATGGGCTTAGCAAAACGCTTCCGTGCGCTTGGTTTCCAAATCTACGCAACTCAAAATACTGCTAACGTCTTTGAAGATGGTGGTGTTAAAACTCATGTGATGGGTAAATTGGCCGAATCAGACAACAACGCTGTTTCAGCTTTAAAAGATCGCAAACTCCAAATTGTTGTAAACACAATGGATAACAGCCGTCGGACAACTAATGACGGGGCTGAAATTCGTGAAGCAGCGATTGAAAATGCGGTTCCATTATTTACTTCACTTGACACAGTTGCTGCCTTCCTAGATGTGTTAGAAGATCAAGCTTTGAGTTTGATGGCCCTTTAAGAAATAAGTTAAACGAGGAATATATTCATGAAACCGGTTATTGTAGCCCTAGATTTTGATAATAAAGCCGCCGCCTTTGCATGCGTCGAACAATTAGCCAACTACGAAAATGTTTTCGTCAAAGTTGGGATGGAAATGTTTTACGCCTATGGCCCTGAATTCGTGAAGGAATTAAAGCAACTTAATGTGAAGATTTTCCTCGATGTGAAGATGTATGACATTCCTAATACGGTTGAACACGCTGCTTTCCAAATTGGGAAGTTAGGCGTTGATATTGTGACGGTTCACGCCGCTGGTGGACCCGCGATGATTGAAGCTGCTAAACGTGGTTTACAAGCCGGTGCTGCTGAAATTGGTAAAGCAACGCCGATGTTACTTGCGATTACGCAATTAACCTCATTTTCTGAAGCAGATGTGCAATACACACAAGGTATTAGCATGTCATTGCAAGATTCTGTGATTCATTTAGCACGGCTTGCGGCTACTTCCGGGGCTGATGGTGTGGTTGCTTCTGCCTTTGAAGCCCAACTTATTCATGATAATGTAACGCCTGAGTTTAAAGTTATTACCCCAGGAATTCGCTTAGCCGGGGATGACGCGTCTGATCAAAAACGTGTGGTAACACCAAAACGCGCCGCTGAATTTAGTAGTGATGGGATTGTGGTTGGTCGTTCAATCACCCAAGCCCACGACATGCGCCAAGCCTACCAACAAGTATTAACAGAATTTGAGGAGAAGTAAGATGAGCAACGTTGATTTAAATGCAATTGCCACTGAGATTTCAGCTGGTTTATTAGAAATTGGTGCCGTTAAGTTACAACCAAACGATCCATTCACTTGGGCTTCCGGTATTAAGAGCCCAATTTACACGGATAACCGCCAAACAATTGGTTACCCTAAAGTGCGGTCAATTATCGCCCAAGGGTTGGCAACGTTGATTAAAAACAAATTCCCGGATGTTGAAGTTATTGGGGGTGTGGCAACGGCTGGAATTCCTCACGCCGCTTTAGTGGCTGATATTCTTGATTTACCAATGATCTATGTGCGGGCCCAACCGAAGGATCACGGTGCGAAAAAACAACTTGAAGGTTACGATGTGACTGATAAAAAAGTGGTTTTGATTGATGATTTAATTTCAACGGGTGGTTCTGTACTTGGAGCAGCCAAGGCAGTGACCGCTGAAGGTGGGAACATGCTTGGGGTGGCCGCCATCTTTACTTACGAATTACCAAAAGCGGATGAAAATTTTGCCGCACAAGGTTTAGAATACTTTGCAGTAACTAACTACTCAAACTTAATTCACACGGCAGCCAATGAAGCTTACGTTTCACACGATGATGTTGAAATGTTAACTAACTGGCGTAATGAATTAGCAAAATAATAAAAAAATTGGGAGATTTAATGATGGCAATTGATTTTAAAACAACGATGGCAAGTGTAGAATTTCCAAGTATTTTCTTGAATGCGTCTGGGGTTAACTGTATGACAGTTGCTGAAATGGACGAAATGATTAACGCAGCATGTACTGGTGGGGTTGTCACTAAGAGTGCCACACCACAACAACGCGAGGGCAATCCGCAACCACGTTACTACCAGTTAGAACACGGTTCAATTAACTCAATGGGCTTACCAAATGCTGGGTTCCCATACTACTTGGACTATGTGACTAAGGAACATGCTAAGCCTACGATTTTATCAGTTGCCGGATTACAAATGTCTGACAATATTGAATTACTCCACAAAATCCAAGCTAGTGAATACACTGGTTTAACGGAACTTAACTTGTCATGTCCAAATGTGATTGGTAAGCCGCAAGTTGCGTATGATTTTGAAGAAACGGATGCACTTTTAGCCGAAATTTTCAGCTTTTACACCAAGCCATTAGGGGTTAAATTACCACCATACTTTGATTTGGTGCACTTTGATCAAATGGCGGCCATCTTAAACAAATACCCATTAACGCACATTAACACCGTTAATTCAGTGGGAAATGGTTTATGGATTGATATTGATACTGAAAAAGTTGTTATCAAGCCTAAACAAGGTTTCGGTGGTCTTGGTGGAGCGATGATTTTGCCAACTGCTTTGGCCAATGTCCGTGCGTTCCGCCAACGATTAAACCCAAGTATCAAAATTATTGGTACTGGTGGGGTAACTAGTGGGAAGGACGTCTTCATGCACTTATTGTGTGGAGCTGACATGGTTAGTGTTGGGACGGCTTTATTACATGAAGGGGTTGGCATTTTCCAACGTTTAACTGATGAATTAGCTGCAATTATGGCGGAAAAAGGTTACACTTCAATCGAAGACTTCCGTGGTAAAGTACAAGATTTCTAAATTAAAAAACGAGTTTGGCTAAGCCAAACTCGTTTTTTGCATTTGTGAACTTTAAAGTTTAAAAATTAAAAAAGCGTGATATCACGGGGGGATTTAGATATATCGTGTCCTAAATATCTGTTATAATTTAGTAAATGTGGCGTTTAAAAGCCTCAATATTTTCCTGAAAGAAAGGTAAGAACGCATGCAATGTCCAAATTGTCATTTTAACGATTCACGAGTTGTCGACAGTCGTCCCGCTGATGACGGCCGGGCGATTCGACGTCGGCGTGAATGTCCAAATTGTGGGACCCGGTTTACGACGTTTGAACGCCTCGAAATGACCCGTTTATTTGTTATAAAAAATGATGGTACCCGTGAAGAATTTAACGGTGACAAGCTGTTACGGGGGTTAATTCGGGCGGCTGAAAAACGACCAATCAAAAGCGATCAGTTAATGGAAGTGGTTGGCCAAGTCGAAAAAGATTTACGTAAACTTGGAGAAAGTGAAGTCACTAGCCAAATTATTGGTGAATATGCACTTAAATATTTGAAAGATATTGATAAAGTAGCGTACATTCGCTTTTCAAGTGTGTATAAACACTTTGATAGTATTGAAGTGTTTTTACACGAATTACATGATATCATTGACGAAAATTAATGATTTAAGGAGTATCGATGACTGATTTAAACCACCAACTCAATCCGATGAGTGGCTTTATCCTATCTGAAGGAGCTAAGTTGACCGACTATGATCAGTCAATTATTACGGCACTTTATCAACCAATTATTGGTCCAGATGCCATGGTATTATTAAATACCTTCTGGAATTTAATCGAGGAACAACCACGAATTTCGGAGCGAATTTTACATACGACATTAATGAATATTGTGAATTTAGCCCCCCAAGCCATTGTAGCGGCACGTGGACGCTTAGAAGCGGTCAATTTAATGCAAACTTGGCATAATACCGATACGCTTGGTGAATACTATGTGTATGAATTACACGCCCCGTTACAACCACAACAATTTTTTACGGACGAACTAATGAGTGTTTTATTATTGAGTGCGGTTGAAAGTAGTTACTACCAAAAGTTACAACAACGTTTTCAATTACGCCAATTAGTCCAGATTGATGGCGATAATATTTCACAAAAAATTACCGATGTCTTTAATGTGAGTTCTGAAGCGTTTCAAAAGGTCGCAAGCCTAACACCGACGCCGACCCAACGCCAAGTTACGGCCAAAATCGCATATGATGAAATTGGGGCTAATAATAGTGCAACGTTTGATTTTGAATTAATTGTGGATAGTTTACAAAATACCGGCATTAACCGCCAAACGTTGGAATTAAAACGCAATATGTTATTTGCACTCCATCAAACCGTCGGGATTAATGAATTAGAATTAAGCAAATATATTCGGAAAACGATGACGTTTGATACCTTTGAAATTAATGATGACTTACTTAAACAACAAGTCATTGATGCGTATCGTCCACGTCCTAAACAAGCCAAAGAGGCTACCAAAATAGCGGCGACACCAACGACTGCTAAGGTTGACGAAAACGAATTAGCGACGTTGCCAGTGGCGGTTCAAACCGTGTTACGAAACGCTCAGGAATTAAATCCCCGCGAATTTTTACAAAGTGTTAAAGAAGAAAAAAATGGTTTTCCAACGGCCAATGAAGTTAAAACAATTACAGATGTTATCGAAGCGAACGTTTTACCACTAGAAGTTGTAAATATCTTAATTTTTTATGTATTAATTACTTTAGGTCGTGACAATATTAACCGGGCATATTTTAATAGTATTGCTAATACTTTAAGTCAAAATCATGTTGCTGATGCGTTAAATGCATTAAAATTTTTAGGTAAATTCCAACGTGAACAACAAAATAAAGTGACGAAAAAATATGCGACCGGCCGTTCTAGTAAAAAAGTTGAAACTAAGCCGACGTATGCTACAACGCCCGCACCAACCGTAACTGCCAATGAATTAGCAGCTACGCAGGCTAGCCTGGAGCGCCTTAAGCAGAGTCGAATTCAACACGATAAAGCGCACGGAGGTCAAGCATAATGGAAGATTTAGGGGCCAAATTACGGGCATACTTGGATAACCATCAAGAATATGGAGCGGTGGTACAAGCCGCGTTACAAGAGTCATTTAATAATCCGGAAGTCCAAGCTTTTTTAGCAGCCCAAACTGTTGAGTTACCGCATGATTTTTTTGAAAAATCAGCGGCGAAAATTTTTGAATTTGTTAAACAAAAAAATAATTTAGCACAAGGTAAACCAACCATTGCACCGGGGTACGTACCAGAACTACGCTTGGAACAAGGTTATGCGACGGTCGTTTATCGTCCAACCCAACAAGCAATAATGGCCGATAAATTGCGCAAACGTCAAGCGCGTATTCGGGCCATTAATATGCCAAAGACCATTCGAGAAGCTAGTTTTGACTCATTGGATTTAGACGCCAGTCGTCAGCCAATTGTGGGCCAATTAGTCGCTTGGTTGGAAGCATACTTAGCACACCCAAATGATTATCATCAAGGGATGTATCTATATGGTAATTATGGGATTGGGAAGACCTATTTAATGGGCGCATTGGCTAATGAATTGGCAGATCACGGAATTGCTGTGACAATGGTCCATTTTCCAACGTTTGCTGTTGAAATGCGTAATTCAATTGCCAATAAAGAAATTAATACGCTTGATCAAATTCAAACGATTAAAGAGAGTCCCGTTTTGATTATTGACGATATTGGGGCTGAGTCAATGAGTTCATGGATTCGCGATGATATTCTGGGGGTTATTTTGGAATACCGCATGCAAAATGAATTAGCAACTTTCTTCACTTCAAATTTTGATTTAAAGCAATTAGAACATGAACACCTAGCTGAAACGAAACAAGCGGTTGAACCGGTTAAGGCTGAACGCCTAATGCAGCGCGTGCGGTTCTTAGCCAAAGAAGTTTTTATGAATGGTCATAATCGCCGGCTAGGGGTTTAAATATTTTAATACTGACGAAATGAAAAGTGGTGGGTAATCCATCACTTTTCTGTGTTTGGTAAGGAGATTGTATGTTCAAACAAAATTTAATCAAATATCTGCGGCCTAAATCGTTCCGCCAAATATTGATGTACCTTATTATTGCTTTAATGGGAATCGGGGTATTTTTAACCCGATATGATGCACCGTTATATTCACAACATATTGTCGGTGTAGTTGAATCAACGACCCAGCAAAGTAAACAAAAGACGACTGATCAATTTAATAACGTTGATTACTCGATTACCCAAATTTTAAAAATTAAAATTTTAAATGGGGCGCGCCACGGACAAACGGTTCGGGTGCAAAACAATTATTTTAAAAGTGGTGGTTTGAATCAGGCTTATCGGCCCGGACAACAATTATTTTTAAATCATGAAGCGGGGAATGATATAAGTATTATTGGTCAAAAGCGGGATACCTTAGTTGCTTTGATGGCATGGATTACGATTAGCCTACTTTTGATATTAATGCGGTTACCAGGGTTATTAACGTTAATCAGTGTCTTGGTCAATGTTGGCTTACTCTATATTGCCATTAAGTTGGATTTGAATATTACTAATATTAATGTTGTTTTATTGTTTAGTGGTATTGGGATTTTGATGTCATTTGTCACCTTAAGTCTAGCCCTTGGTTGGAATAAAAAGATGGCCATCACGCTGGGAGCAACTTTAATTAGTAGTGTCGCGGCACTAATTATTGCCAACATTGTTATGAGTTTAACCCATCAACGGGGTCTTGAATTTGAGTTGATGGACTACATTACCCAGTTGCCACAGCCAATTTTCTTAGCAGAGGCCTTCTTAGCCGCCTTAGGAGCAATTATGGATGCTTCAACCGATATCGTAGCAACGCAATTTGAAGTTCAAGAAGCCCACCCGGAAATTTCCCGGCGTAAGTTATTCAATGCGGGCTTAGGTGTTGGGCGTTCAATTATGGGGGCGCTAACGAGTGTCCTATTTTTGATTTTCATATCAGAAACATTTGCTATGAGTTTGTTGTATTTACGGAATGGTAATACATGGGGTTACACGATTGAAATTAATATGGTGTTAGGGATGGTTCAAACCATTATCGCGGGGATCGGGATTGTCTTAGCCGTCCCAATTGCGAGTGGCTTAGCGGCATTTTTTGCTCATGATAAGGAGGTTGTCAAATGAGTACAATGACAGCTTTATTTATTATTCTAGCGCTCTTGCTATTAATCGTTGGTGGTAAAATGGGTATCCAAGCAATTGTTAGTTTAGTCTTTAATTTCTTTTGGCTATTTTTGACAATTACCTTAATTGCTTGGGGCTTTTCACCACTAATTGTCGTGACGATTACGGGAATTATTATTTTAGCCATGACGATTTTCTTGAGTGATGACAATGATCAAGTAACCCGGGTCGCCTTTGCAACTGGGGTGGTGATTATGTTAATTTTGATTGCCATTATTGTACCAGTTGAGCACTATGCATCAGTCCAAGGGTTTGCAAATGAGGATTCCGATGCGTTAGAAGGCTTGTCGTTAAATATTGGGGTTAATTTCTTACAAATTACAATGGTCACAACGATTCTTAGTACGCTTGGGGCGATTGCCGAAGCAGCCATGGCCGTTGCCGCTGGCATGCAAGAATTAATTAGTGACAATCCAGATATTCCGACGAGTAAGTTATTTGGTCATGGGATGCATATCGGACAACAAATTATTTCAACGGCTATTAATACGTTATTTTTTGGCTTTATGGGGAGTTTCCTAGGCTTGAGTATTTGGTTTATTCGTTTGAATTATGGCTTTGCCGATATGATTAATGCTAAGATATTTGTTTCCGAATTTTTATTGTTAATTTTTTCAATGATTGCCGTTATTTTAGCGGTACCATGTACGGCTTGGTTTATGAAACTTGATTTACAACGCCAAGCGCGTTCTGATGTTAATAATTAATGTAATTATTAGTAATTTAAAAAAATATATGATAAAGTAAAGAGATATTGAACACGCACAGGCGGGGTTTAATGGCTCTTTTTATTTGCCTAAAAGGTACCAATTAAGCTGTAAGAAATTTTTAATCTTCAATTAATTTTCTTACAATAAAATCTAATATCGTAATAGAAGTATGGTATTATTAAAGCATATTGATTAATTTAGAAAAGGATGTGTCGTTAGAATGAAATTTAAAAAAGCGGTTTTAGGAGTTGCAGCTGTTGCAACTGCCATGTTACTTGCTGCTTGTGGTGATAAGACTATTGCTACAATCAATGGGGGCCAAAAAATCACTGAAAGTGAATACTACTCAAGTTTGAAATCAACTGCTTCAGGTAAGCAAGTGCTTTCAACAATGATTATTAACAACGCTTTGGATGCTCAATTTGGTAAGAAAGTGTCAGCTAAGGATGTTAACGCTGAATTTAACACTTACAAGAAACAATATGGTAGCCAATTCTCTCAACAATTGGCAGCTTCTGGTTTAACTGCGGCTTCATTGAAGGAAAATATCCGGACCCAAAAATTATTGAACTTTGCGATGCAACAATACTCACCAGTATCAAAGAGCCAACTTGAAAAGCAATTCAAAGCTTACCAACCAAAAGTTACGGTTCGTTACATCTTATTGAAGAACAATGATGATGGTAAGAAACAAGCTGCCCAAGTTATTAGCGATTTGAACAATGCTAAGGGTGACAAGCAAGACGAATTTATTAAATTAGCTAAGAAGTTCTCAACAGATCCATCAACTGCTAATAACGGTGGTTTATACACACCATTTGATAACACTGATACAAATACCGACCCAGCTTTTAAGGCTGCCGCTTTTAAGCTTAAGAAGGGTGAATACACTAAGGAAGCAGTCTTCTCAAAACAATTCGGTTACTTTGTTATCTACATGAAGAGTGATAACGACAAGCCATCAACAATTACGCCTGCTATCAAAAAGATTTTGGAAAAACAACTTACAACTGCTAACTTAAACGACCAAACTAAGGTTTCAGCAGTTATTAAGAAGGTTATTCAAAAAGCTGATCCACAAATCAAAGACAACGATTTAAAGGATGTTTTACAAGCTTACTTGAACCCAAATTCAGCAGCCGCCCAACAACAAAATCCAGCTAATCCAGCCGGTAACTAAATAAGGGGTTGTGACATAACTCTTTTCAAGTACTAAATTGCTACCAAAACGCGCTCCAGAAGTCCGATATATTCGAAATACGACAAAATCCTCTACGAAGAATTTCTTCATAGAGGATTTTTAGTGTATTTCTCGATATCGCCCGACTTCTGTCACAGCTCTATTTGGCTATTTATTTGGTTGGTACTTATCAAGTTCGGCTTGAATATGCTCCAAACGTTGTTGAATCCGTTCCAATCTTGGTTGGGTTTTGAATTCAAATTTAGCAACTGATCGTTCCAAGTCAGCTTGTAATGCTTCGAGTTGGGGTAAAGTTGCTTGTAATTGTTCACTCGATGCTTTAAGGCTTGAGATTGCTTGCTTAAGTTGACTAACTTGAGCAATTAGTTGTTGAAAGTTTGATTTAATTTGGTTCAATAGGTGACGCCAACGATTAGTTAATTGAGCAAACATCATCAAGACCTCCTTTAGTTAGTTAAGTGATTTGCGATGGCTTTTTGGACATCCGCATATTGTTCAGGACTGTATAAAGCGGAGTTATCAGCAAACTTAATACTCATATCATCATCGGAGCTATAACGTGGAATTAAGTGGATGTGTGAGTGGAATACGGATTGATAAGCCACTTGGCCATTATTATTAATAATATTTAGCCCTTTGATATCACTGTTAATCGCTCTAATAGCCCGGGCTAATTCTGGTAATTTAGCAAAAACCTTGGTTGCCAAATCAGCATCATATTCAAAAATATCGGCTACGTGTTTTTTAGGAATTAACAATGTGTGGCCCGGTGTAACTTGAGTAATATCAAGGAATGCGAGGACATCGTCATCTTCATAGACTTTGTAGCTAGGAATGTCGCCATTTATAATTTTGCAAAAAATACAATCTTCCATTAAAGAGCTCCTTTAAATAAATTATTTATTAACCTAATTTTAGCCCATTTATAAAATTAAGGTAATACTTTTAGTGAATTAATTCTAACATAACTTCGATAATTGAGTATGGTATACTGATTTGATAGGATTATTATTGAGAAAATTAACTTAAAATTTATTTTAAAACGAGAGGCAAGTTACGGTAATGACATTAACAATTAATCATTTAGTTGGTGGATATTCACAAGTTCCAGTCATTAAAGATGTGAACTTTGAAGTCGCAGATCAAGAGTTGGTTGCCTTGATTGGTCTAAATGGGGCTGGTAAGTCAACCACGATTAATCATATCATTGGTTTATTAACGCCCCAACATGGGGATGTTACCATTGATGGGACATCCTTAATGGCCAACCCAGCACTTTATAAGCAAAAAATTGCCTATGTGCCCGAACAACCAGTCTTATATGATGAATTAACACTCAAAGAACATTTAGAATTAACCATTATGGCATATCAGTTGGATGATGCGGCCGCATGGAATCGTGCGAATAAGTTATTGAAAATTTTTCGCTTAGATAATAAATTGGCCTGGTTTCCAGCTAATTTTTCAAAAGGGATGAAGCAAAAGGTCATGTTAGTGAATGCGTTTATGACGAATGCGGATGTCTTTATTATTGATGAACCATTTATTGGGTTAGATCCGTTAGCCGTCCATGATTTATTAGGCTTAATTGCTGAAGTTAAAGCCCGTGGAGCGGCGGTATTAATGTCAACGCACGTGCTAGACACCGCCGAAAAGATTGCTGACCGCTTTGTTTTGTTACATAACGGTGAAGTGCGTGCAGATGGCACACTTGATTACTTGCGGCAACAATTCCCCGAAGCGGGTGAATCATTAAATGATATCTATTTGACACTTGCGAAAGAGGTCTAAAGATGGATAAATTATTTCAACAACGGCGTCAAAAGCATATGCAACGCATGTTTCGCTATTTACGGCTCGTTTTTAATGATCAGTTTACGATTGCCTTTGTTTTCTTAATTGGGGGCTTAGGTTATTGGTATGCTGGCTTCTTACAAACGCTTCAATATGCGTGGTGGGAAAAATTTATCGCAATGTTTTTAATGATTGGGCTATTACAGTTTGGTAACTTAGCAACATTGTTAAAACCAGCCGATAAAGTGTTTTTATTACCCCAAGAAATTAATATGGAACGGTATTTAAAAGCCGCGTTACGCCATAGTTTGTGGTTAAGCTTATTAGTCCAAATTGTGGGGGTAATTTGTTTATTACCATTTATTGAGGTGGCCTTCCAAGCTAACTTTATTGAAACATTATGGTTAATTCCAACGTTTATCGTCTTTAAAATTTTGATTTTGTATGATCAAATGCAAAGCTACTACAGCCATCATAATTTATTATGGTTACGCGTGGCCTTACCATTATTAACCTTTGCGCTCTTTGGGGTTCGACTTGATATGGCGTGGGCTTTTATTTTTGTTTTGATTGCGGCCGCGGCCCGCTTTGGTATTCGGGATAAATTTTGGCAAGGTATTTTTGATTGGAATGAAGCAATTGCCATTGAAAACGGCCGCCAATTAAACATGCTACGGTTCTTTAATTTATTTACTGATGTGCCGCAAGTTGGTGGGCAAACGAAGCGCCGGCGGTGGTTGAATTTCTGGTTTGACCGCCTACCCAAAAATCCGCAACATGTGTATACTAATTTATACTGGCGCGGCTTATTGCGGAGTAGTGAATATTTTGGTTTAATTGTTCGCTTAACAGCAATTGGGGCATTAATTGCGTATTTTGTGCATAATCAAATTGTCACGCCATTGATTTTAGTGTTAATTCTGTACTTAATCGGAATTCAGTTGTTGCCACTTTACCATAAATATGATGAAATAGTATTTACGCACTTGTATCCGGTGGATCCACAAATTCGCCAAAATAACTTTAAATACGTTATGACTAAGGTATTAAGTGTGATTGGTATTATCTTACTTCTAGCTAATTTAGTCGGTAGTGCTCCATGGTCAACCTTCTTTATTAGTTTAGGAATTATTATTGTTGAAATTGTGTTGTTTAGCTATTGGTTAGTGCCAAAGCGAATTGCACGTAAAGAATTAATGAAATAGAAATTGAGGAACTCAGATGCGTTTACGTCGAAAACCTTGGGCAGTGAAATGGCTTGCTGACCAAGCTGATTTAGTAATTACACAAGCTAAGGCAGAAACTTTAAAAAACAACTGGCAAAGTATTTTCCCAAAAGAACAACCAATTATGATTGAAGTTGGAACTGGGAAAGGCCAATTTATTATTGGAATGGCCAAAAAATTCCCTGAAATTAACTTTATCGGGATGGAAATTCAAGAAGGTGCGGTTGCCGTTGCGGGCCGTAAAGCCTTTGAAGATGCCGATGAATTACCTAACTTACGCTTTGTGTATGGTGATGGAGCTGGGGTTGACACCTACTTTGCTAAGGGTGAAGTTGCCAAAGTTTACTTGAACTTTTCTGATCCATGGCCTAAGTCAGGGCACGAAAAGCGTCGGTTAACTTACAAAGCGTTCTTACAAAGTTACGAAAACATTTTACCGGCAAATGGTGAAGTTGAATTCAAGACGGATAATCGCGGTTTGTTTGAATACTCATTAGGTAGTTTTGCAAACTACGGCATGACGTTTGATAAAGTATGGCTTGATATGCACAACGAAGATCCAGCTAACTTGGCACAAAACGTTGAAACTGAATACGAACAAAAATTTAAAGTGAAAGGCCCAATTTACAAGTACTTGGGTCACTTTACAACGAAGTAAATTATTAATTTTAAAAAGGTAGATTCTCGGATAGAATCTACCTTTTTTGCGTATGTAAATGCTTAATTATGATAAAATTGGACTAATAGTTTTAAAGCTGTAAGGCTGGTTGGAGAAATTTAAGATGATAAATAATGATGAGTACTTAAAAATAACCAAACAATTAGATAAAGGTTGGCGCGTAATTGATGAAAATCGCGTGCCATTTTTACGGGAAGTCTTAAATTGGCTTGGTAACCCGGACCAAAAGTATAAAATAATTCATATTGCTGGGACCAATGGTAAAGGGTCAACCAGTGAAATGCTGAATCAAATTTTGCAAGCAAGTGGCTATCGGGTTGGTAAATTTGCGAGTCCAGGGCTATATACTCATCGTGAGCAAGTCATGGTTAATAGTACTTACATTACTCAAGATGAATTTGTGACCGAATTTAAACAGATTCTGGCGATGCTTAAAACTCATGATTTAGACATGCAAGCTTTATCGTTTTTTGAATGGTGGGTCATTATCGCACTAAATTATTTTGCCAAGCAACAACTGGATTTAGCGATTGTTGAAGTGGGGGTTGGTGGTGATTTGGATGCCACGAATGCCATTACGACGTCGATGATAAATATTTTTACTAAAATCACCTATGATCATCAAAACATTTTAGGTGATGATTTAGTTTCAATCGCCGAAGCTAAGTGTGGTATTTTACGACCAGGGGCGCAAGTAATTAGTTACAGTGGCCAACAAGCAGAAGTCCAAGCGGTAATTAAAAAGCGAAGTGCCGCCATTGGAGCATCTTTATATGCAGGACCGCGGCCACTAATCATCCCAGTTAAAACAACGCCAGCGGGTACAAATGTTAAGATTAATGATGAATTGGATGTTTTCTTGATCTTGAGTGGACAATTCCAATTACTTAATTTAAATACCGTTTTACAAGCTGTTAATGTGTTACGCCAATTAGATTATAATGTTCCAACTGCGGCAATTAAAAACGGCCTAGCACAAGCAAAATTACCAGGCCGGATGGAATATGATGCTAAGAATAATATTATTCGGGATGCTGCACATAATCCAGATGGGATGGATGCGTTAGTTGCATCGCTTAAAGCTTTGCGGTTACCATTTAAACCCACGGTCGTTTTAGGGATATTACGGGACAAAAATTATATGACGATGCTTGAAACATTGTTACCGCATGTCGCACGCATAATAGCGATTACGCCGGCTAATCCGACCCGTTCATTAACGGCTGACGAATTAGCAGCCCAAATTTTAGAGATGGATGATAATGTGGAAGTCTCAATTGCAGATGATCCAACGGCAGCGATTACCGTGGCACGGCAAGTGCGGGAATCTAGTGATGCAATGATTGTTATTACGGGTTCGTTTTATACGTTACGAGCGGTTAAAGGAATTAATTTTTAGGAATAAGGAAAGAAGAGAAAGCATATGGCCATTAGTTGGCAAGATAGTATTGATATTTTAACGAAACACGATTTATTAGTGAGTGCGACTCCAAGTGCTCCGGTCGAATTTACGGCGATTGCGTATGACTCACGTAAAGTGACGGCTAATACCTTATTTTTTGTAAAGGGGAATTTCAAACCCGAATTTTTGACAAGTGCGATTGCCAAAGGGGCCCAAGCCTATGTTGCGGAAGCCAGTCATCCTGAAGCTGGGGCCACGTCAGCCCTAATTGTTAAAGACGTTCAAAAAGCAATGGCATTATTGAGTGCCGCTTTTTATGGCTATCCACAAAATGATTTGTTCATTATTGCCTATACTGGTACCAAAGGTAAAACAACGGCCGCGTACTTCACCCACGAAATTTTACAAAATAGTACTAATGGTAAAACAGCGTTGTTTTCAACCATTGATCGCATTTTAGGCCCTAATGAACAATTTAAATCTGATTTATCAACGCCGGAATCACTAGATTTATTTCATGATATGCGCCGCGTCGTTGATAATGGAATGACCCACTTAGTGATGGAAGTGTCATCTCAAGCTTACAAAAAAAGTCGGGTGTACGGTCTCCGGTATAATGTCGGGATTTTCTTAAATATCTCACCAGATCACATTGGTCCATTAGAACACCCAACTTTTGAAGATTATTTAGCCCACAAATTGATGCTACTTGATAATAGTGAGCAAGTAATTGTTAATGCTGAAAGCGATCATTTTACCGAAATTTACACTCATGCTCAAGCTAAGCACACGGCTGATGATATTTTTGTTTATGGCCATGCAGGGTGTCCCTTAGTTGCCGGTGCCCAACTTGACCTTAGCTTTACTGGCCAAGCTGATTTGACGCAAAGTGCGTTGATGATTACGGCTGTCAGCGATAAGGTCAAACAATTAGATGTGGCAGGAACTTATAATTTAAACGTGCCCGGTGATTATAATGAAAGTAATGCCGCTAGTGTCTTAATTGCTGCTGGTTTAGCGCAGGCTGATCACGCCAGTATGGTAACGGGATTAAACGAAGTTACCGTCCCTGGTCGGATGGAATCATTTGCTACCAAAGCCCATGGCATGGTATACGTCGATTATGCGCACAATTATATTTCAGTAAAAGCCTTGTTAAATTTCTTGCACCAGCAACATCCGGTAGGCAAAGTGATTGTCGTCTTAGGTGCGCCAGGGAACAAAGGGGAATCACGCCGGGCTGGTTTTGGTCAAGCCGTTAGTGAGGAAAAAGCTGATATTGTTTGGTTAACCGCTGATGATCCACAATATGAAGATCCACGTGCGATTGCTGCTGAAATTGCCGCGGCCACTGATGAAAGTGTTGTGGAATTACACTATGAAATGGATCGACCAACGGCGATTAAAGCGGCCCTATTAATGAGTACTCCAACGGATGTGGTCGCAATTGTTGGTAAGGGCTTAGATCCATACCAAAAATTAAATGGCGTTGACACACCATATCGTGGTGATATGCAAGTGGCCAAAGATGTCATTGCAGAAATTGAAGCTGGCCTATAAATTATCCTTGCGTAATTAAAATAAACGTGTTTTAATTAAAGCATAAATTAATGATCAAGATACCTTCGTTAGGGAATTCTATTATCAGAGAACGCAAAGCATGGCTGGAACTTTGCGAATAGAGGACTAATGTTGACTACTTGTGAAATGGCATAGCCAACTATGTTCGGGTTGTTTCCGTTATAAAACAGCTGAGGCTTTAGGCATGATGACTAAAGCGAATTTAGGTGGTACCACGTTTGTATATAACGTCCTTCATGACATAATTAATTATGTCGTGGGGGACTTTTTTTATTAAATAAATTTGAGGAGTAAGTCAATGTCAGAAATTAAAATCACATTTCCAGATGGTTCAGTAAAACCATTTGAAAGTGGTATCTCAACACTTGAAATTGCTAAAAGCATTTCAACTTCATTAGCTAAGAAGTCAATTGCAGGTAAGTTTGAAGGTAAGTTTGTTGGTTTAAACGATGCTTTAGCCACTGATGGTGCTTTGGAAATCATTACAAAGGACTCAGAAGAATCATTAGAAATTCTTCGTCACTCAGCTGCGCACTTATTAGCGCAAGCTATCAAGCGCTTGCACCCTGATACACACTTTGGTGTGGGTCCAGCAATTGCGAACGGTTTTTACTACGATACTGATCGTCCAGCCGGCCAAATTTCAGTTGATGAATTCCCAGCAATTGAAGCGGAAATGAAAAAAATTGTTAAAGAAGACTTACCAATCGAAGGTCGTGAAATTTCACGTGCTGACGCGTTGGAATTATTCAAAAACGATCCATACAAGGTTGAATTAATTAACGATTTACCTGAAGATGAAAAAATTACGGTTTACTCACAAGGTGAATTTACTGATCTTTGCCGTGGCGGCCACGTGGCTTCAACTGGTTTGATCAAGCACTTTAAGCTTACTTCAGTGGCCGGTGCTTACTGGCGTGGTAAGTCATCAAACCCAATGATGCAACGGGTTTACGGAACAGCCTTATGGAAAGAAGCTGACGTTGAAGCTGAACTTGCCCGTCGTGAAGAAGCTAAAGAACGTGACCACCGTAAGATTGGTAAAGATTTAGACTTGTTCTTTACTTCACCAGAAGTTGGGGCTGGGTTACCAGTTTGGATGCCAAATGGGGCTACAATCCGTCGGACGTTGGAACGTTACATTGTTGATAAGGAATTACAACACGGTTACGAACACGTTTACACACCAATCATGTCTAACTTGAACTTGTACAAGCAATCAGGCCACTGGGACCACTACCATGATGACATGTTCCCACCAATGGATATGGGTGATGGTGAATTCCTTGAATTACGGCCAATGAACTGTCCTTCACACATCCAAGTGTACAACCACCACGTACACTCATACCGTGAATTGCCAATTCGGATTGCTGAAATTGGGATGATGCACCGTTACGAAAAATCAGGTGCCTTGACTGGTTTATCACGTGTGCGTGAAATGTCATTAAATGATGGTCACACGTTTGTGATGCTTGAACAAGTTGAAGAAGAATTCAAATCAATCTTGAAGTTGATGGTTGAAGTATATGCGGACTTTAACATTACTGACTACCGTTTCCGGCTTTCATACCGTGATCCTGAAAATACTGAAAAGTACTTTGATGATGACAACATGTGGATTAAGAGCCAAAAGATGTTGAAAACAGCCATGGACGACATGGGTCTTGAATATTTTGAAGCTGAAGGTGAAGCAGCCTTTTACGGTCCAAAACTTGATGTTCAAATCAAGACAGCCCTTGGTGGTGAAGAAACGCTTTCAACAATTCAATTAGACTTCTTGTTACCAGAACGTTTTGATTTAACTTACGTTGGTGAAGATGGTCAAAACACTCACCGTCCCGTAATGATTCACCGTGGTTTAATTTCAACTATGGAACGGTTCACGGCTTACTTGACTGAATTGTACAAGGGGGCTTTCCCAACTTGGTTAGCACCTAAGCAAGTGGTTATTATTCCAGTTAACCAAGAAGCTCACGGAGCTTACGCTGATGAAATTATGCGTAAGTTACAAGTAATGAACGTCCGGGCAACGGTTGATACTCGTAACGAAAAGATGGGTTACTTGATTCGGGATGCCCAAACAAGTAAAGTACCATACACAATCGTAGTTGGGGATCAAGAAAAAGAAAACGGCACAGTTACAGTTCGTCGTTACGGAGAAGAAAAGACTACGCCAATGGCCGCTGGTGAATTCTACGATGTTATCTTGAGTGATATTGCTAATTACTCACGTGAAACTAAGTAATTAATTAGGCACATCATCTTTAGCCAATGTGAACCTTAAAATTAAATAGTTTAGCGGACGTATGCTAATGGTACGTCAAAAAAGGATGCGCACATGCGCATGAACTGACCCCCATAAATTGGAGTGATGTTTTAAGCGATTAATTGGATGGCATGATTCTGGAATTCAACCGGACTCATGCCATCCAATTTTTCTTTAATTCGTTTGTTA
>NZ_CAKKNT010000009.1 GCF_918814755.1 Periweissella ghanensis | reverse complement strand
ATAACAAACGAATTAAAGAAAAATTGGATGGCATGAGTCCGGTTGAATTCCAGAATCATGCCATCCAATTAATCGCTTAAAACATCACTCCAATTTATGGGGGTCAGTTCAGCAAGCTTTTTTTATTGATTTAAAAGACACCTAGAGCACTCGCTGCCCCTAAGACAGTCCCTAAAATAGTAATAATTAGCATTAAGTAAACCATTACCATTGTGAATTTTTGAAAGCTAGATTTTTTCTTCTTCTCGTACATTACTCACACTCACTTAAATTATTTTCACTTGTGATTGTACCGTGAAAATCTCAATCTTGCAAGGAAGGCACTGATTAGGTATTCTTATCTTAGCTTTAATTTATGCGGGAGGTGGCCCACGTGGCACAATTAATTGCTTGGCCGATATTATTAGGAATCTCAATTATTATATTTACGGGATTGTTCTTTATTCGCCGCACCTTTTATCGGTTTATTCCACGTAACCTTCAAATCGCGGATTTATTACCACCGGTATTAGTTTTGAATATTCATGTTTTAAGTTTTCAAACAACGGGATGGTCAATTTTTCCATTTCTGATGATTACTTGGTTATTACTATTGTTAGCATTTGTGATGTATCGCGGCTTCATTACGCAATCTTTTAATTTTCGTAAGGATATGCTAACTTTTTGGCGCTTTTCAACGTTAATCTTACCGATTGTTTATTTATTATTTTTGGTTATTAATTTGCTAAAGTTATAAATACAAAGAATTAAGAAGTCTGTGTTGGCAGGCTTTTTTTTGTGCAAATTTAATAAAAGTAACTATAATATTGACAAAATTAAATAATTATCCCGTTATTAGAAAAACAACGGGGCGTTACTAAAATTTATAATAAAAAAATAGGGTGATTTGTGGTAGAGAGTGGGGAAATGTGGTAAATTTATTTGTGGAGTAGTGTGCATAATATTGGTTTGATGAACTTGGAAGCGGGGATTATGACATGTTTATGGGTGAATATACACATAATGTTGACGACAAAGGTCGCCTAATAATTCCTGCCAAGTTTCGTAATCAATTAGGCGATAAATTTATTTTAATTAAATGGCTTGAACATGCACTATACGGTTTTCCTTTAAATGAATGGGAAATATTTGAAAATAAACTTAAAGCACTACCAATGACCAATAAAGATGCCCGTAAATTTCAACGTTTTGTCTTCGCAAGTGCAATTGAAGCCGAATTTGATAAGCAAGGGCGCATTGTATTACCAGTCACATTACGCGAATATGCCAATATTACTAAAACCACTGTTATCGCAGGATCAGGAGCGGGTTTTGAAATATGGGCTGCCGATACTTGGCAAGCATATACAAGTGATGTAGCTGAAAACTTTGATGATATTGCTGATGGCTTAGTTGACTTTAATTTTTAAGATGAGATGGGACAAAATATGACAGAATTTAATCACGTAACAGTATTACTAAACGAAGCCGTTGAAGGTCTAGCCATTGATCCAACTGGGATTTATGTTGATGGGACGCTTGGCGGTGGTGGTCACTCAAAGTTAATTGCATCTAAGCTAACGACTGGTTGCCTTTACTCATTTGACCAAGATGAGACCGCAATTAAATATAACCAAACAAATTTAGCGACGGAAATTGCCGCCGGTAAGATTAAATTAGTTAAATCAAACTTTAAAAACATTCAAACGGAGTTAGCTGCGTTAGGGGTAACTGAAATTGATGGAATTGTTTATGATTTAGGGGTCTCATCACCCCAATTTGATGATGGTCAACGTGGCTTTTCATACAATTACGATGCTCCATTGGATATGCGGATGAACCAAGAACAAGCATTATCTGCGCGTGAAGTAGTTAATGAATGGCCATTTAATGACTTAATGCGTATCTTAACGCGGTATGGCGATGAAAAATTTGCTAAGCAGATTGCCCGATTGATTGAAAAAAATCGTGCCGAAAAACCGATTGAAACCACATTTGAGTTGGTTGAAATTATTAAAGATGCTATTCCGATGGGGGCTCGCCGCCATGGTGGTCACCCAGCTAAAAAGACTTTCCAAGCGATTCGGATTGCGGTTAATGATGAGTTAGGGGTACTAGAAGCATCCCTAGAAGCCGCATTTGATTTATTAAAAGTCAATGGGCGAATTTCAGTGATTACTTTCCAACCGTTAGAAGATCGAATCGTGAAAGCAATGTTTAAGGAAAAAACGTCCATTCCTGATTTACCACAAGGATTGCCTGTTATTCCAGATGAATTACAACCAGACTTTAAATTAGTAACACGTAAGCCAATTTTGCCAGGTGAAGTTGAACAAGCAAACAATCATCGTTCACATTCCGCTAAATTACGGGTGATTGAACGGATTAAGAAATAGAGGGGGTTTCATATGAATCAAAATACTGCACGGCCTTTACCAAAGGTTGAACCAGAGAAAAAAAGTTATTTGCACTTAGTCACTGAGCAACGTAAAATGGGCCAAACTAAATGGGTTGGGCAAGAGATTGTAATGGCAGCGGTATGTATTTTGATTGTATTAGGCTGCTTGATTGGGATGGTTGCATCATCAGGGGCTGTTAGTAGTGCCAACCGTAATTTAGCACTTGTCCAAAACCAAGTTGATAACTTAGGCAATAAAAATTCTAATTTAAAACAAGAAATCAACGAATTGACAAGTCATAGTCGATTACAAAAAATTGCCAATAAAGATGGCTTATCACTTTCAAACCAGAATATAAGGAATGTAAGCAAGTAATGAATAAAAACTGGCAGCGATTACTCAAGAGTAATAGTACGCGTAATAATAGCCGAGTAACGAGCATGCTTTTTTTAATAACGGTGCTAATTATTTTTGGAACTCTTGGGGGACGTTTCTTGTATGTAGCCAGTTTTAAAGAAGTTAAAGATCATGATTTATCAACGGCTGCGCGCAAAATTTATATGCAAACGCAAGTTATTAACGCCCGTCGGGGAAATATATATGATGCCAATGGAATGTTGTTAGCCGAAAATACGAGTACGTATTCGGTGTATGCAATTCTTGATAAAAAACAAGTTGGCTTAAATGGGAAGCCAAACCACGTGGTTGATAAAGAAAAAACCGCAGCCGAGCTGTCAAAGTATATTCCACTTTCAAAAGAAAAGATTTTAGCAATTTTGAATCCTGCTAATCCTAATTTATTCCAAGTCGAATTTGGTAATGCCGGTGCTAATATTTCGATTGAAACCCATAACCAAATTGTGGCGGCTAAGTTACCAGGGATTCAATTTACTAAGCAACCGGCGCGCTTATATCCAAACGGGATTTTTGCGTCACATTTAATTGGTATTACCCAAACCCAAACTAATCCTAAAACCGGGGTGATTGCTTTGATTGGTGCGATGGGGATTGAACGTGAGTTAAATACGCTTTTAGCTGGGCACAATGGGATTCGAGAAGTTAAAAATACGCCTAGTTATACAATTGATGATAAAGCAAAGGGTGATCCAGTTAAAAATGGTGATCAAGTGTACACAACACTAGATAGCAAGCTCCAAACGTTATTGGAATCTGAAATGACAACTTTGGATGGCCAAACGGCACCAATTTCTGCGACCGCTACCGTGGTTGATGCCCGGACGGGGGCGATTGTGGCCACGACACAACGACCAACTTTTGATGCTACTACGCGTGAAGGAATTGGTAAGTTATGGCAAAACCTCTTGGTTGAAAATTCATTTGAACCAGGATCAACCATGAAAGTCTTTTCATTGGCAGCGGCCATTAATAGTGGTAACTGGCATCCCAACGAATTGTATCAATCAGGGACGTATTTAATTAACGGTCAAAAGGTGACGGACTGGAATCCACGAGGTTGGGGCATGATTCCCTATATCCAAGGATTTGCGATGTCATCAAACGTAGCAATGGCGCATGTTGAACAAATGATGGGACCATCGTTATGGCACAAGTATATTAATGCTTTCCATTTCAATGAATCAACTAACTCAGGCTTAGCTAATGAATCTGCGGGGGGCATGCAATTTAAATACCCAATTGAACAAGCTAATACGGCTTTTGGTCAAGGGATTCGAATTACACCAATGCAGATGTTACAAGCCTTTACGTCAGTTGCTGGGAATGGTCAGGAATTAAAACCATATTTCATTTCAAAAATTGTTGATCCAAATACTGGAAAAGTTATTTTCCGGGGTAAACGGACGGTCATTGGGCGCCCTATTAAAGCCTCAACGGCTGCTGAAGTCCGTAAAGTAATGCAAAACGTGGTCTATCAACCATTTGGGACTGGGACAGCGTATAAAATTCCGGGGTTCCGCGTTGCTGGTAAAACAGGAACGGCTCAAATTGCGACTTCGCATGGCTATTCAGTCGGTGATGAAAATGTTATTCACTCATGGGTGGGGATGGTACCGGCTAACAAGCCTAAGTACATTATGTACATTACCTTAAACCAACCGAAAAAAATTCCAGGCCCATTAACAAAATTAATGGCGGGAGTGTTTATTCCAGTGATGGAACAAGCATTGAAGATGGATGCGACGCATGAAACGCAAACGGCAATTGCCACGATTCCATCCGTAACCGGTTTAAATGTTGCAGCGGCGCAAAGTCAATTGCAACATGTTAAATTTAAGCCAGTCGTAATTGGCTCTGGTACGAATGTGACAGCGCAATATCCGGCAGCACAAACGCAACAATTAAACAACCAACGGGTCTTTATTCAAACGGGTGGCGCCATTACGATACCAGACATGCGTGGTTGGAGTAAAAATGATGTTTTAATGTTTGCAACAATTGCGCATTTGAACGTTGATTTTAATGGGAACGGATTTGTTGATAGTCAATCAATAAAACCTGGCACAGAAGTGCAAAATGATCAGTCAATTAATGTACAATTGAAGTAGAGTTAGAAAATGAAAGTAGTTAAGTTATAAGGGAGATTGAGAATGAATCCAACGGGTATAATTGGAGCGGGTTTAATTGGCTCGTTTGCAATTACGTTTATCTTTATGCCGTTTTTAGTAGGGTATTTCCGTGCTAAAAAAGAAGGGCAAATGATTAAGGAAGTTGGGCCAAATTGGCATAAGAGTAAATCAGGAACCCCAACCATGGGTGGCATCTTATTTATTTTAACGGCAGTTGTGATGACAATCCTTGTCGGAGCAATTGCACATCAACTTACGGCCGCCATTATTGTGACGGTTTTAGTATTTTTAGGTTACGGTTTGATTGGGGCCTTTGATGATCGTATTAAAATTTTCCATCATCAAAATGACGGTTTTTCAGCCAAACAAAAAGCGGGTTTACAAGTTTTAGGGGCTGTAATTTTATTTTTAATTTTAATGTTTACAGGCTTCGATTTTAAAATTGTGACCTGGTGGTGGACGCTCCACCTTGGTTGGGTGTACTTACCAATTCTGATTTTCTGGATGGTTGGTTGGTCAAACGCCGTTAACTTAACTGATGGCTTGGATGGGCTCGTAGCTGGAACGTCAATCATTAGTTATGTGACGTTTGGCTTGATGGCGTTGAAGTCAGGTTCAATGGATATCGCCATCTTTGATTTTGTGCTTGTGGGGGCGTTAGTAGCCTTCTTTTGGTACAATAAAAAGCCGGCACAAATTTTTATGGGTGATACCGGTTCATTAGCATTAGGAGCCGGCTTAGCAATTAATTCCGTACTTTTACACAAAGAATTTGCTTTGCTATTAATTGGGATTATTCCAATTATCGAAACCCTTTCGGTAATCATGCAAGTGACGAGTTTCCATTTCTTTAAAAAGCGGATCTTTAAAATGTCACCAATTCACCACCATTTTGAGATGTCAGGATGGTCTGAATGGAAAATTGACATTGTCTTTTGGATTATTACTTTAATTGGCTGTGTTATTAGTTACAGCCTAACATAGTTTTTATTTGACCAGGTTTACCTGGTTGTACATATTTAGTAAATAGCAATTAGATATGAATTGGTGAGTTGAGGGAACAAAAATGGAAAAAATAACGCAATATCAAAACAAGCATGTTTTAATTTTAGGATTTGCTAAATCTGGTGCGTCGGCGGCTGAGGTCTTAACACAATTAGGTGCAATTGTAACAGTTTCAGATACAAAAGATTTAACGGTTGATGAATCAGCTTTAAAGCTTAAAGAAAAAGGGGTTACTTTCACCCAAGATCAGTCAGCGTCCGTAGTGAATGGTTTTGATATTTTAGTTAAGAATCCTGGAATTCCATACACTAATCCGGTGGTTGTGGCGGCCCAAGCAAATAACATGCCGGTAATCAGTGAAGTTGAATTAGCAGGACAAGTATTTTCAGGTGAATTAATTGCAATTACTGGTTCAAACGGTAAAACAACCACGACATCCTTGGTAACTAAGTTATTGGCTAATGAACGTGAAGCTGGAGTTGCGTTATATGCGGGAAACATTGGTATTCCGGCATCAACGCGGGCGATGACGATGACAGCAGATGATACGTTAGTAATTGAATCATCATCATTTCAATTAATGGGGACCAAAGAATTTCACCCCCATATTGCGGTGTTAACGAATATCTTTGCCTCACACCTTGACTACCATGGGACGCGTGATAATTATGTGGCTGCCAAAATGAAAATTACGGCTAACCAAACTGCCGATGACTTCTTTGTGGTTAACTATGACTATGAAGAATTGGCATTATTAGCGCAATCTTCACGGGCCCAAATTATTCCATTCTCACGGCTCGGTAAGTCAAAACTCGGGGCATATGTTGAAGATGGTAAAATGTACTGGCAAGATGAATACATTATGGACACTAATGAAATGGGTGTTCCAGGTGATCACAACGTGGAAAATGCGTTAGCAGCCATTGCAGTTGCTAAGTTGCATGGTCGTTCAACTAAAATGATTGCCGAGATTTTAAAAACATTTTCAGGTGTTCGCCACCGGACCCAATTTGTTTTAGAAGCTGAAGGCCGGAAATTCTATAATGATTCCAAAGCGACTGATATTGAGGCGACCCAAATGGCCTTAGCTGGATTTGATAATCCCGTGGTGTTATTAGCTGGTGGGCTTGATCGTGGTGATACTTATGAACATTTGGAAGCTGATTTGGGCAAGCATGTCCGTGCCGTGGTTTTAAGTGGTCAAACGAAGGATATTTTTGCTAAAAGTGCTAAAGCCGCAGGAGTTGAAAAGATTGTTTTTGCCGAAGATATTGCCGCTGCCGTACCAATGGCTTGGGAGTTAAGTCAACCGGGTGATATTATTTTACTTAGTCCCGCGGCAGCTAGCTGGGACCAATACCCTAATTTTGAAACGCGCGGGGAATTATTTATTCAAGCCGTTGAAAAGTTAACTAACAAAGAGGAGATTTAACATGCGTTTAATTGTCAGTGCCGGTGGAACTGGTGGTCATATCTATCCCGCGTTAGCAATGATTGATGCATTAAAAATGCAAGATCCCGCTACCGAAATTTTATATGTTGGTAGTCAACGTGGCTTAGAAAAAAATATTGTACCTAATCGTGGGATTCCGTTTGAAGAACTTGAAATTCAAGGGTTCCGACGAAAATTGTCATTTGATAACGTTAAAACAATGTTGTTATTTATGAAGGCTGTGACGCGGGCCAAAAAAATTATTCAAGAATTTCAACCGGATGTTGTAGTCGGGATGGGAGGCTACGTTAGTGGGGCGGTCGTATATGCTGCTGAACGAATGGGTATTCCAACGGTTATTCACGAACAAAATTCCGTTGTGGGGTTAACAAATAAATTTCTTAGTCGTGGGGTTGATGAAATTGGGATTGCTTTTGAAGCCGCTCGTTCACAATTCCCAGCCGGCAAGGTTACGTTTGTTGGAAATCCACGGGCTCAAGAAGTTGTCCAAATACATGCTAATTTTGCATGGCAAGAATTTGGGTTAGAAAACAATCGGCCAACGGTCTTGATTTTTGGTGGTTCACAAGGAGCCCTTAAAATTAATCAAGCCACGATTGAAGCGATTGAGGAGTTTAACCAACGTGATTACCAAGTGGTCTTTGTTACTGGTCAAAAACGCTATGAAGGGGTCTTAGAACAACTTAATGCTGCCCATATCTTGGTTGGTAAAAATGTTGTTATTAAACCATATATTAGTAACATGCCAGAAGTCTTACCACATGTGGCGGCCATTGTTGGGCGTGCAGGGGCAACTAGTATTGCTGAAATTACTGCCCTGGGGGTTCCCGCGGTCTTAATTCCAAGTCCGTATGTGACCGCTGATCACCAAACCAAAAATGCTCAAAGCTTAGTTAAAGCTGGGGCCGCAGAAATGATTACAGAGACTGATTTGAATGGGTCAAGTTTATTACGAGTAGTTGATGACTTGATGAACGATGATGTCAAACGCTTAGAAATGGAACGAGCATCTAAACAATTAGGGATTCCAGATGCTGGTGACCAATTAGTTAACTTATTGCGTAAAGCAATTGCCGACCATCAAAAATAAATTAGCATTGGAGGATACTCATGGGAGACAAGCCAGAAAATAATAGCCAAGAACCATCACCATGGGATATTCTCCAAATTGATGAAGCTAGTAAAGAAAATAAATATAGTCAAATTGCCGAAGATTTATTTTTTAAACGGGATAAGAAAAAAACTATGCCGGATACTAAACCATCAACGGACGAAGAAGATATTACGGCAACGGTTAAATTTACCAAATCACCAGTTGCCGATGATCAATTTCAGTTTGTGGCTGTTAAACCCAATTCAGATGAATTGAGTGAAGAAGAACCGGTATTTGAGACCCCTAAAGGGCCGAGTAAGCTCCAAACAGCGTTAGCCCAATTATTAGCAATGGTCCGAGTGCGAAATTTACAACGCCAGACGAAACAAGCCTGGCTAACAATTTTGGGGATTTTAATCAGTTTAAGTTTCTTCTATTGGGTGATTAGTCCAAGTAGTATGGTGCAACAAATTAGCGTTACTGGTACCCAGAATTTAACGCCTAAGCAAGTTGTTGCTGCGACGGGTATTAAAGTTCATCGCTCGATTTTTGGGATTTTATTACACGAACAAACGCTTGAAAAACGGGCACTGGCAAGTAATAACCAAATTAAAAATGTCACCGTGCAAGTGACCAGTCCGACACGGCTGCAAATTAACGTTGATGAAGCTACCCGCGTCGGGTACATCTTACGTAATCATAAATATTATTTAGTCCTTGAAGGTGGTAAAATCCTTGATCAACCATTAACAACGAGTAATCTAGGTTTGCCAATTTATGAAGGTTTTAAAAATAAAACCTTGTTCAATGCGACGATTAATAAATTTGCAACTCTTGATACACCGATTCGGGGGGCGGTTTCGGAAATTCGTTTTTCACCAACCAAAGGTGATCCGCAACGGATTATTTTGTATATGAACGATGGTAACCAAGTTAACGCCACGATTGCGACTTTTGCCGATAAAATGGCCTACTATCCATCAATTGCGGCGCAAATGGCGCAGCCGGGAATTGTTGATTTACAAGTTGGGGCATTTTCATACTCATATGAACAAATTAAACTCAACAAAGCGGCCGCCGAGGCCAAAAAGCAACAAGCCAAAGCTAAGAAAGAATTAGCTAAAAAGCAAGCCGAGGCTAAAAAACAAGCTGCGGATGCTAGTTCAGCTGCTAATGCAAGTAGCAGTACGAATGATAATTAAACACAAATAAAAAAGAACCGATTGATGGGACCTTAAATCAATCGGTTCTTTCATTAATTAGCAATATTAATGGAGGACAAGTTGGTGCTTTTCGTGAATGATGCGATACCCCCAAACGTTAATTGAGGTAGTTGTTAGCTTATTTTGAAAGGTAATGCGATAATTAATGGGTAGTGCTTGCGTTTTTTGAATAAATTGGTGAAGGGTTAATGGCGGTTGATTTACAACGGTTTCACAAATTAGCGCATCATTAGTGATGGTTAATTGTGTGATGGGTTGGACATTTTTAGCGTGGTTAATGAATAATTGACTAGTTTGATTAATGCCAGCCGTTGAATTAATAAAATCATACAAACGCATTTTTTTAGGTGCTCCATCCAATTAATTTAGTTAATATGATACAATTTTAAAGGTAACTTTTAAAGCGGTAATTGGTTAATTACTAAATTATCGACGAAACATAAATAAAAAAATAGGGAATAAAATATGCAATTAGAATTTTTAGGTACTGGGGCCGGGCAGCCAGCTAAATTTAGAAACGTGACATCAATTGCACTAAAAATGCTTGATGAACGTAATGCCGTGTGGCTTTTTGATGTTGGTGAAGGGACTCAACATCAAATTTTACGGACGAACATTCGCCCACGTAAAGTAGAAAAAATTTTTATTACCCACTTACATGGTGATCATATTTTTGGGTTACCAGGATTTTTAAGTTCACGGTCGTTTCAAGGCAGTGATGCCTCAGAACCATTAACTATCTATGGACCAAAAGGGATTGAAAAATTTGTTAAAACGAGTCTCATGGTTTCAGAATCACATTTAACTTACCCCTTGGAATTTGTTGAAATTACTAAACCAGGCCTGTTATTTGAAGATGCGACGTTTAAAGTTGAAACGGAACTTTTAGACCACAACGTCCATTCATATGGCTATCGGATTATTGAAAAAGATCACCCCCGTGAATTATTAGTTGCTAAATTACAAGCTGATAAAATTCCTGCGGGCCCATTATATGGCCAGTTGAAAGCTGGTAAGACGGTTACATTACCTGATGGCCGTGTAATTGATGGGACAGCTTATCTAGGGGAAGCTAAAAAAGGGCGGATTGTTACGATTCTTGGTGATACTCGTAAAAATGCAAATGCCATTAAGCTTGCCCAAGGGGCCGATATATTAGTCCATGAAAGTACGTATGGGAAAGGTGAAGCCCGGATGGCACGTAATCACTATCATTCAACTAATTTACAAGCCGTCGATGTTGCACTCGAAGCGGGGGTTGGGAAATTATTATTGACGCATATTTCCGCGCGCTATGCTGGTAAATTAGCCTTTGAATTAGAAAAACAAGCACGTGAAATTTTTGCTGGCGCCCATGTAGTTAGTGACTTTGAAGAAATTGAGATTCCAATTAAAAAGTAACGAAGGAGAATAGCGATGATTGATTCACATTATGAATGGCAAGTATTGGCAGATGAAACTACACAAGCCGATCAACAATTGGCGGATTCATTGGGATTACCCGTTGTAATGATTCAACTATTAAAACAACGTGGGTTAACATCAGCAACGGCAATTGAGGCCTTTTTAAATCCTTCGCCCGACGAAATTAACGATCCATTTATGCTTTTTGATATGGAACGGGTCATTGATCGCATCAATGAAGCCTTAATGAATGGTGAACATATTACCATTTATGGTGATTATGATACTGATGGGATTACTAGTACTGCGATTATGTATGAAACATTGATGATGCTTGATGCCGATGTTGATTTTTATGTGCCCAATCGTTTTACTGACGGTTATGGTCCCAACAAAGCCGTTTATGAACGTTTAATTCAACAAGGAACCCAACTGATTATCACGGTTGATAATGGGGTTGCTGGTCACACTGCGATTGATTTTGCTAATGAACAAGGTGTTGATGTCATTGTAACGGATCACCACGAAATTCCCCAGGAATTACCGGCGGCCTATGCAATTATTCACCCCCAACATCCGGAAAGTGCTTATCCATATAAACATTTATCAGGTGTCGGGGTGGCCTTTAAAGTGGCCACGGCATTACTTGAAGAAATTCCTCAAGAAATGATGGATTTAGTCGCTTTAGGTGAAATTGCGGATTTAGTACCATTAACGGGCGAAAATCGCGTGTTGGTTGCGTATGGGCTCAAAATGCTGGCGCAAACCACACGACCGGGTTTACAAGCCTTGATGGAGCTCGCGGGGGTTGGGCTGCATGAGGTGAGTGCCGAACAAGTCGCATTTGGGATTACACCACGGCTAAATGCGATTGGCCGCTTGGAATCGGCTAAAATTGGGGTTGAATTATTAGTCACACAGGACCCAGAACGGGCAAGTGATTTAGCGCAAAAAGTTAATCAACTCAATGATACGCGCAAACAAATTGTGGCCGATATTGTCACGGAAGCCAAAGCCCAACTTGCGGCCTTGGATTTAGCAAACCAAAAAACCATTATTCTAGCTGGGGATGGTTGGCATGAAGGTGTTTTGGGGATTGTGGCTAGTCAAGTTGTTGAATTAACTCATCGGCCAACAATTATTTTGACGCAAGCAGATGGGAAATTAAAGGGTTCCGCTCGCAGTATTGCGGATTTTGATTTATATCAAGCTTTAGCCCCCCATGAAGATTTGTTTACTTCATTTGGTGGGCATGCTGGGGCTGCAGGATTATCATTACCAACGGCTAATCTAGCGGCCTTAAAAACCGCCTTTGAACAGGCTGCTGATGCACAAGATGTCCAATTAGGGATGAAAGCCCCATTAATTATTGCCGAAAAAATTCCTTTTGAGGCGGTTAACGAGCAATTATATGCGGCCGTGCAAAAATTAGCCCCCTTTGGGAATGGTAACGAGCAACCATACTTTGAAATTACCGGAATGGTTACG
The DNA here is from genome assembly GCF_918814755.1 of Periweissella ghanensis. Classification (GTDB taxonomy): domain Bacteria; phylum Bacillota; class Bacilli; order Lactobacillales; family Lactobacillaceae; genus Periweissella; species Periweissella ghanensis. The sequence goes on along the minus strand of NZ_CAKKNT010000009.1, from coordinate 56,560 downwards.
GATATTAAGCAAATTGGGGCCGATAAAACGCACCTCAAATTTAATTTAGCGGCCAATGATACTAAATTAGCCGCTTTGGCGTTTGGGAAAGGTGAACTTGGAGCGGGTTTGTTAATCGATAAAGCGCCGTTAAATGTGGTTGCAACATTGTCAGAAAACACATGGCAAGGGCAAACAAGTTTACAATTGATGGTCAAAGATCTCCAACAAGGGGGCTTAGCGATTATTGATCAACGGACTAATAAACTCCGCCCAGATATTTTTAAAGCCCCTGGGCAGTACGTTTTCTTTAATCCCAAAGTTATGCAACAATTGTTACCATATATTAATGCTGAAAGCACGGCAGTGGCATTAACGAATGGCGATCAATTAGTTGATAATGTTTCGACAATCCTCGTTGATTTACCTAAAAATTTAGCAGACTTGGAATTATTAAAAGGGTATCAGTATAAAGAATTACGAGTTATTTTTTATACTGCCCAACATGTGTATTTAGAAGCATTACCCACAAAAGCTGATTTTGGTAAATTGTACAAATATATTTTAGGACATGCTAATCTACCGATACGCGCAGAGTTATCCAAACTAGCTAAATTTTTACAAATTGGCGAAAATCAATTAAGTTTGATGATAACCGTGTTTTTTGAATTGGGATTTGTTAGAATAGAAAACGGTGTTTTAAATTCGCTGCCAAATCCAGCCCATGCTGATTTAACGTCAGCACCAAGTTACCAAGGGTGGATTACCAAACAAGCGATTGAAAAACAATTAATTTACAGTAAAACAAGTGAGTTAACGAAGACATTAGCACAATTAGTGTCACAATGAGATAACCATGCGTAACTGATGTTATAAATGAGGTAGAAAAATGACATTTGATTTTAAAAAGTATATTGCAGCAATTCCTGATTTTCCAGAACCTGGAATTATTTTCCGTGATGTGACACCGCTCATGGCCGATGGAGAAGCTTATGCTGCGGCAACTAAGGAATTTGTTGCGTACACTAAAGCCCGTGGGGGGATTGATGTTGTAGTTGGACCAGAATCACGCGGTTTTATCGTCGGTGGACCAGTTGCATATGAATTAGGGATTGGTTTTGTCCCAGCCCGTAAAGCTGGTAAATTACCCCGTGAAACGGTCCGTCAAGACTATGAATTAGAATATGGCGGCGTAAATACCTTAGAATTACACGCTGATGCAATTAAACCTGGCCAACGGGTCTTAATTACTGATGACCTCTTAGCAACGGGTGGCACGATTGAAGCCACCGTTAAGTTAATTGAACAACTTGGTGGGATTGTTGTTGGGATTGCTTTCTTAATTGAACTTGATGATTTACACGGTCGCGATAAGTTAGCAAATTACGATATCTACTCATTAATGCACTACTAAAATAAATAAAAAAACCGATTCGTTAGAATCGGTTTTTTTATTTGGTTATTTATTTGATGTTGAATTATTATTGGGCTGATTTGAAGGTTGTTTTTCTGGTTCTGAGCTTGCTTGTGATGAACTTGAACTAGCTGGTTCAATACTACTTGAGCTTGAACTAGAAATTGAACTTTCTGAGCTTGAAGTTGAAGAACTTGAGCTTGAAGAACTTGAGCTTGAACTAGAAATCGAACTAGAAGAACTTAAACTACTTGAATCAGAACTTGAAATGGTTGAAGAACTTGAACTAAAAGTACTTGATGGGACAACTGGTGTACTACTATCACTAAATGATGCATCTGCAATTTGTAGTTCACGTTGGCCACCACGATTAATTACTTGCACATTATCAGGTTTTGACCAATCTTCGGACGTAATATCTTGCATAGCATAACCCATGATGGCTTTATAAATATACAGTGGGATGTTAGACATATACCCCGGTGTAATGTAGTTCCCAGGTTGGTTTGGTTGATCATAACCAGTCCAAACGGAAAGCACAAAATTACGGTTATAACCGGTAAACCAACGGTCAGAAACCGCTCCGGCTGGCACATCAACATCATCAGAATAACCAACTGTCCCAGTTTTCCCAGCTTCAAAAGTTCCTGGGATATGAGCTAACTGACCAGTTCCGTTTTGTGCGGTCATGACTGATTTAAGCATATCAGTTAACATGTATGCCGTTGATGGTTGCATAACACGCTTAGAAGATGAAGATACATCAACGGTCTTACCATCTTGGGTGACAATTTTTTCAATAAATTCTGGTGTGTGGTAAATTCCTTCGGTACTAAATGACCCATAGATCCCAGCTTCTTGAAGGGTTGAAATATCAATCCCTAAAGCTGAAGAAGCATAAAGGGGATTGTTTAAACCAAAGCGCTTGATGAATGATTTAGCACGACTTGTTCCAACAGTTTGCAAGGTTTGCACAGCTGGTACGTTACGAGATTCGGCTAACGCATTCCGCACCGTCATTGGACCGGCATAGGTTGGTTCAAAATCGTGGACTTGCGTGTTAGTACCAGGGTAGAAGTACTTTTTATCAACAACTGTCCGGTAAGTTGGCCAGTTTAAGTATTCAATCGCAGGACCATAATCTAAAAATGGCTTAACGGTTGAACCAGCTGAACGATTAGTTTGGGTAGCCCGATTTAAACCAAGGGCCGCTGTTTGTTGGCGACCACCAATTTGGGCGACCACATGCCCGTTATTGGGATCAGTCATCGTTAAACCAACTTGTAGATTGGCGTTTGGAAAATTCACGTAATCATTAGTGTTAACCACATTATAAGCTTGTTTTTGTAAATCAAGGTTTAAGTACGTGTACACTTTAAGGCCGTCGGTTTCGGGTTTGTAACCCATTTTAGTTAATTCAGCTAAAACCGATTGGGCATATGCGTCAACAATTTGTTGGGTTGCTGGTTGGGTAGCACCACCAATCGTTGGGTGCTTTTTCAAAAGCCCTTCAGTAACCGGCACTTGTTTAAATTGTTGTGCTTGACTAGCCGTTAATTTATTACTAGTTACTAAAGCATCTAAAACCGTGTCGCGTCGTTCTTTTGCAAGGACGGGATTAACATATGGATCGTAACGCACGGGTGATTGTGGCATCCCAGCAAGTAACGCATATTGTGGGATTGAAAGTTGGTTGAGTTGCTTGCCAAAATAGTAGCGTGCCGCCGTCTTCATCCCGTAGACACCTTCACCCATGTAAACTTTATTGATGTAGAACGTTAAAATTTGGTTTTTAGAATACCGTTTTGAAACTTGCATTGCTAACCAAGCTTCTTGGGCTTTTCGCTTAATGGTCCGATCAGAAGCTGCTGTTGAGAAGACAGATAACTTAACCAATTGTTGGGTTAAAGTTGAACCGCCCTGCAAACCAAGTGATGAACCCGCTAAGTTAGCAAACGTGGCCCCGGCAATTCGCCGGACATCAATCCCACCATGTTGGTAGAAGCGCCGGTCTTCAATGGCCACAACTGATTCTTTAAGTTGATCAGGAATTTGGCTGGCCGATGCATAGTCACGCTTTTGTGACCCCATTGACCAAATAACATGACCACTGGCGTCTAAAAATTCCGTGGAATTACTTGAAGATAGTTTTGCTTGGGTAATCGTTGGTGCCGAACTTACATAGTAGAAAAATAGTAAGGTTCCTGATACTAAACCGACATTTAGCAAGGCGAATAAAGAAATTAAAATCTTTTCCCAGACTGCTAATGGCCGCCGCTTTTTATTGGGCTGCTTGGTTTTTCGAACAGCTGGTTTTTTATTAGCCATCCGTGATTGTGTTTGTTGTTCCGACATATATTTTGCTCCTAAGTCTTAGTTAGATAAGCATGGTAGCTTAATTGAGTTGCTGTGCAATTAACGCGTCTACCGCTTTGAGATAGGGTAATTCAGGAATTAACCCTGCAGAAATAATAAATCCGTGTTCTTTAATATATTGATACGGAATTGACTTGCGACCGCCATTTTGACTTTGCTGCCAAAAAGTAATCACGTCAGTCGCAGGTAATACGAAAGATTCATTGTACACCGCAAACTTGATGATTACAAAGCCAATTCCATTTTGTTTAATAATAGCATCGAGATGTTTAATTTGGTGTTCATGGAAATTAGCCAGTGGAATGGCGGTCTTATTTTGGGTTTCCTTAGCATCAAAATCGATATAAAAACCACGATAAATACCATTATAGTCGGTCGTCGATGCTTGGGCAAAGTAGGCCTCATTAATTTTGGCGGCTGCTCGTTTAGGATAAGCAACGTTGACAATATTAATTGGGGTTGGCTTTTTGTGGATAACCGCAATTTGACGATCGAGATAAAAGGTATTGGCGGCATTAATCGCTTCTTCAAGCGTCATTCCACGTTTACTGTGACTAATCGTGGGTGTTGCTTTGATAGTAGCGCTCGGATTTTTATGTGCCAAAAAGGTGTTCCCATTAGGATACTTAATCATTGTTCGCCCCATTTCTAATTGTACCTATACCCCAACTATTATACCAAAATTATGACTGACATGTTAAATGTCAATGTGCCATAATTAAATATTAAAGAAGTTAGAACGTGGAGGCAAATTATGACAAGGTTATGGGTAACTGGGTATCGGGCGTATGAATTAGGGGTTTTTAAAAATGATGATCTGAAAGTAGCAGTCATTAAATACGCTTTAAAGCGTGAATTAATCAATCAATTCGAGCAAGGGGTAGATTGGATTATTACTGGACCGCAACTTGGTATTGAACAGTGGACGATTGAGGTGGTGAATGAACTCAAAGCCGATTATGCCGTCCAAGTTGCTATGATGGCACCATATTTAAACGTTGAAAAAAATTGGCAAGAAGAAAAGCAAGCCCAATTAGCCCAATTAAAAACACAAGTTGATTATTATGCGAGCGTCTCGGCCCAAGAATACCAAAATCCGAGCCAACTAAAAGGCTATCAATCATTTATGCTCACCCATACGGATGCAGCGTTGTTAATTTATGATCCTGAATTTGAAGGTAAAACTAAGTATGATTATTTTGTCATCACCAATCAGCAAAATAGCCAGAATTATCCATGGCAGAGTGTATCTTTTGATGATTTGCAAGAATATGCCTTTGCATATGGTGAGGAGCAAGAAAGTGATAAGAATTATTAATATCAATAGCATTTTTGCCTAAAATTTGCTAACATGAACTAGAACTAAAGACGGAGGATTAATGAGATTAATGGAAAATTTACGATTAACTCCACAAGATATTGTACGAAAGGAATTTAAGCCAAAACGTATGGGTGGCGGCTTTGATCCTACAGACGTTGATACTTTTTTGGATGAAATTATTAAGGACTACGATACATTCAACAAGATTCAAAATGAACTTGAAGACGAAAATCGTCGGTTACGTTCACAAATTGAAGAATTAAATAAACAGTTGGCCGTGGCCGGCTCACAAAAAACTGTGACACCACAAGCAACTGGAACAACTAACATGGATATTCTCAAACGATTGAGTAACTTGGAACGCCGCGTTTTTGGCGCTCAAGTTGATGAACAACAAAACAGTGGTTCTCATTTGATTTAGTTTGTGCTATAATTATTTCTACCGTGTGAATTTCTAGTAATCGCGCATAAGTTATCTTATGTGAGGAAAGTCCATGCTCGCACAGGCTGCGATGCCTGTAGTGTTTGTGCTCGGCGAAAAAATAAACCGGGGCACCTTTTAAGGTGACGGCGGAAAAAACGGCTAAGGCTTCGGCTATGCCCGAGTATTTCTGAAAGTGCCACAGTGACGATGCTGATTTGGAAACGAATCAGGTGGAACGCGGTAAACCCCTCAAGCGGGAAACCCAAACATATGGTAGGGGAGCTCGGCCTAGTGAATTGAAACGATGGTCGTGTTAGTAGTTTTTAACTACTAGAAGATAGATGATTACTACTTGCTTAATTATGCATGAAGTTAAGTGAGAACATAACGTGGCTTACAGAAATTCACATCCATGCAGCTCGCTTCGGCGGGCTTTTTTTTGTGGTAAAATAGATTTATCAAATAAATCAAATAGGAATGTAAATAAATGAGTGATAAAAAATTTAAGTTAATGGCAACGGCAGCGGCTGGGATTGAAGCACTTGTCGGTAAAGAATTGCGTGATTTAGGATATGATGTTGAAGTTGAAAATGGTCGGGTGCGCTTTGAAGGAACCGTCAAAGATATTATTCGCACTAATTTGTGGTTACGGACGGCTGATCGGATTAAAATTGTCGTTACTGAATTTGATGCGGTAACGTTTGATGAGTTGTTTGAACAAACTAAAGCTTTTAAATGGGATGAATTATTACCATTCGATGCTGAATTCCCTGTGCAAGGACGTTCACGCAATTCCGTTTTACACAGTGTACCAACGGCCCAAGCGATTGTTAAAAAAGCGATTGCTAGTCAGTTGTCAGAAGAATATCACGTGCGGACAATGCTACCGGAATCAGGTTCATTATTCCAATTAGAAGTGATGATTAACAAAGATCACGTCATGATTACGCTTGATACAACGGGGGATTCCCTCTTTAAACGTGGTTACCGGACGGAAAAAGGGGGCGCGCCATTAAAAGAAAACATGGCAGCGGCGTTAGTAACCTTAGCCCACTGGTATCCTGACCAACCGTTTGTTGATCCCGTATGTGGTTCAGGAACGATTCCGATTGAAGCGGCCTTAATTGCGCGTAATATTGCGCCTGGATTTAACCGTGATTTTGCGATTGAAAAATGGGATTGGGTTGATAAACAAATTAGTGAAGATTTACGGGCGGAAGCTGATGAAGCAGCCAATTACGATATTGAACTTGATATTACTGGTTATGATATTGATGAAAATATGATTGCAATTGCCAAATCCAACGCCCTTGAAGCTGGGTTAGCCCAAGACATTACTTTCAAACAATTAGCTGCCAAGGATTGGCATACTGATAAGAAAAACGGAATTTTAGTTGCCAACCCACCATATGGGGAACGGTTGCTTGATAGTGATGCTGTCCACCAACTTTACAAAGAAATGGGTCAAGTATACCGACCAATGCAAACTTGGAGTAAGTATATTTTGACAAGTGATTTAGAATTTGAAAAGTTCTACGGTGAACGGGCAACTAAGAAACGTAAACTTTACAATGGGGCCTTGCGGACAGATTTCTTCCAATACTGGGGTAAAAAAGAACGTAACTAAGGCTTTAAATTAAATATTAAATGCAGACTCAGAAATTTTCTGGGTCTTTTTTTTGACCATTTTTAGGGGCACCGCGTACTTTGTTGTGTATTAAAAATTGCTAAGGAGGTTAAGTATGAGTATTGTGCAACAATTTTTTAAACAAGTCGTCACGGAACATTTAGCTCAGCAAGTTAGTGATTTGTATTTATTACCAACAGCTACCGGTCAATATCAACTATTAGTCCGAACTCCGGTTAAAATTTTACCAGCCATTGCCATTCCCCCGGCATTAGGTCCCCAAGTAATCACATATTTAAAATATTTGGCAAATTTGGATATTACTGAGCAACGGCGGCCCCAAACGGGTCAATTTACATTACCCGATTTTGCGACAATTAATTTTCGCATTTCAACGGTGGGGGATTATCACCAACGGGAAACATTAGTCTGCCGCTTGATTTATGATAACCATACCGTACAACCACGCTTTATTTTTGATGATCAATTACAACAGTTAATCGCAATAACGACCCAACCGGGTTTGCATATTTTAGCCGGACCAATGGGAAGTGGCAAAACCACAACGATTTATGGGGTCGCACAGAAACTAGCCCAACAAAATAAAATTGTTTTAACGATTGAGGATCCAGTCGAAATCAACAATGCCAATTTTATTCAGTTACAAGTGAACAATACCGCTGATATGACGTATACCAATTTGATAAAAAGTGGGCTAAGGCATCGGCCGGATGTTTTTGTAATCGGAGAGATTCGGGATACGCAAACGGCCCAAGCGACAGTTCATGCAGCGTTAAGTGGTCATACCGTGCTAACAACAATTCATGCCTTGGCGGCTAGTGAGGTTACTACCCGCCTGTTAGAAATGGGGGTTAAACAAGCTTATTTACAAGCAAGCTTACGTTCAGTAACTTATCAACGGTTAATTCCAAATACCAAAAAGCAATTACACGCCTTACAAGCACAACTTAGTGGTTCAAAAATCTGGGAAAGTAACGGGGATGAATGGAATGAAGCATTGGCCTATGCCTTGGCGATTAATAAAATTACAACGGCAACCTATGAAGAATTTAAAACGATTGGCTCTTAAAGACCAAGTGAGTTTCTTTGAGTTAATAACGGCACTTTTACATGCTGGTTTTCAATTACAAACGGCGTTATCATTCATGGCGCAGTTAGAAGATACTAAATTTAAAGCGCCGGTCTTAGCGATGCAACATACGATGCAAAATGGCCAAAGTTTTGCCAACAGTATCAAGCCGTTTGTCGAGGCTGAAATAAGTTGGCAAATTGAACTTGCAGAGGCGCATGGATCATTACCCATGACAATTACGGTGATTGCCCGTAATTTGCAACAAAGATTCACCCAGCAACGTAAATTACGCCAACTAATGCAATATCCAGTAGTATTAATCGCCTTATTAATTGCGATGGGTCTCTTTTTACGGTTTTACTTTATTGAACAACTATTGCGCTTAAACCAAACGGCCATGCAAATTTTACCAAGTGGCAATCTGCCGGGGCTTAAGCTGGCATTTATTGGCTTAATAATCGGTAGTATTAGCTTATATTGGTGGTATCAACATTTAACAACGCCGCAAAAAATAATATTTTTACTGAAAATACCAGTGGTTAAGCAGCTAGTTAAAGAACAGCTAAACTATCAAGTTAGCTTTACGTTTGCATTACTTTTACAAGCCGGCCATTCGTATCAGGAAATGAGTCAATTGTTTGTAAAATTACCCGAAAAATCAATTTTGCATCATATAGGGCACGAGATTCAGCAACACAGTAACGCAGGTGCTAATTTGGCAACTTTTATTGGTAAACTACCATATATCTCGCATGAATTTGCGTTGTTTTTTGTCCGTGGCAAGACCAACGTTGAGGTTGGCAAGGATTTGCTAGCATACAGCAAAATTAGTTTTGAAACCTTAGTTAAACGCTATGAACGCCTATTGGCAGCAATTCAACCGGTGATGTTTATTGGAATTGCCATTGGGATTGTGAGTATGTATGCCGCCATGTTACTACCGATGTATCAAATGATAGGAGAACTTAAATGAAGACAAACATGTATTTACAAGTGAAGCGCTCACGAGCGTTTACCTTACTCGAGATGACGGTGGTTTTATTAATCATTGGGTTATTGTTATTACTAGTTATTCCAAATGTTAGTAAGATTCGTGACAGCGCAAATGCTCGCCAAACAATTGCAATGGTCAAAATGGTTCAAACCCAAGTTGATTTATATTTAACCGAAAACGGTTCAAAAGCCGTTACCATAGCTGATTTAGTACGGGAAAACTATTTAACTAGTGAGCAGCAAAAGCAAGCCAATAACGCTAAAATTGTGATTGATGATAATAATCATGTTACTGGACCAACCAAATAGTATGCAAAGGCCGGCAATAACATTATTAGAAATGACGGTTGTCTTAATCATTGTTGCTAGCATGGGTTTCTTTAGTTTTTGGGGTCAACCTAAAAATACACAAAATGAACAGGCCAAGTTTTGGCAAACGTTAGATTTAGAAATTCGCCAAACCCAAAGCCGGGTCAAGTTTAGTGATGAACGAATAACATTTTATTTTAAAAGAAAATCGCTAGAGATTACTGATAATAAAACGCATCAAAAAATAATTAACTATCCTAAAGATATTCAAGTTACTAATATCAACCCAGCACGAATCGTTTTTAAAAAATATGATTCGCAAATGGAAAATGTGGCATTTGGGGTTATTGAAAATGGTAGCGCCAAAGAATATCGCTTAATCTTTGGTTTAGAATGGGGGGCGTTTAAATTTGAACCAATACCGACAAGCTTATATCGCAATTGAAGCCATGATCACGGTAATTATCATTGCAACCACAATTACCTGGTATCTCACCAATCAAGGCCAAATGACGCAACAAATCAAGCAACAGGAACAAAAATTACATCAATTACGGATAGAAAAAGAGCGGAGTGATGAAAAATTACAAGCGGCCTTACAATCACCAACCAGCCTTCACCCTAATTGAGGCTTGTGTTGGTTTAATATTGGTTAGTATCATTATGACCATCTTACAGTTTGCACTTCCAAATTTAAAAGCCCAGCCAGTCTTAGTTACCCCCGTGAATTTAACGTGGCAAAATATGATTTCAGCCTTAGAAGAATCCGACCAATCGTTTAAATGGGTTGAAATTGTAGATGATGGCCATACGCTAAAATTAATGCGTAAGCTGGATGCTAGTTCACCAGAACCCAAAGAATATCTATTGAAGTTAACTAAATCCACGCACACCTTATATTTGAGTGGGGTAGCTGGGGGCTATATGCCAATTGTATATCACGTTAAAAAAGTTCAATTTGAAAAACGCGGGCACCGTATTTGGATGGCGGTTGAGTATATCGATGGAGGAACGAATGAAGCTTACTTGGCAATTACAAAAAAAGCGACATAGTCCAGGCTTTGCATTGGGAATTTTAGTGGTCGTTTTAGTCCTGATTGGTGGTATGCAGTTGTGGCAAGGGTATAATTATCAAAAACAAATCGACCTATATCAACAAATTACGCTGAGTTACAAACTAAAAATTGCTGAGAATGAAATTTTCATCCAAAGATTAGCGGGTAATCACCAACGCGAATTTAGACTGCAAGGTATGGATATACAAGTTGATAATGATACGATAATTTTTATAATTAATAATCGTGAGCCAATTGAACGAAAATTTATTCTACCACAACGACTAGAAGCATAGATTGTAGGGCTTTTATGTGGTAAAATATCGAATGTAACAATTAAGTTTAAGTCAATTAAAATTAATAAAGATAGGAGGTGCGTAATTGGAGCAAGCACAAGTTGAAGAATTATATCGAGTACTTGATCAAGCCAGCCAATTATTGGCAGAAGATTTAGATAGCTCATATCTTGAAGCGTTAATTGAAATTTGTGAAGATGTTTTACAAAAAAACATCCAAGTTGAAAATGATCAGCCATCGGCGAATGTTGCAACACGGTTAAAAACTTTACTCAATGGCATAAATTTAGCAAAGTATAGTGATGATGAGATTCGGCGTGGGATTGGGTTAGCTTATCTACGAGCTGTACAAGTCGATAATATTCAGGCTACGCACCATCAAACACCAGATTCAATTGCGACTTTAGTGGCGTATATCGTTGCTAAAATGGTTAAACCAGGTGTTAAAGTTGATATACTCGACCCAACTGTTGGGATCGGGAATTTATTGGCAATGGTTGCTAATTATTTAAAAGCAAATAATCAGTTAGGTAATGTAACCGGGGTAGAAATTGATGATACCTTGTTAGCCTTAACTGGCATTAGCTTTGATTTACAACACATCAATGGTAACTTAATTGAAGGGGATGCTCGGGAAGTTGAATTACCAGCAGCTGATTTTGTCGTTGCTGATATTCCCGTTGTGCATCATCTTGAAACGGTTGGTGCTGATAATCAAATTATCAGTGCGGCAAACCAAGCTTTAAAACCGGCGGGGGTCGCAGTGTATGTCGTGCCAAGTAATATCTTAGAAACGACGACCACAGTTGATTTCTTAGGCGCGCTTACACAAGCAGTTTATGTCCAAGGGATTATTAAGTTTGCCCCATCAACATTTAAAAATGAAAAAGCAGCTAAAGCACTGTTAATTGTGCAACGGCATGGTGGTCATGCCCAACAAGTAGAACAAGTTTTGTTGGCGCAAGTCCCCGCTTTGAAATCAAAAGAGGCATTACCGCAGTTTTTCATTGAACTTGATCAATGGATTACTACGTTATAAATTATCACAAAATAAAAGGAGCCGTAAAAATGGCAAAAACAATGGCAGTAAACGCAGGTTCATCATCTTTAAAATTTCAATTACTTGAAATGCCTGCTGAAGAAGTTATCGCAAAAGGACAAGTGGAACGAATTGGTTTAAACGATTCAATCGTAACTGTTAAATATGGTGACGGTCAAAAGTTTGAAACAGTTGAAGATATTGAAGATCACGAAGTTGCAATCAAAAAGATTTTGGATGCACTTTTGGACTTAAATATTATTGCAGACTTCGAAGACATCACTGGTGTTGGTCACCGGGTCGTTGCCGGTGGGGAATGGTTTAACCATTCAGTTGTTGTTGATGATGAAGTATTGTCAAAAATTGATCGTTTAGCAGATTATGCACCATTACACAACCCAGCTAACGCCATGGGAATTCGTGTTTTCAAGAAGCTTTTACCAAACGCCGTTTCTGTTGCGGTCTTTGATACTGCATTCCACCAAACAATGCCAAAGGTTAACTACTTATACGCCTTACCATACCAATACTACACACGTTACGGTGCTCGTAAGTATGGTGCTCACGGTACTTCACACCGTTACGTTGCCGAACGGACAGCTGCTTTGATGGGTAAACCACTTGAAGATTTGAAGATTATCACTTTACACCTTGGTGCCGGTGCTTCAATTACAGCCGTTAAAGACGGTAAGTCATTTGATACTTCAATGGGCTTCACACCACTTGCTGGGGTTACAATGGCTACTCGTTCAGGGGATGTTGATCCATCATTGGTTTACTACATCCAAGAACACGAAGGCTTATCAAATGAAGAAATGTTGAAAATCCTTAACTCTAAATCAGGTTTACTTGGAGTTTCAACAATTTCATCAGATATGCGTGATTTAGAAGACGTTGTTGATACTAACGACCACGCTGCTTTAGCAATCGATATGTTTATTAATAGTGTTGTTAAATATGTTGGTCAATACATTGCTGAAATGGGTGGCGTTGATGCGATTACCTTTACTGCCGGTATCGGTGAAAACGCAGCTAACGTGCGTGAAGCAATTACTGAACGCTTGGCCTTCTTCAACGTGGCGATTGACGCTGAAAAGAACAACGTCCGTGGTGTTGAACGTGAAATTTCAACTGACGACTCAACTGTTAAAGCATTCTTGATTCCTACTAACGAAGAATTAATGATTGCTCGTGACGTTGAAGCACTTAAAAACAAATAATTAAAAAAGCATGCATAATTGCATGCTTTTTTTGTGACTAAATATGATAAAATGAGAATATCTTAATTTAAAAGTGAGGAAGTATTGTGGGAAAATATACGGAAGCTGACCTGCGCGCAGTTTTAAAAGAAATTTCATTATTAGAAGAAAACCAAGCCCTTTTGGGATGGGATTCATTGACAGGCATGCCTGAAGATGCCGCACCATTTCGGGCTGAATTATTAAGTTACCTAGCTGGAAAAAGCTTTGAACTCCAAACTGGGTCTGAATATGCGGATATGTTAACGTACTTTGAAGCACATCCAACTGAACTTTCAGACTTAGGGCAACAACTAGTAATTCATGAACGTAAGAAATATGATTTAAATGCCAAAATTCCGGCTAAAGATTTTATTGAATATCAAAAAATTACTTCCTTAGCCCAAGATGCTTGGACTAAGGCACGCGAAGCCAAAGATTTTGCAATTTTTGCCCCATACTTAGCCCAAATTATTGCGTACAAAAAACAATTTATTGGTCTTTGGGATCAAGGTAGTGCGGCAACCCCATATGATGTTTTACTAGATCAATATGAACCAGGTTTAACTGTGGCTAAACTTGATCAAGTTTTTGGTGAGGTAAAGGCCGGCTTAAGCGAATTACAAGCCCAATTAGCCCTTGGTGAAGCGCCTGACAATCAGATTCTTAGTCGCTTTGTTTCAAAACAAAATCAAAGTGATTTTTCAATGGAATTAGCTCAAAAATTAGGTTATTCATTGAAGAAGGGCCGGCTTGATGATACGATTCATCCCTTTATGGAAGCAATGAATCGTAACGATGCCCGGATTACAACCCGATGGGATGAACATGACTTCCAAATGGCGGTATTAGGAATTTTACACGAAGCTGGTCATGGATTATTTGAACAAAATATTAGCCCCGAATTTGATTACACGCCGTTTGAAAAAGATCTTGCTATGAGTATCCATGAATCCCAATCATTATTTAATGAAGTGATGATGGGCCGTTCAGAAGATTTCTGGCGTAATGAATATCCTCGCTTACAAGCTTATACTGGTGCAACCTTTGCTGATATTGATTTTGATACATTCTATCGTGCTTGGATGGTTACCAAGCCAACGTTAATTCGAACCGAAGCCGATCCATTAACTTATCCATTACACATTATTATTCGGTATGAAATTGAAAAAGCGATTTTTAATGATAATGTCGATGTTAATGATTTACCAGCGCTTTGGAATGCTAAATATTTAGAGTACCTTGGTATTGAACCTGAAAATGATTTAGTCGGAATTTTACAAGATATTCACTGGGCTGGTGGGGATTTTGGCTACTTCCCAAGTTATGCCTTGGGTCACTTGTATGCCGCCCAATTCTTTAATAAGATGGAACAAGATTTGGATTTACCAGCTATTTTTGCCAGTCAAGATTATACACCAATCTTTAACTGGCGAAAGGAATATATTTGGCAATATGGAGCGTCTAAAACACCCCAAGCCATCTTAGAAGATGCTACTGGTGAAAGTTTGAATCCACAATATTGGTTGGCATTACAAACTAAAATTTATCGTAAAGTTTATGGACTTAACTAGTTAGCAATGTGAACCACTCGTCCATGCATGAACGAGCTTCAATTTTTAATTGAAAACGTTTAGGCAATGCACTCTCGCGAGTGGTTTCCACATTGGAACTCGTTGGATATATCGCACTTGTTTTGCACGCTCAAAGTGATACGCACATATCCGTCCTCAAAGCCTTTCAAGACGACTAGGTTCTGTCTCGCCTATCTTAAAACTAGTTTATTGCAACCAGACTACTTGGCTTAATTGCTGGGTAGTCTTTTAATTTGATGTGTTTTTCTGGAGATAAGCCCCATGCCAAAATATTTTTAGCGGCATTTAAATCTCGTGAAATCATATTACCAGTGTATTTAGATACCCATTCACGGACTGTAACAGAATGCTTTTCTTCAAATTCAGTACCATATTCGACTTGTGAAGTCTTGTAGCTATCAACTTTAACTAGCGTTTTACCAGTTTTATTGGCTCGCATTTCAATTAATTCCATGAGCCGATACGGTTTGATTTTTGCGAGTTTTCGGTTTAACCCCGTATTAGTTCGTTTTACGGCCCGCATTTCCTTACTATCGAGTTGTTCAACAACAACTAAATCGGTAGCTTGGAACAGCGCCCGTGCTAATTTTTTATAAGCTTCATCCAAGATATTGGTCCGTTTAATATTTAAATATTTAATCTGCTGATTTAGCTTAATCAACCGTTGGCTAGTGACCCCCAACCAAATCAGTTTGTCGCGTCTGGATTTTAAAGTATTAATTTGGGCTTCTAAATAATCTGCTTGGTCTGCAATCGCAGTGGCAAGATAATACGTTTGATCCACTGAAGTATGAAAAATTTTATTATCTTTCATATTCCAATCAACGCCGATTTTGCTATTAGGTTGCTTACGCGTAACTTGTTCACGAATCACTAATTGTAATTCGTAGTGTCCATTGCCTTTTAGCTTTAATTTAGAAATCACAATCGTTTTATTAGCAAGGTTTTTAATATTTTCAACAACTTGTAGTACCCCAAAATCTTGTATCTTAATACCGTGGTTTGAAACCACTTTAATTTGCTTGTTATCCGGCAATGAAATCGTTTTGTAGGAGTTGTTTTTACGTAAGAAGTTGAGTGAACCTTTACGATACCACGACCTATGCTTTGTGTTGTTACCATGTTCATTATTTTTATAGTCGCTCTTTTCTTGGCTACTCATTTTAAAAGCTTTAAACAAGGTTTTGCGGTACTGGCTAAAATTAGTTAGTAATGTCAGCAAAAACAACCGTGCTCCTTGCGAGTGCAAGCCAATTTTATTAGCTTGCCAACGATCTAAGTCATAACAATCTTTAGCAAATTTTTGAGCGATTTCTGCAACTAAAAACTGTTTAGCGGTTAAAGTTCTGGGGAAAGGGCGTAACACGTGTTTACGTCCGTATGTTTTTTCCAAATATTTAACGGCATAGTTATGCAATTTATTTTGAACGTGTAACCCATGCTGATGCTTTAACATCAACGCTGGGGTAGTTACGATACGATAGTGACGGACGTAGACATATTCCGTTGTTGATGTTAAGTTAAGCATGATTTCGTCAATTCCTTTACTTTGAATAGGCAGATTATAACATATTTAATCTGAACTATAAGGAAAAATAATTTGAAGATATGGGCTTTCATCACGGCTTTGAAAAACCGTGTCTTTCGCCCTTAAAGCAATAAAAAAACGCCGAGCGAAAATAATTCGTTCGGCGTTTTAGTTTATTCAAATTTTAGTTATCCAAGCGCTTGCTGACGGAGCTTTTCAAGCTGCGGGTTATTAATAATGAAGTAAATAATAGGGGCTTCGATGACCCACATGATTAGTTCTTTAAAGCAACGTAATTCAATCAGTTGAATTGCTGCATGCCCAGTGTAATGATAGATCATAATTAATGATGCCGTATTTAAAAAAGCATCTGAAATTAAAAGAACTAAAAAATTAGCGATAATTACGCGCCACCAGCTAACGTGGGTTTGACCATAAAAAAAGGTCCCATAAATTAACATCGCCATGATGGCTGAAAGCGTAAAGCCGATGAAGAAAGGGCTACCTTGGATCAATGTCCCTAGGTAGTCGTTAATAATGGCAACTAAAGTTCCCCAAACCGGACCAAACCATTTAGCAATCAAAGTGATTACAATAAAGGTAAAGGCGATTTTAAGGAAACTAGTCCCAAAAGTAAATCGACTAATGATAAGTTGTAAGGCACATAAAATACCTAATAGTGCAATTGCTTTGGTGGATAATTTCGTATATCCAAACGTCAATGTTTTCATGTTGAAAACCTCCTAAAATTGGGAGGGTTTCACTATATAAGAAAAATACAGTGAATGCGAATATTGCACCGCGGAAAAATCCTTCGTTTGTGGCTCACATTCCGTTTCCACAACACTTAACGCGCAATATTCTACCCTGTGTATTTGTGCATCGCACTAGGTTATTCTATCTTATTTACAATAAAATTAAAAGTTCCAATTCAAACATTTATTTAAATATACGAAAAAAATGATAAAGAACAAACAACTAGTTTGTCTGTTATAATAGTAAATATCAATCTTGGAGGCGGCTTCATGGCAGAACAAAGCATCATCACAATTATGCATACAAATGATTTACATTCGCATTTTGAAAACTGGCCTAAAATTCGTCGGTATTTAACAGGGCAAAAAGCAATTTTAGGTTTTGGTGATAATGGGGTCTTAACCGTTGATATTGGCGATGCCATGGATTTGGTGCACCCACTGACCGAAGCAACCGCTGGTCGGGCGAATGTTAAGCTGTTAAATCAAATCGGGTATGATGCAGTTACGATTGGGAATAATGAAGGGTTAAGTTTGCAACATGATAAGTTACAAAATTTGTATAATGATGCAAATTTCCCGGTAACAGTTGCCAATATTAAAGATTTACGTTCAGATGACCGACCATCGTGGTGTCAAGAAGTGGTTTATAAAGTGATGCCTGATGGAACCAAAGTTGCCATGATTGGTATGACTGCCCCCTTTGTCGAAGCATATCCGTTACGTGAATGGGGGATTGGTGAAGTGGCCCCAATATTAGCAGCAATTTTACCGGAAATTAGCGTCCAGGCCGATGTGATAATTTTATTGTCGCACTTAGGGTTACCCGAAGATCGCCGCTTAGCTAAAATGTTTCCGATGCTCGATGTAATTATTGGTGCCCATACCCATCACCGCCTTGAACGGGGTGAAATGGTTAATAACACCTTATTAGCAGCGGCTGGTAAGTGGGGTCGCTACATTGGGAAAATTAGTTTAACCCTTGAAAATCATAAAATCGTTAGTAAAGTGGCGCGGTTAGTTACGACCGCTGAATTACCAGACGAAACAGGTGATGTTGATGAAATTCAAAGTTTACTAGATGCGGGCTTAAATCAATTGCGGGCGGCTACAGTCGCCGAATTACCTAGCCCATTACGGCAAGCTGATAATACTTTTATGGATGCTTTGTTTGCGATGTTAACTAACAAAACTGGTGTCGAGGCAGCCATGCTGTCCACCGGGTTAGTATTGGCAGATTTACCAGCCGGAATTGTAACCAAGGCAGATTTATTAGCTATCTTACCGCACCAAATGTACGTTATGCGGACGCTATTAAAGGGTAAAGAATTGAAACGGTTGCTCCAAGAAATTCATAAAAATGCCGAATTTGTTAGTTCATTTGCAATGGTCGGTCTCGGCTTTCGCGGGAAAGTTTTTGGTGATTTACAACTTCGACAAATGGCAATTGATATCCATAAAGGTCAGTTAACTTATCAAAATCAATTAATCGATGATCAAAAGCAATATGAATTTGTTAGTTTAGATTATTATAAATATTTACCGTTTTTCCCAACCATTGATTTAGTTGGTGAAAATCAAATTATTATGCAGAAAATGTTACGTGAAGACTTTGCGGATTATTTAACGCAAAACTTCCCAGTGAAGTGAGGAACAATAGTGGATCGAGAATCATTAAAAATTAAAGCAGAAGCACAAGTTTCAGAGCGTGCTGCGACAACGGAATTTAAAAATACGGGTACCAACGAATTTATTGTTAACGGCTTACCGATGACGATATTACGGAATTATCGGGATGCTTTTGATGAGCTAAAATTTAAGGCCCGCTTTAGCGATATTTTAACAAAGTATGATTATATTGTTGGTGATATTGCCGCTGATCAGTTACGGTTGAAGGGTTTTTATGCATCTGAAAACAATAACATGACGAAGATTAATTCAATTGATGCTTTTGAAGATTATTTATTGGAATACATGAATTTTGGGGCACCGTATTTTGTGATTCAAAATCAAAATCCAGTTGCCAGTAAAACCGACTTTGAATTAGCCGGTTCAGGTACTAATAACCGTCGTCGTAAGCGGAATAATCGCAGTAGTCATGGTGAAGAAACGTCCGTCAATAAAGAAAGTAACGCTTCAAAAACCAATTCACGCAAGAACAATGGCCCGCGTGGAAATGCTACTAGTAAAAACAATCCGAAAAATACTAATCCCCAAAATAGTAATTCCAAAAATGCTAATCTTAAAAATGCAACCGGGCAAAATAATAATCGCGATCGTAATACCGGTGAGACACCAACGAACAAACGGCGACGGCGGCCTAATCCCAATAATCAACGGGCCGAAGTTAAGGAAGTTAAAAAACCGATTAACGACGGTAAAGGGGTTAAAAAGCCTGATGGTAGCATGAGTGCAAGTACCAAAAAGCCTAATCAACGGAAACGCCACTTTACAATCCAACAGAAAAATGAAAAATAGTAGGAATGGCAAGCGATGCTAAAAAAATACGCAGGTTATTTAATTGATCTTGATGGGACAATTTATCAAGGAACTAACAAAATTGCCGGGGCGCAAGAATTTATTAAGCGGCTTAACGCACATGACCGTCAATATTTATTTTTAACGAATAATTCGACGCGGACACCAGAAATGGTCGCTGAATTTTTAACGACCGTCCATGCGATACCAACCACAGCTAAGCAAGTATATACATCAGCCATGGCGACCGCTGATTATTTACGGGATACGTTGGCCATGCCAGTGGGGACGCGAATATATGTCATTGGTGAAATTGGCTTAAAAACGGCCTTAACTAGCGTAGGATTTACGCTAACTGATGAGCAGCCAGAAGTGGTCGTAGTTGGTATGGATACGCATGCTAATTATGAGATGTTTGCCAAAGCAACGCTAGCGATTCAGAAGGGGGCCACATATATTGCGACTAATTTAGATACTAATATCCCCACCGAACGCGGCCTGATTCCCGGTGCGGGCTCGTTAAATGCATTAGTGACAACGGCTACGCAAGTCCAGCCAATTGAAATTGGTAAACCAAGTCCACAAATTGTTGATTTAGCACGGCAACGGTTGGGAACTGGGGTAACGGATACTTTGATTGTCGGTGATAACTATTTTACTGATATTATGGCGGGGATAAATGCGCATGTGGACACTTTAATGACGTATACCGGAATTAGTACTAAGATGCAAGTTGCCCAGCAAGGCCAAGCGCCAACCTACGAGGTGAAAAACTTAAATGATTGGCAAGTTTAAATTTTGGGTAGCTTTTATTAGTTTATTGCTTTGTATTATCTCATTGGCGATTACAATTACCATTAATAGTACGTGGTTGTATTATCTTAATGTGCTTTACGGTAATTTTTTACCTTTAGTTAATCTATCACCGCAGATGATGATGCATAATTTTCACCAATTAATGGCGTATTTAAATTTACCGTGGATTACGGAATTAAAAATGAGTAATTTTACTGACTCAAAGGATGGATTAGAACATTTTCGGGAAGTAAAGCACTTATTTTTAATTAATTATCTAGTATTATTGGTAACAATTTGGCCAAGTGGATTATTTATTAAAAAATTACACCGGCAGCAAGAACAATGGCGGTTATTATGGCCATTACAAGCCGTTTTTGCCGGCATCTTTATCTTATTAGCATTGATGATAATGCAGTTTAATCAATTTTTTATTGCCTTTCATAAAATATTATTCCGCAATAATGATTGGATTTTTTATCCGGTGCAAGATCCAATTATTAATGCTTTACCAGAGAGTTACTTTAATCAAAGTTTTACTTTGTTCTTTGGTTTAGTGATTGTGGCGTTAGCGAGTTTATATTTTTGGGCAACCACGTATTTTAAAAAACGTAAAAAGAAGCATCATAAATAAAAAAAGACGCCGTTTGGCGTCTTTTTTTATTCATGATTAACGATGTAAAACTAAATATGGTGGTAATGACGTGTGTTGCTTATTAAGATATTGATTTAACACCTCATCTAAATTAGTGGTACTAAAATTTTCAATGATAAGGCCACTTTCATTATTATTACTATCAAAAATAATTGCAGTCGGATTCTTAGTAATCTTATACTGGTTGGCAAATTGTTGATTTTTAGTTAATAGCATCGCAGGATTCGCGATGAGCCGTTCTTCTGCGAAGAGTGGCATATCAGCACCAATGTCGGTAAGGATTTTGGTTACCATCGTACGAGAATAGGCATTTTGCCGTACTAAAATTTGGTCCTGCATGGCATATAAAAATTTACGGGCTAAACTACGCCCTTGAGAAAGCACAGCGACATAATCAAGACTAATTGCATAATCAACCTGTGAAGGTGTGTGTGTATTAGACTCAATACCTTGGCGATACGTTTCATCCATTGTTGCTAAATTAATTAGTGGCAAAATGTGATAAGAAGATTTAGTATTGAGCGATTTTAGTACTTGAGTAAGTGCTTTTTGTGCTTGAAAACTTTCAAATTGCAGGGGGGTAATAAAATGAAAGACTTCTAACAAAAGGGGGAACCTCCTTTGACAAGGTGACAAGGCGATAAAAAAGGGGGCCTTGTGTGTTTGTTATTTCTTGTTTAAGTTCAAACCATAGTTTAGCACTGAAAGTTACAATACGCTATTGATTAGTCTCTTAATTAGAATTTTTTGTTCAGAATGGTAAGTTTACCGATAAAAAACGGGGATTAGAGTGCTATAATTTAAGAATGGAATTTTAAGTAGACGAATTGGAGGCTTGCCATGATTCAAGATTGGGAAAGTTTTTTATTACCATATGAACAAGCTGTTGCTGAATTGAAGGTCAAATTACGGGGGTTACGGCCACAATTTGATCAATTAGATCAGCAAACGCCTATTGAGTTTGTGACCGGACGGGTTAAACCAGCTGCAAGTATTAAAGAAAAGTTAGTCCGACGGCATGTCGATGAAGAACGCATTGAGCAAGATTTACAAGATATTGCCGGTTTGCGCATTATGACACAATTTGTGGATGATATATATCAAATTGTACATATTTTACGACAACGAACAGATATGAAAATTTTAGAAGAACGTGATTATGTGACGAACGCCAAGCCATCAGGGTACCGCTCGTATCATATTGTGATTGAGTATCCAGTCCAATTGGTAACTGGTGAAAAGAAGATTTTAGCGGAAATTCAAGTGCGCACGATGGCAATGAATTTTTGGGCTACGATTGAACACTCTTTAAAATATAAAAATAATGATGGTTTTACCGAAGAAGTAAGTGAACATCTTCGGACTTTAGCAGCCCAAGCCTACCAAATTGATGAAGAGTTGGCCCAAATTCGTAAAGAAATTCAAGCTAATAAAGTGGAATAAAAGGGGGATTTTATGCGAGTTGGTTTATATGCAAATAATAGTGCGCGGTCGCAACGTGTTGCAAAAAATCTGACCAACGCGCTAATTGCCAAAAATATCCCGATTGATAATGACCATCCAGAAGTTCTAATTAGTATTGGTGGCGATGGAACATTGTTAGGGGCTTTTCAAAAGTACCAAACCCAACTAAGTACGCTCCGGTTTGTCGGATTACATACCGGTCATTTAGGTTTTTATACTGACTGGCGTGAATATGAAATTGATGACTTGATAGCCTCATTGATTAACGATAAACAGGAACGAGTGGAATATCCAATTTTAGAGACCACCGTCACTTATGTTGATGGTTCAACGGAAGTTAAATTAGCGTTAAATGAAAGTATGGTCAAACGTGTTTCAGGAACGGTCGTTGCGGATGTATATTTAGGCGATCAATGGTTTGAACGCTTTCGTGGTGATGGCATGGCAATTAGTACGCCAACCGGCTCAACGGCCTACAATAAAGCCATTGGTGGGGCGGTGTTACACCCTAGCTTAGCCGCGTTACAATTAGCTGAATTAGCATCAATTAACAATCAAGTTTATCGAACATTAGGGTCACCACTTGTGACAGCACCAGATGAAATAATTAAAATTGTGCCGCAAGATGCGGACGGGTTAATTTTAACGTATGATCAAGGGTTAATTAATTCGCATGCCGTCAAAGAAATTTCGTATCGGATTGCACCACATCGAATCGCATTTGCAGAATATCGGCATATGCAATTTTGGCGGCGGGTGAATGAATCATTCATTGGTCATTTAAAGGAATAGAAGTAATAGGAAAAATTTAATGGAATTTACATGGAAAAAAGATAACGATATTGAACAAAAAGTAAAATCGTTTTTAGGTACGCATGGGGTTAGTCACCGAATGTTTTCACAGATTAAGCATAATGGTGGGGATATTCTCATTAATGGGGTGCACGGTCGCACTGTTGATTTTTTAAAAAATGGTGATGAAGTAACGATTATTATGCCACCAGAAGTGGATAACGATATCGTTGCGACTAGTTATGGTGCACTTGATGTGATTTATGAAGACAGTAATTTTTTAATTGTCAATAAACCAGCCGGAATGACGACCGTTCCTGGTCGCGCTGATCGTGAAGATACGTTGGTTAATCGGGTTAAGGGTTATTTGAAACAACAAGGCGCAACGGATTTAGTTCCTCACGTGGTAACCCGACTTGACCGCTTTACTTCTGGCTTGGTATTAATTGCTAAGCACCGTTTTGCACATGCGATGATGGATAAACAATTACAAGCCCATACGATGAATAAACAATATTATGCGGTGGTTACAGGGGTATTACCTGAAGACCACGCAATGATTGATGCCCCCATTGGCCGGATGGATGATGATTTTATTCGTCGCGAGGTTCGTGAAGATGGGCGGGCATCCCAAACTGAATATTGGGTAGAAGGACGGACCCCTGAGGCCACTTTAGCACGGATTCAATTGCATACCGGGCGGACGCACCAAATTCGCGTGCACTTTAGCCATTTGGGCTTTCCGTTATTAGGGGATGATATTTATGGTGGTCCACTTGATCGGGGGATTACTCGACAAGCATTACACGCCTTTTATTTAAGTTTTGAAGATCCCTTTACTAATCAACCCTTGGAATTTAAAGCGCCATTGCCAACAGATATGCAAGTTTTACTCGCTGAAAAATAAATTTACCAATATCAAACTGGGTAAATAAAATGAATATTAAATTATTTTTGTTTTTTGAAAATAATTCTTTTAAATTTTATAAATCACCATTAAAATAGGGTAATAGTCATAAAAAGGAGAATAGTATTTTGGTCGTTACGCGGGAAAAATACAAAGTTAGACTTTATCTGTCAGAGTTATTTGGTGAAGAAATTGAAGTTACGGGTGTTTATCGAGTGATTGATAAGCAAAAACGGATTTTAGTTGAAGATGTCCATGATAATAATGGGCATTTTATTTCGACGCATTTGTGGTTAAAAACCAATCCTGAATTCTATCACTACTTAGTAGGGATGAAACTGCAGCGCGGTTCAAAGATTCAGTTGCGGGGCTTTGTAGGGACATATAAACGAAGATATAAAGATGATAATGGTCACATTAGGTCAACCAACTCAGATGAATATACGCTAAAAAAGATTACATTAATGGCAAGTACCATTACTGAAGATGGCGAAGTATTTATTCGTCCAGAAGATTTATATTTCTATTCAGTAATCGCGGTTAATAATGGCGATGAATTTGAATTAGGAAAGTTACAAAAGTACTCTGATGCGGTTGGATATGCGCGTCAAGCTCGTAAAAAAGGGCGCGTCAAGGTACGACCAGCTAATGGCGAGACACGTTTTCAAGCATGGTTTGGCCGCTTACGCCGTGAACATGCATAATTAGTACTTTCAATAAAAATTATTTTTGCAATTATTATTAAAATTGGCACGTAAATAAAAACCGAGATGCGGATTCGCATCTCGGTTTTTATTATGTTATTGGTTGGTCGTAGTGACAAGCAATTGCTTAACAAAGGCTTGGATTTGTTCTTTAGCCATATCATCTGGATATAAGTTAAGTTTGAGATTGCTAACACCTTGCGTGGCACCAGTGGCAGCTAAGGCCGCCGCAAAGGCATCAACAGCGAGACAGTAATCATCTTCATAGAATAAATCACCCGAACCTGTCACACCATAGATAACGTCTGGGAGCTTAATTAAAGCTAAATCATCGTAAAAATCTAATCCTTCTTCTGGTAAAGCACCATTGTCGTATGTATATGGGACTAAGACAACAATATCAAAATTAAGTAAGGTTTGCACATCACAGAGTGAAATTTCTTTTTTAGTAACGTTAATATTATTTTGCTGAAGATTGGCAATAATTAAATCAGCGACCGCTTCATTATTACCAGTAATGGTCGCGTAGACAACTAGGGCATTAAGCATAAGCACCTCATAATAATTTAGATAATCACAGCATTGATAATTTATTTACCAAGCCGTTGGTGACGATAATTGGCTAACTCAGGACTTAAAACATATTCAGTCTTCGTTAACGCGGTTTGATCTTTAGCCCCAACGAGAGCGTAAAGTTCATGTAATTGGGTTTGCCAAGTTAAAATTTCGTTCGTTAAACCAACTTCTTTTTCGGTGAGCAATGTATGCAAGAAATGGCCGGCGACCCCAGTCATTTTAGCCCCCATAATTTGTGCTTTTAAAATATCAAGCGGATTATTAATACCTCCCGTTGCAAATAGGGTGATATCAGTCGAACTTAATTGACCCTCAATTAATGATTCAAGGGTTGTTTGCCCCCAATCAAGCATAAAGTCATAATCAGTCGCATGGTTACGTTGGTTCTCAATGGCCGCAAAGTTAGTCCCACCACGGCCACCAACATTGACATATTTAACCCCAATGGCTGCTAGTTTGGTTAGGGTAGTTTGACTAATCCCAAAACCAACTTCCTTAACAATCACGGGGACATCAACAGCGGCCACAATTTCGGCAAGGTTATCTAACCAATAAAATTCACGATCACCTTCAGGCATCACAATTTCTTGGGCGACATTAATGTGAATTTCAAGGGCATTGGCCTGGATTAAGTCAACAGCAAACTTGGCATCAGCAGCATTTCTACCAGCACCTAAATTTGCCAAAATAAACCCATCTGGATTTACTTGTCGCACGACTTCAAATGAAGCGTAAGAAGTAGGATCTTTAAGGGTAATTGATTGGCTTCCAACGGCCATCGCTAAGTTAGTTTCTTTAGCGACATTTGCTAATTGAGCATTGATTTGGCCAGTTCGTAATGAACCACCAGTCATCGCTTCGATATAGAAGGGGACCGGTAAATTAAAATCAGGTAATTGGACACTAATGTCGGTATCAGCAACTGCTAGTTCAGGGAGGCCGTGATGGATAATCCGTAAATCAGTAAAGTTAGCTTGCGGACCGGCTTTACGAATATTGGCTTCAGTAATTGCTAAGTGTTCGTCTTTACGATGAGCATGGGCAGATTCCATAATTATTCCTCACTTTCAAGTAAACTAGCTGGGCTAATATACGGTTGTAAACTCAATGGCGTAATCCCAGCCGCTTGCCAACTATCAATAATTTGTTCACGATTGGCTTCAGGGGTGATTAAGGTAAAACCATTATCACCAAAGCCGGCTCCGGAAGTTTTAGCTGCGCCCCCCATATTTGTGGCGATTTCAACTAATGTACGGAGTAACGGCGTTTCGATTTCAATATCAGTTTGCGTACTTAATGTGAGTAAAAATTCACGATTAAGGGCAATTCCACGCTGAATATCACCAAATTCATTGGTTAATAAACCATTTAAAAGCATCGAAACCGCGGCGTTAGACCCCGCTAAGAAATCACGATAAGTGGAGTCATCAGTGTATGAAGCAGCTTTTTTGAGGAGATTTTTAGTTTTAGCAGGTGACCCAGTCCAACCAACTAATAATTCTAAATTCGTTGGCGTGGGAATTGATTGGATATTTAGCTCAGGCCATTCGGCATCTACTAATGACGCATCAAGTAAATCATCAGTTTGGGTGCTAAACCATGTACGGTCTGGTGAATTATATGAAATCCAACCAGTGTAGACACTAGTGGCAATATCACCTAATGAACCGTTACCTTGGACTTGGAAATGGGCTAAAGCTGCTAGTTTGTAAATTTCGAGTGCTTGGAGACTCCGGTGATGAAAAGCTAAGATTGCTTTTACAACGGCAACCGTAACCGCAGCTGAACTACCAAGGCCAAGTTTGAGCCCATTAGTATGGTCAAGTTGGCTATCAATAACTAAGCTAAAGTCTTCAAATGGCCAGGCGTGTTTTTTGAAATAATTAAAAGTAATTTGCAGCGCCGCCGCAATGAATTCTAAATTAGAATCTACTTGAATCATTAATTGATCATTAACCCGCGTCCAATTAATGACGGCATCAGGCAATTGGGTTGAACGAATCTCACCAACTGCACTGGGGTTAATATCAGCAAAAACAAACTTGTCAATTGCGACCAAGATTGCCGATTGGCCAGGTTCAACGACGGCATATTCACCACCGATATAGAGTTTACCAGGTACTTTGATTTGCATATTTTATTCCTTATTATAAATAACTAATTCCAGGGCCGGGTTTAGCAACTTCAATCCCGGCGTTTGGGAAATTGTTTTTGATGGCCGCACAAATAACTTGCGTTGCGTCGCTTTGCGAAATAATCTTAACGTTTGGGCCGGCATCCATAGTTGCATAAGCTTGAATACCTTGGCGGCGTAAGTCTTGGACGAGATTTAAAATGCTAAGAGTATACCCATTAAAGTAGGTGAAAGCGGGCTTGGCAGTGAAATTCAAACTATGCATTTGGAGGGCATTGTGCTCAGCTAATTCACCGAGCGTTTGAAAATCATTATTTGCAATAGCTTGTTTCATGGCGACTAAGTCAACAGCCGATTCAGCGACCCACGTATTATAAAAAGGGGAAGTTGCAATCGCATGTTGCATTCCTTGGCGGCTCCCAATTTTCTTTTGGGAACCATCAAGGACCACTGTTAACATCTGAATATCCATTGTAACATTTTCTTGGATGGGATGCGCATAAGATGTGAAATCATCTTCGCCAGCTACCCATTCAGCAAAACCACCAAAAATTGAGCGCGAAGCTGAACCAGAGCCACGACGGGCTAAGCGTGAAAGGGCTTGGCGATCTAAATCAAGCCCCGCTGCTTTGCTACTGGCAGCTGCTAAGGCGGCAAAACCACTAGCTGATGAAGCTAAGCCGGCGGCAGTGGGCACATGATTGATACTGTTAATGCGGGCAAAAGTGTCAATTCCGGCCATTTGGCGAACCAAATCAAGAAAGGCTGTTGTCTTAGTAAGGGTATTATCAGTAATTAGCGTATCGTTTAATGATAGTTCATCATGCGTTAATTGCTCATCAAACACCACCGTTGTATCAGTATAAAATTGATCAAGCGTTAGCGATAAACTACTGGTTGTTGGAATAATTAACTCTGCATTTTTTTTACCCCAATATTTAATTAGGGCGATATTAGTATGGGCGCGGGCCGTAATTGGTGTATTCATTAATTAAGATGCTCCGTATTCATTTGGCTAGCTAAGGGACTAATCCAATATTCTTGGGCACCGACCGCACTTAAGGCATCGGCAATGCGTTGGGCATCCGTTAAATCTTTAGCTAGAGCGATTATACTCCCACCAATCCCTGAACCAGTCAATTTAGCGCCTAAGGCATTTTTTTCAATGGCTGTTTTGACTAAGGTCTCTAAGTGTGGATGTGAGACGCCAAGCGTCCGTAAATGGGCATGGGCTTTGGTCATTAATTGACCAAGCGCAACTAAATCGCCCGTTTGGAGGGCCGTTTTAGCTGAAGTAGCCGCTTCCCCTAAATCAGAAATTAAGCGGCGCGTTTTTGAAGGTTCTTCATCAAATAAGCGGCGCACAGCACTAACAGCTAACCCAGTTTGACCCATAATACCAGTGTCTGAAATGACTAAGTAACCAGGGACGTCAATTTTAAAGGGCGTCACTTCTTTATTTTTAATGAAGAAAATGGGATCTTCAGAACTACTAGTGGCGGTATCAATACCACTTGGAGAACCGTGGGTAATTGATTCTTCAATATTGGCCATTTTCAAGAGCGTTTTGCGATCAAGCGGTTCTTCAAATAGGGCATAAAAAGCACGAATAACCGCAATTGAAGTGGCGGCCGATGAACCCATTCCGCGTTCTTGCGGAATTTGACTATTGAACGTTAATTCAAAGCCTAAATCAGTAGCGTTAAATTGCTCAAGTAAAAAGACAATTAGTTGGCGGACACCTTCATAGGCCCCCGCCAAATCTGAGAGGCTACCATTGTAGTAGCGGCTTTTGATAATTTGTTGATGATCGTGTCGGATGATAATTGAGACAATCATATTAATATTTAGTAGTGGAATTGCAATGGCTGGTTCGCCGTAAACAACGGAATGTTCACCCATCAAAATAGCTTTGGCATGACTTTGTCCAATTGCTTTTGTTAACATAAATTCAGTTCTTCTTTCATTACTTAGCTCTATCTGTCCTAAGCATATTTTAAATATTTACTATCCATTATAGAAATAATCCTAGATTATTTTATCGCATATCAGCAAAACTAACCACTTTTTGTGGAAGCTTTCACCCAAGTTTCATGTTTTTTTTGATAAAATGTATTTATAATTATACCTTAGGAATGAAATTCAGGATGGAGAGGCAGTGTTTTGTTATTAGAAAATCAAAAATTTGCCGTTGTCGATATTGAGACAACTGGTACAAATATAAAAGACGGTGCCCGAATTATTCAAATCGGTGCGGTTATTGTGCAAAACAATAAAATTATTCAAACGTTTGCCACCAATATTAACCCTGAAGCAGCGATTCCACCAGCCGTGATTCAATTAACGGGGATTACGAATAAAGATGTTCACGATGCGCCTTTATTTAGTGATGTCGCCCAAACTTTATGGAATTTCTTACAGGATACCATTTTTGTGGCCCATAATATTAACTTTGATTTCCCATTTTTAGTGGCAGAATTTAAACGGGTCGGCTTACCAACTTTAGAAATCGATGGTATTGATACGGTACCATTAGCACAAATATTATATCCCACGGCCCCAGGCTATCGCTTAGCTGATTTAAGTCAATATTTAGCAATTAAGCACTTACAACCGCACCGCGCAGACTCTGATGCGCAAGCCACCGCACGATTATTTATGGACTTATGGCAAGTCGCGCGTGACTTACCATTATTAACGCTCCAAACTCTGCAAAAATTTGCTAATATTTTACCGCGACAAACCAGTATATTTTTTGATGCGCTGGTGACAGAACGCCAAGCTAATGCTAATCAGTTAGCCGCGCATTTAGTTATTGCCAATGATTTAGTACTAACTAAAGCAAATCAAACGGCCTTTAAACGCACGCAACCTAAACGCTATCCTAATACCCAACGGGCCAAAGAACAGTTGTTTAAAGGGGCCATTGAGTATCGCGGTGAACAAGCAAAATTTATGAACCTGATTTACAATAATTTTGCCCATCCCAATAGTTCCCCAATGATGTTAGAAGCACCCACGGGGATGGGGAAAACATTAGGATACTTGTTACCATTTGCTTATTTAAGTCAAACGGGTCGTAAAACGGTCATATCCGTGCCGACATTTTTGTTACAAGAGCAAGTTATGCACGTAATTGACCAAAAGTTAGCGCCGTTCTTACCGTTTAAAATTCAAGCCACCATGGTCAAAGGGCGCCAACATTATATTGATTTAACCAAATTTCGCCAAATTTTATTTAGTAAAGCGTCTAATTATGCGGATCAATTTTTGAAAATGCGGATTGTGGTGTGGTTAACGATGACGACAACTGGTGATTTGGATGAAATTCAAATTGGTAATCCAAACACGTTTTTTAGACAACAAATTGCTTACACAACGAAAAATGACGTGAATGAGTTTGGCGAATTGGCCTTTTATGAACGGCAACAAGCCGCAATTAAAAATGCTGATATGTTAGTTGTCAATCATGCGTTTTTAATCCAACATGCTGATGAATTTACTGAACAACCATTTTTAGTTGTCGATGAAGCCCATCAGTTAGCACCGAGTGTTTTAGCGGTTTCACGGAACCAATTTTCATTTGCTAGTGCTTTAAAGAGCATCACCCAATTACAAGGGTTATTGTTAAATAATCATAATCGCGATATTTTTGATATTTTCCGTGGCAGTCTTGGTAATGATGAATTACTCAAAAAAATTAGTAGTGCCACCCAAGGTATTGCGGAAAATTTAAATCAATTATTGATGTTGTTATATCGTCACTTTTTATTAAACGTGCAGTTAGTAACGACACCACTAGGCTTTGAAAAACGGATTAGCTCCCAAGGAATGGCCACATTTTTTGGCCAACATACCGATTTGATTACCCGCTTACAAAATGATGTTACCGACTTAAAATTGGCCTTAGCCGGGTTAAATAATATTTTTGAAACAGAAAATCAACGGTGGTTAGCTAATGATTTTGAACAAATGGCGGCCTTTCAAGCAGAGGCCAATTTATTGGAACAACAATTAGAAGTATTTTGGACGTTACATGCGCAAGTATTAAATGATCCCGAAAAAGGCGTCTTTTGGTTAAACAGTAATTCGCAAAATCAATCATCAAATCTTATTTTGAGTAGCTCACTAATTAACACGGAAGCGTTCTTTACTGACAAAATGTATCCGTACTTTCAAGCACCGATATTTGTTGGGGCGACATTATTTAGTTCCGCACGCTCACAATATGTATTTGATCAATTGAATTTAGTTAAGGATAATGTCAAAGTTAAACGTTTTGCAGATAATTTTCCATATGAAGCTCAAGCCCAACTAGTCTTAGTTAGTGATGCACCAGATCCACGGCAAACTAATCAATTTATGTATAGTGATTACTTAGCGCGCCAAATTAAACAATTATTAACGGGCGTTTCAAAAAAAGCGTTAATCTTGTTTAATTCGTTAGCGACGATTGAACAAGTAACTAAGCTCTTACATGGGATGCCAGAATTACATCATTTTACGATCTTAGCCCAAGGAGTGAGTGGTTCTAATAGTAAGATTTTACGTAAGTTTAAAGACGAAGAACACGTAATTTTACTTGGTAGTGGTGGCTTTTGGGAAGGGATTGATATGCCCAGTGATGAAATTGAATTACTGATTATTACCCGGTTACCTTTTGAAAATCCCGAGAGTCCCTTAATTCAAGCCCAAAATGATTGGTTAGAGCAACAACATCGAAATCCGTTTTATAACTTGAGTTTGCCCAAAGCAATTTTACGTTTACGGCAGGGAATTGGTCGAATTTTACGCACCCCGGATGCGATTGGCATGGTTATTATCCTAGATGCCCGGATTGTTAATAAAAAATATGGTAAAACAATAATTAATGCGTTACCTAAAAAACTACCAATCAACACAATTACTAGTGCTCAAATTGCGGCCACTGCGGCTGATTTTTTTAAACGCACACTCAAATAAAATTAAATAAGCACACAAGGAGTGAGCATATGAAGAAAACCCTTTTATTAATTGATGGTAATAGCTTGGCCTTTCGGGCCTTTTACGCCATGCATTCGCAATTAGATCGCATGAAAAACCAAGACGGCTTACATACGAATGCGTTAGTCGCTTTTAATAACTTTCTGGATACGTTAGTTGATCCGATGCAACCAGATTACTGTCTAGTTGCTTGGGATGCTGGTAAAACGACCTTTCGAACTGAGAAATTAGATTCTTATAAAGGCAGTCGTCAATCAACGCCACCGGAATTAGTCGAACAATTTCCTTATTTACGTCAATTGGTTGAATTTCATGGGATAACATCTTATGAATTACCAGGCTATGAAGCTGATGATATTATTGGAACCTTAGCTAAAGTGGGGGCCAAAGAAGGCTTGGCGGTTACAATTGTGACTGGAGATCGTGATTTACTCCAGTTAGTTGATGAAAATATCACGGTCTTGGTAACTAAAAAAGGAGTTTCAGAGTTAGAAACTTTTGATCCGGCTGCCGTGATGGAGAAGTATGATGGTTTAACTGCCGAACAAGTCGTTGATATGAAGGCCCTTACTGGTGATACGGCCGATAATTATCCTGGTGTAACTAAAATTGGACCGGTTACGGCCATTAAGCTATTAAAGGAATGGGGCACATTAGAAAAGCTATATGAAAATGTGGATTCATTGAAACAATCAAAAATGAAAGATAATTTGATTAATGATCGTGAACAAGCCTTTATGTCCCAAGATTTAGCCCGTATTCGGACTGATGTTGAGTTACCAGTGGGAATTGCGGATATTAATTATCGGGGAGCTGATTATGAAGGGATTGTTCCGTTCTATCAAATGCTTAACTTTAAGCAACAATTGGCTAAGTTATATGCCGCTGGTCATGGCCAGACCGGTAAAGCAGCCACGGCAAATAAACCACCGCTTAAAATGCAACCAATCACTGAAGATAATTTAGCTGATGTAGCTAATTTAGCGGGTGAGATTAGTTTTTATCTAGAAACCACGTCCCCCAATTATCACATTAGTGAAATGGTTGGCTTTGCCATTGGGAATGCGACGCAAGGTTACTTTGTAGCCCGCAGTGTCGATTGGTTATTAATTCCAACGGTGAGTGAGTTATTAACCAACCCCAATATTAAGAAAAATGTCTATAACGCCAAAGCTACGATTGTGTTATTAAATCGTTTGGGCATTAAGTTACAAAATGTGGCTGTTGACATTATTTTGGCTGCTTACTTACTTGATACCAATACGAATGTTGATGATATTGGTGAATTAGCTCAACAATTTGATTATTACGATATTGAAAGTGATGAAGTCGTCTATGGTAAGGGAGCTAAATTTGCGATTCCAACGGATGATGACATCTTATTTAAACATTTAGTGAATAAGGTCCATGCCATTGATCAATTAGCACCGAAAGTAACGGCAAAACTAGTTGAACATGAACAGTTACCATTATATGAAACAATTGAATTACCATTAACCTATGTTTTAGCTCAAATGGAAATCACCGGGATTACCGTTGATACTGAGCAATTACGCGCGCAAGGTAGTAAGTTAATTGAACGGTTAAGTGAATTAGAACAAGCGATTTATCGCCAAGCCGGTCAAGAATTTAATATTCAATCACCTAAACAATTAGGGGAAATTTTATTTGAAAAAATGCAACTACCAGTCATTAAAAAGACGAAAACGGGTTACTCAACGGCGGTTGATGTTTTAGAAAAATTAGCACCAGAAGCCCCGATTGTCGAAGATATTTTGCAATATCGGCAAGTTGCAAAGTTACAACAAACCTATATTGAAGGTTTGTTAAAGGTGGTTCATAGCACAGATTCAAAAATTCACACCCGGTATATGCAAACTTTGACGCAGACGGGGCGGTTATCATCAGTTGATCCTAATTTACAAAATATTCCAATTCGCTTAGAAGAAGGCCGTAAAATTCGCCAAGCATTTGTGCCCAGTCATCCGGATTGGCAAATTTTTGGGGCCGATTATTCACAAATTGAATTACGGGTTTTAGCCCACATTACCGGTGATGAACACTTGCAAGCCGCTTTTAAAGAAGATGATGATATTCATGCGGCCACGGCCCGACGAATTTTTGGCTTAGCCCCGGATGAAGTTGTAGATGGAAACATGCGGCGCAAGGCCAAAGCGGTTAACTTTGGGATTGTTTATGGGATTTCAGATTTTGGGTTGAGTCAAAGTATTGGTGTTTCCCGGGCTGAAGCTAAAACGATGATTGCAACGTATTTTGAACAATATCCCGGTGTGGCGGCTTGGTTAGAACAAGTTGTTGCGGAAGCTAAATTAAATGGCTATGTAGAAACGTTGTCAAAACGCCGGCGCTATTTACCAGAAATTAATGCAAAAACGTTTAATTTACGGAGCTTTGCCGAACGAACAGCGATGAATACGCCGATTCAAGGTTCAGCGGCCGATATTATTAAACTAGCGATGATTAATATGCAAGCAGCCTTAAAGGAACGTGGCTTACAATCTAAAATGTTACTGCAAGTGCACGATGAACTGATTTTTGAAGCACCAACTAGTGAAATCGCTACTTTGGAGCAATTAGTTCCCAAAATCATGGATTCAGCGGTTACGTTAGATGTACCATTAAAAGTTGAAAGTCATTACGGTCCAACGTGGTTTGATGCAAAATAAAAATGAATGAGGATACCAGATGCCTGAATTACCAGAAGTCGAAACTGTACGACGAGGACTATTACACTTAGTTCAAAAACGACAAATTAAAGCTGTTGAATTATTATGGCCCAAAACAATTGAAGGGGATGTGCCAGCAATTATTAAAGCCCTTGCTAATCGGACAATTGAAGATATTGACCGCCGAGGGAAATTTTTACTTTTTCGCTTAAGTGGTGATTATACTTTGGTTAGTCATTTACGGATGGAAGGTAAATACAATACGGTCCCAGCGGGCATCCCACCTGAAAAACATGTTTGTGTGGTCTTTCATTTAGATCATGATACGGATTTATGGTACTTGGATACGCGTAAATTTGGCCGGATGCAATTCGTACCAACGGGGATGGAAAATCAATTGGTCCCTGGAATTAAAAAAATGGGCCCAGAACCAACTGAAGATGACCTAACGACCGAATATTTAGTGGAAATTATGGCTAAATCGCGTAAAATTATTAAACCGTTTTTACTCGATCAAAGTAATCTCGCTGGATTGGGAAATATTTATGTTGATGAAGTTTTATGGCAAAGTAAAATCCATCCGGAACAACCAGTTAATACAGTGACGTTGGCAGAAATTACGGAATTACGGGCCAATATCATTAGTGAAATTAAACGCGCCATTGAGCATCATGGGACGACGGTGCACTCATATACGAATGCGTTTGGTGAAGCCGGGGCGTTTCAAAATGAATTACAAGCCTATGGCCGCAATGGTGAACCATGCTTACGCTGTGGAACGCTAATGCAAAAAATGAAAGTTGCCCAACGCGGAACTACTTATTGTCCACAATGTCAACAAATTCATGCGTAGAAATTAATGAGGCTGCCAATGAAAATTATGGGATTAACAGGTGGGATTGCATCTGGAAAATCAACGGTAAGTCAATATTTGGCCCAAAAAGGAATTCCAATTATTGATGCGGATATTGTTGCCCGTGAAGTCGTCGCACCCGATAAACCGTTATTAGCCCATTTAGTGGCCCATTTTGGATCTGAAATTTTACTACCAACCGGGACATTAAATCGCCGGGCGTTGGGGGAGATTGTCTTTAATGATGCTAATGAATTAAAGCTGTTAAATGAATTGATGGATCCAGCAATTCGAACGGCCATTATGCAAAAAATCACGGCTTACCAAGCAGCGGGCACAGCACTCGTTTGCTTGGATGCGCCAACTTTATTTGAAGCCCACTATGAGCATACGGTTGATTTTGTGGTAGTGGTTTATGTCAGTCCTGAGGTCCAGTTGACCCGCTTAAAGTTACGCGATAATTTATCACTCACGGCCGCCCAACAACGGATTGCCGCCCAGATTAGTATCGATGAAAAGCGGCGTCGGGCGGATTATGTGATTGATAATCAAGGTGATTTGGCACAAACATATTGCCAAGTTGATGACTTACTAGCGATTGTCAACAGTTTGACATAGTAAAGTTAAATTTGATGTGGTATTATAATCTAATATATTTAGTTAATTGACAATTTTATTGGAGGATATGCGTAATGGTTAAACGCGGCATGTTAATCGTCTTATCTGGACCATCTGGTGTAGGTAAGGGGACAGTCCGTAAGGCAATTTTTGAACAAGGTGATAATGATTTTGTTTATTCAGTATCAATGACCACACGACAACCACGTGAGGGTGAAGTAAACGGCGAAGATTATTACTTTGTCACAAAGGCAGAATTTGAGGCTGAGATTGCCAATGGTGGCATGTTAGAATATGCGCAATACGTTGACAACTACTATGGCACACCTTTAAAATACATTAACCAAACACTTGATGAAGGTTATGACGTCTTTTTAGAAATTGAAGTTCAAGGAGCGATGCAAGTTCGTGAAAAGATGCCAGATGGGGTTTATATTTTCTTAACACCACCTGATTTAAAAGAATTAAAGAACCGTTTAGTTGGTCGGGGAACCGATTCAATTGAAGTGATTGATAAGCGTATTGAAACAGCAATCACGGAAATTAAAATGATGCAAAATTATGACTACGCGGTTGTTAACGACGAAGTACCGTTGGCAGTTGAACGAATCAAAGATATTATTCGTGCCGAACACTTAAGCGTTAACCGTGTGATGCCAGAATACACAGAAATGATTGGAGAATTAGAACGATGATTTTATACCCATCTGTTGATAAATTATTAGAAAATGTTGATTCACGTTACAAGTTAATTTCATTAGCTTCAAAACGTGCTCACGAACTTGAAGCTGGTGCTAAGCCAACTTTAGATCACTTTGATTCCGTTAAATCAATTGGTCAAGCACTTGAAGAAATTGAAGCTGGTGATGTGATTATCGAACCAGGAACTGATGCCATTGCCGAAGCCGCTAAATTGCGTAAGAATGGTTTCAAGTAATTTTAAATATTATTAAAAAACCAAGGGAGTTAGCTCCTTTGGTTTTTTTGTTTAAGCCGTGATTTTTAAAGATTAAATGAATTAAAACTATTAATCAGCGAAAAATTACTAAATTTATTACATTCAAACGAACAAATCAGTGAATTATTGGTAGAATAGAGTTATCAATATAAATGGGGCGTGAATAGTATGGTAGAAAATGCAAAAACGACAAATCCCGAGTTAATCGGCAAACTTGATGAGAAGCTAGGGTACTTATCTGATCTTCGACAAGCGATTCTTGTGCAAGACGATCGCTTAGTATTTGAATTACTTGCGCGTAAAAAATATCAAACGCAAGTGTTACAACAACCAGGCCAAAGCAATGATGATTTAGCAGAAATGGTGGCCAATTTAAAACCACAATTAAGCCACTTACTTGCTAATAAATTAATTGCATATTTATCAGTTGCCTTCCCATTCTTTTATTACAAAGAAATTGATGAAGGTGTTTACCAAATTTACTTTGGAAATTGGTGGGATCGCCGCAGTTTTGGGTATCTTGATGTCTTGGACGTTAAATTTGTTTTTGATACGACCGAATATCAAAAATTAACCGATTCAGTTGCGCTATCAAAGGACAACCAACGCTTAAATACTGAAAAAATTACCAACTTGACTAAGCAAAATGAACATTTACAACAACTAGTCGATGGCCAAAGTCAACGTGATATGCAAAAAGGTAGTTTACGAGCTCAAATTGACGAAGTTACCAATGCCCGTCAAGGCTTGTTTGCTAACGGTAAGCTAAAAGAACAACGTGATGAATTAGTGGCACACCTTGAAGAACTCCAAATTCAAGATGAAGAAGCTAAAAATGCGCGGACCCAAATTATTGAAAATAATGATCAAATCTTATTCTATTCAAAAGAAGACACAATTTTAAGTTATGAACATAAGAGTATCATGGAAAAATTTGGTGATTTTGAAGCCTTTGAAACCGCAGTGGCTCACCTTTACACCGCATATTTAGCAACCTTGATTGCCAAGGAAGAAAAGGGGGCATTTGGCGACTATGAGTAAGCAAACAAATTTACCTGCTGGGGTTTTACCAAGCCAAAGTTTGACGAATTATAATAATGAAATCAAGCAAAGTTTACAAGCTGGCTTTGAATTTACGGAACTTTTAAGTACAGTATTACAAACAACTTCACCCAGTGAACTTTTGCAGGCCATTCAAGGATTAATGAAGTTGCGCCTTGGCTCTAACCAAGTTCAATTTCCACACCAATATAGTACTGCGGATTGGTTTTTATTATTTACCACTCGCTTGCTAGAAATTAACCAAGTGACTGATTTTAGCTTAGCGAGTGCTCCCGATCATGAAGAATTAGGAGTGTTCTTAGCAGGAACTGGTACTAAAGTCCGTTATCAATTTAGTGAAGCAACCCGCAGTGGGGCTTATTTCACGGAAATTGAATCTGATAAGCAGCTCTTTTATTTAGATTTTGCGGCCCGCAAGTTGACGTTTAATAGTAAAGACATTATTGATTTCTTTATGGTGCAACCAACGACACAGATTTTACCGGCTGAAAGTGATCAAGTGATTAATGTCTTACTTGACTTTGCGGCTATCTTGGCTAAAAATCTTGAATTTGAAATTGATTACAGTATCTTGGAAACTAATAATGAATATCGTTATCAAACGGTTAGTGCGGAATTACCAAGTCAAATTCTAGATAAATTATTTATTGCATCGGCACCAGCCAATGTTTTAATGCAACCAGTTGAAAGTGGTTTTGGGGCCCGCTTAGTATTGACCGATGAGTTAGAATTACGGTTCTTACAAAGTGAAGATAATCGCCAGTTAAGTAAATATTGGCATTTTGAAGTCCTTGATGCTCAAGGTAAGGCATCATTATTGAATGTTTTAGTTAATTTCCCATTCATTCAACGGTGGTACCTTGAAAATCGTGAAGTCTTAGAAATTCAACCGGCCCAACCAACTATGGTAGCGGATGAAGTAAAAGTCGAAGTTTTACAACCACGGAGTATCTAAAGATGTTAGATACGAATGAATTATTACGGTTGTCACGTCAATATCATCGAGAATTACCCAATGTCCGCGGGATGCGGTTTCGGGGTGATGATTTACGTAAAATAAGCTACGAAAATTTGGATGTTAGCTTAGGACGCGTGGCGGATACTGCGGGTTGGTTTAAATTTTGGGATGAAAACCTAAATGTGGATCAAAACAAACTTTTAGATGATTATGTCCAAGGTTTAGATAGTATTTTATGGTTGGCCCAAATTGAACAATGGATGCACCTAGTAGTTATTGAAGCAGCTGATATCGAGAAATTGAGTAAATTTCCGCATGGCAATCTGCATAACCACTATTTAGGCTTAAAGACGATGGCGTGGAATTGTTATTTACGCCATAGCCAAGAAGATTATAAGCATTTACTCAAGTCTTATTTAAAATTAGGGTTAGTTGAATTAGAATTGGCACCCGATGCTATTATGGGCCATTTTAATGAATGCTTTAATCTTTTAATCGATGAAATAAATTAAAAGATGTTGTAAATATATTTGCGGAATCCAGCGTGAATATATGGTATGCTGAAATAAAGTTTATTTTAATACGGAGGGGTCAAGGAATGACACGTAAAATTACAGTATTAGGTAGTTTGAATGCTGATACTATCATGCATATTGATCGGTTACCAAAGCAAGGTGAAACCATGGCAATGTATGATGCCACCACAGCCCCTGGTGGCAAGGGTGCCAATCAAGCAATTGCGGCTGCACGCATGAATGCAGCTACTACATTTGTTGGTGCCGTTGGAAATGATCAAAATGGTCAAATGATGTTGGATGCGATGAAAGCAGACAATGTTGATATTACAAATATTAAAACACACGCAGAAATCGGTACTGGTTCAGCATTTATCATGCTTGAAAAAGATGGTAGCAACACGATTTTGATTCATGGTGGGGCGAACCAATCATTATCAGTGGCGGATGTTCAAAGTGCCGAAGATGCCATTATTAATTGTGATGTCTTAGTGGCCCAATTTGAAACACCATTAGAAGTGACTTTAAAAGCTTTTGAAATGGCAAAACAAAATGGCGTCTTTACAATTCTTAATCCCGCACCAGCCAAAACTGATATCCAACCAGAATTACTTGGTTTAACAGATTTAATTGTGCCTAATGAAACGGAAGCCGAAACTATTTCTGGTATTGCAGTAACTGATGAGGCTTCAATGGAAGCGAATGCGCGTAAATTCCGTGAATTAGGTGTCCAAAATTTAATTATTACTGTCGGTGCTCGAGGAGCATACTACAGTACGGTTAATGGGGCAGGCTTCGTACCGGCCTTTAAGGTTAACGCCATTGATACGACGGCAGCTGGAGATACTTTTATCGGTACCTTAGCTTCACAACTAGAATTGAATCTAAGTAATATCGGTGATGCCGTTAAGTTTTCAAATCGCGCGTCATCAATTACCGTTCAAGGCGCTGGGGCACTACCATCAATTCCTAAGCTTGCTCAAGTTCAAGCGGCTATCGAAAAAGACGTTTAAGTAAGTACTTAACGCTAAGTTCATTTAATATAAAAAGGGACGAACTTAATTAAGTTCGTCCCTTTCTATATTAACGTTTATTGTAAGAATTGATAGGCTATTTGTTGATAGATGGTAATCATCGCCTCAAATTGTGATAGTTCAACATATTCATCAACTTGGTGGGCAATACTAAATGGGCCTGGTCCTAAGAGAATCGTTTCAAATTGGTTGGGGGCTAAGACAAACTCTGAAGCATCGGTAGCCCCAGCAAATACCGTTAAGTCACTAGGATGTTGCCAAATTTTAGTAATAGCAGTTTGGGCCGCAGTAATTAAAGGTGATTGTAAAGCGGTTTTGACGGGCATAAAGCTGTTATCAATGGCTAATTCCAAGTGAGCACCATGGTCGGTGTTTAATTGATTAACCGCATCTGTTAATCGTTGGGTCACGGCTTGATTATCAAATGTTGGAATCGGCCGAATGTTACCACGTAAATAGGCGTCAGCTGGAATATTATTAATTTGTTCACCACCGTGAAAAACCGTGATACTATGGGCTAATGAACCTAAAACTTCATCCACGGGAGCATCATCAAAGAGATGGGCTTCACGATTAGCAAAGGCCACAAGCCCATTAATAGCATTAATCCCCAATTCTGGGGTTGATGAATGAACTTGTTTACCTTTGGCAGTGACGGTATAGTTAAAAGAGCCTTTATGGGCGTAGACAATTTGGCCATCGGTTGGTTCACCAACAATTAAGCCAGTTAAGTCATCGGCGTAATGGAGGGCAGTTAATTGATGGGCTCCTTGGGCACCATTTTCTTCACCAATGGTTAAAATAAGCCGAACGCGCCCGTTTAAATCAGCTTGATGGGATGCTAGCCCAATCAAGGCATAGACCATCGCAACGACCCCCGATTTCATATCGGCTGCACCACGCCCATACAGGCGCGTACCATCAATTTGAGCAGCAAACGGTGGATAATGCCAATCAGCAAGATTACCAGGTAAGACAACATCTAAATGGCCCGTTAAACCAAGGACATTGGGAGCATCTGGATTACCAATTTCAGCAATCAAATTACTACGATTAGGGGCATAGTTAATTATTTTGGCAGGGATATTATGTTGAGCTAAGGTTGATTGAATTAAGAGTGCCACGCGCTCTTCATAATCATTTGTTGTGGGAATCTGGATGATTTTTTGCAACAATAAAATCGCATCATGCATAGCAATTACCTCTTGTTAGAATAAATTAATAATACTCTAATGATATTCTAAGTTAATTAAATGTGCAAACTAAAAAAGACACCATTAGGAAAATAGGAGAAACAGAATGGAATTACCGCTTGCCTTTATTGAAAAATATACAACATTATTGAAAGATGAAGCGCCGAGTTTTTTTGCGGCTTTTGATACACCAGTTAAAAAGGCGTATCGGATTAATCCGTTAAAAGCGAATCAAGAGCTTGCGGACACTCCCGATGACGGTCGGCTTAATTACAGTCCCTTTGGCCATATTGGTAAAGTGTACGGGCATTCAATTGATCACACGGCAGGGTTAGTGTATTCGCAAGAACCGAGTGCAATGTTTGTTGGTGAGGTGGCCCATCCCAAACCCGATGAATTTGTTTTGGATCTTTCAGCTGCTCCTGGCGGTAAAG
The DNA here is from genome assembly GCF_918814755.1 of Periweissella ghanensis. Taxonomy (GTDB): domain Bacteria; phylum Bacillota; class Bacilli; order Lactobacillales; family Lactobacillaceae; genus Periweissella; species Periweissella ghanensis. Next base: position 13,718 of record NZ_CAKKNT010000009.1, on the reverse strand, counting down.
CAACCCACTTAGCAAGTTATTTACAACAATCAGGCTTACTAGTGGCCAATGAAATTATTAAGAAGCGGTCACAAATTTTAGCAGAAAATATTGAACGATTTGGGACCAAAAATACGGTTGTTACCAATGAATCACCAGCACGCTTAAGTAAGCAACTACCGCAATTTTTTGATAAAATTGTCGTCGATGCACCGTGTTCAGGTGAAGGAATGTTTCGTAAAGATCCCGATGCAATGCAATATTGGGATGCCGATTATCCAGCTAAATGTGCGAGCTTACAACGGGAAATTCTAGCTGATGCCGTAAAAATGCTAAAACCCGAAGCAGAATTAATTTACTCAACATGTACGTTTGCACCAGAAGAAAATGAGCAGATGATTGCGTGGTTATTAGATACTTATCCTGAATTTTCAATTTTACCAATTGATAAACCGGCCGGAATCGATGATGGTCGCCCTGAATGGGCTAATGGTAATCCAGACCTAAGTAAAACGGCACGGATTTTTCCAAATCACTTCAATGGTGAAGGGCATTTCGTCGCTAAATTAAAATGGCGTGCCCAAGATGTTGAGCCAGTGAAGCAAACCCTTGAGCAATCAAATTTAACGACAGACCAGCTTAAACAATGGCAAGCCTTTGCAAACGATAATTTAGTAACGTCACTTGAGGGCACGTTGTTAACTTTTGGTGATCAATTATATTGCTTACCAACGGGCATGTTAACCGTTAAAAAGTTAAGTGTTGTGCGGCCAGGTTTACACCTTGGCACGTTTAAGAAAAATCGGTTTGAGCCAAGCTTAGCATTGGGCCTTACGTTACAACCAAATGAAGTTAAGCACCATGTGACAATTACCAAAGAAGATTGGGTTAAATATGTCCATGGGGATACGGTGATGTTAGCAAGCGCACCAACAAATGGGAATGGTTGGTATCAGGTTGTTATCAATGGCAATGGGTTTGGTTTTGCCAAGGTTGTCGGCCAAACGTTGAAAAATTACTACCCGAAAGGGTTACGCTTTATTTATCGTGAACAAGCTTAGCAAGTAAGTGTGACAAACGGTCGGGCATAATCGAGAAGTGCATTAAATAACCCCCTTGAAGCTAGCTTCAAGGGGGTTATTATTGTCTTTACAAATAGCCTGTAAAGGTAATACTATTAACGGCCTTTAGTGTTTTTGTGGACTGCATGGGTCATTAAACCACCGTAAAATTTACGGGCATGCTTATCAACATTTGGTGTAACTCTACCAGAGGCTGCTGATTGTAATGGTACTGGATTAGCTTTAGCTTGCGCCTTTAACTGCTTTTTAAGCGCTTTAATCTTTTCTTCCACTAATACAAAATTTTGCTTGTTGGTGTCAGGAAGAATAATGATTTCTTTGGCACTTGCTTGGAAGTTATCAAAGGCCATTTTATTTTGCGTTTGGGCATAAAAACGGGCAATTCGTTCGGCAGCACTTTGCGCCAATTGACTATAATGTAGAGGAGTGGGGCTAAAAAGTGCGATGGTTTCATCTGGATTAGCATCATTAACCAAGATATAGTAAAAACTACCATTTAACATGAAAAAATCAGCATGCCAATTAATTAAATTGGGTGTTTCGGCGGGGATTTGTAAATCTTTAGGCACCTTAACGTGGGTTCCTAAAAGTTTTGAACTATGAATGACAAGCATATTATTAACCTATTCTGTTTTATTTAATCAGTAATAATTATAGACAAACTACACACGAGGTCAACTATAATATCGTTTAATTAGTATCAAGACTAGGAATTGATGATAATTGATGTAATTAATTGAAACATTATAAATTCAATGTTAAACTTCTAATAATAACAATGGTTTGGAGGAAACAATATGACAGGTGGGCAAATCGCGGGTTTAATTGCGGCAATTGCTTTCTTAATCTTAGTAGCATTTATTGGTGTCTTTTTACTCCGTCTAACTAAAAGTATTGGTATCGTAACTGGGGACGTTGATCAAATTTCACGGGAAGTGGAAGAAATTTTAGCAAATGCTAATGAATTATTGACTGATGTTAATGGTAAGGTTAAGACGATTGACCCGGCATTTAAAGCGGTTGGGGATTTAGGCGAATCAGTTTCAAGTTTGAATGACGCAACACGTAATTTAACAACGCGCGTATCAACCGTGGGCGCTAATACGAAGGGCTTTGCTGGCTTAGCAATCGCATCAAAGATTTCCAAATCAGCATTCCAAAGTTACCGTAATCACCGCACAAACAAAAAAAGTAAGTAAGCTAAATTACGTTAATTTTTGTCAATGGAGGAAGTAAATATGGGAAAAAAATTAGGTCTTTTAACTGGATTAGCAATTGGTGGGGCAGCAGCTTTTGCCGCATTTAAGGCGTTAACACCACAAAAACAAGAAAAATTAATTAAAGATGCACGTGAAAAAATCGATGGTATGCGTGATAGCGCCATTGATTATGCATACTATGCTACAGATATTGTGGAAGACATGCGTGATCAAATTCAAAAGCGCAAAGATGAAGATGATCACTATAGTGATTTAGTTGCTAAGTCACAAGAATTGGCTGAAAAAGCTAAGGAAAAAGCGCAAGGTGTAGTTAGTGACGTCAAAGAAAAACTCAGTGGTAAAGATGAAGAGGCTACTGACGATGAAAATGATGACATTGACTTAGATTTAACTGCTGAAGATGTTGCTGATAAGGCAACTTTACCAAAGACAGAAGATGTCAAAGCCGCCTTTAAGACAGAAGACGATGTTAAGGTTGAAGTATTGGAACCAACTAAACCAGCAGCACCAAAAAAATAACTGCGATATTTACTATGAAATGGTTGATTGTTTATGCAATCAACCATTTTTTAGTGCTAATTTGCTATAATTGTAAAGCATAGCTAGTCTATGAGGAGAAGTTATACATTTCAAGCATGATAAAATTTCGCTATAATTAATGCTGGAAACTAATTTGGGAGCATGATGAAATATGAAAATTGCTTATAAATCTGATATCGGAAAGTTACGCAAAACTAATCAAGATTTTGTCGGAACTTTTATTAATAAATTAGGGTATAAGTTTGCCGTCGTGGCTGATGGTGTTGGTGGTCAAGCGGCCGGTGATGTAGCATCAGCCATGGCCGTCTTACATCTTGGTAATCAATGGGAATTATCCCAAATTGATACGCCGTTAGCCGCACGCGAGTGGTTAATTAATCAAGTGAAGGCTGAAAATTCGGCCATCTTAGAGGCATCAGAACGGTTTCACGATTTAAAAGGGATGGCAACAACTTTGGTTGCGGTGATGCTTTTTGATGATGAATTGGTGTTTGCCAATATTGGTGATTCACGTGGTTACATCTTACATAACGGCGAATTTAAACAATTAACAGTTGACCATTCGTTAGTTAATGAACTATTAATGACTGGCCAAATTTCAGAAGAAGCGGCTAAGTTACATCCAAATCGGAATGTCATTACCCGTTGGTTAGGGGTTGATGATGATGCCATGTTAGATGTCATCAAATATCATGCCCAAGCTGGGGATGTCGTTATGTTAAGTACGGATGGCTTGACGAAATTTGTCAGTGATAAACAAATTGCCATGATTTTACAAAAAAAAATCTCGTTAGAAGAGCGAGTTGATAGCTTAATTGAGCATGCTAACGCAGCTGGTGGGCGTGATAATATAACCGTTTTATTAATTGAACGTGAAGAAGAGGTAATTTGATTATGATGCCAAATCAATTAATTGGAGGCCGCTACCGCATTATGCGGACGCTTGGCGAAGGGGGCATGGCTAACGTTTATTTAGCCCACGATTTAATTTTAAATCGGGATGTCTCAATTAAAACTTTACGGCTTGATCTGTCAAATGATGAAAAAACCATTAATCGTTTTCGCCGTGAAGCCTTGGCGGCCACAGAGTTAACGCATCCAAACATTGTCGATGTTTATGACTTTGATGAAGAAGACGGGATGCAATATTTAGTAATGGAATATGTTGATGGGATGGATTTAAAAACCTATATCAAACGAAACTTCCCGATTCCATTACAACAAGTTATAAAAATTTTAAAACAAGTTTTATCCGCGGTAAGTGAAGCCCACAAGGCCGGGATCATTCATCGTGACTTAAAACCACAAAATATTTTGATTGATAACCAAGGGAATGCCAAAATTTCTGATTTTGGCATTGCTATGACTAACTCGGAATTGGGGATGACACAAACTAATACTATTTTTGGGTCAGTTCACTATTTATCACCGGAACAAACCCGCGGGGGAATGGCGACAGATAAATCAGATGTCTACTCATTAGGAATAATTTTGTATGAAATTTTAGTTGGCAAGGTTCCCTTTGCTGGTGAAAATGCCGTTGCAATTGCGTTACAACATTCGCAAAGTCAAATTCCATTAGTCCGCGATTTTGATGATAGTATTCCGCAAGCATTAGAAAATGTCGTGCTCAAAGCAACGGCTAAAGACCCAGCTGAACGCTATTCTTCAGTTGACGCGATGCTGATTGATTTACGAACGTCACTAGACGCATCACGAATTATGGAACCGCGTTTTGTACCGTCAAAAATTGATAACGATGAAACACGGTTGATTCCGATTAGTGAAATTCAAGCAGCCCGGCAAAATAAGACGCCAGATAATAGCCATGAAGCTGAAAATGTGGTCCCAGATGAACCGGAAAAAACACCTAAAAAAGGCCGTAAACGTTGGTTATGGATTGCTTTAATTGTAATCATTTTAGGTGGTATTGGCGGTGCATTTGCAATGATGCGCCATGATAATGTGGTGGTGCCTAATCTTGTTAACAAGAGTCAGGCTACTGCGGTTGCCTTAATCCAACATGACGGTTTAAAGGTCGGAGCAATTACTAAAGCATCATCGGCGAATGTTGATAGTGGGGATGTTATTAATTCTGATCCGAGTGCCAAAAGTATCGTGCGACGGGGCACAACGATTAATTTAGTGATTTCGAGTGGTAAAAAATTGCAACGTTTCGGAGATTATACCGGTGAAATGTTTGATGATGTATCCAAATCGTTAACATTAAAAGGATTTGATGTCCAACAAAAATCACAATCATCAACTGATGTACCGTCAGGTCAAATCATTAGTCAAAGTATCAATGCTGATAGTAAAGTTGATCCTGAAAGTACCACGGTAACGTTCACTGTTAGTTCAGGTCCACAGACGGTGATTGTTCCTGATTTTACGAATCAAGATGTAACGGTATTTTATAATTGGGCGAACCAAAATGGGATTAAAATTTTACAACCTAATACGACTAGTTCAGATACTGTTGCCACGGGTAAAGTAATTTCGCAAACAATACCAGCGGGGCAAACCGTCACCGTTGGTGAAACCATGCAAGTGACTGTTTCAAGCGGTAGCGATGAAAAGGCCAAAGATGACTCAAGTACGGCTAGCTCAACTTCGAGTTCATCAAACCAAGCAAGCGTAACACCTTCAAGTAGTTCGCAAATGACGTCATCAAGTAGTCAAAGTCCGGTAAAGAAAAGTAGCAGTTCAACTAAGTAAGATGCTTAGCAAAGGGCTAAACCTTTGATCGAATGTGCGAAATGCACCTATTTTATGGTAAAATTTAAGTTTAGTAGCACATGGAGGTGTGACGTGGTTTCATTTTGGAAAAAAAATAACGAAACAGCAACAGCTGAATGGGAATTGGATTTAGACCATATTCCTGAACACGTTGCCATCATAATGGATGGGAACGGTCGTTGGGCACAACAACGGCATTTGCCGCGTATTGCAGGCCACAAAGAGGGCATGAATACTGTCAAAAAAGTAACAAAACTCGCAAGTGATTTAGGGATTAAAGTATTAACTTTATACGCTTTTTCAACGGAAAATTGGAAACGTCCGGAAACTGAAGTTAGTTATTTGATGGGGTTACCGATTAAATTTTTTGATACCTTTGTACCGGAATTAATTGAAAACAATGTGCGCGTTGAAGTAATTGGCTACATTGATCAATTACCAAGTGCGACACGCGTAGCAGTTGAAAACGCGATTGAACAAACTAAAAATAATACGGGCATGGTGTTAAATTTTGCCTTGAACTACGGTGGTCGTGCTGAAATTGTCACGGCAGTCCAAGAAATTGCGACTAAAGTTCAAAATGGGACGCTCCCAGTTGAAGCAATTACCACGGATTTGGTTAGTCAGTCAATGATGACAGCTAAGCTTGGTGAATATCAAGATCCGGATGTGGTGATTCGAACAAGTGGTGAAATTCGCATCAGTAATTTCTTGCTATGGCAAGTGGCTTATAGTGAATTTGTCTTTTTAGATACACATTGGCCAGATATGGATGAAACAAGCTTTAAACAAGCCTTAGCAGAGTATCAACAACGAAACCGTCGCTTTGGTGGTTTAAAGAAATAGATTTAGGAGAATTTTATGAAAACTCGTGTAATAACAGCGATTGTCGCGTTATTAGTCTTTGTACCCTTATTATTTATTGGGGGCATTCCGCTAGAAATTTTGGTGGTCTTATTAGGGCTTGTAGCAGTAAATGAAATCTTAGTGATGCGTAAAAAGCTTTTGATTTCTTTTGAAGCAATTCTTAGTAATTTAGCGGTAATTGTGGCGGTACTACCAAGTTATTACTGGCCTGCTAAAACACCATTGCTGTTGCAACAACAAACTTTACTATACATCTTTATTTTATTGATGTTAGCCCACACGGTTGTTAGTAAAAATCATTTTACTTTTGATGATGCAGCGGTAATTATTTTATCGGTTTTTTATATCGGTTTTGGCTTCCACTTCTTCATTACTGCGCGTAATATGCCAGGTGGATTGGCAACCTTATTCTTTGCATTGTTAATTGTTTGGGTTACTGATTCAGGAGCTTACTTGGTAGGCCGAAAAATTGGTAAAACTAAGTTAGCACCCCGTATTAGTCCTAACAAAACCTGGGAAGGTTCGATTGGTGGAACGGTCATTTCGATTATTGTTTCGGCAATTTATTTAAAATTTTTCCCACAAGCATATGATTGGACAGTCATGCTTATTATTGCGGCCTTAGCATCTGTGGCCGGACAATTTGGTGATTTGATTGAATCAGCCTTAAAACGCTTCTATAACGTTAAAGACTCTGGGAAAATTTTGCCAGGTCACGGTGGGATTTTAGATCGCTTTGATAGTCTTCTAATTGTGTTGCCGGTGCTTTATCTTTTAGGGGTAATTTACTAAACCGAAAGAGGAAAAAAATTTGCAGAATACACTTTTAACGATTATTACGTTTATCTTTGTTTTTGGAATTTTAGTTTTTGTTCATGAATTAGGTCACTTTTTCTTCGCTAAGAAATCAGGAGTGTTAGTGCGTGAATTTTCAATCGGGATGGGTCCTAAATTAGTCGCATTTCGGCGGGGAACCACAAGTTATACAATTCGGATTTTACCAGTCGGTGGGTACGTACGGATGGCCGGTGCTCAGGAAGATGAAAGTGATGAACTGCAACCTGGGACGATGGTTACCATCCAAATGAATGATGCTAACCAAGTGATTCGCTTAAATGCAAGTCAAAAGAAGCAAACTTTATTTCAAGGGATTCCTGTGCAAATTAGTGAAGTCGACTTAGTTGATGGTTTATGGATTAAAGGTTACGAAAATGGTGATGAAAGTGAAATTAAAACCTTTGCTGTTAATCATGACGCGACAATTATTGAACCCGATGGGACTGAAGTACAAATTGCGCCAAAAGATGTGCAATTTCAATCAGCTAAATTATGGCAACGGGCGTTAATAAACTTTGCTGGTTCTTTGAATAACTTTATTTTGGCGGTGGTAGTTTTTGCAATTATCGGCTTAATGCAAGGGTTTGTACCAAGTAATACCACGACGTTAGGCCATGTGGTTGAAAATTCAGTGGCACAAAAAGCCGGCTTAAAAGATGGCGACACCATTGTCAAAGTTGCTAATCACCCAGTAAAAAATTGGACTGAATTGCAAACCATGTTACAAAGTCGCCCCGGTAAAGCAACGGCGTTAGTTGTCAAACAAGGGTCAACAACGAAAAGCCTGACATTAACCCCCGCCACAGTCCACAGTAATGGTCAAAAATTTGGTCAAATTGGGGTGGAACAGGTTATTAAACGTGGCGTTGGCGATCGGTTATTGTATGGCTTTACTGGCGCATATACAACGGCAGCTAATGTCTTACATGCCTTAGCTAATTTATTCCATGGGGGCTTTAGTTTAAATAAACTCGGTGGCCCCGTGGCAATTTTTGCTAATACTGAACAAGCAGCGAAAGCAGGCTTCATTTCCGTCTTATTACTCTTAGCCTTCTTAAGTATTAATATTGGAATTGTTAATTTATTACCGATTCCGGCTTTAGATGGTGGTAAATTGTTATTAAATTTGGTTGAAGCGATTCGTCGTAAACCACTCTCAGAAGACAAAGAAAATATGGTGCAGATTGCAGGGTTTATTTTCTTGATGTTATTAATGTTAGCTGTTACTTTTAACGATGTAATTCGTTATTTTATTAAATAAATTAAGTTAAGGGGTATTGTTTATATGAAACAATCCAAAGTTTTTATTCCAACTGTTAAGGAAACGCCAGCTGATGCGGAAGTTATTTCACATCAAATGATGATTCGGGGGGGATACATCCGTCAAGTTACGGCCGGAATGTACGCCTACTTGCCATTGGCACAACGTGTGATTAACAAAATTAATGCGATTATTCGGCAAGAAATGGAAGCAATTGATGCCATCGAAATGATGACGCCAGTTGTTTTACCAGCCGATTTATGGCGTGAATCTGGACGTTATGAAACGTATGGTGCAAATTTATTCCGGTTAAAAGACCGGCATGATCGAGACTTCATTTTGGGACCAACCCATGAAGAAACATTCACGCAATTAATCCGTGATGATATTAAGTCATATAAACGCTTACCATTATCACTTTACCAAATTCAACCTAAATACCGTGATGAAAGTCGTCCACGTTCTGGTTTGTTACGCGGTCGTGAATTTATCATGAAGGATGCGTACTCATTTGCCAGTGATGAAATGGGACTTGATAAGACATACCGTGCCATGGAAGGTGCCTATGTAAATATCTTTGACCGTGTTGGCTTGGACTACCGGGTTATTGTTGGTGACGGTGGTGCTATGGGTGGTAAAGATTCTAAGGAATTTTCTGCCGTTGCCGCAGCAGGGGAAGATATTATTGCTTACTCAGATGCCAGTGATTACGCAGCTAACCTTGAAATGGCCAAGGACTACTACCGCAGCAATAAAGCACTTGATGTGCAAAATGCTAAAGAAGAAGTCCCAACACCGGATGCCCACACCATTGAAGAAGTGGCAGCCTTTTTGAATGTTGCCCCAACACAAATTATCAAAACAGTCGTCTTTATTGCTGATGAACAACCCGTGATAGCCCTTGTTCGTGGTGATTATGAAGTTAATGATGTTAAGTTGAAGAACTTCTTAAATGCTGATTCCTTAGAATTAGCAACTGAAGAAGATACGCAAAAATATTTGGGAGCTAAATTTGGTTCTCTTGGTCCGGTTGGCGTTAGTGAAGATGTTCGTATAATCGCGGATGAATTCGTACAAGATATTGTTAATGGGGTGGCCGGAGCTAATAAAGATGGCTTCCACTTTACAAATGTTAATTACGGCCATGATTACCAAGCAAATGATGTTCTTGATATTCGGATTGCTAAGGAAGGTAATCTTGATCCTGAGGGTAAGGGTCACTTGGTATTTACTAAGGGGATTGAAATTGGACACATCTTCAAATTAGGAACGCGTTACTCAAAAGCCTTAGGCGCCCAAGTTCTTGATGAAAATGGTCGTCAAAAAGATATTATTATGGGTTGTTACGGTATTGGAGTTTCACGTTTGCTTTCAGCAATTGCCGAACAACAAGCCGATGAAAATGGTCTTGTTTGGCCAGCTGCAATTGCCCCATATGATATTCACATTGTACCAATTAACAACAATGATGAAGATCAACAACGAGTGGCAACCACGGTTGAAAACACATTAGTTGGTGCTGGTTTTGAAGTATTAGTTGATGATCGTAAGGAACGACCAGGAGTAAAATTTGCGGATTCTGATTTAATTGGCTTACCAATTCGGGTTACTGTTGGTAAAAAAGCTAATGAAAATATCGTTGAAGTTAAATTACGTAAGACTGGTGAAACAATTGAGGTTCGCGTTGAAGAAATTCAACAAACAATTGAAATTTTACTTAAGTCATCTGCAAAATAAAACAAATAAAAAACGTCTGAAATTTTCAGACGTTTTTTATTTGTTTAACCGGTAATATTGCGGAATTCGTAGTTGCTTTCATGAAAATTATGGGTTGTAATATTAGCATATGGTGCAAAGAAGTAGCTATCGTCAGCTTTCCAACGTTGATAATATTGTGGGCCATTCCAAACAGTTAAAACAACATAGTTATTATTATCGCTTTGACTACGCTTTAAAAGGTAGACGGCACTAAGGCCATCAGCTTTAGGACCTGAAAACCAACTATTAATACGGCGTTCAAAGAGATTTAAATATTCTGGGTAAATGGTAAGATAGTTATAATTAAAGAACCCATGCCAATTGATGTCACCACAGGAATTTTTAACGTCATAGCCAACGCCAGACTTAAAAATATTATCGGTTCCGGTAATATCAAGTAATTGGAGGTTCGAAGTGTCAGCACCATTTGGCGCTAACGTTACAAATTTGTGGTCTGGAAATTCAGCGGTAATATTTTTAAGAATTTCTTTTGACCCATACGTCACATAAACTTGTTTAAGCATGTTAAATCCCCCTATGAATTATATGCATCTTAAGTATAGTCTAAAATTTATCAAAAGAGAAGAAAGAGGTTAAAATGAAATTAACAGTAATTGGAGCTTGCGGTGGTTATCCAGCTAAAGGGCAAGCTACTAGTGCATTTTTGTTGCAAAGCCAAGGATTTAATTTATTAATTGATTGCGGTAGTGGGGCGTTATTGGCGTTACAAAAAGTTTTATCACCCCTCCAACTTGATGCAGTATTATTGACCCATTTTCATGCTGATCACGTTGCTGATGTTGGGGTTTTACAACATTTTTGGCAGTTAGCACCGGGGCCTAAAAAAGTCCCAATCTTACCAATCTATGCTAGTAATCAACAACCAGAAAATTTTGATAAATTAGATTGGCCGGCGTCAACCGTTAAACGAGCACTTGATGTGACAAAACCAATGCAAATTGGGCCATTCACATTAACATTTTTTAAAACAAAACATCCCGTTGAAACGTATGCTGTTCGGATAAAAGAAGCCGGTAATTGCCATGAATTAGTGTATACTGCTGACACTACGTTGTTTGATGGTTTAAATGATTTTATTGCGGGGGCCGATGTCTTGTTAGCCGATACAAATTTCTTAGCTAATCAACCTAACCCCCGTTGGCATTTAACAACAACCGAAACAGCAATGCTTGCAAATACTGGGCATGTGAAAAATGTGATTTTAACGCATTTACCTCCATTTGGGGACATCGATGCCTTAAAACGTGAAGTTGTTGCGGCATTAACCCCAGACATTAGGTTAACGATTGCCCAAGAAGGCTTAATATGTGAAATTTGATTCATGTAAGCCCAATAAACATTTAAAAAAATATTACTAATAAGGTTTACAATTCATTAGTTTAGCGATTATAATGGGCTTAAGTTATTAATAGTTACATTGAGATTAAACAAAATGGGGGGGTAATCTTATGGTAGTAACATTATATAGTTCATCAAGTTGTACATCTTGTCGGAAGGCACGTAGTTGGTTAGTGGAGCATGATATTGAATTCGTAGAACGCAATATCTTCAAACAACCTTTATCAAAAGAAGAAATTAAGGGGATTCTTCGATTGACTGAGGAAGGAACGGAAGAAATTATTTCGACTCGTTCAAAGGTGTTTACTGACCTTAAAATTAAGATTGATGATTTAACACTTAGTGCTTTAGTAGACTTGATTCAAGCAAATCCAGCAATTCTAAAGCGGCCAATTATGTTAGATGATCGGCGTCTTCAAGTTGGATATAACGAAGATGAAATTCGTTTGTTCTTACCACGTCATGTACGTAAGGAAGAACTATTCCAAGCACAACTTTTAGATCGAATGGCTTAACCAAATTAATTAAGTATAATAAAAAGTTACAGTATTTGGTCTTGATAGCCGAGTGCTGTAACTTTTTTACTTTATACTTACCCGGATTTTTAATATAATATAGTGATAAACCGGGCGAAAGGTAGTGATAATATGAAATGTTCCCGCCTAAGTGAACATGTTTTACAAATCACTCTTGCAGGAGATGATTTAATTAAGTATGGTATCAGTATCGTTGAAATTGTACGTGGTGAAGTTGAGATGGAAACGATTTTTGAAGCCATTTTCAGGGACTTAGATGAAGAGAATCAACAATTTGACATTAAACAAGTTGCTATTCAATTTGAAGAAAAAAATCAAATGCAAATTTTCTTAAGTAATACCGATGATGAAAATGGCTTACAATCCTTTGTGGTTTCACGAAACTTAGAAGCGCAAAAGAAATTTTTCTCGGCTGATGATGATACATTTGAACTCGAAAGTGCCTTAGATTTCAGTGCTGATGATGAAGCAGATGATAACTTGTTTGCTGAATTGAGCCATATTGCGGCTGCAAATGAACATGAAGTCCGTCGTAGCGTTGAAAAAGGGATTTATTCACCGGTGTTTGTTTTCAACGATTTTAACGATTTAATTTTATTAGCACAAAATTTTGTGTTCGATGAAGCGGTAAGTGATTTATTTAAATATAATGATCACTATTATCTAACATTAGATTTTGAATATGAAAATGCGATTTCAGCTAAAGTTGCCAAAACCATGTCATATGTCCTTGATTATGCTGATGTGGCGCGTAATGTAACCAAGCCAATGTTAGTTGAACAAGGTGAACACATTATGAAAGATGTGGCCATTGAGTTATTACGATACTATTTTAAAGCGTAGCAATACGCTTTTTTTGTGCCATTTTTTACTAACGGCCGTAAATTACTAAATAAAAGGTCAGGTATAGGTATGTTGTATGCTTTAATGGGGCGTAAATTAGTGCGTGCTGACAAAATTAGCCGCCGTCAGCAAAGTTTTCATTGTCCAGGTTGTGGGGCTGAGGTTCGCTTAAGACAAGGTGCGATCAATGTGGCCCATTTTGCCCATGTTAATAAGCAATGTGCATATGAAAGTGAAGCGGAATCCAATGAGCATTTATTAGGCAAAATGCAATTGTATCAATTGGCTAGTCAATTAGGTCCAGCCCAAGTAGAGGTGATTTTTCAAGCTACCAAGCAACGCGCCGATGTCGTTTTAACGTATCAAGAGCACAAATTTATTTTAGAATACCAATGCAGTCCGATTAGCTCAAATCAAGTTAGGCAACGGACACAGGCGTATCAAACTCTTGGTTATGAGGTTATTTGGTTATTAGGTCCTAAATATCAACAAACTAAAGTCAGTAAGCAACTGATTGCAAAATTTAAAGGAAATTATTTAATTTTTTATAATACCCACACGCAAAAATTTTTTTTGCAATATAACTTGTGACTGCTAAACTAAAGTGAGCCATTTTTAGTCAATAAATGTATACCAAAAATAATCAATAACATTGAGCCACCTCAATCAATTAAAATTAAGAGTATTTAATTTTAAT
>NZ_CAKKNT010000008.1 GCF_918814755.1 Periweissella ghanensis | reverse complement strand
CAATATTTAAAAATTAAAAAGGAAGAAACGGCTCAATTTTATTGACCGTTTTAGATCAATGTGGCTCAACTTTATTGACTATTTTTGGCTCAATTTAACTTGACGGCGACACCATTTATACATAATTAATTTCTGTTCAAAAATTCAAATGGAATTAGGTCTAACTGTGGCAACCCAAGCTATCAAGTGCTTAGGTGAATTTGATTATCAAGGTAATCCGCAAATTTGTTTCATTGTGAATTATCAAGCGGTGCAACCAATACTGACCGATAACACGTCGGCTCATACTACGCAGTGGGTTTCGTTTAATGAATTAGAACGGGCGCTAGATTATTTGCCAGCGCTTGTTGATAGTTTTTTTGAACAGTTCTTAGTTGCACAATAACTGGATTATTGCCGTGAATAGGTATGGATGAACAAGGGGTTGTGACATAACTCTTTTCAAGTACTAAATTGCTACCAAAGCGCGCTCCAGAAGTCCGATATATTCGAAATACGACAAAATCCTCTATGAAGAATTTTCTTCATAGAGGATTTTTAGTGTATTTCTCGATATCGCCCGACTTCTGTCACAGCTTTTTTTGCGTATATATACTTACAAGCATGTGGATAGGAAATACTAATTTGAAATTATCGAATGTCATATAATTCACGTTTATGATGGTAAAGCAAATAATTAAACTCTTTTTACAATAAAGTAACTATTTTTTACAATTCTTATACGATAATTAATTATTTTAATGTTAAGTTTAAATCATACGAAAGGAGACATATTATGTCGGATACTAATAAACGTAAGTTATTTCTAGGGGCAGCAATTATTTTTGTAATTTTGATGGCGGTGGCTACTTTTGGTGATTTAGCAATCAGTAATACGTTAATTGATTACAATAATATTTTTGGTGCTACCTTTCAGTCATTTGGTGAATTTCCATTGGCTTTGGTTTTTATTATTTCTGGTCAAATCGCAATGCATTATGCGGTGCGGAATTTTGACAATAAATTATTTGCAATCCCAACATTTATTGGTGGCTTAGGTTTATCATTATGGCAGTTACGGCAGTATCTTAAAGAAGCTGTTAGTTATGGCGTTTCATGGGCCACTAATTTAGCAGAACATAAACCAATTGGGTTGGCCAATAGTGATGCAGCAACGAAAGGTTTAAGTGCTCTCACAATGTTTATCCTTTGGATGATTATTTATTTGGTCATCACTCTTTTACTACAACTTTGGTTACGAACAAAAACGAATCGGCAAATTGAACAACTCTTACTTGTCGCGGTTTTCGCTAGTTTAGCTGTCTGGTTTGCTTTACAAGTTAATGGAGCCATGAAAGAATACTGGGGCCGCGTACGACCATATGAATTGAATAAAGCACAATCTGATTTCACATCGTGGTTGCACCCAAATGGGCCAAACGGGCATAAATCATTTCCATCAGGGCATACAATGGCTGGAACAACGTTTATTGTCTTATCATGGTTTGTTAGTGAAACTAAGCGTAAATATGTCTGGACCATGGGAATTGCTTATGGTGCAATCATGGGGCTTAGCCGTGTTATCATTGGTGCTCATTTCATGTCAGATGTTGTCTTTTCATTCTTCTTAACGGCACTAATCTATTTTGTAATGCGCGAGTTGTATCACCACGTTGTTGCACATACTGATAATGAATACTTAGGTTAAGTTAAACAAGCAAAACAGTAAGTTAAAAAAGTGCCAAAAGGCAGATATATCAAAATAAAACAATAAACCCCTTGAAGATGAAATCCTTCAAGGGGTTTATTTAGCATATTTCTCGTTAGCATCCAATTTACCGTAGATTTAATGGTCAAAGTGCATATCGAGAATTAAATTGGTGAACTGGCTAACGTTAGTAGTATTGGTAGGCTGGTTGATTAGCTGTAATATTTGCGCAGCCACCATTTGATAGTCGAGATGGATGGTGGTTGCAGTTTCATGGCAAGCAAACTCGGTCCAGTAGGCCCATTGTATGTGGTGGGGATAGTTAATCATAAATGCAGGCGGTGTTTGGCAGATTAATAATAAGGGCTTGCCGACTTGGATTTGAATATTGCGCACTTGTTTTTGTAATTCATGGATGTTGGTCGTGATATTAAGAATTCGTGGTGGTGATGCATAATTGGCCAAGACAAAGGCCGGTGTAATTTGAGCCGCTTGCTCGTGTGCAACCTGTGCAGATAGTAACAGGACGGGGAATAACCCATGTTGGTAGGCCCGATGGGTTAACTGGGTGATGGTGCTTGATAGATTAGAACGAATATTAATGATATTTGGGGATGTGGCCTGGGGACCATCAATCCAAATGACTGTATTATTTTGGGCAAAAACCAAAAGATCACCAAGCCACTTAGGCTGATAATCATAAACGATGAGATTCGTAATTGCTTCTCGGGTTATGAGGGCAATTATAGCTGCAAGTTGATCTGGATGGATGATGGGACAACTTGCTACCAAACGGTTATTGGCCGTTGCTTGCTTAATTAACGCGGCTAATAGTGGTTGCATGGTTGCTGCCGTATCAGTTGCATAGAGGACTGCGATTGTTTGGGATTTTTGTTGCCGCAAACTACGGGCAATGGGATTAATTTGATAATCTAAATCCGCAATGACGGCCAAAACACGTTGGCGAGTTGTAGTCGAAATTCGACCTTGGTGATTGATGACACGCGAAACGGTACTTGGTGCAACGCCAGCCAAAGTGGCAATATCATTAATTGAATAGTTAATTTTTGTCATTGCGAATCCTTTCTTAAGCTGAATTGGCTGCGCAATCGTTTGCGCACCCTCAGATTAGCCATTCTAAAGGGGGAAGTCAAGTTTAGTAAAAATATTCTTCAACAAAGCGGGGCTTTTCGTTTAAGAATATTTGCTTGTTTAATTGTGATAAAAATCAGGCCTTGGCGATTATCATAATTACGCCTACGCTACAAGTAGGAAGAGATATTTTGAAAAATTGAAATATATTAATGGAGGTTGGCACAATGCGTAATTTAGATAAAATGTTAGGCACTTTGTATGGACAAGCCGTCGGTAGCGCGATGGCTATGCCCACAACAGGATGGTCACGTGAACGAATCCTAAAAGAATTTCCGTTACCGATTACTGATTTCATGGATGGCCCGCTAACTAATATGCGTGTCAAAGATTATCATCGGGGGCAGTATACCGTTGGCTTACAACAAGCCTTAGTCGTAATTCAAACGCTACATGCTACTCATTGGGAATATGATCAAGTCCAGGTGGCGCAACATCTTTTAGACTGGGCACGGCGGATTAAAGCATATGAGAAAGCAACCCTTGATGAAACAAGTAAAACAGCGTTACGGCTATTTGCGGGTGATAAAGATATTACGCGAATAACCCAAACAGCGATGGATAATGGTGCAGTTGGTCGGATGCCATTAATTGGGGCATTATATACACCGGCTGAAAAAATGGCCTTAGTTGAAATGGTGTATCAAGTTTCAAAAATAACACATGAAACTGACGTAACAATTGCTGGTGGCGGCCTAATTGCCGGTGCAGTTGCTGCCGCAGTTGCGGATTACGATTGGGAGCAAATAATTGAATTTGCGTTAGTGATTAGTGAATTGGGGGAAAGTCTTGGCGCACCAACATATTCCGCCCGTGTAAAGCAACGGGTACGGTTGGGGGTGCATATTGCCAAACAGTTTAAAGAGCAGCCAACTGGCTTTGGACGTGCAATTTATGAATTAGTTGGTACAGGTGAGTTAGTTAGTGAAAGTGTCGCGGCTGCCTTAGTAATTGCATATTATACGCGCGATGTTAAAAAGTGTGCAGTGCTGTGTGCCAATATTGGTGGTGATACCGATATGATTGGTGCGTTAGCAACTGCTATTTGTGGGGCTAAAAATGGTTGGCAATCAATTCCTAAGGATTGGTGTAGTTTAATTGATCGGCAAAATCCACCGCAAGATTTAAAAGGCATTGGCCAACAGATGTTGACGTTTCAATCAATGCGCACAAGTCAGCAACCGTAAGTCATAAAAAGGAGGTTACAAGATGAATGAGCACAGTAACAGTAGCGCTGTTAATCAAGCTGCAGAACTACAACGTGAAACCGTTCCGGAAGATTTAGCTTATCAAATTGTGATGGCAAAAGTTGGCATAATGGGGATTGTGATTGGGATATTGATTACCGGTTATCATCTATCCTTTCTGCAAGTATTATTAGGCGCAGTGATTAGTTCTTTTGGCTTTGTTATACCAGCGTGGATGGCCGCACTTGGTCAAAAAACAGGCCTGGCTAGCTTAACTATGAGTCGAGCAACTTTTGGGATATTTGGTAATCGGGTTTCAAATTTTTTTGCGTGGGTTAATGCTTTTGGATGGGGAATAATCCAAGTTATGCTGTGTTGTTGGCTAATTACCGCAATTATTACCCGTGGGAGTATGGCTGCTAATCCATGGGGACTAGGAACCGGTACGATTATCACATTAGCCCTAGTTGGCTTATTAATGTGGCGTGGAGAAAATTGGAATCACGATATTCGGGTTTGGTTACATGGCTTATTTATTATTTTGAGTCTAGTTGTGGCTGCTTTTGGATTTAGTGTCATCAATTGGCACGCGATTATGCAAACGACAAGTACTGATTGGCTAATCAATTGGGTGCCGGCGGTGATGTTAGCAACGGTGGCAACTAGTCTGATTAGTACCATGGAAGCTGGTAACTGGGGACAAAGGATCAAAAAAGGGGCTTATCGAAATAGCACCTTAGTAGCGACTTTAATTGGTGGAAGTTTGCCAACATATTTGCTAATTATAGTCGGGATTTTATTAGGTTATGGGATACCAGGGTTAATTGATAAACAGCTACCATTTATGGCAATTTATCGATTACTACCAGGTTGGCTTAATAATTTATATTACGTTGTTGCGGCCGTTATTTTATGTTTACATGCGATGCGAGCGTTTCACCATGCAGTCCATTTAGCAGCGCCACTTGGGCAACAAGTACAGGTTAGTAACATACAATTGAAGCTGGGACACTTTATTATATTGGGGGTATGTTCCGCGGTCATCATTACTTTACCTATTAATTTTTTTATTGAGTTGCGAGTGTGGTTAAGTACATTGGGAATGATAATTTTCAGTTGGTTTGGCGTGTTTTTAGCTGATTACCTCTTAAATCATCGGACCGGCTATGACGAACATGCCATTTCCTTGACAAGCGATGAACACTATCACTGGGAGGGAATTATTGCATGGGGCCTTGCGGTCATTGTGGGGATGTTAACGACGGACAATAGCCTCTGGCACGGACCATGGGCACATGGGATTTTTGCTCAAGTTGGTAGTGGAGTTGCCTTAGCTGGTATTATTGGCTTTGTGATGATCTTAATCTTTAAGATAATTCCCTTAAAGCAATAGGTTTAATGAGTAATTAAAAATTTAAAGCGAGGAGAAGTGAAAAATGCAAATAATTGTGACCGGATACGGAAATTTTGCTAGTGGTATCGTTAGTAGTGCTAAAGCAATTGCAGGTGACTTAGTGCATATTCAAGTCGTTGACTACGTTGCACCAATGGATGCCAAAGCATTAGCTCATCGTTTTCATATTTTATTAAAGCATGATCTACGAACGGTCTTCTTTTGTGATATTGTTGGTGGCATTCCATTTCGCCAGGCAGTGTTGGCTAAAGGCTTACCAAATGCTGATATAACCGTGATGGCGGGTGGTAATATTAGCGGACTATTAGCAATTGCTTGGCGCCATGATATTAATGGTTATTTAAATACGGAGAGCTTGGCTAAAGCCTTAGTGAGTGCCAGTGAGGCAGGTTTACGAATTGATGAGTAGCGTAGATTATAGTAAGTAAACATTAATAATAGATATAAAAAACGCTGAATATGTTGGAAAGTTTAGAGACTGATTATTTAGCGTTTTTTGCTATTAAAAATTACTTTTAAAGTATCCGAAAGCTGAATTTAGCTACTTAAACTAAAATTTTAGCTGATTTATGTGGCTTTTTAAGCAAATTTACATAGAAAAAATAAAATAAACGTAAATATTTTTCAAAAAAACAAGGGATTTATATGTATTTAATTGTAAAATAACCTATAATAGGAGCTAACTAGCATAGCGTATCAATAAACATCATGAGTAATGGTTACTAACGAATGCGCTGTGGCAAAATTTGTCCATATGAAATGTGAGTAAGCCTATGCCTGATAACGAATACAATAAAATTCCGAATGCCCCAGTTACAATCCAAGATATTGCTAATTTAGCAGATGTCTCGATTGCGACCGTTTCGCGGTATTTACATGGGCATTTAAATCGAATGTCAGCAGAAACGGCCGAACGAATTGGGCGTATTATTAAAGAAAATAATTACGTACCCAATAAAGTAGCGCAGAATTTAAAGCAAAAGACATCCAGCACAATTGGAATAATGGTGGCTAATGTGGATGATAGCTTTTCAGTTGAGCTCTATAAAGGGGCAGAAGAATATTTATTTAGTGTTGGGTACGAATTAGTATTGATAAATAGTAATGGTGATGTTGATCGTGAACAGCAATTACTCACTGAAATGCGCAATCGACAATTAGCGGGCTTGTTAGTGCAACCTGTTCAAAATAAATTACATGATTTTACAGCACTTAAAGACTTAGGCTTACCAGTAATGATTTTAGATCGGCACTTTGATGAACCATACTGGCCGGTAATTGAATCAAATAATGAAGAGATTAGTCAACAATTAGGGCAATTAATTGTCGATAAAGGGTATGAGGAAGTCATTATTTTAACTGAAACGGTTGCTGCAACGACATCTCGGCAACTACGAGTTAAAGGAATTCAGGAGCAAGTCGAAGCAGCCGGATTAATAACCCACATCATTGAAGTTGATGAAAATCACTTTGATGGGGATGCCGTGCACAACCGCATTGGTGAATTAACTAATCATCGCCAAATTAAAACGGCCATTGTTGCCTTAAAGGAGCCACTCCTTTTACAATTAGTTGGCTTGAAAATTCGTAAAAACGTTAAATATCCCCAACAAATTGGGATTGTTGGGTTTGCAGATACCCCAATGATTAATATTTTGGATCCGGATTTAACCTTAGTCCGGCAAAATCCAATGGAAATGGGTCGGATGAGTGCCAAAATGTTAGTCGCCCAAATTAAAAATGATGATCTACCTGCTGATATTGTGCATATAAAAGCGGAAATTATCGAAGGAACGTCACTATAATAAAATGTAACGAGCTTAAATTAAGTTCGTTTTTTTTTCGCCAAAAATAATGGATAAATCAGTTATCAAATTTTTATATTACAATTTTATTTCTTTGAGTTTGTTGATAACACCAAGGATACAGAAAATGTTACGATATTTTTTGTCGCGGCGGCATACCGCATAAAAATAGTAGAAAATAAAGGTGTAAAAATGCTTGATAAACAACTATATAAACAATTTATGACGCCATATTTAATGGATAGTCGCCGTCAACGAAAGTTAGTCATGGGCTTGAATTTATCAATGTTGATGATTAATGAATATTTAGGGCAATTTCGGCCGGAAAATTTTCCAATTACCATCGCCGTAACTTTTGACGATATTTTTGCAGGCTTAACGCCTAATGAAATGATGCTTAAACTTAAAATGATGGCAGCTAAGTTAAGTCAACAACATCCGGAAAATAATTTATTCATTAAAATATCCCATTTTTTAGCAAGCTTTGATGTTGCTGAAGTTGGGATGGCAGATTTATTGTTAAGTTGTATCGATTGCATTGATATGTTGACAATTGATGATGATTTAATGACAACGTTACAAAGTTGGTATGATACGTATGTTAGCCATGCATATGATGATAAGCAAGTGCAAGCAAATTACGTACCAATGCCGGTGATTGATCAATTATTGAATTATTATGAAATTCAAGATCAGGCCAATATTTATACGGAAAATGTTGGTAATGGGACCGTGCCACTATTAATTGGTGGCCATGCAAGTAAGTATGTCGAGATGGCACAAACGGATTTTGTAACACGGTTATTTGGGGCGATTTATCAATTTATTAATTGTGTACCCAGCAAGCGTATTAATCAGAATTGTGCGTATCTCGATCAAGAAGTGCGCCAACATGGGTGTGACTTGGCAATTGTCAATTTAGGTGTATTTAATACCTTTGAACATACAACTGAAAACGAATATATTCCGACACGGGAGGCAACGGCCTTTAGTATTCGTAATTTACAAGCTATTTTAAATAGCTATGGTCAAGCCGCAATTATTGGGAATGCCGATGCATTGAAGCAAATTAAATGGGATAATGGTTCCCTTGAAGCGGCATTAGCAGGTGGGTTTATCGAAACAATGATCGTTTTAAAAGCTGATGCTAGTCAAATGATGCCAAAAGATGTCACAATTTTCTTCCTTAATATGGCATATGCCCCATATCCTAAAAACATCAGTCAGTAGCATTCATGTTATGATAGCAATAGGATCCAGACCAGTAGGCTATTAACCACTTGTCTTGCTAAGAGGGGTTTGGTATATTATTAATAAAGTCTAGAGGGAGATTAAATGATGGACAATTATTTTTTTGATTTTGATGGGACTTTGGCTGACTCCGGCCAGACGGCGATTGTAGCCACGCAAGCAGCCTTTCGTGATTATGATTTAGTCGTCCCAGATGAAAACACCATCGCTTATTTTATGGGTGTGCCAATTGAAGTATCTTTCAAAAAGATGGCCCCAGAAGTTGAATTTAGTGATTATGAATTCAATGAGCTATTGGCAATTTTTCGGTCATATTACAAGCAAATGGAAAATAGTAATTTGACGTTATTTCCACACATCAGTAAAGTTTTAAAGCAGTTACACGAAGAAGGTAAGCAGTTGTTTGTTGTGTCAAGTAAGCACTCAGCTGCCTTACAACGTAACTTAGAACAATTAGAAATTGATCAGTACTTTAAAGCCGTCTTGGGATCAGACCAAGTCAAAAAATTTAAACCAGCCCCAGATGGTTTATTGTACCTTATTAAGAAATACCAGCTTGATCCAAGTAAATCCGTTATGATTGGGGATGCCATTTTTGATTTACAAATGGGAAAATCTGCCGGTGTAGCGACCTGTGCAGTAACTTGGGGCACGCATCGTAAAAAGGAATTATTGGCTGAAGAGCCGACATTTGTCGTTTCTAAACCTAAGCAACTCTTGAAAATTGATTAGCAAAGGCTCGTTGTCATTTGACAGCGAGCTTTTTTATTTTAGCGTTGTCCAATTAATCTGGTCACTTATTAGTAATTCAATGACTACCATGACTATCATGGCTAATTAACAATCTACGAGGACCTCGATTGAATTGAAAAATCCGATTGAGGTATTTTTTAGTTGGTTACAACAGGACAAGACACTAACTTTTAAAAATATTAACGACTAATATTAATTAATGTTTGTTTTAATTCTAAATAAAAGTATAATTTTATTAAATAAATATATATTTATTTCTTATAAAACAATAAAAAGGAGTGTTTGCGATGGGGTACAATGTTGGTCTTGATATTGGGGTTGGTTCAGTTGGATGGTCGGTAGTTGATGATCAGAATCGTTTGATGCGTAAAAAAGGAAAAAATCTTATTGGGGTACGGTTGTTTGAACCTGCTGATACCGCAGCACAACGCCGGACCTATCGAACGACGCGGCGACGCTTAGCGCGGCGACACTGGCGTTTAGGATTACTAAACGAAATCTTTGCCCCTGCGTTAGCCCAAATTGGTGATGCGGAATTTTTACACCGTTTACAATATTCATGGATTCATCCCGATGATGCTGTGAATCACGATAATTGGCATCAAGGATCATTATTTGGCAATAATCTCGCGGATAAGGCATTTTACCAAAAATATCCAACGATTTATCACTTGCGCGCGGCCTTGATGCAAGATTCAACCCAACATGATTTGCGTGAAGTGTACTTGGCAATTCACCACCTGATGAAGTATCGCGGGAATTTCTTGATGAGCACCGCAAAATTAAATTTGGCGGCGGTCTTTGATGTACAAGCTTTTGGGGATGCCTTACAATTGCTTGATCCTGAATATACGATTAATAATTCTGAGCAATTAGTAGGACGGTTAGTTGATACTAAACTGAGTCGTACTGGTCGCGTGGAAGCTGCCCGTGAATTTGTAAATATCGATAAACGAGTCGCTAAAGAAATTTTTAGTGCCTTAGTCGGCTTAAATGTTAATGCTGCGAATTTGTTTGAACAAGAAGTAGTCGGGGATGAAGCGAAGCTCTGGAAATTTAACATGAATGACGTCGATATCGATGACAAATTAAGCCTTGTGAGTGATTTGTTAGGGGATGCCGATTTAAGTAGTTTCTTGTACAGTTTAAAGGATGCCTTTGATGGGTTAACCTTACAAATGCTTTTAAAAGGACAATCATCTTTATCAGCCGCTATGGTTGCCGGATATGAAACGCACAAGCAAAATTGGGCATACATTAAAACCCATGGCCGTACACGTGAAAATAAAGCTGCGGTCAATGCTGCCTATAAACAACTATTAAGTGATAACCCGGATGAACATGCTAAAGGGCTTAAAGCTATGTTGGCAACACTTGATGGCATTATTCCAACCGATGTATTAGCTAGCTTTGAACTTGCTGACAATAGTGATAATTTCTTACCCCGGCAACGGACAAAAGCGAATGGCACGATTCCAGTTCAGTTACACGCCGAAGAGTTAGCTAGAATTATTGCTAACCAAAGTCAATATTACCCATTTTTGAAAGCCACATATGTTGATGAAAATGGCGATGCGCAAAATAAATTAATGGGCTTACTTAAGTTTCGGGTGCCATATTACGTGGGGCCAATGGTTGTTGGCCAAAACGCTAAAGGTCGTGACCAAGCTAATCACTGGATGGTTCGTAAGACGGATGCCACGATTACGCCATGGAACTTTAAGCAAGTTATAGATACTGACGAATCAGCTAAGAAGTTCATTAATGCGATGATTAGTACTGATACGTATTTATTTGGCGAACCCGCGTTAGCTAAGCACACGCCCACGTATGAAAAGTACAATGTCTTACAAGAGCTGAATAATGTTCGTTTGGATGGTAAGCGCCTGGATGTTAGTTTCAAACAAGCCATCTTTGATGAAGTCTTTACGGAAAATAGTAAAGTTAAATTAACCGATGTCGCAGCTTTCTTAATGAGTAAATATGGTGTTAAGGGTGAATTATCGGGCTTAGCGAATAGTGAAAATAAGTTTAATGCTAACCTCACTTCATATCATTACCTCAAGAAAATTTTGGGTGCCGCATTTGTAGCTGATCCCAATAATGCCCAAACATTAGATGAAATTGTGACGTTACAAACCGTCTTTGAAGACGCGGAAATCTTAACCCGCCAATTACACCAACTAAAAAACTTAACTGATGCACAAGTTAACAAATTAGCCCGTAAGCACTTTACTGGTTGGGGTAACTTATCAGCTAAACTATTGCAGACTCCATTTATTAAGACAAGTAATAGAGATTTAAATAAATCATCGATTTTAGATTTATTGTATACGTCCCGGAGCAACTTGATGGAAATCATGAATGATGATTGCTACGGTGTTCAAGATTGGTTGACAGCCGAAAATATGGCCCAAACCGGACAGACGTCAATTGATGATTTGATTGCTGAGTTAGCTGGACCACGCGATATTAAACGCGCTATTAAGCAATCATTTAATATTTTGTTGGACATTCAACGAGTCATGGGTGGTGAGGCACCAAGTAACATTTTCTTGGAATTTGCTCGTGACACCCAAGCGTCGCGCCAAACTAATAGTCGCTATAATGCGTTAAAACGCTTGTACGATGCACCGGAATTGAAAAAGACGTTTAAAAAGATTGTTGCTGAATTCAAGGAAGAAACCAAAGAAACCATTCAAAATGATCGGATCTTCTTGTACTACACCCAAATGGGGTTGGATTTCTATACTGGGGAAGAACTTAAGTTGCATCAATTGCACAACTATGACGTTGATCATATTATTCCCCAAGCCTTTACCAAGGATAATTCATTGGATAACCGAGTCTTAGTTAACCGGGCCGCCAATAATCGCAAGAGTAATGGAACTATTGATCGGGCCATTATTGAAAATTGTCAAGGTATCTGGTACCAAGCCTTTAAGCACAATTTGATTACCGAAAAGAAACTTAAGCGTTTAACCCACCAACAAGACTGGATGGAACAAGCCCCTAACTTTATTGCACGGCAATTAGTTGAAACCCGCCAAATTATTAAAAATGTGGCGGTCTTAGCTAAGCAACTGTTCCCAAGTTATACGACAACGGTCCAAGCGGTACGGGCAGAAATGACGAGCGATATGCGTAAGCGCCTCGGCATTATGAAGAATCGGGATGTAAATGATTATCATCATGCTTTTGATTCATTATTGATGATGACAGTCGGGTTATTCATGCAACGTCGCGGCATTATGCAAGCTGGTAAGGTAAGTGATAATGCTGGGAATGAATTTAATTTGTATGCTAAGCAATATTTAGCACGCTTACGCCAACAAGCGGCCGATACACACCGTCAAATTAAGCCCTATGGTTTTGTGATTGATGCAATGTTCTCAGACGATGCTAAGAAACGTATTAACGGGGATGGCGAGATTGTGTTTGATAATGTCACCGACGTAGCTTATTTACGTCAAGTGTTAGCATATAAGAAAATCTTACTCACTCGGCCAACGCGGATTGGGAGTGGTCAGTTGTACAAAGAAACGCAATTCCCTAATCCCCAAAATGATGTAAAAGCTCGGGGAAGTTTAATTCCGGTTAAAGGTAATAAAGCGACCGCATACTATGGTGGTTTTTCTGCTTCAAATTCAGCCTATATGACACTGGTCCGGGTTGAAGGTAAGAAAGATGCCAAAAACGTCTTAGTTAAGATTCCCATGAGTGTCCATAAATTAATCGAATCTGGTCAAATGACGGTTGAACGCTATATTCGCGATATTAAGCAAGTTAAAGACTTCGCGCGGATTTTAATGCCAGTCGTCAAGTTAGATCAATTAGTGATTGATCATGGTGAATTGGTTTATTTAACGACTTCTGAGTTTAGACATAGTGCTGAAAGTTTGTGGCTACCAATAAGTCTTGCCAATGAGGTTAAGCATATCCTGAATAGTGAGGGAGTGGAACGCACGGAATTATTGACATTGTTTGATGCAATGACTAATGAACATGTGCAAAAGCGGATGCCAATATATGCAGAACATTTACAACGGCTTCAAGGATTACGAGAACAATTTATTGATTTAGAAGTGAATGTACAACAAGACTTTTTAATTGATTTAATGTACGTGTTACAAAATAATGCTGGTTTTAGAAAGGCTATTAAAAAATATTTCAAAAAAGAAAAGGATTGGCCGAATTTACAAACGCAAGATAATGGGAATGGTGGAATTAAATTATTAGATGATGCTGAATTTATCTATCAATCACCAACTGGACTTTATGAAAAACGAATTTGTTTACGAGAGTTAATCTAAGCAAAAACAACCCCCGCAAACTAAATTGCGGGGGTTGTTTTTTATGTAAGTGGTCTTAAGACCGAATGTAAACATTCTAGGAAGCTTGGCCGCAGCCTTGCGTTACTTTAATTCTGTATGTCAGATTAATCAGTTCGAAAATTAATCTTGCTAGGGGGATCAATCCCTATGAATAATATAATACATCAATTAGGAGAAAATGCAATGGGATGGCGCACATTAATTATCACCAAACATTCAAAAGTTTCATTTGCCGCTGGTCAAGTCCTTGTTAAGACCGTTAATGAAACCTATCAGATTCCACTAAGTGACATTAATATTTTATTGATTGAAAGTACGCAAGCGGTGTTAACGTCCTTTGTGGTTCAAAAATTAATCAAAAATGATGTCCGAATAATTTTCTGTGACGAGAATTATCTGCCGGTAGGTGAAATTGCCGGCTATTACAGTCATAATAAGCGTGTTCGGAATCTCGAACAGCAAGTTAATTGGTCACAAGCACGCAAGGAACAGTTGTGGCAACGGTTAATAACCTTAAAAATGCTCGGACAACAACAAGTCTTGGCTGAATTAGGGTTAGACAAGGATGATGCCTTAACGCCGCATATCTTACAAGTGCTAGTCGGTGATTCGAGTAATCGTGAAGCAGTTGTTGCACGGCTATATTTCACCCGTCTATTCGGCAAAGGTTTCTCACGGCGCGATGATAGTAATCCGATTAACGCCCATTTAAACTATGGCTATCAAATTATTTTAGCCGCTACAGCCCGAGAAATTCAGGCCGCCGGTTACTTAACAGAATTTGGCATTCATCATCAGAGTTATGAAAATGCTTTGAATCTAGCTTCAGATATGATGGAACCATTGCGGCCAATTATTGACCGTGTGACATGGCGCTTTATTAAGCGTGCAGAATTAGATTTTTCGCCGGAGCGCCGCTTGGAATTAGTTGATGTCTTGAATTTTAATGTTCGGTTTAAAGGGCATGAAACCTTAGTAACGGGAGTAATCAGTGAAGTCTTACGGGATAGTTTACAGTTTTTAAATTATCGCGGGGATGACCAACCAACCTTACCAGAATGGAAGTTAGAAATATGAGGTATCGGGTGATGCGTTTAATAGTAATGTTTGATTTACCAGTTGAAACGGCACAAATGCGACGGGCTTATCGAATTTTCCGCAAGGCTCTAATTAACGAGGGTTTTATTATGATGCAAGAATCGATTTACACGCGGATTACGCTTAATCGCAAAGCCGCTGAGTTATTGGAAGAACGCCTAATTAAAAAGCTACCCAATACGGGATTGATTCAGACACTGGTGGTGACTGAAGCCCAATTCAGCAGTATGCATTTTCTAATCGGGGCACCATCAGAAGATATTCGTAATAAACCTGATCGCGTGGTGGTAATATGAGGTTAATTACGGTGCCAGGATGTGAGGCAATTCCACTAGTTAATGGCTTTAACCGATTAGTAATTGAAAATATTGACCTATATTGGCAATTACAACAATTACTCCAAGGCGATGAAACCATTGAAGGGTACTACTCAATGGATAATAAGCCGCAAAAAATTAAAAATACTGTCGTAATGTTAGGTGATTTAGTTAATCCACATGATTATGGCAAAATTTTTGCTCCTAAAATTGGACAAGTGCTGCAACATTACTGTAGTGATGAGAGTCAAAATGAGTTATTTCGGCTAAATGAACAAATAAAAGATATCGTCATTGAGCAAATCGATGAGAGTAATTTGCCATTTGAAATTAGTGATGAATGGGCAATTGGCGAACTATTTAAATATTGTAAATTAGTCCTTTTACCGCCGACAACACATTCAGCTAATGGTATAATGAGATATATTATTGAAACAGCAAGTCAATTAGGGGATGATCGCCTCTTTGTGGTTTGCGATATCGGGCGGTATTTAAGTGAGTCTGATCAACTTGACTTAATTACTACTATTAATGAATTAAAGTTAAATTTTCTCGAACTGCGGCAAACAGGGGTTCGACCGGCATACCTTGATACAGAGGCATTTCATGTCATTGATGAGGATTATGTGATGTTCTAGGCTTTTTGTTACGAACATGTGGTCCGCTTTAGATGTATGTCAGATTAATCAGTTCGAGATCTTAGTGGGCTAACACCTATTATTAGCACGGGCTTTAGATGTATGTCAGATTAATCAGTTCGAGATCCTTGCTGAACGTGAAAATATCAATCTGAGCGCTTTAGATGTATGTCAGATTAATCAGTTCGAGATCCAATTTGGCTTCATGCTTAATTTGTTAGCAGCTTTAGATGTATGTCAGATTAATCAGTTCGAGATCGTGGATAGAATTAAACGCATTAACACAGATGCTTTAGATGTATGTCAGATTAATCAGTTCGAGATCTAATTGCTGAATGGCTATACCATGTACTGTGCTTTAGATGTATGTCAGATTAATCAGTTCGAGATCTGCACTTAAAATTTGCTTGAATTCATCATTGCTTTAGATGTATGTCAGATTAATCAGTTCGAGATCTGAAGCAGAGCCAATTGATGATGAGCGATAGCTTTAGATGTATGTCAGATTAATCAGTTCGAGATCTGCTGGTTCAAAGATGATGAGTGCCGCTAAGCTTTAGATGTATGTCAGATTAATCAGTTCGAGATCGACTAAATTATATATTAGTGCTTACAATATGCTTTAGATGTATGTCAGATTAATCAGTTCGAGATCCGTCCGTTAAATTGCACATGTAAATCAATTGCTTTAGATGTATGTCAGATTAATCAGTTCGAGATCTGCATTACCAATTGATGCTGCACCAGTTTGGCTTTAGATGTATGTCAGATTAATCAGTTCGAGATCCAATGTGTGGTCCTGTGCCAAACGGTTTGAGCTTTAGATGTATGTCAGATTAATCAGTTCGAGATCACGAGCTGGTTTAGAAATCTTGTCAACGTTGCTTTAGATGTATGTCAGATTAATCAGTTCGAGATCGAACGGGCCAGTAAAACAGTTCGTCTAGCTGCTTTAGATGTATGTCAGATTAATCAGTTCGAGATCGAAAACAATATGAATGTATACGAAGCTGCTGCTTTAGATGTATGTCAGATTAATCAGTTCGAGATCTCCAAAGCCATATTTAGGACGGTTGAATTGGCTTTAGATGTATGTCAGATTAATCAGTTCGAGATCCTTTTTGATATCATCAATTGAATTAGCAGCGCTTTAGATGTATGTCAGATTAATCAGTTCGAGATCACGTTGTTGACCGTCTTTCATGTACGGATAGCTTTAGATGTATGTCAGATTAATCAGTTCGAGATCCTGGTCAGTTCGAAACAACTCAATTGATGCGCTTTAGATGTATGTCAGATTAATCAGTTCGAGATCTTTTAAGCACCTCAGCAGCACTGACGCGTTGCTTTAGATGTATGTCAGATTAATCAGTTCGAGATCGTGGACGCGATAGAAAACTTTAAGGATAAGGCTTTAGATGTATGTCAGATTAATCAGTTCGAGATCAATAGTCACGCTCAAGTGATTGGTGCTTATGCTTTAGATGTATGTCAGATTAATCAGTTCGAGATCCAAAGTGATAGCGCCTGAATGTATTCACGTGCTTTAGATGTATGTCAGATTAATCAGTTCGAGATCTAACTTACCGAGTAGCTTTTTGATTGGTTCGCTTTAGATGTATGTCAGATTAATCAGTTCGAGATCAAAGAAGGTTACTTTATCGTTGCCAGTTGAGCTTTAGATGTATGTCAGATTAATCAGTTCGAGATCTGGCCTGAATGGCTGAATTAGTAGTAGTACGCTTTAGATGTATGTCAGATTAATCAGTTCGAGATCAAAGAAGGTTACTTTATCGTTGCCAGTTGAGCTTTAGATGTATGTCAGATTAATCAGTTCGAGATCGTCAACACCATGTTCAAGGAGGTTAGTAATGCTTTAGATGTATGTCAGATTAATCAGTTCGAGATCCGTTTTGATTCGTGGTAAGAAGTAGTCTAGGCTTTAGATGTATGTCAGATTAATCAGCTCGAGATCATTTTTTCTCCACGAAAAAAGACCTTAGTTGCTTTAGATGTATGTCAGATTAATCAGTTCGAGATCAAGCGCTTCAACCTTGCCTTTCTGCGTGTCGCTTTAGATGTATGTCAGATTAATCAGTTCGAGATCGTTCGCATTTGTGAATGATGTTGATGACGTTCGCTTTAGATGTATGGAAGCATATTTTTTTGATGAAGAACAAAAATTATTATATGACTATTAATAAGTAGGAGAATCAAATATGTTAAAAGTTATCGCGACACTAGTTGTCTTAGCAGTCGGTGCTTATATTGTCAATGGTGGTTGGGCCGAAAACTTAGGGGCTCTGTATCGTAATTACAAGCAATCCAACATGTCACTGACAGAATTTTGGCACGGTGTGATTCGTAAACGTAAGTAAGTAGAAAAATTAAACTCGAAAATCGTTAGATCAGTAATTATGCTGGTCTAACGATTTTTTGTTTAAAAATAGTTCAAAATGTAATAGTACACACAGTACAATATCCCTAAAGTCAAAACCACGTCAGCAGGGGGTGAGTTGGTGATACTGGTATCGGATTTTAAGCTGTCTAATTATTAATTAAACAAAATTAGTTACTGGCAATTAACTGAAGTTTCGCATAATATAGAGGTGTATTTAGATAATGTTAATGCTTAATTGCGGTAGGACCATGCTAGCGGTTGCTAAATTTAACCTGGTTCTATAGGAGGATTTCAGATGACGGAATATTCACCCACATTAACGGCGTATTTTGATCGGTTACATGCTTTGGAGACACGAACGGCGATGGACGGGAGTGTGCATATTGCAACGCCTGATGATAATGGCACCATTGATAGTTGGTATGACTTAATTCCACCGCGCCAACCATTACCAATTGCTGAACAACAAGGCATGCAAGTTGCTTATGCGACTGGTGATTTAGCAAAATTAGCGCAGTATATTCGTTTGACAATGGGCTCACAAAATCAAGATGTGACCTCACAATTAATTGATGAAGTTGAACGCACGAGTGGCCAATTAGTAATGACGTCCTATCACGTTAGTAGCGCCTTAGAGCCAGTTAATATCCTATTCTATCTACATGGTGGGGCCCTGATTGGTGGTAAACGAGCAGTAACGGCGAATTTTACCAAATATGTCGCCCAAGAATTAGGACCAACGTGGCTCGTGGTGAATATTGATTATCCATTGTTACCAGAAACCAAGCTAAGTGAGATGTTAGCTTGGTTACAACATGAAATTACAACAATTACGGGTGCAAATCAGTATCAGCAAATTGTCCTCGGTGGGGATAGCAGTGGTGGTTATTTAGCGGCCCAATTAGCAACCTTGCTCCAAAATATTGTTACAGCAACTGTGTTATTGTATCCTCAATTAACGCTCCAACCCGAACGATATCCTGTCGAAGTAAATGCATTTCGTCTTGCGACTACGCAACCGGATGTTATGCAAGGGATGATTTCGAGCATGCAACAGTTATTACAACTGCAGCAACACTTGATACAAACAGAGGCTGTGCTTGATAATGCGCAATTCAATCCGTTAGCAAATGTTGATGTCCTCCCCAGCACGTTATTAATTTCTGCTGAAGTTGATGCACTGGTGATTCAAGCCCAAGCATTATGGGCTCAATTGGACCAACGCGATTTGGGAGAT
Source organism: Periweissella ghanensis (assembly GCF_918814755.1). Taxonomy (GTDB): domain Bacteria; phylum Bacillota; class Bacilli; order Lactobacillales; family Lactobacillaceae; genus Periweissella; species Periweissella ghanensis. Next base: position 50,711 of record NZ_CAKKNT010000008.1, on the reverse strand, counting down.
CAGTACATCATTTTTGATCAATTAAAACATGCTTTTATTGATCAATTTGGTGTCTTGCCGCAAGCACAACGCGCGGCCCAAGAAATAGTGAACTGGCTTAAAAATAAATAAAAAAAACAAGCCCAACTTTCAAAATTGAAGGTTGGGCTTGTTTTTTAGTAAACGATTACTTGTTAGCGCTTGAAGAATCAGCAGCTGCTGGTACGTCACTTGCATCTGGTTGGTGTGAGGCAAAGTGTGGAATTGCTTGGTTATCAGTTTTGTCACGTAGGTTGTGAGTGGCTTGTTGGGCTTGGTCAAGTTGCGCCTTAACTTCGTTGTTGTTAGTAGTTAAGCTAGCAAGGGCGTCTTTTGTATTTGAGAGCTCTTGTTTAACATTTTTGTAGGCGGAGTACAATTTATCATTGTATTCCATCATCCGGTTAATGTTGTTAGTTGTTACTTGGGCATCTTCAGTACTTTGTGAGAAGGCAGCTGCACCAACAGAAGTTCCCCCAATAAAGATAGTAATGGCACCTAATGTGCTAAGAATGGCAATATTACGTCGTTTCATAAATCTAAATCTCCTTGCTATATATATTAAATATTATTTAAAGAAACTAAAAGATATTATATCAGGTATTTTTTAAAAAATAAATAATATTATATAATATATCTTAAAAAGATTATGAAAATCAATAAAAAAGATAGTTATATTAAGTTAAAATCAACAAATTTAAGAATTTTGTTTAATTAAATTTTATGAAGGCAGCAAAAAACCTTGAAAGTCTGGTTAACTTTCAAGGTTTAGAGTGGCGATGCTAGTAATTACATGATAATCTGGCGAAATTGCTTCGGGGTGACCCCAGTATAGCGCATGAATTCTTTGATAAAGTGGCTTGAATCGTAATAACATAACATTTCGGCTAGTTCTAGAATTTGTAAGGTTGGGTGAAGGACCAAAAGATAGCGGCTCATCGCAATTTTTTGTTCATTCATATAGTCAAGTGGGGTAGTATCTAGATCTGTTTTAACTAAGCGGCGTAACTGCACAGGTGACATATCCATTTGTTCAGCAATATCAGTAATGCTAATTTTATGGTAGATATTGGTTTGGACGATATGTTTAAACATACAGATGTCATTGCGCATAATAACTTCAGGAATAACGAGAATGTCATCCAGAAAGTTACTAATGTAATCCATAATCGGGACGTCTAAAGTCGTTAGCTTAACGATATATTGTTCACTGATTTCATACACCTTGGTAGCTGAAAATTCGGCCAAAACGGCCAATTGGGTTAAGATAGCTAAAATTGCAATACATAAATTTTTACTAGTTACTTCTGCAATTGGTAAAGCCGCAGCTTGTTGGTTACTGATTTGGCGATTAGAATTAACCATTAAGGCAATCAGTTGTAAGCACGTCGCTTTATCATTTTTTTGCATACTAGTAATTAAGGTACTATATAGGGCACGACTTGAATTGGCATTAAAGGGGAGTTGAATCGTATCAAGGTTGGTTGATTTTTGAGGGCGACAGTTAATAATTTTAAAATTGGCCATAGTAAGTTGGTAACAGTCTTCAATTAAGCCGCGATAAAAGTAAATTTGGCGGGTGTTAATCCCATCCTGAGCCGTGTCATCAGGTAATAATTCGATTTTTAACGTTAAGAAAGTATCCTGGCGGCAAACGATCAACAACTGGTTTTTCAAAATTAATGCGACTCCAGTAAACGCTGGATCGGTAAGCAATGTTTGAACCCCTTGTAACGTTGCTTGATCAAGGTATTGTTTTAAGTACTTAGGTGAATTACTTGAAAATTCATATTTAAAATTTAAGGCGGAACTTAAGATAATTAATTTATTTAGTACCGTGTGTTGCATTTTTATGGTTTCCTTCACAATTAATGTTCTTTTTTTATAATAGCGGGTTCTTTTATACAATTTCCTTTTACACCGTAATTATATAATACATTTGTCGCTTGGATAAGCGCTTACAAAAGTATTATAACTAAATTAAGGTCACTTAACTGTTAAAAGCACGACCCTTCAAGTTGCGGCCACCTCAAACTTGCATGATACTAAGAACAAGAACGCAAGCATAGATTTCCTCACGCTAAGAACAAATGAAAGTCTATTGTAAGTATTGGGTGGTGACCGTGAATAAATGTAACTATCTCTGGACCATAAAAATCTAAGAGTTAAGGCCATTAGTTGAATACTTAATCAGTAATCCATCAATCATTGGTTGTTGATGATCATGCGAGTACCTTTGATTGTAATCCGTACACCCGTATAAGGACTTTGTGAGGCGTGATAAAGCTGATGAGCGCGCAATCTATCCGCGACATTATTTAGTAAACGTTTTTATGGCTTAGCTAGGATAGCTGACTAGGTATCGTCATAAAACACACTCCTTGTTAAAAGAGATTCTGTTGGAATCTCTTTTTTTGTGTACATAGTTAGGTAACACATAATATATGTCTCGAAAAATTATTATTACGATATAAAAAATATTTCACAAGCGAGATTGTGAAGTGGGTAATAATTAAAGTTGTTCTATTAATGTTCTTGTTTGTGAAGTTTAAAAAGATGTCACAAACTTTCGTGCCATTATTTATATTACGCGTTATAATGTAAGCGGTTACAATTAATTCATAAATTAAATTATATTAGTTTTTTGGAAAGGATTAATTGTTATGCAAGTAAAACAAAAAACATCGTTGAAGGTTAAAGTACAACGACTAGGTACTGCCTTATCAAGTATGGTGATGCCCAATATTCCGGCACTAATTGCCTGGGGGGTGCTTACCGCATTCTTTATTCCAGCTGGGTTCTTCCCCAATAAAGGGTTTGCCCATCTGGTTGGGCCAATGCTCGCTTATCTCATTCCATTAATGATTGCCTATACCGGTGGTAAAAATATTTACGAACACCGGGGCGGAATTGTTGGAGCAATCGGGGCTTTTGGAGCAATCCAAATTGCCCAAGATACCCAAGGAATTCCAATGATCTTAGGTGCGATGATTATTGGTCCACTTGGCGCATGGTTGATGAAGAAATTTGATGAATATGTCCAACCACATATCAAGGCGGGATTTGAAATGCTCGTTAATAATTTCTCAGCCGGTTTTGTGGGTTTCTTCTTAGCCTTATTCTCATACAAGTTAATCGGACCACTCGTTAGTTTATTAACGCAAGTTATGGCCAAAGGGGTTGACTTCTTAATTGCAACTCACTTGATTCCATTAGCCAACGTCTTTATTGAACCAGCTAAAATTCTTTTCTTGAACAATGCGATTAACCAAGGAATCTTAACGCCACTTGGACTTGAACAAGCTAAGACCGCTGGGAAATCATTACTCTTCTTACTTGAAGCTAACCCAGGTCCTGGTTTAGGAATTTTAATTGCCTTTATGCTCTTTGGTAAAGGAAGTGCCAAAGCAACTGCTCCTGGAGCAATCTTAATTCAATTTATCGGTGGGATTCACGAAATTTACTTCCCATACGTTATGATGAAACCTGCCTTATTCTTCGCCGTTATTGCCGGTGGGGTATCAGGAACACTTACTAACAACATCTTAGGTAGTGGATTGGTAGCACCCGCATCACCTGGTTCAATTATCTCAATTACTGGAGTCGCTGCTCCAGCTGGTTTGACCAATGTGCTTAGTGTTTGGGCCGGAGTTTTAGTAGCCGCCGCCGTTAGTTTCTTAGTAGCTGCCGTAATTTTAAAACGCGATAAATCATTAGTTGATGATACTCAATTAGTTGAAGCCCAAGCTCACATGGCTGATGCCAAAGCGGTTGCCAAGGGTCAAGCCGCACCGACTATTTCTACGACAATTACTGGTAACATTGGGGATATTAAGCACATTATCTTTGCATGTGATGCTGGGATGGGTTCATCCGCAATGGGAGCATCAATTTTACGTGACAAAGTTAAAAAAGCGGGGTTAGGCATTGATGTTACTAACCGTGCAATTAGTAATTTAACCGATGGTGCTGACACCTTAGTCGTAACACAAGAAGAATTAGCTGATCGAGCTGCTACAAAAGCACCAAGCTCAATTCGGGTGGCAGTAGCGAACTTCTTGAATTCACCTAAATATGATGAAATCGTCAACATGTTAAATGAAGCGAACCACGGTACTACAGTGACACCAGTTGCTAAGCCAACAGAAGCAACTAAACAAGAAGTTGATTGCGATGTTGATTTAAATGTTATTGATGAAGTCGTCTTTGCTCGTGATGATAACCACATTGGTTCAGCAACGATGGGTAAAGCGGTCTTACAAGCTATCTTTGACAAAAATGACATTCATATTCCAATTTCAGATGTGCAATTTGAAGCATTAGGTAGTTACAATGCACCGAATATTATGGTTGTAACGACCCTAGATTTTGCTGACAATGTGGCTAAATATGCCCCACGGGCGCAAAATGTCGCTGTTTCAAGCTTAATCACTACTACGCAATACGACAAGATGGTAAAACGTATGCAAAAAAAATAAAAAAATAATAACTAGGGGGGATTGATTTGTGGCAGAAATGTGGCTAACCGAACGAGAAGAAAAAATAGTTGAAGTTCTTTTGCAAAGTGGTCCGCAAACGGTCAAAAACTTATTAGATGTCACTAAAATGAGTCGTCGCACACTTTATCGTGATTTACAAAATTTACAGACGACATTACCTAAATATGGGGCCTTTCTAATAAAGAAAGAAAATGGGTATCAATTACAAGGGGATTTAGCAGCATTTAAAACTGCTGAAAAATTAATTGAATGGACGCAAAGTAGTCGGAACGTTGCTGAGTTAATCTTACTATTGATGGATCAAGCATCATTAACACAAATTATGACGATTTTTGGAATATCACAACCAACAGCAACGGCGGATTTCAAAATTATTGAACAAAATGTTAGTCGCAACGGCGCTCAATTATCACGTGAAAAGGGGCTGCATATAATTGGCAGTGAATTTACAAAGCGTTCTTTAATGGTTTCTGCCTTGAAAAAAGGGTTAACAACCATTGAAACGCTTAAAATGACGCCAGCTTCATTTAGTGATAATAAGCTTGTCAATCGATTACCTTACGAACGATTTGCGTTAATAAATGCTGCTTTTGATGCGGAAGATTTACACAATATTTCTGATCGAACTCAGGCATTAATTCGCTTATTCTTTATTACTAGTCTGATTCGCATTGAATCGGGCAAGCCAATGCCAACCGATATTGATAATCATCCAAGTAAGGAAGCCTTAGAGTTTGTGACGCGTATTGTTAAACATTTACCCGCAAACCAATTTAAGTTGCCAGAAATTCTATACTTGGCATCAATCACCGATTCCCTATATTTTCAACAAAATGATAATTTACTGTTTGATGAAAAATATGATACGGATTTCATTAACAAAGTTCGCCAATTGATCACGGAAGTGTCAGCAGCAGTGAATATTGAATTTGGTCGGGATAATACGTTATTTAGTCTATTAAACGCTCACTTACGGAGTATTTTCATCGTGCCGCAATTGTTTGAAGATGAGAAATCAACCTTCATTCAATCCATTCAAGCCGAACACCCGCGGATCTTTGCAATTGTTGATAAGGCGTTAACTAAAGTTTTTAATAAACAATTTCCACTAGATGAGGTCGCTTTTATAACCTTACACTTTACGAGTACTTTAGAACGTTCAAGTGTGGTGTTGCCAATGCGGGCAGCTTTAATCACCGATCGGGGGCGGATATCGGCCGAATTCTTTGCACGGACCTTACAGACTCAGTTCCCATTTATCGAATCAATTCAGATTCTTCAACAGAGTAACTTTGATGAACAAATGGCGGCAAATTATGATTTGGTCTTTACAACAAAACGCATTAGTGGTGATTACATTAAAGTTGATCCTGATTTTCAAGCTAGTAACTTTAGTGAAATTGCCCAAGCAATTCGTAAAGTTCGCGCTAAAATGGATCGGCGCCATGAACAAAATAACCCACAACAAGGTTATTTAAACATTCAAGACTTTTTGCAACAATCACAACAAATTATCACTGATTTCAATGTGCAGGAATTAGTTAATCCAACTGATTTTACGGGGACCATTCAGTCAATTATTAATAATATTGCTTGGATAGACCGTAAGGCAGATGTCGTTGATGTCTTAGTTAAACGGTTTACAGAAACGCCCTTTGGGATTCCAGATACCAATATTGCATTGGTCCACGGAGTGTCAGCTGATATTGCCAAACCATATTTTGCGATTGTTGATTTAAAACAACCAATTGATGTCTTAGGTAGTGATAAAGTTCCGATGACCATTAATCGAATTTTAGTCTTAATGGCCCCTAAAAATGTTAATGAAATTACCAATAGTATTCTTGGGCGGATAACCAGTTCAATTGTTGAGTACTCACTCTACACTGCTATTTATCGTTCAGGGAACTACGAAATTGTCTATGAATTGTTAAACAAGATTATAAATGAAACGTTACAAAATTATGGTGCTTTAGCAGGCAACATGTGAGCAAAATAATAGAACAGGAGATGTGCAAATGCAAATTCAAAAAGAGCTCGTTAAATTGAATCAATACTTTGATAACAAAGAAGATGCGATTCGGTATTGTGGCAACTTATTAGTTGAAGGGGGTTATGTAACCGCCGACTATGTGCCAGCAATGATTAAGCGTAATGAGGAGTTATCAGTTTACATGGGGAATTTCATTGCAATCCCCCACGGTACGGATGAAGCTAAACGTGATGTTAAAAAGACCGGGATTACGATTGTGCAAGTCCCCCGTGGCGTTAGTTTTGGATCCGCTGATGATACCGAGAAAATTGCGACAATTCTTTTTGGAATTGCCGGTGTTGGGAATGAACACTTGGAGTTAATTCAAAAAATCTCAATCTTTTGTGCCGATGTTGACAATGTGGTCAAATTGGCCGATGCCACTTCAGTTGATGAAATCGTTAACTTATTAGAAGCTGTTGAAGCTTAAGGAGAAAATAAACATGAAACAAGCTGTACACTTTGGAGCTGGTAATATTGGGCGTGGTTTTATTGGTGAAATTTTACACCAAAATGATTTTGCAATTTCCTTTGTTGATGTGAACGAAACTATCATCGATGCCCTTAATGCCCAAAAAGAATATGATATCGAATTAGCATCTGATGCCCATGAAGCAATTCATGTTGACAATGTTCGTGGTATCAACAATGCCAAGAACCCTGAAGCAGTCATTGCAGCGATTGCCGATGCTGATGTGGTTACGACGGCCATTGGCCCCAATATCTTACCATTTATCGCTGAATTATTAGCACAAGGAATTCATGCTCGGCATGTGGCTAACAGCACCACACCATTAGATGTCATTGCGTGTGAAAACATGATTGGTGGTAGTCAATTCTTCTTAAGTAAGGTTAAAGAACACTTGGATGAAGCTGATTTGGCGTATGTTGACCAATATGTTGGTTTCCCCAATGCCGCAGTTGATCGAATTGTCCCTAACCAATCGAATGTTGATCCATTACATGTCATTGTTGAACCATTCTGTGAATGGGTGGTTGATGAAAGTCAAATGAAGAATGCAGCTCTTAAAATTGATGGGGTCCACTACGCCAGTGATTTGGAACCATTTATCGAACGTAAGTTATTTTCAGTTAACACGGGGCATGCAACGGTTGCCTATAATGGGGCAGCTGCTGGTTACACCACCATTACCGAAGCCCTTACAGATGAAACTATTATGGCCACTTTACGCGATGTTCAAGCTGAAATTCGAGCATTGTTGTTAGCTAAGTTTGATTTTACTGAAGCCGATTTAGTTGCCTATCATAATACGATTTGCGAACGTTTTGCTAACCCATACATTATTGATAAGATTACCCGCGTTGGTCGGACCCCAATTCGAAAGCTCGGCTATGATGAACGCTTTATTCGCCCAATTCGTGAATTGAGCGAACGTGACTTACCATGTGATACGTTAATCGCGACAGTTGGTAAAATCTTCACGTACCAAGATGAAAATGATCAACAAGCTGTTGAATTACAAGCTAAGTTGGCCACAACACCATTAGTTGACGTGATTAAAGATGTAACTGGCGTTACGGATGCTGCCTTGATTGCAAAATTGACAGCAGCCATTAAAGCTAACTTAAAAGTTAAAAATTAATATGTAAAAAAAATACCAGCCGCAGCTGGTATTTTTTTAGTTTAAACTGTGAACGTGATTAGTTAAATCAATTTCTTCGTAAGTGATGTGATCAAGTGTAGGGTCAAGGGTCTTGCTAGTAAAGGCAAGCGCACGGCCTGATTGCACGTAAAGGGTCTTGTTAGTTAAATCGTAACCAGCCCAGTAACGTGTGAAGTCAGATAATTGGGTAGTTGGTGTTTTGTGTTCAAGACCACGTGGAATGATAACTGGACGGAAAGCAGCGTATAATTGGGCAATTCCATCTTGGGTATCAAATTTATCCATTAAGTTTGAGTAGATGAAGCTCCGAACAAACCGTGATGGTGAAGTGTAATCACCAGGAATCCCAAAGAGTCCGTAACCAGTACCACCTTCAATCGGGTGTAAGGTTTTATCGTTGATTTGACGGTCATCGGGGTGATCGATGTTTGTCATCCCGATATAGTTACGGATATTGTTTAAGTGGTAATCGTATTCAGGACTGTTTGTCATCACATCGGCGAAGTCATAGACCTTAAATTCACCATTGTGAACGGCTTCTAGGACAACCCCCGCCCCAGTTGGGTCAGTGAAGACATAGTGAAGTGGGTAGTTAATTGATTGGCCTTGGTAATCGAGGGCGTATTTAATTAGCGCTAATTGGCTAATATTGGCTTTAATATCAGCAACGGATTGGTAGTTAGTTAAAATGTAACCAACAAATTCTTCACCTAGGACAGGGGTTAAATCCGTCCCTTCAAAGTCAGCTTCGTCTTTCCAAGTACATTCCATTAATACTTGGGTATCACCAGCTAAACCGTGTTCGTTGATGCCATCATAGATGAATGCAGATTGGTCAGCGGCCATCCCCACCATTGCGTACTTAGCTTGCCAATTGCGGAATTGACTAGGTACTTCAACGTTGGCCGGAATATTGATAATTTTACCAGGTAGAACCATGCCAGCATCTTCACCAAACATTGGTAACGCTAAATCCATCGTACGACCGAAAAAGATATCACCATTGGTGGCGGTTAATTTAATTGCAGTACACATAAAGCTTCCTCCTATAGATAACACATATTATATATCCAATTATAGGAGTTTAATTAATAAATTCAATTTAAAAGCTTATGAAGAACATTAAGGCTAGCATAAGAAAAACTTACAAAAAAGGAGAAAAAAGATTGTATTTATATGGTGTAAGGTGTATTATTCATACAACATAAAGTTAGTATTTAATTAGGAAATGAGGCTCTGAATATGAATGTATTTTTACGCTTTCTCTCAACTATTTTTGTCGCCTTTACCAATGCTATTCCCAACTGGTTTTTCTTCACACGCTTAGACAAAAAATCACTTGCTGACTATAACCGGGCTGCTTTTGAAAACACTTCAGCCGGCGGACCACGTCATTCACGTGACATGCACTAAGCAATGTAATATTGAAAAGACTCGAATTAAATTCGAGTCTTTTTTTGTGGTTATTAATGTTACGCATTGATGATTTGTTGGAATTGTTTCGGGGCCATCCCACTAAAATGTAAAAACTCTTTGATAAAATGGCTAGAATCGTAAAAGCATAGCATATCGGCAATTTCGAGAATTTGTAAGTCGGGGCGGGTTAGTAATAGATACCGGCCCATGGCAATTTTTTGCTCATTAATATATTCCAGGGGCGTGATATTTAAATGCTCTTTCATAATGCGCCGTAATTGAACGGTTGAAATATCTAGTGCGGAAGCTAATTCAATCACCGTTAATTTAGTGAAGATATGTTTTTGCACGTAGTGTTTTAGAAGGCTAATCTGGTGCGTTGAGGTGGTATTTGGTAAATTAAAGATATCAGCCAGAAATTCTGTTATGAAATCATACCGATAAATATTAGTTTTCGCTAGTACCTCGAGATAGGAATCACTTAAACGATACATGGCAGTGGCATCGACATCAGCTAAAATAGCCACTTGCGTAAGGATGGTAATTAACGAAACGGTTAGAAAATTATTGAGTGTCGTGTTAACTGGTAAATCAGCTAATTGTTGGTTATTAAAATCACGATTAGATTCCGTAATTAATCTAATAATGCGTAGACATGCCGGTTTATCGCGTTTACGGATACTAGTCGTTAACGTACTATAAAGGGCACGACTTGAGGCGGCGTTAAATGGTAATTGGACGGCCGATAAGGCATTAATTCCAGTACGAGATGAGATATCAATCACTGTTAGTTGAGAGAATTCTTTTTGATAGCATTCCTCAATGAGATTACGATAGAAATGCAGCGTATCTTGCCGCCGAGTTGGGGTGATTTCTTGTTTTGAGAAAGGTACTTTCAACGTTAAAAATACGTGACCATGGACACAAAACGTTAAGGCTTGATCACTAATCAGCGCGATACCGATAAATTGATCTGCATGCAATGGCGCAGTAAGCACTTTAAGTTGTTCAGCTGACAAGTGAATCCTAATATTGCCAGGAAGTATCGTTGTAAATTGATATGTAAATTTGAGGACGGAACTTAGGATTATAACTTTAGTTAAAATAGTTTGTTGCAAAAGATAATTCCCCCTAAGAATTATTATGGTTTATTTAAGTTAAAAATGTCATCTTTTGTACAATTGATTAGTATAAACTGATTATATAATATTTTTACCGTATAGTAAGCGCTTACAATTGAAAAGGGGGAACAATATGGCAGATTTAAAAAAACTAACGATTGACGATAAGATTCGTATTATTACTGGGCTTGATACATGGCACACGGTGGGGGTTCCAGCCGCAGATGTTAAAAGTATTTTAATGTCTGATGGACCACATGGCTTACGCTTGCAAGTTAATGAAGATGGCCAAACAGGAGATAATTTAGGCTTTAATGGGAGTGCCCCAGCAACGGCGTTACCAACGGGGAGTGCCCTTGCAAGTACATGGAATCGCGAGTTACTTAGTAAAACGGGGGATGTAATTGGTCGCGAAGCCGCAGCTCACCATGTCAATGTGGTCTTAGGGCCGGCGGTTAATATTAAGCGTTCGCCATTAGGCGGCCGGAATTTTGAATATTATGCTGAAGATCCATATTTAGTCGGTGAATTAGCAACGGCCTACATCAATGGCTTACAAGCCCATCACGTGGGGGCTTCGATTAAACACTTTGCATTAAATAATCAAGAAACCCGTCGGATGAATGTCAATGTTCACGTAGATGAACGCACAATGCATGAAATCTACTTAGCCGGCTTTAAAAAGGCCATTACGACTGCCAAACCATGGACCGTAATGACGGCTTATAATCGCGTTAATGGTGAGTATGCGTCAAATAGTCACGTGTTATTAGATATTTTACACAAAGACTGGGGTTATCAAGGAGCGGTCATTTCTGATTGGACCGCAGTTGATGATATTATTGCCAGTCTCAAAGCTGGTTTAAATATTGAAATGCCAGGGAATCAAGCGGTAACACCAGCGATTGTTAAGCGCGCCTTAGCTGAAGGTACTTTGACGGAAGCCCAATTAGATGCGGCCATTGTCCCAATTTTACGTTTGGTAGAAAAAGCCGAATTACAACCAAAAACGCCAGTACCAATTGATTTGGCTCAACAAGCGCAAGCCGCTTATGAAATTGCCAGTGAAACGAGTGTTTTATTAAAAAATGAAGATGCAGTTTTACCAATTGATAAAGATGAATCAGTGGCCTTTATTGGGGCGATGCTTGATCAACCACGGTTTCAAGGCGGGGGCAGTTCACATATTAATGCGAAATATTTAACCTTAATTAAGCCAACCTTAGCGACCACCTTTAATGAAGCTAAGTCCCAGTTTTTAACTGGTTACCACATGGATGATACGCCAGATGAACAATTAATTGCTGAGGCGGTAGCTGCGGCCAAGGTCCATCGTAAAGTAGTAGTTTTTGCTGGATTACCAGATAAATATGAGTCAGAAGGTTTTGACCGTAAAGACCTTGACTTACCATCACAACAAAATCGACTAATTAGTGCGGTGAGTGCCGTTAATGACCATGTGATTGTGGTATTAAATAACGGCGCCCCAGTAACGATGCCCTGGGTTGATGACGTGGCGGCCATTATTGAAGCTTACTTACCAGGTCAAGCAATTGGGCAAGTCATCCCCGATATTTTGACTGGAAAAATTAATCCCAGTGGTAAACTTGCCGAAACTTTCCCACAAAAACTTAGTGATACGCCAAGTTATCTTAACTTTCCGGGCAGTATCAATGATGTTTACTACGGTGAAGGTTTATATGTTGGCTATCGGTACTATGATGCCAAAGCAATTCCACCGTTATTTGCTTTTGGCCACGGGTTAAGTTATACAACGTTTGCCTATCATGATTTAACCGTGACCCCAACTAACGATTGCCTGCAGATAACGGCAACTGTTCAAAATACGGGGCATGTGGCTGGTAAAGAAAGTGTGCAGTTCTATGTTAGTGATGATAGCAATCAAGTTAGTTGTCCACCAAAAGAATTAAAACAGTTTGCTAAAGTTGCGCTACAACCAGGTGAACAGACCACGGTGCAAGTTGAAATTCCGTTTACTGAGTTAGCCCATTATGATATTGATGCGCATGCTTGGCAATACACTGGTGGGCCGCAAACGGTTATTATGGCTGCGAGTGCAACGGATTTACGTCTACGAGCAACAGTAGATTTACCAGTGGTCGCTGCACCAGCCTTGCCAGTTAATATTCATACAACGATTGGCCAATTATTGGCCAACGAAGCAACTAAAGCCATTGGCATGCAAATTATTAATGGGCTAGCCAAGGCCTTTGGAATGGATCCAACGAGTGATGAGGGGAGTTCGGCTGGCTTTGATCAAGCGACCGTTTTAGCAATGTTAAACGATTTACCAATTCGCGCTTTGGCGAGTTTTAGTGCTGGGGCAATTAATGAGCACACCATCCAAGCGTGGATTGATCAAGCCAATCAACAAATTACACCTAAGTAGGGGGAATTTAAAATGACTAATGAAAAAACGAGTTACAAACGTTTAGTAGCGGCAATATTAATTGGGTTCACGATGCTATCAGTTGCTTTGTTAACGCCCGCCTTAGTATTGCTAAGTGTTAAAGTTATCAATTTGGATCCAAAAAACTACACCAATACGTATGGATTTGCGGTTGGAATTGGGACCTTCTTTGCGATTATTGCACCACCACTTGGGGGAGCGTTGGGTGATCATACGCACTTAATGTTGGGTAAACGGCGCGTATGGTTAATTATTGGTGCTGTTGTCGGTGCTGTTGGAATGCTCATGATGGGCTTTAGTAAGAGCATTGGTGTTTTAATTGCTGGTTGGATGATTGTCCAATTCTTCTATAACATTGCTGGGGCTTCATTTTCAAGTTTGGTTCCTGATCAAGTTCCTGAAGAAAAACGAGCTAGTTTTTCAGGATTGATTGGTTTAGCGCAACCATTAGGAGTGTTGATTGGGAATGTATTGGCCGGGGCTTTAAATGTTAAGTTTCCGATTTTACTTTGGATTATTTTGACATTATTTGGTTTAGCAGGTCCAATTATTACTTCTTTAATGATTAAAGACACACCTGCCATTAAGAAACCTCAAGGTCCTAAACAAAGCTTTGGGCACATGTTAGGCAGTATTTTCCCAAGTCCACGTAAATACCCTAATTACACAAAAGCCTTTTTCCTCAAAATTTTTATTTTGATGGGTTACGGAGCCGGAACGTATTTACCAATTATGTTAGCACGTAAATTTGGTTTTTCAGGAAACCATGCGGGTCAAGTAGTAGCGATTGTAAATATTGCGGGCTTAGTTTTTGCCGCGGGGATGAGTTTAGCAGGTGGATTCTTAAGTGATAAAATTAAACGGCAACGCCCATTAATTTTAGCTGGAGCCATTTCAATGATTATTGGTTTAATGCTTTACATGACCGCTACTGGGATTCCAGTAATTATTGTCGGTGGGATTTTCCTTGCAACTGGTTTTGGTCTCTTTAACTCAGCCGATGCCTCACTTGTTTTACGCGTTTTACCTAATAAAGATGATGCGGGTAAGGATTATGGGTTAATGACATCAGCTAACAACTTACAAGGGGTTTTGATTCCATTATTAGCACCATTCTTATTAAAGATTGGCGGTTGGTATGCATTCTTTATCGGGCTAGCAATTATTTGTGCTTTAGGAATCGTAATGCTATATTCAATTCCAGAAGATCCACGCTTTGCAGCAAGCAAACAAGCGACTGATGATGTGCACCATGCACCAGTTGCATAATTAAAAATTGGGGGTATAGTTGGTTGGAAATTAATATTGTCAGTGAAAGTTATAAAGCAAGTAGTCTCAATCATAGTGCTAGTAATGCCGCAATTACTGAATTAACGGTCATGCAAAATAGTGTGGCAGCGTTTCAAGTAATGCTCCATGATGATCATACGAAATGGATTAATATTGGTACTAATTATCGCTTTGGCCCTGATTTATCGACGCCGGTTTATCGGGTTCGGGTTGAAAGCCAATTAGATGTTAATGTAAATTTAGTTGACTATTATCAAGATAACCATGCCGTTGCATATGCCGATAAAATTGTTGAAGATGAATTTTTGAGTTATCCAGGACCGTTGGATGCCCCGGTCTTAATTACCATTCCGACCACGGGCCTTGAAGTCGGTGAACGAAGTGTCAATATCCAAGTGTATTCTGGTTTACCCGGACAAGCGGAAACGCTCGTTGATGATCGCCAATTGGTGATTCATGTGGTTGCTAATCCCATCAAAGCCGATCAAGCTAATTTACATGTTGATATTTGGCAACAACCGGCCAATCTGGCCAAGCAGTTTAAAGTTGGTTTATGGAGTGAAGCCCATTTTCAATTAATTGATCAAATGGCAGCCATGCTTGCTGAAATTGGCCAAGATGCGGTGACCTTAATTGTTAGTGATGATCCATGGAAAGGTTGGGGAGCTTCATTCATTAAATCTAAGCCAGCAGATCTCTATGAAACCAATACGGTTGATGTTCGTAAAGTTGATGGAAAAGTCGTAACAGATTTTACAACCGTGCAACGATATCTTGATACCTTTGCTCGTCACGGTATTGATACTGAATACGATATGTTTGGTTTGCTTGGTCTCTGGGATTTGCCATTCTATACGGCAGTGCCAAAGAGCGATTATCCGGAAAAAATTGTCATTCGCTATTATGATGAAAATGCAAGTGTTTATGGTTTCTTGGATGATGACGCAGATATTAGGGCTTATGTCGGCCAAGTACTGCAATATTTTATTGAGCACGGGCTCTGGCATAAGGTTCGCATCATGGCCGATGAACCGAAAGCCGCTGATTTAGAGCGGTTCAAAGCTTCATGTGCCATTTTACAAGCCCAAGTTGGTGCGGAAGTTCGATTACCGCTAAAAGTGGCTTTTAATAATCTTGAAGTTTTGGAAGCTTTACGTGATGTAGTCGATTATCCAGTGACGTCATTATATGCAACTACGCAAACTATGGATGGAACGGAACATCCCCAACAAGAATATTATGTGTGCAACATGCCTAATCGGCCCAATAGTTTTTTAGCTAGCCCGTTAGGTGAAACCCGCTTATTAGGGGCTTTAGCTAGTGAACTTAAGGTTGGCGGCATGTTACGATGGGCATTTAATTGCTGGGCAAGTGATGCGCAACATGATATCAATTACAATCCTAATTTCTTTCCAGTCGGTGATATGGGCTTAGCGTATCCATTAGAAAATGGGCGTTTAGGCAGTTCGTTACGCTTACTGGCCTTAGCACGGGCGTATGAAGATTATGCATTATTAGCGCGCGTTGATAGTGCGACCCGGCAAGTTGCGTTAGCTAGTTTATTTAATAATCATGATATTGCAAGTTGGATGGTTGATGAACGGACCACTGCGGATGGGATTTTTAGTAGTGATGATGACGCATTTGCCAAGTTCCGTAATATTTTATTAGCGCATTAAAGTGAGGAAAGCATGCCAAGTTTAAATCCGGATTTATTAGCGGGGAAACCTGAAATTTTAAAATTATTACCGTTACTTGACGCCCAAGACCAGCCAACCATTGCTCAACGTGATCATTTACTCCAACAACTTGGACCGAAAATTAAGCGTTATCCAGTACCGCAACGTCAATTTGATGTTCAAGATGTGATGTACCAAGCTCGTGATGGGCATCAATTAGTCTCGCGGCTTTATTGGCCTCACGGACGCAACCATGATTTACAACCATTAGTTTTGTATATTCATGGCGGCGGATTAATTAGTGGCACGGTAAATGCGGATGATCAAGCGGCCCGAGATTATGCTAGTTTAGCAAACTCGCCGCTCTTATCATTGGATTATCGCTTGGCACCAGCTAATCATACAGTTGACGATTTGGTAACGGATACATTGGCCGGTTTGGCATGGGTCATTGAACATCAAGCCGAAATCGGGATTGATATTCATAAAATTCAATTAGTCGGCGTTAGTGCCGGTGGTTGTCTAGCTACGGGTATGGTTCCCTTGGCGGCTGCTAACCATTGGCCGTTAGCCCAGTTAATGTTAATCTATCCAATGTTAGATGATGCCACGATTACGGAACAACCGGCCTTGACGGGTTTGGTAACTTGGACACCCCAAATGAATGCCCTCGGCTGGCGAAGCTTATTAAAAGACCACTTGGGGGATGTGCAGTTACCAAGTTCCGTTGTACCGATGCACACACAAGACTATACAATTTTCCCACCAACATACATTGAAGTGGGGGATTGTGATATCTTTGCTGAAGAAGATCAACAGTTTGCTGATAATCTGCAGCACGCGGGTGTCAATTGTGAACTACATGTTTACCAAGGGTTACCGCATGCTTTTGAATCGTTCGGGGTGGCCCCATATTTACCCACAATCTATGCTAATCGAGAAGCATGGTTAGTAAGTAATAAATAGTACAATTTAAAGCACGAAATCAGAGTCAGCTATGACTAAGGTTTCGTGCTTTTTGTGTTCAAGTTTAATTTATGTTACAATAACACAATAATTAAATAACCTAATAATTTAGGAGGTTTAATTACATTTTTTATTATCGAGAACAATTTAGGCATATGTGAGTGATGAGAAACGAATGACGCGTTAAATCAAATGAAATCATTTGGTTTGTTGATAAAGGAGTTTTAAGAACATGAATAATGCTAACAATATAACCGAAGCCCAAGCAGAAAATACAATGGATATCGATCGACAGCGCTTTTTAAAATTAATCAGTCGATTGGCAACAATTATGTGTATTGCCATGTATGTATCATATATTCCACAAATTATTGCTAATTTTACTGGTCATCCAGTATCGCCAGTTCAACCATTGGTAGCAGCCATTAATGCTAGTTTGTGGACTAGCTATGGTTGGCTAAAAACAAAAAAAGACTGGCCGGTAATTATTTCCAACATTCCCGGAATCTTCTTTGGAATTTTTACGGTAATTACGGTGTACATCCACTAGACTAGAACGTAAACGGAAATTGCTTCCAATTACAATCAATGTCAGGTGATCATAATAAAAAATGCAACGTTAATTTAAACGTTAATAGCAATTCGTAACCTTACGAATTGTTATTTTTTTGCCCAAAAAGTGATAAAATACAATAAAATTAAGACTAGTATTTAAAGTCAAATAAGCGTATATTTATACTGATTTAATTAGTGAATGATTTAACAATTTATAGGAGAATTAGCATGTTAGCAGATGCATTAATCATTATTGATTTACAAAATGGGGTCTGTTTTGATCCAAGCCAGCCACAAGAAATTAACAATTTAACGTCATTAGTTAACGCTGTTAATACACGTATTGAGAAATATTGGGAACTTGGTAAGCCGATTATTTTTGTTCAACATAATGATGAAAATTTATTAGCCCAAAGTAACGCTTGGGAGATTTTATCAACGATTGATACAAGTAACGCTGACTATTATGTTCAAAAAACCCATGCCAATGCTTTTTACAAGACCAATTTACAAGATATTTTAATAGCTCATGACGTTGATGAAATTGAAATTTGTGGGGCACAAACCGAATACTGTATTGATACAACAATCAAAATGGCCCATGGTCTCGGCTATGATGTTTTGATGAAACATAATTTGACAACTACATATGATAATGAATTTATGAGTGCGCCAACGACGGTTAAATTTTATGAAAAAATCTGGGACGGACGTTTTGTTGAATTTTTTGATTAATATTTAAGGGACCAAATGTTTATTGTTGTTATATGCAACAATGGATTTAAAAGGACATTTTTCAAAAAATATGTAACGAAATAAAATCTATAAAAATAGCTTTTTGTATATATCAAATTAACCAAAAACAGGTTTGAATTCAGCTGAATTCAAACCTGTTTTTTTAGGAATTATACAAATAAAAGGACACCGGATAAAAGTAAAAACGCATATAGAAATTTATTGAATTGTGTTGGTTTGAGTTTAGTTAATAGCCCCTCAACCAAAATTATAATGAGAATAAATCCGGGAGTTAACCAGGCTAAAGTTGTTAATACCGTCCAATTCCAAAAGCCACTCACGCCTTGACCGATGACAATGAAAAAACCGACCACGGCAAAATAGGTTTGTAAGTTGGCTCGGGTGTAACTAAAAGACCATTTAGCTAGATTACCATAAATGGCGACGGGGGCTCCATGAGTATTAATCGCTCCGCCTAAGAAACCAGAAATAAAGCCGACTAAAATTTTGGGGAAATTAAACGGCTTCGTAGTTGGACGTAACCCAATCAAATTTACAATCGCGTAGCCAATTAAAAAAGTTCCCGTGAAAAATTTTAGGGTACTTAGACTGCCATATTTTAGGAATAATAAACCTAATGGCACCCCAATCGCAGCACCTGTGAAAAGTTTCACCAGTAACGAAAAATCAATGGCTTTAAAATTACGAATCGCCCCAGGCAAGGCAAGCAACAAACCCATAATACCAATAATGGCAATTCCGTTATGAATATTGTAGGTAACGACTAATAAGAGGGGCGTGGTGATTAAAGCTTCACCAAATCCAAAAAAGGCGCGAACAAAAGCACCCAAGAGAAAAATAAAGTACACGTGGAGGGTTAACATAAGATCTCCTAATTGATATTTGAATTTTAGTAGTTATCTTTTGAGATTATAGCAAATAAATATTAAACTCATAGTAGTAAAATAGATGTTGGGGGGGGAACTACATGGAAGAGACAGAATTATATCAGACTTTGTATGCGCTAATTGATGACTCAAATAAGCAAAGTACACGTGGTGTTAGACACTATAACAGAGAATTGTTGCAAGCTGTTTTGTTAAGCATTCGCCATTTAAAGGAAAATGAAACCGATGATTTTTTTAATGAAGATGCTTTAGCACGGTTTATTCTTAATTCATGGGAAGATCATTATACTGGCATCGAGACTCCCGCCGATATGGCCACGGTGCTAGAGGGGTGGATTTTAAATCGTAAGTACAGTATTTATGATGTTTACTTACCAATTAGTGGAATTGAAATCACTAAACGTTTGAAAGTGGGAGCACTTGAATTTATTACAAATGCAGAATGGCGTGAAAATTTTAATACTTTGTGTGAAGAATTCAATATTCAAAAGACGGAAAAAGAATTCTTTGATGAATCACTCCAATTACCGGTTATTAAAATTCAAGTGTCGGCCTTTTATCTTAAAGAAGCAATTACGATTGCTAAAAGTGCCGCCCAAATTATCTTAAATTATCTAACAATTAAAACGGGTAATATTCGCCAGAGTAGTTATTTATTTCAGGTCAATACAATTACTGAAATTCAACATTTGTATGCCCTAGCTATTGGACATGATGATGGCTATCACCGCGTCGACCAGCCCCAACAAATGACGTTGAGTTACAAAGACTTTATCAAAATTATTACGCAAACTGACGGCTTATTAAAATCCATTAAATTAATTAGCAAAAAAATTACTAATCGGATTCCATTGACTAAAAGTGAGGTTAATTTGCGGACGGCCCTTGGTAAACAAGCTGCGGCTTATTTAGATACCGATAATCAACAGAAGGTAACCTTGTTGATTGCTGGGATGGAAGCGATGCTTGAACAACCCCCCCGCGAAGTTCGCGAGGGGATTGGTAATCAACTAGTCCATGGGATTGTAATGCTGCTAGAAAATCATCAAACGCATGCGGAATTAGAAGACTTATCAACCATTGAAGAAAACGTAAATGAACTTTATAACATGCGTTCGCGGATTTTACATGGTGAAAATGTGTATGTCTTCAAGAGTGGCTTACGCATTCTTGATCGTTATTTAACCGCCATTATTGACGAAGTCGCCGGGGACTTCAATAAATTTAATAATGATGCAGGGATTGCGAATGCCGTTAAAACGTTACGCAATGAAAAAGCCGAAAAAACGGAGCAGGCAGATAAAGTGTAAAAATAAAAGTGGGGTTGTTTATTACAGCCCCACTTTTATTTTTAGTTAATGTCAAATTGTTATGCTGTATAAGGATAGTTAAACACTAGTATGATTTTACTAAATATCACATCAATATACATATAGGGTGCAAAATAGTATAATATAAACCTATAATTCTATAAAGTTACGAGGCTGTAAGATAAAATGATAAAAAAAAGAATTTTACAAGCAACAATTATGTCCGCAACGGTGTTGTCAATTGGGACTGGTAGTATTTTTGTAACCAATGAACACGATGCATCCAATAAAGTCTATGCGGCAACTTCCAATAAATGGTTGTTGAATAGCTTGATTAGTAAAGCGCAACAATTCCATAGTCAATATTGGACGGCAACCACGTTCAATCAACTCCAAAGTGCTTTGCAGTCGGCTCAACAAGTTAATCGTCAATGGAATGCCAATCAATGGCAAGTTAACCAAAGCGCAAACACGCTTCAACGTGCGATTAATAATATGCAACGTCAAGTTGGCGTCAACAAGAGTGGTTTACAACAACAAATGGGGTGGTCAAGTTCATATGGACCTGCGAACTTCACTAAAGCATCCTATGCCAATTTACAAAATGTATTGACCCAAGGACGAGCAATTTACAATAATCCTAAGGCAACCCAAAATGATGTCAACAATATCATTTGGCAATTGCACAATGCAGGGCTTAACTTAGTATCGTTAACGCCATTGCGGACCCAACTAGGTTACTCAACTGGTTATCAAGCGCAAAAATACACACCATATTCATTTAAAGTGCTGCAAAATGAAATCAGCTATGGGAAATGGGTCTTAGTTAACCCCCAATCAACGCAGTGGGATGTTAATAATGCCATCAAAGTGTTGCATAATGCTGGTTTAAACTTAACTGCACAATTACCAAGTTTGACCTATACTCAACCAAGTGGCACGTCAATTTCAATTTCAAAATTTAATGATATTGTTAGTGGTGGTAAAGTTCAATTTTTAAATACGTCATTTGACCAAAGCCCGGTATTTGATTTGATGGGGAATTTTAGTGATGGGGTGACGAACGTACCGGAATCATTTTACTTTAAGCCTAGTCAAGCCGATGTCAATACGTCAATTGATCCAACCAAATTAACGGCAAGCCAAGCACTTGATTTGGCTAACTTTGCTGCTGGCATGGTTAATACCGTGCGCGCCCAAATCGGTCAAATACCATTAACTGTTACTACTGATAGTCAAGCGCAAGCCGCTACCGTAGCCGCTAATTATAGCGCTGATAACTGGGATGGTTATCTCTATGAGGAAAAGGCAATGGAACCACATGATATAACGGCGCTTAATAAAGCCAATGCCCAATTTGGTAAGGCGACGGCAAGTCGTGCTACTACGTACAATATCGACGGTGAATGTATGTCATATACGTTGGATGGCAAGGTACCTTACCTTATTGCTAAGTATGGCTCAAACATGGCCACTGCTAAACTTGGTTTAGCTTTTGATATTGTCCGCATGATGTACAATGATGGTGGGGCCAATAACTATGGCCATGAAAAAAATCTCTTAGATTTAGATGACACTGGAAAGCTTGTATCCCGTAAAACGGCATACCTTGGGTTAGCCACTGATAAATTTGGAGCCTTCCATATTACAACTTCGCATGCCCTTACTAATAACGAAACACAAGGTTCATTCTAAAAAGTAATTAACTAAAAAGCAAAGGTCATAACCTTTGCTTTTTTAATGGTCTTTTTGATTTTAGTGAATAATGGTATGATGATAGATAAGCATATTTGAAGTTAGTAACTAATTTCAAATAGAATGAACGAGGATTGAATAATCGATGATTGATCAACGCATTAATCGCCAATTTGATACCGCATATTTAGAAGATCGGACAATGCAACGTAAATATGTCATTAAGATGAATTTGTCGTTATTGGTCATTAAACAATACTTACGCAATTTTGTAAGTGGACCGAGCGCTAAGACACAAGCGCCAATGTTATTTACAACGTTCTTTGAACAATATGCTGAATTGGATATAAGTACTGGGATTCCGTTAATTACCAAAATTAGTAAAAAATTAGCACAGGAATTTCCGGTGGAACCATTGTTTGAAACTATTTGCGAATTCTTTAATGAACTCGATGAATATGATCCAGGAATCCAAGCCCTTTTTATTGATTGTATTAAGCAAATTGACGCGATACCTGAGATTGAAGATTTAATTACAGTCTTGCATGATTGGTATGATACGTACATAAATGATGCTACTGATGCCCTTAATGGTCAGGCCAATTATGTGCCATTACCAGTAATCGATGAACTTGTACGGTTTTATAGTTTACAGGAAGATGTGCGGTTATACGCTGAAAACTGTGGTTCCGGGGCACCACAATTAATTCTGGGTGGAAAAACGAGTCTCTTCATTATGTATGATACAAATGATGAAATTACCCAATTTTTTAGTAATCTTTACCAATTTAGTACGAGCATCCCCGTAAAGCATATTAAACATAATGATCAGGCTGTAGCTATTTTTCCTGATCAACAGAATTGTGATTACGCTTTAATCAATCTTGGTTACACGCAAGCGGCGGCTGAATTACAAATACAATTAGCAAAACAGCAACCAGGGTGGCCAAGCCGTACGTCGGATAATAAAGTTGATTTAAGCCAATTGAAACGGTTAATGGCACCCGATAGTCGGGTAGCATTATTTGGAACGCGAACTAGTTTACAAGCCATTTTATGGGATCATTTACAACTTGAGCAACTGGCAGCAAGTCAATTTGTTGAAGCCTTCGTTGTAGTGAAAGCCGACCCCGAAGAAATGATGCCCGAAGATATTTATTTCGTGTATCTTGACATGGCCCAACTTGATCAAATTATGGCTAAGTAAGGTTCGTCTGAGACGTTTCAAGAGCCAGTAACTGTGCCTTGAGCGTGGAACCACTACGATATTGACCAAGTTGGCCATCGTTACGAATAATCCGATGACAAGGTACCATAATTAAGAACGGGTTTTTGGCTACCGCACTAGCTACGGCTCGGGTACTTGAAGGGCGTTTGAGCTGTTGAGCAAGTTGTTGATATGAGAGGGTTGTTCCTACTGGAATGGTGGTTAAGCCTTGCCAGACTAGTTTTTGAAATGAGGTTGCGACCAGTGGTTCCAGTGGCACGGTGAAAGGGGTGCTAGGCTGCTTAAAGTAATTGTTCAATTCCGTAATTGCCAAACTAATAATCGGCGTGGCTTTTGCTGCTAATTGAACTGAGCCATAACGGGTGGTTAATTCCGTTTGGAAATCTTTTTGGGTGCTGATATAAACTAGCGCATGATCATTTGCAATCAGGGTGAAGGGAATTTGCTGCCAAATTATGGTTTGAAAATATAGTTGTTGCATCTGGATACCACCTTATTAGTAAAATTGTTAGATATTGAAAAATCGGCTGAAGCGTACTTCAGCCGATTTTTAATTTACAAATAGTTGTAGTTAGCAATGATTAGTCGTTATAAGTGATTGCTTTGATGTTAGCAAAGACTTCAATTCCGTAATGGCTTAATTCACGACCATAGCCAGATTCTTTAATGCCCCCAAATGGGACTTCACTATGTGAGGCCATCCGGCGGTTGATTGACACTTGACCAGTTTCAATTTGACTAGCTAAACGTCGAGCGTGATCAATATCAGTGGCATAAATCGCACCACCAAGCCCATGTTGTGAGTTATTGGCTAACGCAATGATTTCATCATCATCGGCAACTTTATAAATTTGTGCCACCGGACCAAATAGTTCCGTATCATACATTGGGTTATCAGTGGTCATCCCCGTTAAAATCATTGGTTCAAACCCCGCACCTGGTTTCGTGATGTCGGTTAATTCACCATACAAGACTTTGGCCCCGCCCGCAATGACTTGTTGGGTTTGTTCGTAGAGTTTCTTTTGGGCGTCCTTAGAAGAAAGGGGTGCCAAGGTAGTTGTTTCATCAAGTGGATCACCTAATTTGTAAGTTGCAAATTCCGCTTTCAGTTGTTCTAAGAAGTCGTCGTAGATATCAGCGGCAACTAGATAACGTTTAGCCGCGGTACAAACTTGGCCGGCATTGGTTAACCGCGCTTGAGCAGCTTCTTTAACGGCCCGCTTGATTTCAGCATCAGCTAATACGACAAACACATCGGTACCACCTAGTTCCATACTTGATTGTTTTAAGTATTTACCGGCATTGGCAGCAACAGTCCGCCCAGCACCATCAGAACCAGTTAAAGCGACTCCTTGGACGCGGGGGTCAGCAATGATATCTTCAACTTGATCATAATCAAGGAACAGGTTTTTGAATGCGCCTGTTGGCCAACCAGCTTTTTGGCATGCTTCTTCAAAAGCAAGAGCACATTCAGGGACAATGCCGGCGTGTTTTAAAATAACGGCATTCCCTAAGACAAAGTTTGGCGCCACAACGCGCATAACTTGCGTGTATGGGAAGTTCCATGGTTCAACGGCTAGAACAATTCCTGTCGCTTGATATTCAACATAAGACGTACTGACATCAACACTAGGGAAATCCTTGGGTTTAATGAATTCAGCTCCATGGTTAGCATAGTATCGGGCAATTAAGACGTTGCTCTTAACTTCATTTCGAGCTTGACTAATTAATTTTCCCATATTAGTTGAGAGGAGTTTAGCATAATATTCGCTATTAGTTTCAAATTCATCAGCTAGCGCGGCTAATAGTTTTTCACGTTCAGTTGGTGCTTGTGATTTACTGGCAACGTAGAATTCGTGACCATTGGTTAAAGCTGCTTCAACTTCTTGGGTGGAAGCGTATGGAAATTCTTTAATGACTGTTCCATCGAATGGATTGATTGCTTGATAACTCATAATATTATTCCCCCTTTAATATACGTCCATTATTTCACTTTCTTTATGTAAGATAAAGCGAAACGGGTTAGGCCACCGCGAATGGTAAAGATATCCTCAAATTTAGGAATATTGATGTGTTTCTTCGTATAATTGTGCTAACTTATTGGCGATAATGTCTTTTTAAACAAAGGAGTCCGTTTATGCAAGCAATAACAAAAGGTAGTTTGAAGATGGATGGTAATGGAATTATCCAAGTACCACAGCCGACGCCCAAACCAGGCGACTTATTAATTGAGATTGCCGCCAGTGGGGTCAATCGCTTAGATTTACACCGTTTGAATACGGGGGCCAATGATTTAATTTTAGGAGTTGAGGTTGCAGGTATTGTTTTAGAAAATCATAGCACTGACCCACGCTTTATCCCTGGAACCCGGGTATATGGGATTGTACAGACTGGCGGGTATGCCCAACAAGTTTGTCTGCCGGCCGATCAAGCTTTAATCATGCCAGCATCGATGAATTATGTTGAAGCTGCCGCGATTGCCGAAAATTATTTAACGGGTTACCAAGCTTTAATTTGGTTAGCTAATTTGCAAGAAGGTGAAACGGTTTTAATCCACGCTGGTTCTAGTGGAGTTGGGTTAGCTGCTATTCAGTTAGCTAAAAGTTTAAAACATGCCAAAGTGATTGCGACGGCTAGTGCACGGAAACACACCGCTTGTTATGCTGCCGGAGCTGATTTGGTAATTGATTATCAAACAACTGACTTTGCCGCCGCAGTGTTAGCATTTGATACTCATGGAGCCGATGTAATTTTAGATTTTATTGGCGCCGCGTATTTTCATCAGAATTTACAGTGTGCCGCCATTGATGGCAGATATATTTTAATTAGTACTTTGAGTGGTAGTCAAGTGGAGCAGTTTGATTTACGACAAATTGCGGATAAACGTTTAAGCTTAATTGGGACGTTATTATCACCGCGTAGTGATGCTTACAAAGCCCAGTTAGTTCAAGCGTTTACGGCTGATACCACGTTGTTATTTGCGGATGGTCACTTGAAACCAGTTATTGATAGTACCTTTGATTTTGCTAACACAAAAGCCGCCCTTGAGTACATGGCGGCTAATCAGAATATAGGTAAAATTGTGTTAACGCATTGATTTATTTTTTAAAACGGCGATCACCATACAGCTCATTACTAATAATCGAAGCGGCCATTGCTAAAATTGCGGATGGGTAGCCTAAATAGTCACTAAAACCGGTTAAAAATAGCGCTGCAAACCAATAAATACAGCCAATAACGCCTAGAATTTCGCCACGATAGGGAAATAATTTACGAGTCGTTGTCGTTGTGTTGAGTAGTGGCCCAATGAAAATCCCTAAACCGAGTGCGCAAAAGAAGATGATGTCTTCCAAATTAAACATAACATTGTCCCCCGATATCCTTCAAAGCATACAAAAGTTAAGGGAAGGTTGTCAATTTATTTTGTAGAAATTATCATTTTATAAAAAAATATATTGAAACCGCTTTCATAAGGTGCTAATATAAGGATGTCAATAAGTATGTTTTTGATAACTCCATAGAATTAACTGAAGTTTTCATTCCTTAGGCCTGCCATGAGTAGGTCTTTTTTGTTGTAAAAAGCTGCTAAGGTTTTTATAAAATACCTAATTTTTAGCAAGTAAGCGCCAGATATTGAAGTGGATTACGTGTATTATGAATGGGATATGGTATGATATAGGTACTACCGCGTTTACAAGCACAATGCTACTAAGCGTATAATAAATCGTCATAAAGGAGTTTATTGATGAAAGGATTAAAAAAGGTATTTGAATGGGTTATCCCAATTGTTATAGGGGTCGCCATCGCCTTCTTTGTTAAAGATAACTTTTTATCAGTGGTTAAAGTTGATGGCACATCAATGCAACCAAACTTACAAAACCGGCAATCATTGGTATTATTGCACAAAGCGCAAATCAAACATGATACGGTAATTGTTTTTGATGCTAAAGAAGTTGATCCCCAAGCCAACGGTCAAAACATTGATTATGTTAAGCGGGTTATTGGTTTACCAGGTGATTCAATTCGTTATAGTGCCGATGGTAAATTATTCATCAACAACAAGCAATTCTCACAAAGTTATATTAGTAAAGATCAACAAAATGCGGGGACGCTTAATATGTTAGGGCAATCATTCCCCGGCTTTACGCTAACGTCATTAGCCGAAGTTCACAAATGGACTTTTAAAGCTAATGCTAATAACGTCATTCCGCAAGGCTATTACTATGTAATGGGTGATCACCGTTCCGTATCAAATGATAGTCGTTATTGGGGCTTGGTACCAAAGAGTCAAATCTTAGGGGTGGTTAAAGCATTCCCATGGCAAGCCCACCACGAAATTATTAACAGTTATAAAGCTAACTAATAACCATAAAAAGAAGTCTGTAGGGGTAACCTTGCAGACTTCTTTTTTATGTATACTGGCTTAGTAAATGATACTAGAACTTTACAGATTATTGCATCTAAGCCATTTAAAATATGCTATCGTTAAAAGATAAATTTATAATGAGGTATTATTATGGTCTATGTTTCATTGGGAGTGGCGATTGTTTCGGAATTGATTGCAACATCGTTATTGCGGGTTAATGCCACGAATGCGGGCTTTAATCCGTTATTATTACTTGGAATTATCGTCTTTTATTGCATCAGTTTTTATTCGCTTGGACAATCATTAACAGTGATTCCAACAGGGGTGGCCTATGCAATTTGGTCAGCCGTCGGCATTGTGATTTTAACGGTATTAGACCGCGTTGTCTATCATACGCATTTTATGTGGCAGGTCTATGTCGCATTGGCCTTGATCGTTTGTGGCGTTATTTTACTTAATTTATATGCGCCTAGTCACGGTTAATTAAATAACACAAAAAAATTCGAAGTCATCATGAGATGATTTCGAATTTTTGGTATTTATTGCTTTAAGGGCGAAAGACACGGTATTAAGATACAAGATTTTGGGGTACTACAAGTTGTTGAAAATATTAAAAACCTTGTTAATAAAACGATTGTGATTTCTAAATTAAAGCTAAAAGGCAATGGACACTACGAATTACAATTAGTGATTCGTGAACAAGTTACGCGTAAGCAACCTAATAGCAAAATCGGCGTTGATTGGAATATGAAAGATAATAAAATTTTTCATACTTCAGCGGATCAAACGCATTATCTTGCCACTGCGATTGCAGACCAAGCAGATTATTTAGAAACCCAAATTAATACTTTAAAATCCAAGCGCGATAAGATGATTTGGTTGAAGCTCACTAGTCAACAGTTGATTAAGCTAAATCAGCAGATTAAATATTTAAATATTAAACGGACCAACATCTTGGATGAAGCTTATAAAAAATTAGCACGGGCGCTGTTCCAAGCTACCGATTTAGTTGTTGTTGAACAACTAGATAGTAAAGAAATGCGGGCGGTAAAGCGAACCAATACGGGGTTAAACCGGAAACTCGCAAAAATCAAACCGTATCGGCTCATGGAATTAATTGAAATGCGAGCTAATAAAACTGGTAAAACGTTGATTCGCGTTGATAGTTACAAAACATCACAAGTCGAATATGGTACTGAATTTGAAGAAAAGCATTCTGTTACAGTCCGTGAATGGGTATCTAAATACACTGGTAATATGATTTCACGAGATTTAAATGCCGCTAAAAATATTTTGGCATGGGGCTTATCTCCAGAAAAACACATCAAATTAAAAGACTACCCAGCAATTAAGCCAAGTAGTCTGGTTGCAATAAACTAGTTTTAAGATAGGCGAGACAGAACCTAGTCGTCTTGAAAGGCTTTGAGGACGGATATGTGCGTATCACTTTGAGCGTGCAAAACAAGTGCGATATATCCAACGATTTCCTATGCTGAAACCACTCGTCAGAGTGCATTGCCTAAACGTTTTCAATTAAAAATTGAAGCTCGTTCATTCATGGACGAGTAGTTCACAAGCTAAATTCACTAACGATTTGATTAATCGTATTCATAATTAAAGGATGTTTACGATCACGACTAGTCAATAAATAGAAGTTACGATTGAAGGTTTCATCAAGTTCTTGATAGGGAATATTCTTTGGCAAGGCATTAATTGAAACAATTGACTTACCAATACCGGCTGCAAGGAGAGCCACAATAATATCATTGTTGGCAATCGTAACTTGTTTTTCAGGCCGTAAATGGTTGGCCTTGAAGTATTGTTGCGTGAAATGATAAACGCCAGAACCAGCTTCGCGGACTAACCATAAATTATTTCCCAAGTCACCAGCCAAGACTAATTGATCATGCATCATAATATGACTAGCGACGTTATTGTTAACAATGGGCTTTTCAATTAGCCCCATATCAATTTGATGTTGGCTCAATAGTTCTAGGACTTGGTCGGAATTGTGCATTTGAATTTCAATATCAAAATTGGCATTCTGCGCTAAAATGAAGGGTAATATTTTAGGTAAGTAAATGGCACCGGTTGTATGCGAAACCGCGATTTTAAACGGGATTTTTGGCTCGCTGTGTGTGCGGACATCTTGCTCAACTGCCTCCCAATCGGCCATGATTTTAAGCGCTTTATCATAGATGCGTCGGGCAATTTCGGTGGGTACAACTTCACTATGCCCGTTACGAATAAAGAGCTGCGTATCAAAGTGGTTTTCAAGCTGTTGAATATGATTACTGACAGTTGGTTGGGAAATAAAAAGTTGACGGGCAGCGTTTGAGAAATTTTTGGTCTCATAGACCGTAATAAAGGTCGTTAAAAGTCTAAACATAGTAAATCCTTCGTATTAAGAATCCTGATTGATTGTATTAAATAAATAAATTTTACAAATCATCCTTTGCATTTTACACTATATATTGTAAGTTTTTTAGAAAGAGGGTTTAATTATATGAAAATTAAACGCACAATGATTTTAGGTATTATTGTTACACTTATATTATCAGTCGTTTCAAAGTTTTTAGCGACTTTTTTGCCTCAATTAGGGGCCGAATCAATTGCCATGATTTTAGGGATTATCCTTGGAAACACAGTCTTTACTAATAAGCGGTTTGCCCCGGGGATGAAATGGGCCGAAAAATATCCGATTGAAATTGGGATTGCGTTACTTGGGTTAACCGTCACGTTTAAAACCATTGAAAATCTTGGAATTAACGGGATTGCCTTTATTTTGATTCAAATGGTCTTAACAATTGCCGTCGTCTTATTCATGGGTGGCCGGTTGTTTAAAGTTTCCAAAGAATCAGCAATGCTTATGGGAGCTGGGAATGCGGTGTGTGGATCAAGTGCGATTGCTGCTGTTGCCCCAGTAATTGGTGCAGATGACGATCAGCGTCGGACATCAGTGGCGACAGTTAGTTTGACAGGGGTCTTATTATTACTTGTCTTACCATTACTTGGACCACACTTAGTTGGTCACAATAACGTTTTATTAGGGGCGTTAGTTGGTGGCACGGTGCAATCAGTTGGCCAAGTTGTTGGGACGGCGGCCTTAATTAACCCAACAGTCGTAACGTATGCAACCATTTTCAAAATGTTACGCATTATCATGTTAACGGTAATTGTTTTGGTGTTTGCCCGCATGGCACAAAAAAACCAAGCGGTAGCAGATGGTCAAGTTGCAAGTGCTAAAAAATTCAATGTGCCTTGGTTTATCATCGCCTTTGTCATTTTCTTATTACTCAACAGTTTTTTACCATTACCACATGTTGTAACGGGTAGTGCAAAAGAAATCGCTAGCTTCTTTGGGATTGTCAACTTAGCTGGGATTGGTTTGAATTTGAAATTCAAGACAATCAAGGATTCAGGGGTGCGCTTCTTGAGTTACGGTTTTGTAACTGGAGTCTTCCAAGTTGTCTTAGCGGTAATTTTAATTAAAGTACTATTTTAAATAAATTCTTTCTATATTAAAGGGCAATTTTCAATGCGAAAATTGCTCTTTTTTCGTACTCTAATTAGCAATTAAAACTAAAGGAGTTATCGCAATGAAATTACGGGATTTTCTATTACAGTTGAGTTTGACGCCGGGTTTGGGGCCAAAACAGTTAACCTACTTAGCTACGTGGTTAATGCAACATCCCCAAGTACCATTACCACTTAGTTGGGCCTTTATTTGCCAATTACTAACGTTACCACCTAAGCAAGCCGAGCGTGGTCGGACATATTATGGCACTCCGGCCCAATACCAACAAATGCAACAGCAATACTCGTATTTGGCATTGTGTGATGCTAGTTATCCAGTCTTACTGCGTGAAATTTATCAACCACCTGTGATTTTGTATTACGATGGTGATCTCCGAGCCTTAGAATTACCGTTAGTTGCCCTTGTGGGGGCCCGTAAAATAACTAATTATGGGCGGCAAGTCATAAGTGATATCATTAAACCACTACAAACCGCGGGGGTGGGCGTTGTGAGTGGGTTAGCTATGGGTGTTGATTATGTTGTCCATCAGCAATGTCTTAATCACCGGGCTGTGCCGATTGCAGTGATTGGCACGAGTTTGGATTTGGCCTATCCACGCAGTTCACAGGATTTACAAGTGCAAGTGGCTCGGCAAGGATTAGTGCTAAGTGAGTATCCAATTGGTACCGGACCACGTAAACACCATTTTCCAGCCCGAAATCGGATTATTGCTGGTTTATGCCAGACAACGGTGGTGATTGAAGCCGCGGAAAATTCAGGAAGTTTGATTACGGCTAACTTAGCGTTACAGGAAAATCGGAATGTCTTAGCAGTCCCCGGGCCAATTAATGCGCCAATGTCGGTGGGGTGCAATCAATTGATCGCTATTGGCGCAGGGTGTGTATTAGCTGGCGAAGACATTTTAAATGAAATTCGGCTTAATAATCGGTAAATTAACAGGTTATTTTGTAATAAGTACGGATTATTTTTGACAATTTTTAGTTTTTTGTGTTATCGTGCTAAATGACCAATTTATTTACAAAGTCGAAATATAAAATAAATTATTAGGAGCATTCATGGCGACTACGACTAAAACAGCGACTAAAGCTGCCCCAAAAGAGGGGACAAAACCTGCCACAAAAGCAGCAACGAAACCAAAAACAACTAAAAAACCTGTTAAACGCAAAAAAAACTTGGTAATTGTGGAATCACCTTCAAAAGCCAAGACGATTGAAAAATATCTCGGTAGCACATATAAAGTCGTGGCTTCCTTAGGCCACGTCCGTGATTTACCAAAATCCCAGATGGGGGTTGATACCGAAAATAACTTTGAACCTAAATATATCTCAATTCGCGGTAAAGGGGATGTTATTAAAGGTCTCCGTAAAGAAGCTAAAGCTGCCAAACAAGTCTTTCTCGCAAGTGACCCGGACCGTGAAGGGGAAGCAATTGCTTGGCACTTAAGTTACTTACTTGGCTTAAGTCCTGAAGACAAAAACCGGGTTGTCTTTAACGAAATCACCAAAGACGCTGTTAAAGATGCCTTTAAAACACCTCGGGCGATTAATATGGATCTAGTTGATGCCCAACAAGCCCGCCGGGTTCTTGACCGCTTGGTTGGTTATTCAATCTCACCAGTCCTTTGGAAGAAAGTAAAAAAAGGTCTTTCAGCCGGACGGGTGCAATCAATTGCGTTAGACTTAATTATCAAGCGGGAACGTGAAATTGAAGCGTTTGAACCAGAAGAATACTGGACCCTTGATAGTGAATTTAAGAAAAATCGCACGAAATTTAAAGCAACTTTCTATGGTTTAAATGGAAAGAAAACGGCCGTACCTGATAATGATGCGGTCCAAGCAATTTTGAAGCAACTTGATCAACAAGGTGACTTTGATGTCCTTGATGTCGTTAAAAAGGAACGCAAACGTCAACCACAACCACCATTTACGACTTCAACGATGCAACAAACGGCCAATACGCAATTGAATTTCCGAACGCGTAAAACCATGATGGCGGCCCAACAATTGTATGAAGGAATTAATTTGGGTGGTAAAGAAGGAACCGTTGGATTAATTACGTATATGCGGACGGACTCAACACGGATTTCAGCGGGGGCAAAAGCTGAAGCAGCCCAATTTATTCATGATGAATATGGTGAAGAATATGCTGCCACACATCCCCGGTCAGTAAAATTACAAGAAGGGGCGCAAGATGCCCACGAAGGTATTCGGCCAACTTCTGTTTTACGGACCCCAGAAGCCGTTAAAGATAAGTTAACGAATGACCAATTTAAATTGTATTCATTAATCTGGTCACGGTTTGTGGCTAGTCAAATGACCCCGGAAATTTTGGATACGATGACGGTCACGATTGCCCAAAACGGGGTAACGTTCCGGTCAAATGGTTCAAAGACTAAATTTGCGGGATTTACTAAAGCCTATGCCTCAGCCAAGGAAAAGGATAATGTCTTACCGGACCTTGAAGTTGGGGATGCGGTGCAATTAAGTAAAATTGATCCGGCTCAACACTTCACACAGCCACCTGCGCGGTTCTCTGAAGCAGTGCTAATTAAGGCACTTGAAGAAAATGGGGTTGGCCGCCCCTCAACGTATGCACCAACGTTGGATACCATCCAAAAACGGAATTACGTTAAGTTAGAAGCTCGCCGGTTTGAACCAACCGAATTGGGGATGATTGTTGAAGATGTCATCAAAGACTTCTTCCCTGATATTATCGATATTAAGTTTACAGCTAATATTGAAGAACAACTTGATAATGTTGAAGTTGGTAAAGAGCAATGGGTGAAAGTCATTAGTGATTTCTTTGGTCCTTTTGAAGAAGAAGTTCATAAAGCCGAAGAAAACCTTGAAAAAATCACCATGAAAGATGAAATGGCTGGTTTTGATTGTGATATCTGTGGCGCGCCGATGGTTGTTAAACTTGGCCGCTTCGGTAAATTCTATGCTTGTTCCCGCTTCCCAGACTGTCGTAACACTAAGGCGGTCGTTAAGGAAATCGGTATGGTTTGTCCGGTATGTCATGAAGGACAAGTTATTGAACGCAAGTCACGCCGCAATCGGATTTTCTATGGTTGTTCCCGTTATCCTGATTGTGATTTCACTTCATGGGATAAACCATTGAACCGAAACTGTCCAAATGACGGCCACTTCTTAGTTGAAAAGAAGGTTAAGGGTGGTAAGCAAGTTATTTGTCCAAACGGCGATTATGAAGAAGACGTACAAAAATAAACGTGCACGCTAATAAGCACTTTGCGATATAGCAGGATACTAAAATACCCCGACTGAATGTTGAAATTCGGCCGGGGTATTTATTTTGGTTACCTAATTGGGTAAAATTTGTGAACCATCGTAATTAATGACGTCTGGATAATCGGCTGCTTGGGTATAAGCAGTGAAGCCTTTTTCAGGATCATTTAAAAATTGTTCAAAATCGCGGTAATTTTCCAAGGAATAATTTTGAGCTTTCGGGAATAATTTGAGATCATCAATTACTTGCCAACCCCAATCAGCCATCGCACCTCGAGCAATTGCTAAGTAGAGCCGTAACGAACTAACGCGGTATTTAAACGTATGCTCAGGGGTTTGAATTTCCAGATACGTGGCATACGTGTTTAACAAGGTACCAGCATTTAAATCACCCCCTTGGGTCAAAGCGTTCCCAAAGGCTCGTAAGATCCCGACGTGGATTGTGATGTGGTTGGGATCAAGGGCTAAGCTGTTAGTCGTTTGATTATACACCCGGTAAAAAGTTAATTTATCAGCTGCTAGCGAGATGTGTGGTTCGGGGATATCAAGCCCTTTGGTGATGATACCAATTGTTAACGTCGTAATGGCTTGGTCTAGAATATAGTGGGCCTTAGAACCAATCCGTTTATTGGCATTTTCGGGATAAAATTCACCCGCTAAGTCCACAGTAACTTTAAAACTTTTTTCAAATCGTGATGACATAGGGCGCTCCTTGAGTAAATTTAGTTATTTAACGATTGCCGTGCCATCG
This sequence comes from Periweissella ghanensis, assembly GCF_918814755.1. GTDB lineage: Bacteria > Bacillota > Bacilli > Lactobacillales > Lactobacillaceae > Periweissella > Periweissella ghanensis. Next base: position 15,303 of record NZ_CAKKNT010000008.1, on the reverse strand, counting down.
TAATTGGCAACTTCTGGATACCTAGCGGCCACGGCATATTTAGTGAAACCATTTTGAGGATCATTGAGGAAATTCTCAAATTCGCGATAGTTTCCAGCAGGGTATTTTTGGACGTGGGCAAATAAGTTTAAATCATCAATAATATCCCAACCACAATTTGCTAAGGCCCCGTGAGCAATTGCAAGGTATAAGCGGAGGGAACTAACCCGTAAGCTAATGGTTTGGTCTGGTGTCTGAATTTCTAGATAGGTAGCATACGTATTTTGCAAGCGACTACCAAGCCCACCCATGTTAAAGGTACCGCCTTGGGACAAAGCATTACCAGTTGACCGTAAAATCCCAACGTGTAAAGTCACGTGTTCAGGATTGAGGGCAATGGTCTTAGGTGTTTGATCATTTACGTGGTAGATTGTTAATTCATTAGGCTGGATACTAACGTGTGGTATTGTGGCATCGATCCCTTTAACAATTGTCCCAAACGACAAAATAGTGACAGCTGAATCTCGTAGATAATTAGGTTTCGTCCCCATACGTTTTTTGGCATTTTCAGGATAAAACTCACCCGCCAAATCGACAGTAGTATTGAAACTTTTTTCAAATTGAAGCATAGTTAGACCTCTCTTAATTAGATTAATTAATAGTATGAGAACTATTAACTAATTTTAACACTTTTGTAAGCGGATACATAAATAGAAAGGTGCAATTAAGGTGTAAAAATGACCTTTTTCACGAGCGGCGAACATGCGTTCTCGTTGCACTAAACTTAAGCTTTTATCGAAGTTGCTCGCACTCTGTTATAATATTCCTAAACAACATAAGGAGAATATGATGGAAATATTTTTAATGATAACCATGATCATGGTTACCGGGTTGATTGCAAATGTGATTGGACGCCTGATTACGTGGATTCCACTGGCATTTATTCAAATTGCAGCGGGGATGCTTTTGAGCCTGATTCCACCGCTGGCCCATTTTCAAATGCAGCCCGAGCTATTTTTGTTAATCATCATTGCACCACTGCTATTTAACGATAGTCAAAATACGAAGTTAAGTGAACTCGTCAAGCAAACTAAATCAACGTTTGCTGTCGCGGTCGTTTTAGCAATTATTACGATTGTCGCGATTGGCTTTGTGCTTAATTGGCAATTTGGCCTCTTTACGTTACCCTTGGCGATTACTTTAAGTGCGATTGTTACGCCGACTGATGCGGTGGCGGTAAAGTCAGTTACTATCTCACGCCAAGTGCCAACTGATGTGATGCAAAGCTTAGAATTTGAATCATTGTTTAATGATGCTTCGGGGATTGTGATTTTTGATATTGCCCTAACGGTTTTAGCTACCAATCACTTTTCGTTTGGGAATGGTGTCTTGAATTTCGCCTATGTCTTTTTTGGTGGCTTATTAGTGGGGGTTGTGCTCGGGGCTTTATTACTGTGGTTACGCCTCAATTTGTTAACGCATAATCTTGGCGAAGCAACATTATTAGTCCCATTGAGTATTTTGACACCATTTGCGGTGTATTTATTAGCTGAACATGTGGGTGTATCGGGTATTTTAGCGGTTGTGGCGACGGGGATGCTCCATGCATACCAACAAGCGCGTCTACGCTTGACATCAACGCGTTTGCAAGTCGTTAACAAAGAAGTGTGGACGATTTTAAGTGATACCTTAAATGGCTTCGTGTTTGTTATTTTAGGATTATTGTTACCAAATGTCGTTATTTCGATGACACAAACATCGGTGGCATTAATGCCGTTGTGCTTATTTATTGCCGTTTTGATTTATGCGATGATGCTCTTTGTCCGCTTTATGTTTGTGCGACTTAATTTTGCTGGTCATAATTGGCATGGCCGTGAATCATGGCTCTTTAGTTTGGGCGGTGTACATGGAACAATGACTTTAGCGATGGCTTTTTCATTACCATTAACTCTTGGACAAAAGGCGTTTCCATTTCGCACCGAAATCATTTTCATTGCCGCAGCAGTGATTGTGATTAGTTTATTAGTACCAGCACTGGCATTTCCTTTAGTGTTACCAGCTAAATCAAGCGCATTTACACAAGATGAACTAAAGCAAACGCGTGCTAGTATGATTAATTACGCATTAGATCGATTAAATGATGAAAATTATGATAGTCGGATTCAAACGATGGTTCGCGATAATTTACGCTCGCAAAATGGTTTCTTTACTGGTAATCAAAAGGAATTATTACGCTTGATTGAGGGAATGAATGAAGCGAATGCTGATGCGATTGATGCGGCAGTGCAAGCTGGCATTTTACCACCTGAGGCCAATAAAATCACGAAACGCTTATTAGTTAAATATAAGCATGGCCATTTATTTCATGGTTTATGGGCAGTGGCACAACGGGTTTGGTTTACAAAACGTAGAATTAAGCATATTCAAAGTATGCCAGATTTTGCGGAGCGCGTTGCTAAAATAAAAGCCCAACACCATGAGTTGTTAGATCAGGTTAAGGAAATTTTAACGGAAGCAACAAATACGTACTTAGACGAAGAGCGTACAGCACAAAATCGTGAAGAAATTGCGATGGTTCATCATATTTTCATTCGTCGTTGGAGCCAATATGCTCAACGGACGATTACTGAAGATATGCAAACACAACTTAACGATGCATATGTTCAAGCATTTCAATTTGAATATCAATATTTACAAAATCAATTGAGTAATAATAAGATTTCACAAGGCTTAGCTAAGGAACTGTCAGAACAAGTTTCAAGTTCTGAATTAGTCCAATTTGAAGCCGGACTATTAGATGGGGAGGCGTAAGATGGAAGCAACAAGCATTGTAGCACCAATTAGGGGCTTGATTAAATTAAGTCAAGATTCAAGCGAAAGTCTATTTAGCAGTAATGCGTTGGGTCAAGGGGTGGTGATTTGGCCAACGGACGCTCAATTAGTCAGTCCCATTGCCGGAACGTACTATCAACAAAACGACCATAATATTCAAATTCAAACCGCATTTGGGCGCTGGTTAATCCATATCGGCTTAAATTTTGCGGGAATGACACAAACGCCAGTAAAATATATGTTCAATGATGGGGATGTTTTGGATGCAAATACGCCCCTAGCAAAGATTGATTGGGAGCAAGTAACTAAAGCCCACCTAGATGTTGTGCAGGAAGTAGCCCTTTTGAATTTAGATCAACAAGCTACAATTATTGAATTTACCCCTGGAAATTATCAAACAGGTGGTATAATGGGTAAATTGAATTTAAAAGGAGTGCGCGAAGAATAACTAATGGATTTAAAAGCAATTAGCGAATTACTAAGACAATTTGATGCTAGTAACTTGACGGAGCTGCGCTTAGATGACGCAGAAAGCCATTTATATTTTAGTAAACATGAAACCCCAGCCCCGGTTGTAGCGGATGCCGATAAGGTGGGGGATGTTCCGGTCCCTGATTCACAAGCAACGGTGAATAGTGATCAAATTAATACTACGACACGGACCGAAGATATTATTGCGCCCATTGTTGGGACAGTTTATTTACAACCAGCAGCTAATCAAGCACCATTTAAACAAGTCGGCCAACGGGTCCAAGTTGGCGAAACGGTTGCTTTGATTGAAGCAATGAAGATGATGACCGATATTAAAAGCACAGTTGCGGGTACGATTACTAGTATTAACGTTAACCCCGAGCAGACGGTTGAATACGGGCAAGTGCTATATACGGTCACCGTTGATTAAAGTTTAAACTATTTAGGAGGTTAAGCATGAGTGGCAATGATACGTTTACCGGCATCGTTATGTATCGCAAAAATTATCGTGAAGCTGATGTCTTAGCCAAGGTGTTAACACGGGAAGCGGGTAAGCGGATGTTTTTCTTGAAAAATGGGAAACGGCCAAGCTATGCCTTAGCAAGTGAAACATTACCTTATACGTATGCAATTTACGAAGGCCGGTTGAATCCAACTGGTCTTTCGTTTTTAAATACAGCTAAGCAAGCAACGCATTTTCGCTTACTGAACGAAGATATTGAAGTGAATGCCTATGCGACGTATATTTTGAGTTTGATTGATGCAGCGTTTGAAGACCGTGTAATTATTACCGGGTGGTTTGATCAGATTTTAGCGGCCTTTGCGAAGTTAAATGATCACTTTGATCCTCAAGTGATTAGTCAAATTATTGCGTTGAAGTTATTACCAGATTTTGGGGTCCCATTGCAATTACATGGTTGTGTGATGTGTGGTGAACTTACAGATGAAATGGATTTTTCTGATAAATACCATGGCTTATTGTGTAGTCGGCATTTTGAGACTGATCGTCATCGGCTCCGTATGACACCCAAGGCATTATATTATTTACGGTTATTTAGTTTTATTGATATCACGCAAGTTAATTCAATTAATGTCCGTGAAGAGACGAAGACTGAATTACAACGCGTGATTGATTTAATCTATGATAATACGGTGGGGATTCATGTACGGGCTCGGGGCTTTATTGAGCAAATGGATACATGGCAACAAGCCCTGATTGCGAGTCGGCAGCCTAAAACAACGCCTAATCGCGATGAACCAAATGGAACGTAAGTAAAAACACCAACTGAGAAGCGATGCAATTTGCAGCATTGGCGGCCCATTTGGTGTTTTTTACTGGACTAAAAGCTGGTGGATGGCATTTATTTAATGGGTGTGGTTTACATAATAATAAAATGTTAGATTAATTGCTATATACAACATGCCGACTGAATAACTTAAACGAAAATTGTCAACCCCTTGACAAAAATAATAGACAAACCTTGGGGATGTTGCTATAATAATGATTGAAGTTGAAAATTGATTAAGTCGTGTCCAGTTTTTGGGCACGACTTTTAATGGCTTTAAAAAGAAAGTTGGTGATGGTTATTGGCTACACGCATACCAGAAGAAGTTATTAATCAGGTCCGCACAGCCGTCAATATTACGGATGTCGTTAGTGAATACGTCCAACTTCACAAACAAGGTCGCAACTTATTTGGCAAGTGTCCATGGCATGATGAACGGACACCTTCATTCTCAGTTAATGAACAGAAACAGATTTTTCACTGTTTCTCTTGTGGACGCGGTGGGAATGTTTTTCAATTCTTAATTGAGATGAAAAATCTTTCGTTCCCAGAAGCGGTTCTTGAAGTTGCTAAGATTGCACATATTGATATTGATCAACAGTATCTAGAAGGTGCTAATACTAGTAAGCCAGTTAGTGAGCACGCCGCGTTATATGATTTATATACGGAAGCCGCTAAGTTATACCATCACATGTTGATGAATACGAGTGCTGGTCAAGAGGCATTAGATTACTTACACCAACGGGGACTGAGTGATGAGACTTTAGATTTATTCCATTTGGGCTATGCACCTAAAGAATCATTACTGTTACCATTCTTCCAAGAACGAGGGATTGATTATCAGCTACTTCGTCAAAGTGAATTGTTTGTCGAAAATGAAGACGGCTCATTAAGAGATCGCTTTGTTAATCGTGTATTATTTACAATTCGCAATAGTAATGGTCAGGTAATTGCCTTTTCGGGTCGATCACTGGCTCATGATGAGCAAGCAAAATATATTAATTCACCTGAAAGTGTCTTGTTTAACAAGAGTCAGGAATTGTTTAATTTTGATTTAGCCAAAAATCCGGTTAAACGCAGTAAAGATATTATTTTGTTTGAAGGTTTCATGGATGTGATTGCCGCATTTTCTGCGGGCGTTCAAAATGGGGTGGCGTCCATGGGAACGTCACTAACCGTTGAACAAGTCCAAAAGATTAGTCGGATTGCTAACCAAGTCTTGATTGCCTATGATGGTGATCATGCAGGCCAAGCAGCAACTAAACGTGCGATTGATTTAATCACACAAGTTGCCCCAGCTTTAAAGATTCAGATTATCAATTTACCAGATGGCTTAGACCCGGATGAATATCTACGTAAGTTTGGGGAAACCGAATTTACGAATGCGTTAACCCATGGCTTAGAAACGCCGGTAACGTTTGCAATGCGTTATTTAAAGCAAGGTCGTAATCTAGCTAATGAAGCCGAAAAGCTCGCATACTTAGACGAAGTTCTCAAGATATTAGCAACGGTCGATAATCCATTGGAACGTGATTTGCAAGTTAATCAGTTAGCCACTGAGTTTAACGTTGGGGCCGCCAGTCTTAACGAACAACTAAGCTATTTGATTAAACAAACACCACAGGATAATCAAGCACGGGATGGTAAGCGTACTCGCCAACAGGCTGCTATTTTACCAGAGCCACAACTTAAAGTGCGCAGTCGAACAGAACGAGCGGAACGGACATTGCTGATGTGGATGTTACATGATTGGCATGTCTGGCAAGAAGTAACGTCAATTAGTGATTTTCATTTTACTAAGTTGGAATACGAAACGCTATTCTTGCTCGCACAAGGTTACTGGAGTACCCATAATCAATATGATTTAGGGTTATTCCTTGATTATCTAAATGATAACAATCTGGCACGGGCATTAACGGACTTGGAAAATGACGTCATGATTTCACAACCGTCATTACCAGCTGTTAAGCAACTCGTTGATCAGATTATGAATGTGACACCACTAGCTGATCAAATTAAACACAAAATGCAACAAATTAGCGAAGCACAACAACTTGGGAACAACGAATTGTTAGTGACGCTAACTAATGAATACATCATCTTGTTACGGCAACACCATGCCCAACAATAGCAACCAATAAGGGGGCCCATATGGCTGAAAAGAAAGAGTTTGACCAAAAAGCATTTGATAGCGATGTAAAAGCTTTGATTAAAGAATACAAAGCAACTAAAGAAATCAATTACGATACTTTAGAAAATGAAATTGCTAAAAAACACCAACTCAATGCAGAACAACTTGATGTTTTGATTGAAAAGGTTGAAGATGCCGGTATTTCAATCGTCGATGAAAAGGGTAACCCTTCAGAACACGTCTTAAAGAAGACTAAAGCAACGCCAACTAAAAAAGAATTAGCCGCTGCTGATACTGCCCCTGGTTCAATTAAAATCAATGACCCTGTGCGTATGTACTTGAAAGAAATCGGTCGAGTATCATTGCTTACTGGGGATGAAGAAGTTGCTTTGGCACTTCGAATCGAACAAGGGGATGAAATTGCCAAGCAAGAACTTGCCGAAGCTAACTTACGTTTGGTTGTGTCAATTGCCAAACGGTATGTTGGTCGGGGGATGCAATTCCTTGATTTAATCCAAGAAGGTAACATGGGACTTATGAAGGCCGTTGAAAAGTTTGATTACCGTAAAGGTTTCAAATTCTCAACGTATGCAACTTGGTGGATTCGTCAAGCGATTACGCGTGCCATTGCTGACCAAGCCCGGACAATTCGGATTCCTGTACACATGGTTGAAACAATCAACAAATTAATTCGGATTCAACGCCAATTACTACAAGATTTAGGACGTGAACCTACGCCTGAAGAAATTGGGGCCGAAATGGATATGCCAACTGAAAAAGTGCGTGAAATCCTTAAAATTGCTCAAGAACCAGTTTCATTGGAAACACCAATTGGGGAAGAGGATGATTCACATCTTGGGGACTTTATTGAAGACCAAGACGCGACTTCACCAGCTGATTCAGCCGCGTACCAAATGTTGAAAGAACAACTTGAAAACGTCCTTGATACTTTGACAGACCGTGAAGAAAACGTGCTGCGGTTACGTTTTGGTCTTGAAGATGGTCGCACACGGACACTTGAAGAAGTTGGTAAGGTCTTTGGGGTTACGCGTGAACGGATTCGTCAAATCGAAGCTAAAGCCCTTCGGAAGTTACGCCATCCTTCACGTTCAAAGCAATTGAAGGACTTTATGGACTAATTGAATACAATTAAGCAATCCGGTAGATTCACCTGAGTCTGCCGGGTTTTTGCTTGCGGGTTAGTTAATAAAAGCGTTATGATAGAAGGCATATATTTACGCACTAATAAAAAAAGTGTAAGCTAATTTAGTAAAAGACGATTAAATTAGGAATGTTCGCTTGTCTGTTACAAATAAATAAAATAAAATTAAAAAGATTAATTAAATGAAAGAGGGAATCTAAATGGCGCAAAAACCTGAATACTCAGAAGATTCCATTACCGTCCTTGAGGGCCTCGAAGCAGTTCGTAAGCGCCCTGGGATGTATATTGGTTCAACAGACGGCCGTGGATTACACCACTTAGTCTATGAAATTGTTGATAATGCAGTCGACGAAGCCCTAGCTGGCTACGGTGACACAATTGATGTAACGATCCATGCCGATAACTCAATTACGGTTGTCGATCATGGTCGTGGAATGCCTGTTGGGATGCACGCTTCTGGTAAACCAACCCCCGAAGTTATTTTGACGGTGCTCCACGCGGGTGGTAAGTTCGGTCAAGGGGGTTATAAGACCTCGGGAGGACTCCATGGGGTGGGTTCTTCAGTTGTTAACGCCCTTAGTGAAGCTTTAACGGTTACAATTGTCCGTGACGGGCAAAAGTTTCAAGAAGACTTCGTTAACGGTGGAACGCCCGTGGGCACCCTTGAAAACTTAGGTAAAACTAAGGAACATACAGGGACAACGTTAACGTTTAAACCAGATCCAAAGATTTTCTCAACGACGGTTTACAATTTTAATACGTTAGCGGAACGTTTACGTGAATCAGCGTTCTTATTGAAAAATATCAAAATTACGTTAACTGATGAACGCAATAACCAAGAACGCCACGAAGAATTTTTCTATCAAGATGGGATTAAAGAGTTTGTTTCATACTTGAATGAAGATAAAGAAGTCCTTGGTGATGTGATGTATTTTGACGGGATTAGTCAAAATGTGGAAGTTGAAGTTGCGGCGCAATATAACGATGGCTACACGGAAACAACCTTGTCATTTGTTAATAACGTGCGCACGCCGGATGGGGGAACGCATGAAGCGGGATTCCGTTCCGCTTGGACGAAAGCGTTTAATGATTACGCACGTAAGATTGGCTTGTTGAAAGAAAAGGATAAGAACTTAGAAGGTTCCGATGTCCGTGAAGGTTTAGCAACGGTTATCTCATTACGTGTGCCGGAAGAAATTTTGCAATTTGAAGGGCAAACCAAGGATAAACTTGGTACCCCTGAAGCTCGTTCGATTGTTGACACGGTTGTTAGTGAACAACTAAGTTTCTACTTGATGGAAAATGGTGAATTTGGACAATCATTAATTCGCAAAGCCTTAAAAGCTCGCGAAGCCCGTGAAGCAGCCCGAAAAGCCCGTGATGAAAGTCGTAGTGGTAAAAAACGTGGTAAGCAAGAACGGTTGCTTTCTGGTAAGTTAACCCCAGCCCAATCAAAAAATGCCGCCAAAAATGAATTGTTCCTTGTCGAAGGGGATTCTGCCGGTGGTTCTGCTAAACAAGGGCGTGATCGTAAATTCCAAGCCATCCTACCATTACGTGGGAAGGTCTTGAATACCGAAAAAGCTAAGTTAGCTGACATCTTGAAAAACGAAGAAATTTCAACGATGATTTACACAATTGGGGCTTCTGTCGGGGCTGATTTTAATATTGACGATGCCAATTACAGTAAAGTCATTATTATGACCGATGCCGATGACGATGGAGCACACATTCAAACCTTGCTCTTAACATTCTTTTATAAATACATGCGCCCAATGATTGAAGCTGGCCGAGTGTACATTGCTTTGCCACCGCTTTACAAGTTGTCTAAAGGGGCTGGTAAGTCACAAAAAATTGATTATGCTTGGACCAATGAGCAACTAGCCCAAAAAGAAGCTGATTTTGGTCGCGGCTATGCCTTACAACGGTTTAAAGGGTTGGGGGAAATGAATGCGGATCAATTGTGGGAAACTACGATGGATCCAGAAACGCGGACTTTGATTCGGGTTAAGATTGATGATGCCATGTTAGCTGAAAAGCGTGTTACGACCTTAATGGGTGATAAAGTTGAACCACGTCGTAAATGGATTGAAGAAAACGTCGCCTTTAACTTAAATGAAGAAGACTCAATTCTAGATACAACCCAAACTTTAAATGAAAATGAACCAATTACGGCAGTAACTGAGGTTGAACCAACCGAAGTTGAGCTTGATTTAGGTGATAACGAACCAATGATTACTAGTTGGCAAGATTAAGACAAAAATGAACTACTGATAAAAGGAGAATTCAATGGCTGACAATATTCAAGAATTAGCCTTAGAAGATGTGATTGGGGACCGGTTTGCACGGTATTCTAAATACATCATCCAAGAACGGGCGTTGCCTGATATTCGGGATGGTTTAAAACCAGTGCAACGCCGAATTTTGTATGCCATGAATAAAGATGGTAATACTTTTGATAAGGCCTACCGTAAATCAGCCAAATCGGTTGGTAACGTAATGGGTAATTATCACCCCCATGGAGATTCATCAATTTATGAAGCAATGGTCCGGATGTCACAAGACTGGAAATTGCGGGAACCATTAATTGAAATGCATGGGAATAATGGTTCAATTGATGCTGATCCAGCGGCGGCGATGCGGTATACGGAAGCTCGTTTGAGTAAAATTGCGGGTGAGTTATTACGTGATTTGGATAAAGAAACCGTCGAAATGGTTTTGAACTTTGATGATACCGAATACGAACCAACTGTGTTACCAGCTCACTTCCCCAATTTATTAGTTAATGGGGCCACTGGGATTTCAGCGGGGTATGCAACTGATATTCCACCACACAATTTACGTGAAGTAATTGATGCATTGGTGTACTTATTAGCCCACCCGCAGGCAACGCTAGATGACATGATGGAATTTGTTAAAGGTCCAGATTTCCCAACTGGTGGGATTATTCAAGGGATTGATGGGATTAAAAAAGCCTACGAAACTGGTAAAGGCCGGATTGTTTTACGTTCGCGAACGAAGATTTCCACGATTCGTGGTGGTAAGCAACAAATCGAAGTGACTGAAATTCCATATGAAGTTAACAAAGCCCAATTAGTTAAGAAAATGGATGAAATCCGGCTTAACAAAGATGTCGCTGGGATTTCGGAAGTGCGTGATGAATCTGACCGTCAAGGACTCTCAATTGTCATTGAATTAAATAAAGATGCCAATGCCGATGGGATTTTAGCATATTTATTTAAAAAGACCGATTTACAAATTACGTATAACTTCAACATGGTGGCCATTAATAACCAACGCCCAGAACGGGTTGGGTTATTGACGGCATTACAAGCCTATTTAGATTTCCAAAAAGAAATCATCACGAAACGGACGCGTTTTGATTTAGCTAAAGCCCAAAAACGTCAACATATCGTTGCGGGATTAATCAAAATGATTTCCATTCTTGATGAAGTTGTGACGGCCATTCGGCAGAGTGAAAACCGTAAAAATGCTAAAGAAAACATCATGACTAAATTTGGCTTTACGGATGCACAAGCCGAAGCGATTGTGACCTTGCAATTGTACCGCTTAACCAATACTGACGTGACGCAATTAGAAGCTGAAGCTAGTGAATTAGCAGCCACGATTGCGGAATATGAATTAATCTTGGCTGATCCTAAGGAATTGAACAAAGTTCTCCGTAAAGAACTGAAAGCAATTGCTAAGGAATTCGGTAGTGATCGTAAAGCAGAAATTGAAGCACAAGTTGAAGAACTTAAAATTGATCAAACGGTCATGATTGCTGATGAAGATGTCATGTTATTAGTATCACGCTCAGGGTATGTTAAACGTTCATCAATTCGCTCATTTAATGCCAGTGATGCGACTGAAAATGGGTTGCGTGAAGATGATCAACCAATTTTCCTTGAAAAAGTAAATACATTATCACACGTCTTCATTTTCACTAACAAAGGTAATTTGATTTACCGCCCAGTGCATGAAATTAGCGATGTGAAATGGAAAGACACCGGTGAACACGTTTCACAAACCATTAACGGGCTTGATTCGGATGAAGAAATGTTATCAGTGATGATTTTTGATTCATTAGAAACGGTGGGTAACTTTATCTTAACGACTTCGGATGGTTGGATTAAGCAAACCACTTTTGCTGATTTGACACCTAGTCGGACTTATCGCAAGCGGGCCGCCGTGGCGATGAAACTTAAAGATGCCACCGCCAAAATTGTGTCTGTTAATTTTGTTGCAACGGGCACAACTGGGGTACAAGTTAGTTTACTATCAAATGTTGGATACGCCGTCCAATATGATTTAACCGAAGTGTCTGTTACTGGCGCTCGTACCGCTGGGGTCCGTGCGATGGATCTACGGGACAACGAAATAATTGCTAGTGCGTTAATTGTTAAGGCCACTGATGAGATTGGGATTGTTACTCAACGCGGAGCCTTTAAGCGCATGCCGGTTAGTGATATTGCCGTCACGAGTCGAGCCCGGCGTGGTAGTATGATTTTACGTGAACTAAAAGCACAGCCGCATGAAATTGTCGCCGCTTGCGTGATTGTTGATCCATTAGCACCATTAGAAGTCATTACTAGTCGTAATTTAGTCCATGATATTATTCCGGCTAACTATCCGGTTAGTTCAGGGTATTCAAATGGGACCTTTGTGATTGATATCGATGTTGAAGGGCAACCAATTCGAATGATTAGTAAAATTTTAGCGATGGTTAGCAATTAGGTTCTTAAGTAAGGCTAAAATTATTTAAAAAATAACTAATTTCTTTTTTTTATTAGTTATTTATAGCTTCTTTTATAAATTCAAAGTTAAAATACTTGCTATTAACTTATAGTATAGGTATTATATATAATATAATAACTATATAAATAGGAGTAAGGGACTATGAAGACAACCCAAGAAAATATTTTTTCATCAAAGACATTGTCATACTTTTTACAATTGTCAGAAACGATGAACTATACACAAGCTTCTCAAATTTTGGGAATCACACAACCAGCTTTAACGCAACAAATTAAAAAGTTGGAACGGACAGTGGGGGCACCATTGTTTTATTCAATCGGTAAGAAATTACGCATGACTGACGCTGGGTTAACAATGCTTAATGCAACGCAAGAAATTTACGAATTGCTTAACCGGGCAACTGATGAAATTCAACAATCAACATCTGCTACGCAAGGTGAAATTACGATTGGGATGCTTTCATCAATTGAAGATCGTGTGGTAGAAGACTTCATCATGAACTACTATAAGGATCATCCAGATGTTCGCGTGACGTTCTTTACACTTAGCCGTAAGGAAATCTGGGAACGGCTTGAAAACAATCGGATTGACTTGGCAATTATGTACTTACCAGATGAATCAATTAAAAACTGGAAGCCATACCAAGCTAAGAGCATCATGACAGAAGATTTGTTGTTTGTTCACAGTAATCCAGAATTAGCTGATCTTGATAAGATTCGTTTGAAGGAAACTTTGGGCGAAAACTGGGTAACTTATCCTGAAAACTACTACATTGATCAAACTATTCGTGAAATCTACAAAAACCACTTACTTGATTTACCTAAATCAGTAGCACGTTTTTCAACACCAAACCAAATTTTACGTTTTGCTAAGCAAACTGGTTCATACACAGCATTACCTAAGTCATTTATTACTAGTCACCAAGCTAACTTGGGTGGTAAGACTTTTGCAACGCAATTTGAACCAAGTGTGAAATTTGATTTATCATTCGTTTACCGGACTGATAAGAGTGAAATTCCACGGATTGCTAACTTCTTAACTGCTTTTGATGAGTACTTAGCAGGTCACGGTTATGAAGAACGTTTGGAAATGCTCCAACACGTTGACGATTAATAATTATTATGAAAGGTCCACATACCGCCATGGTGTGCGGGCCTTTCTTTTGTAAAAAAGGAGCGCATTATGGAACAACTTTGTGCCTGTTCACAAATTAAAACTTTAAACATTGAAGCCGATATGGGAGCCGATCCCTTATGGTGTGCGGTCTGTGGTGATAATCTTGATACGTATGATGTCCCACTAACAGCTGATTTACAGGCGGCATTAAATACATGGGCGAATGATTTTGGTAGTTGGGTTGATTGGGAAACTGAACAGTTGATTCCCGGCGAACAATTTACGGAAGTTGCGCACAATCAAGCGGGACGGGTATTAACTACTAAGGTCCAAGCTGAATTGGGCACCGCTTATCAAGTTAATTTCATCCCATCAACAATGTACCAAGCCTAAGATTTAACTAGTTAATTTTGTCGGATTTTAGCAGTTTTTTTGTTGGAGTAATGCTCAAAATTGGCTATAATGGTAATAACAGATTAATAATTTAATAATTGAAGGAGTCAATTATGACCAAGAAACTTGTTTTCGGACACTCAAACCCAGATACTGATGCGATTGTAGCTGCAATTGCTTACTCACACTTGTTGAACCAACTTGGTGAAGAAACTGAAGCCGTGGCTTTAGGAACACCTAACGAAGAAACGCAATTTGCATTGCGTCACTTCGATTATTCAGCACCCCGTGTGATTGCTGCGGCTAAACCAGAAGTCGAAGCGGTTGTATTAGTTGACCACAACGAAAGCCAACAATCAGTTAGCGATTTAGCTGAAGTTGAAATTACTAACATCGTTGATCACCACAAGTTTGCTTTGGAAACAGCAGCTCCATTGTTTATTCGTGCCGAAGCCCTTGGTGCAACGTCATCAATTCTTTTGAAGATGTACAACGAAAACAAAGTTGAAATTCCAGCCCAAATTGCTGGTTTGATGCTTTCTGCTATCATCTCTGACACATTGTTGTTGAAATCACCAACAACGACTGAATTTGATAAGATTGCCGTTAAGACTTTAGCTGAAATTGCCGACGTTGATTTTGAATCATACGGTCTTGAAATGTTAAAAGCTGGTACTAACTTATCAACTAAGACAGAACTTGAACTCCTTGAAGGTGACGCTAAGTCATTTGAAATGGGTGGTAAGACAGTTCGGATTGGTCAAGTTAACACAGTTGACATTGCTGAAGTTTTTGAACGTCAAGCAGCCTTGGAAGAAGTTATGACCGCTGAAAATGCTAAAAATGGCTACGACTTATTCTTGTTTGTTGTTACTAACATCTTAACTTCAGATTCAGAATTATTAGTAGTTGGTGAACCAACCGCACCAGTTGAAGCCGCCTTTAATGGTACTTTAGCTAACAACCGTTTGGCCTTGCCAGGCGTTGTTTCACGTAAGAAGCAAGTTGTGCCACCATTGACAGCTGCGTTCTAATGATAAATTAAAATAAAAAAGCTAAGAAAATAGGTTCTAAGTCAAATGGTACTGATGGACCTAAAAATTGAATAAATCCGTTTATTCGGTTAAGCGACTAGCTCGAAATTCGAGCTGGTCGCTTTTTTGTAATTCATAGCG
>NZ_CAKKNT010000007.1 GCF_918814755.1 Periweissella ghanensis | reverse complement strand
ATAACAAACGAATTAAAGAAAAATTGGATGGCATGAGTCCGGTTGAATTCCAGAATCATGCCATCCAATTAATCGCTTAAAACATCACTCCAATTTATGGGGGTCAGTTCATTCAGGATTTTTTGTTAATCTAAATAATTTCACTTACGTCGACTAGATACCCAACCACCAACTGCAATAATCGCAACGGTTGCACTAACACCACCAAAAATCCACCCCCATGGGAATGGTTGATTATCAGCAGTCACTGCCTGATGGCGGCCTGACTTGGCAATCGTAATTTCGCGTGTCAAATGCCACTGTTGTTTTGTAAACGCATTTTCAGCATCTATTTTTAAGGTATATTTACCTGGTTGTAAATGCACCCCGGTCGCCAAAACATCCAAATCAAAATTTGAATTAGGGGCAATTTGTAGTTGTGGATATTCCACTTGACTAACAATTTGCTTTTTATCATTCAAAATCGTTGTATTTACAGTACCGTGAAACAAACCTGGGACAGGATTTTGAATGTGGGTGACTAAACTTTCGTGATGACCTGCATGTTCTACTGTCACATTTTGCAGAATAATGTTTGGCTGTACCCGTTTAGTGACATGTAAATCAATCCACATTGATTGTTGCGTTGCTACTCGCTCATTAGCATGTTGGGTTGTAAAATTCCAGCCCCCCATAATTAAACCCACAAATCGTAAATCAACATTACCAATGAATGTTCCCGCCACCGTTGTACGTGCATGGGGTGCTAAAATGATTTCTTTAGAGCCTAAAATTCGAAAACTATTGATAAATTGATACTTCAATGAGCTATCAGCCGTAAAATTTACGTTATTTGTTGGTTTATTTGTTGAAATTTCACCATTCATTTTGGTATATGCATTACCTGTTGATTGATAAATTTTAAGCTTATGATCCGTTAAATTTGTGACAACTACTTGTAATGTTTGTGCTCGTTGTGGCCGAACATTTAATGAAAAATGATTCTGAATTTGAGCAACCTGATTTTTAGGTAAAATAGGTGTTAGTTCAAATTCTGCCGATGCCTGTGCCGCACTAATATGGGTAACTGGTACTAAAACTAGCACACCTAGACAGCTTATGATAAATGCTAATATCCCTTGAAGATCTTTTCGCACCTTTTCTCTCCAATCTGCTAAATACTCTACTAGTTTATAATAGTAATATACTTCTTAGTAAAAGGCTATAAACAAGCACCCATTTTCAAAATTTTTAAACTTCCTTTGTAATAATCTAGAACAAAAAAAATCACATATATGTGATTTTTTTAAATATTATAGATAACATATTTAATCTATACTATAATAAGATATGTGTTTCTCGTCTCTAAGTTAAGAGTCCCCCTCTTTTGTAACTTAATAGATCGAAACGTACTTAATCAATTAGGAAATCGGTTAGCTAAATCGATTTCCCTTGGTACATTCAAGGTGCCCCCACACATTGAATATACAATTATTATACAACAATTATTTTAATTTTAAATGTACATTAAGCTATAAAATTGGACAAAAAATACATAAATTTACTATTTATCATCTATCAAAGGATATCATTTATGCAAACTAATAATGAGAAATTAATAACCATGGCACCTTGGTTACAATATGCATATTCAGAAATTACTAATCTAGATACTCTTACCATTCCGCAGGTACCACATACTTTCAACAAAAAAATTATTAGCATATTAGAAAAAAACTATAACTGTTTAGGGTTGATTACCGAAGATAGCATCTATTTGCTTTGCCATATCGATTCGTATTTCATACTTTCACAATCGTATGCATCAGATGATTGTGAACGTGTGAAAACACCTCATCAACAGCTACAATTTTTACGTAATACTATTTCCTCCGTCTATCCCGATTGTAAAATCAATTTTGTCACATTAAACGTGCTAACACCGCAAATAAACACCTTAACTACTCATCAAAGTCTATCGACTCACGCTACGAATAATGTTTTACGTAACACGCTCATCATGGCCATCACCAATCGAGATGTTACTGCTTGTATGAAAGTTGTTCAACAGATTATGAACTCAAATCAAGCGTATCAATTCTTTCAACAAACCGGTAAAATTTCTTCCAATGTTCGGCCCGATTATCTAATCGTCTCCCTTATTGCTATTTTAACGCAACTTGCAATCTCAGCTAGCTTAAATGCCAACTATGTTTACAATCTTAGTGACAGTTACCTACAAAGAATTCCTGTTACAGACGTTCCTTATGAGGGCATAGTTCAAGAATTTATTAGTGACTTATTGGATGCACCTGAACGTACTTACCGAGCACCCGTTTCATTATTTATGTATCTCGTGCAACAAAAAATATTTGAAAAAATCGTTATCAGTGAAATTGCTGATCAAATTGGCATCAGCTCCCCCCAATTACGGCGGTTGATTAAGGAAGCGTTGAATACGACACCATTAGATTACATCAATAAACAAAAAATTATGATGGCTTGTTCAATACTGTCCACCGAGCACAATATCAAAATTTTTGAAATCGCTGAACGGCTTCATTATTATGATACGAGCCATTTCACACGGGAGTTTGTTAAATACACTAAAATCACCCCTAAAGAGTTTCAACAATTTTCTAATTTTTAGCTATTTATCCAAAATTAAACCATCTACCTACAACGAGATTGCCGCAAAACTCGCTAATATTTAAAAATACGACAACCCTCCTGAAGAAAAAACTTCCGAAGAGTTGTCGTATTTTATTGTATTATTCGCTCACACTTCCGCTTCTAATTCCTTTGCAGTACTTAAATAATAGTGGCGCCCAGTTGCTGTTGTCTCTTGTTCAGCAACTAAACGCAACACCTGTGCTTTAATAAGAATCGTTTTAGTACGCCCGATTCCTAACAATAAATCACATAATTCAAGCGCCCAAAGATAGTCTTGTTCAGTAATTGCTTTTTGAAGAGCACTCTCTACTTTGCTAGCACCACCAATCAAATTAATCATCTTAGTTGCAGCAGCATCTGTTGGTAAACTATGTAAATTAGTTGGATTACCGTCAAACCAACCCACATAGGCAGCAAAGATTGCGCGAACTGACCATTCAACGGTCCCATAGATTTCAGCAAGGTATGGTAAGTTTTTGAATTTTTCTGGTAAATGAACTGTTTCAACCACTTCTTGCACGGGTAGTCCTTGATCAATTGCCAATAAAGTTTGATTGAAAATTGAACTTAAAGCATCCCGGTAATTAGATAAGGTCTTTTTAACGTCTTTAGCCCCGATTAAAGGTTCTAAATGCCCTGGCAAAACATATTGGGCATCATATGAGACTAATAAATCTAAACTTTTCAACCAGTTACCAATATCACGATATTGGCCACCACGAATTGGTGCAAGGTTTGGAAAGCAGCCATAGTAATTATCACCACAACATAAAACTTGTTGATCAGGTAGCCAAATGTAGCCCATATCACCATTCTCACCTGGTGCAGTTGCTAATTGCATTAAAACACCATCAATCGTGCGTGCAGAAACACCATTCGCAATGAACTCGGTTGGTTGTAATGGTTCATACCCGCGCAAGCCAACCATGTGACCTTCGAGTTTTCCAATCCCCATTGTTAATGCTTCCGCATTCGAAAGGTGATATCCCATCTGGTAAGCACCACGATCATTTAACGCATGATTAATTGCATTAATTGAAGTTAATGGGGTGTCTTGGTTATTAAATGCAAAAATATTTTCAACCGTTTCTTTAAATGTTGACGCCCCCCCACGATGGTCAGGATGGCCATGGGTGTAAATAATTGTTTTTACTGGTTTTGTTGTTTCTTTTTGTAAATCATGAAGTAATTGTGCCGAGGCATCTGGTGACTCCAACGTATCAATTAAAATCACAGATGTTTGGCCTTCAATTGCAATTACATTACTAGTTCCATAACCACTAAAGAAATAAACGTCGTCTCCAATTTTTTTCATTTGGGGTTTAATATTAATTGTCGCAAAGTCGGTTAACAATTCCGCACCGTTTTCAACTAACATGTGTGATCCTCATTTCAATAAATTTATTATTATAATAATATCCTATAATTAAAGAAATGTATAACATATTTTATATAATTGATTGTAAATTTTTGTTTACTTTGTTTCAATTTACTTTAAATAAAATTTATATTCAAGAAACAATAAGCATCTTTTTTAATTCAAAAGATTATAAAATTGAATATTAATGGCTATTCTTAATAAAAACGCATCCTTTTTTATTAAGAATAAATCACACAAAGCTATCTACAATACATTACATAAATCTTATAGTTTTTCGTCATGTCAGCTGCTGTAATTACTTAATTAGCTACTTCAGGTTATTTGGAAAAATAAACTTCATTTGCTCATTATTAATGGCCAGCTTCGCATTAAACGTTTTACCTGTTTTACTCTTAAACCCTGTTATCAACTGGGTTTCCTTACCTTGCATTAATGCTTGTAAGGCTGCGAGTGGTAACGTTTTACCACTCCAACGTTTAGGCAGCGTAAAACTACAGCCACCATCTTTACTATAGTTACTACAGCCATAAAATTTTCCTTTATCAATAATCGTACCCGCTTGGCACCGTGGGCATTGGCCAATTGTTTTAACTTGCTGGGTGCCATTTTCTTTTTTATACACGGTAATTTGTTGCTGTAAAATTGTATCTTTAGCTAAACGCTCCGGTGTATTAGCAATTATTTGTTCCACGAAATGTTTGATTTGATTTAAAAAATTTTCCGGGGTTCGGGTTTGCTGACTAATTTGTTGTAATGCAACTTCCCACTTTGCCGTCATTTCTGGACTTACTAATAATGGTTGTGAAGCCACAGCTTGACATAAAATTTTACCACTCGGACTAACCGTTAAATTATTTTTATCAACTGTTAGATACTTTTTATTTTTAAGCTTGTCTATAATATTAGCCCGCGTAGCTTCGGTACCAATACCTTCAGCTTCTTTTAATATCGCCTGTTCTTGTGCATCATCAAGGCGGCGCCCCGCTGTCTTCATAGCCGTAATTAAGGTCCCTTCCGTTAGTAATGCAGGGGGCTCAGTAAATTTCTCAAGCTTAACAACATCCGCATCAACGTAGGCACCTAGTGGTAATTTAGGCAACTGTACTTCGCCTTTTTTATCCTTTTTGTCATCACCAAACAACTTACGCCACCCCACATTAGTTTCAATTTTACCAACGCTTTTGAACTGTGCTTGTGCAATTTTAAAAGTAATTGTTGTCTCATCAAAAGCATATAGTTCAGCAAACATCGCCACGGTTGTCCGTAATACTAACATATACAATTGTTGTTCTAGCCGCCCCAAACTAGCAAACTTTTTTTGCGTTGGCGTGATTCGGGTCACAATAATTGCATGGTGTTCTTGAACTTTATGATCATTAACATAGCGACTTTGAGGTTGCATATTCGGGGTTAAAATATTGGTTTGTAAAAATTCTTTGTATTGCACAAGGTGTTCACCTAAATACTTGAATTCTTGTTGCGTTATGAAGTTACTATCGGTCCGTGGATAGGTCAATAATTTTGCTTCATACAAATTTTGGACGGCTGCCAAGGTGGCACTCGCACTTGCTTTAAATAATCGGTTGGCTTGACTTTGTAGACTTGATAATGAAAATAACCGTGGACTCGGGATCGTTTTTGGGGTTGTCGTTACATCGATTACCTCACCGTATTGTTTGCCGATTGATAATTGCTTACTGTCAAGAAATGTCTGTAATTTATCATCGCCAAAAAATTTTTGTTCGGGATCTAGCTTAGCTATAAATGTTTGTTTAGTTTTAGTAGTTATCTTAGCTTCAACTTGTAAATATCGTTCTGGATTAAAATTTTCAATCTCTTCTTGCCGTTCATGAACGAGCTCTAAGGTTGGGGTTTGCACACGACCAATTGAAAAGGTCCCATCAATACCATATTGCCGTAATAACAACGTATATAACGGACTAGCATTCATTCCTACTAACCAATCACTAATTTCGCGCGTTTGTGCTTCGAGATACTTGGGATAAAAATCACTCCCGGGTTTAAGAGTGGTAAAACCTGCGCGGATGGCGTCTGTTTCCAAACTATTAATCCATAATCGTTGGATATTTGTATTATGAAAATTAACCTGGGCATGTTTCATAATTGACCAAGCAATGTTTTCACCTTCGCGATCCGCATCGGTTGCCACAATAATTGTTCGTGCTTGCTTAAGTAGCCCTTTAACAATTTTAAATTGCGCCTGCTTATCCTTAGGAACCGTATATTTATAAGTTTCGGGGAAAATTGGTAAATTATTCAAGGACCATCGTTTATATTTTTCATCGTACTTATCAGGGGTTACTAGTTCAACTAGATGACCAAAACCATAAGTAACAATTGTATTAGGGGCTAAAATTGGATCATTTACCGTGTAATACCCCGGATGTTTAGTGGCTGAAGCAAAGCTATCAACATACGCTTTAGCTTGACTAGGCTTTTCAGCTAGAATTACAGTTGTCATTTTCGTACTCCAAAATAATCTTTTGTTCGCTTTAAAAATCCATATAATATAGATTTTGTATTATACCATCATACCAGATTTTGAACATTTTCCAAACACTTGTTCTGGCACCGTGATTTTTATTTAACCCTCGCAATCAAAGGGATGCAGGTTAATATTACGGATAAATTTTAAAAATGCCTTAAATACAAAAATAACCATCTTGAAGAAAATTCTTCAAGATGGTTATTTTGTATATACCAATTTCTAAAATACGTAGACTGGTAAAGCAACTGAAAATTGGCTACCTTGGCCAATTTTTGATTGGACTGAAATTTTACCACCAAGTTTTTCAACTAAGTTTTTAGTAATAAATAACCCCAGGCCATGGCCACCAGTAGCTTGATTACGTGATTTTTCAACACGGTAAGTTCGATTAAAGATTTTACCCAACTCATCATTTGGGATCCCTTGGCCTTCATCAGCCACCGTCATGCTAACCATGTCATTTTCAACCTTCACCCCAATTTGAATCGGCGTCCCACTTTGCGAATACTTTAGACTATTTTCAATTACATTATACAAAATACGATAAACCGCATCTTCATTAGCCTTAATTGCCGGGGCTGCTTCCAATCCTGAAATCATAATTTCACGTTGATCGTGATCAATACGCGGTTTAAATGCATTTAATACTTTGATTAAAACATCATCAACCATCACTTCACCCGTAGTGATTTCATTATTGTCACTTTCGTTATCGATAGTTACTTGCATCAACTCATCGGCTAAAACCGTAATCCGTTGAGCATTTTCAGAAACTGCTTGTAAGTAATGTTGTTTTTCTTCATCACTTAAAATATCATCTGATAATGCTTGGCCAATGGCAATTAAAGATGCGACCGGTGTTTTAATATCATGCGATAAGTTACCAATCATTTCGTTTTTTTCTTTTTCACTTTGTTTAAGTTCTTCAACTTGTTGCGTGATTTGATCAACCATCGTATTATAGTCTTTCGTTAAAGCAGCCAATTCGGTAGCAAATGGATATTTTTTTAGTGTTGTGTAGTGGCCAGCCGCATTTTGTTGACTAGCCTTTTGTAAGTTCATAATCGTATCCAATAACGGCTTAATAACAAAGTAATTGATAATGGCAAACAGCATTGTTGAGATAAGTGCCGTTGACATCACATAACTTGCCGTGCGTGCATCAATATACATTAACTTTAGAAAAATGGTCGTTCCAATCGCGATACTAATCAAAATACCAGCATAAATTAAGCCGAGTAGTTGTTTTAATTTCATGCGCTAACCTCCAATTTATAGCCAATACCCCACACCGTTTTGATAATTGGCATCCCTGCTCCTGTTCCAAATTGATTTAATTTTTCACGTAACCGGTGTACATACACATTAACCGTATTCATATCATCCATAAACTCTGATTCCCATACTAAATGCAATAATTCAGATTTAGAAAATACCTTATCTGGTTCTTTTGCAAGCGTCCAAAGTAGCGTAAATTCCTTACTAGTTAATTCAATTGGCTCTTCATTAATACTTGCCGAATAGCGGTCGTGATCAATGACCAAGTTACCAAATTGCATTTTTTGGGAGGCCTCGGGGTATACACGCCGAAGAATATTTTTAACCCGTAAAACTAACTCCAATGGATTAAATGGTTTAGTTAAGTAATCATCGGCCCCAAGGGTTAATGAGTATAATTTATCCTGATTGGCACTCTTAGCAGAAATAAAAATAAACGTCATTTTTTCATATTTTTCAAGCACTTCTAAAATGAATTCATAACCATCCATTTCTGGCATCATAATATCTGTAATCACCAAATCAATGGTTTGATTATCTAAAATTTGCAACGCCATTACTGCATCAGTGGCTTGAAAAACCCCATAGCCCTCTTTTTCTAAATATTTTTTTGCAATTTCGATGATCATCTTTTCATCATCAACAAGTAAAATGTTTTTTGCCATTTGTCGTCCCTCCAGGATATTTAATGATTTTAGTCTATGTATACGAAAAAATGCACGAGTCAAAGGCTGACATCGTACTTTTTTCGTTTTGATGAGAATGGTGTATGGGGTCATCCTCGTTAAATGCTATTGATTAAATTGTATAGGTATAGTGTATAAGAGTTTTGCTACATCATCAATTCTTGATTACGTTTTGGCTTAAATTTTGTAAGTAATTTAAATACACGGTAATGGTTCGCTGATTTAAAGAACACAATTAAGAGAATGGCAACCAACATTTGAATTGGATAGATGTAAATCATATTTGACAACCAGTAGTTGGTATTCATGAAGACGGCCCCTACCAAAGCGCCCTTCGTGAGTACCCCAAAAATCAAACCTAAGCCAACGCAGACTTCACCAAGTGGAATCAAAATATTAAATACTGGGACCATATGACCAACTACATTGACAACGAATGCTTGATACCAGGCGGGAATACCATTACTAGTTTGGTGAATGGAGTTAACTAAACCAAAGATATCAAAGTGGGCTTGAAATTTGAACAAACCTTGTTGCAACCATGATAGTCCTAATAAGATTCGTACAATTGAGAAGACAATATTGCTAGCTTTCTGCATAGATTTTCCTACTTTCAATTAATTACTTGACGTCAGCAGCTCCGAAAGTAACGTGGGCTTCATCACAGTGGATAAGAACTTGTTTGAAATCACTGATGTTAGTGCCAGCTGGTACTTTGATCTTTTGGTTAGCGTCAGTCAAGCTGATCTTACCAAGGTTGATGGCACCGTTATCAACTGAACCATCTTTTGAAAGGTAGATGTGTAAGTCAGGACCAGCAACTGTTTTGAAGTTTGAAAGGTCGATTTCGTTACCATTAACAGTTACATCACCAGAAACTTGCTTACCATTTTGGCCCTTGAATGAACCTGATAATGTAGTAGCCGTATCAGTAGTTGTTGCTGAGTCGTCAGCAGCTGCGTTGTAAGTTGCGTGACCAAACAATGCGTGGGCCTTGTCACAGTAAATTAAGACATCACTGTACTTTTTAACATCAGTTCCTTTTAAACTAAATGTTTGGGTCTTTTTCGTTAATGAAATTGGTGCTAAATCAACCCCAGTTTTTGGATCAGTCCCCTTAGCTAAGTAAACGTGCAAGTCAGGACCAGCAGCTGTACTAAAATCAGTCAAAGTTAACTTGCCATCTTTGATTGAAACGTTTCCTGAAACCTTCATCTTATTGTCACCCTTAAGTGAACCAGTAAATGAAGCAGTGTCAACTGTCTTAGTCATTGAGCTAGCTGCATCGCTACTTTTTGATGATGAAGATGATTTGGCGGCGTTACTTCCACATGCGGCAAGTAAGATCCCGGCAGCTCCGACGGCGATTAAAGTTCCAATTAATTTAGATTTTTTCATGATGCATTCTCCTTGAGATGTAATTAAATTTGTTTTGCTGTTAAGCTATGTATCCATCTTACCAACCATTTCTTAACAAACTATTACACCCTACTTTAATAACTATTAATCGTTAATTTTTTTTCGTAATTGCGAGCTTTATTGATAATTATCTCCTGCTAATCGTTGATTTAAAGGTATTCTTCGCCGTAAATTAATTGCAGGATTTAATAAAAAAACACTTAGAAAAGTTATTTTCTAAGTGTTTTTGCTAATATTTGTTATTTTTCAGGACGCCTATTCACTAATCAAATCATAATGAACACGGTTTAATGATGCACAATTTTACTTGCTCGATAATAAAAATAACCCGTCCAATAGCCATTGATACATGTTGCCACTATGATTACATAACACTGTAGGCTAATCGTTGTGGTCCGTAATTCATTAATGATTATTAAGACTCCTAAAACGGTTATCAATGCCATCGTTGTGCCTAATGCATTGAAAATTACTTTTGCTTGCATACCTCGCCCCCAATTAGTAGCTCTCGGATGAATGCTAGAAGTTATTGAAAATTACTTGTCCTCATTATAGCTGAATTATGTTGAAAATGTAAAAGAATGGTATTAAACATGTATCGTTATCTGCCATACGTTCATTCTAAGCAGGCCTATAGCATAAAATCCACGCCTTAATATCAATGACTGATTCATTGATATTAAGGCGTGGATTTTGATTACTTATTAATGCTATGGTTTTAGATTAATTATCTGGGCCGCATAATCAATATCGCGTTGTTGTGCACGCGTGCGATAAGTAGCCATAATTAGATTGTGTAACGGAATCGTCTCTTGTGGATTAACGAGATCGTTTGATTTCATATCAAGCTGGGTCGCATTATACGTATAGCCAATTTTAGGGCTTAAATTATAATACCCAACTTTAAGTGGTCCATTTTCAACATGCATAATTGAAAAACTTTCTTCATGCGCAATCGCAGTTATTTTCTCATTCGAAAGCGACATGTAGCTTTCAAGCATCGCTCCTAGTTGGCGATAATTAAATGTCATGCCTTGATATGTGATTGGTTGCCACTTTTCATCAGGAGTTAGCAACGCTAATTCTTTGGTATTGGCATTAAAAATTTTACTAAAGGCGGTGGTTAATTGCTTATTTTGCGAAGCTTTGAGATAAATAAAGCCCCGTTTAGGGTGTGCTACGTTGGTATCAACAAAAATCACTGGTTGCCCGTTATGAATGGTCATGATATATAAATGATCAGCATTTTTAGCCGTTGCATCAGTCGCATCTGAATAAACTGCCACCACATTATAGTTATACTTATCTGTACCATCTTTACTAATGCCTAGTTTTATCTGGCCACCATTATAAATTAAGTTACGTTTACTGAAGGTTTGAGGGAAACTGTAACCTAAATAATTACTCCCGGCAACTCCTGGAAAATAACGTAAAAAATGGCGGCGTGGTTTATACGTTTTTTGCCATTCTTTAATAAATTGATCAAGGGCTAACGCTTGTCGATTACTCCAAACAACCGTTGGCATGGGCTGTTGTTTGGCAATCTGGGCCGTCATAACATGCCGCTTGGCAGTATTTGTGGCGTGTTCTTGCCCCATTGATTGAGCACAACCAGCTAACAACGCACCAACAACTATAATTAATCCGCCAAGTATTTTTCGTTTGTTCATTCAATTACTCCCGCTTTTAATACATTCCTCTATTTTAGCGTTATTCAATACCCAATATCAATTAAAAATCAATATAAATCCTAAATGATCGACTTAACGCCTTTTCACACATTTAAAAATTAATTTTATCTAAAGTTTTACAAAAAAACATTAATATATTATGATATAGTTATTAAATTAATAACTGGAGAATTATCATGATTATACTTTCATCGTTGATTGCTTTATATGTTGCTCGTAAATTTCGGAGCATTCATAACTATTTTAAAGGTAAACCTACTACGGCTTGTCCGCTACGTAAGCGTCCTAATACCAAAAAGTTTTAAATATCGTCTATTTAAGATCAATTGACTAAAATACACATTTAAACAGTTTATATGGAAATTATGTAATTTAAAGGATTACTATGGGAAAAGATAATTTAAATCGGCCACTATTAATGTTTTTACATTTACTAAATAATGAAGCCATTTATCAAGATGAATGGGTAACCCAGTTTGATATTAGTACGCGCTCAGCTCAACGAGACTTTACTGATATCCAAGCAGCAATTCAAAATACACATGTGCCATTTATAGTTACCAATAGTAATAAAAAAATCACATTAACACACACTGAGCATATTAAGAGTGAACATATCTTAATTCTCAATAAATTGCTCTTTGCGTCACGCGCTTTTAATAAGAAAGAAATTTTTGAAATTAGCCAAAGTTTAAATAAACTAACCTCACCTGTTGTTGCCAAGGAATTACAATATACATTAACTAGTGAGGCGCTTGCATACCAACCAATCTCGCATGCAGTTGATATCTTATCATTAATCTGGCAACTCAATCACTGGATTTTTCAAAATCAAGCGATTAAATTCAATTTTAAAACTAGTCATAAAGAGATGATTGAAGTTCATGGTTTACCAATTAATCTAATCTTTGACGATGCTTATTTTTATGTAATTATTTATGGGCATCAAGAGCACTCGGCTAAAACAACCTCTACAATTACCCCCTACCGGATTGATTGGCTTAGCAATCTTAACCCTACCAAACAAAAGATTATTCCACCACATGCCCTTAATCAAAAAATCGAAACCAACTTACGTAACGCGAATTACTTAAACAATAATTCTGCTTTTACGAAGCTTGAGTTTGATTTTTGGGGGAATTTAGAAAATGCCCTCGATAAATTTCCTGGTTCTAAATTCACTCAAAAAAATAATGATGGTTCAATTCATATTAGTGTGCCCTCAGTTAATCGAGTTAGCGCGAAAATGTGGTTATTGAGTCAAGGAAAAACGGCACGGGTAACTTTCCCACCGAGTCTACGGCACGAAATTAAAACTGAACTTTTAGCTATGCTTGAACAATATTAACGCTAAATAAGCCCATCCAAACGCTAAACTTGCGTCTTGATGGGCTTATTTTTTAAATTAAAATTCTTCAAAAGCGATGGTATTTGCATCCGCCAGTATCGTTTTTAAAGGTGTCAATAACTGCTCTAATGAAAAACTATAAGAAGCACGATGTTTGGCAAACTCTTCAAATAACGGTACTAATACTTGATCACAAAATTCCCATGGATCCGTATATGTATAAAGTGCATTGGCTAAACGACCATGTGTATCACTTATCAATTCAGTGATAATCTGGCGGGCTTCGCGTGGTAAGACCAAATACTCCCGTGCTAAGTTAATAAATTGTTCTGCCAAAACCTTAATTACAAATTCGGCATCTGTTAAGGTGAACTGTTCAAGGGAACTTGTGATATTAACATGCCGCTCATTTGTTTTCTTAATTTCGCGATATAAGATGTCAGCATTAACACGCCCTTTGAATAAAATGTCAATGTCAGCCATATCAATATAATCAACGTCTGGTAGTTTTTTCATGATTTGATATTTCAGTTCAGCTGCGACTGGCGATAATTTGTTCACACCAAAGGTTTGCTTTAAAATTTCAATATTTTCTGGTTGATCTAGTAAATTAAACAGCATTTCCGGATTCTTAAATAAACTAGTATTTAAACCTAATCGTTTAGCTTCCGCATTTAAAATTGCTCTGACAAAAGCCAATCCATTAATTTTCAATCCTAAATAGGTCGCATTTAGCAAGGCTTTTTCGATTGAAGTACCATACCACTGACTGATAACATACGCCACAGCTACACTAATCGACATATTCTTTTTAGCTTCAATTGTATCGGTCTTTGCATTATATTTAATGGCATCTACATTCCCATTTAAGGCAATGTGGAGAACTTGATCAAATGAAAATAACCCTTTACGAATAATATGTTGGGCAACTGTCGGATCAGTTATGGTTGGAATATCACCCTGCTTAATTCTTTCAGTCATTAAGGCCACTGCTAAGGCATATTGATCTGCGGGAACTTCAATTTGCATTAACGCTCCATTGGAATCCCAATAACGGAACTGTCCTTCATCAAAGGCTGCTTCAATCGCATCATGCGCACTGGGATGATAGCTACCTGAAACGACATTTAGACAATTATCTTTACCATCTACACCAATTTGTTCAAAAGTTGTTATTTCACTTGGATGCTCTTTAAAGAAAATAAGTTGTTCATCATCTTGGGTGCGATTTAGAACTTTAACTGTAATTAATCCATTTTTATCTAAACTAACTTCCAACTCACACTCATCTGCAAGCTCGCCTAGAGGAATATCGGTTAATTGAATACTTCCTAGTGACTGTAAGTTGTCACTACCTTGTAACAGGTTCAACGGTGTCAACCTATTCTTATCAATCGGAATCGTTGGCGCAATGTTTGGAATAACCGTATTATCTTTAACTAGTTTAACAAAGCTACCATTATTATGTTCAAGAATAATTGATAATGGTGTTACATCAACTGAGGTAACATCTTTAAACATATTATTTAAAATCGCTGATTGGATCGTGGTCCCTTTTAAAGCCATCACTTCGTCATCAATAACCTCAACGCTCACGTCAGCAATCGTACTCATGGCTTCTTTAATGACCGGAACCTGACTTCCTCCACCCGCTAAAATAATATTATCAATTTCTTCCACTAAATAACCGGAGTCTTTAAGGAGTACCGCAATTAGGTCTTTAATTTCATGAACTAACGGTGCAACTAAAATATTAAAATGCTCACGAGTCAAAGTTACATCAATATCTAATGATGTATCACCATCATTAACAACCGCCACAACTTTAATTTGAGTGGCCTCTTTGGTCGAAAGTTCAATCTTCGCATTTTCCACCACAATGGCTAGGCGTTTCATAATACTGCTATTATTTGATAAATCAATCGCATGTTGTTGATAAAAATCTTGCACAAGCCATGTCATAATGCTTTTATCAAAATCATCACTCCCAATTTGATTACTACCGTTTGCTGCGATGACTTCGACAATTCCATTGTTGATTTCAATTAATGATGCATCGTACATTCCCGCCCCAATATTGCAAAAAATATTAAGTTCATTAACCTTAAATTCCTTTTGAGACGCGTATGCTAATCCCACAGCGGTTGTTTCATTAATTAAATTAATTGTTTTAAAGCCTGCTAACTTGGCCGCATGCTCCATGGCTTCCCGTTGACGATCATTAAACATTACTGGCACCGTAATCACAACTTCAGCAATCGTTTCCCCAAACGAATTTTCAGCTGAATGCTTCAATTCACCTAATACTAAGGCCGTAACCTCAGTAGCTGTATAAAAAACACCATCAATTAATACCCGATAATTATCTTCTCCCAAATGGCGTTTGATTGATTTAATTACATGGCGATTTGTTAATGCGTACTTAGGTACTTGATTACCAATCAATGGGTGATTACCTAATGCCACCCGTGAAGAAATCACGCTTTCTTTCTTACTATTTAGTATTACTTTAGGGCCGTCTTGCGTATAGACTGCAACCCCTGAATCATATGTTCCAAAATCAATTCCAATCAGCATAAATCATCCCCATTTATATGTATCCTTAATATAATTCTTTAAGGTTATCATTCTTCTTCTAAGTATTTATATCTTAATAAAATATGTGTTACTATATTCTAAATAAATTAGCCGACAGTATATGTCACCTTAGCGTAAATTTTAAATTATATTGGGAATCCACATTTTACTTTGTTCTATTTTACTCTTATTTAATTTAATAAACATTAATTATTTTTCACTATAATTAATTTTTAGAAATTGATTATATTATAATATTCAACATACTAATAACGATATGCTTAGTTGCATATTTCGATTGCGAGGTATTCACAATATGACTACTGGCGATTCAAAACGCCTCCTTGATTTACTATTAAAACTATTAGCAGGTGAAAAAATTGGCCGTGATGCTTGGCTTGAAAGTAATCATTTAAAATTACGGACCGTGCAAAACGATTTTAAAGATATTGCAATTGCCATCGGTGATGACAATCCACGCTACGCGGTCGTTCGTGCCAATAAGACGATTGCCATCACCCGAAAAGCTGCCATTAACGAAAAGCATATTCTAGCTATTTGTAAAATTTTGCTTGCCTCACGGGCCTTTACCAAGCTTGAAAAAGATGCGTTAATTACTAGCATGCTAGCTTTAGGTGCAGCTGAAAATACTCAATTGATTAAGCATAGCTTGGCTAATGAAACCAATGACTACAAACCTGTCCATCATGGTAAAAATCTGCTGGATTTAATTTGGCAATTTAATACTTGGATTGAAGCGCGCCAAGTATTATCTTTTGATTACGAACGAATGGACCATACAAATAAGGCCGATACTGCCCTACCAATTGGCTTATTTTTTGATACGTATTATTTTTATATTATCATGCAGCGTGAGCAAGCTGGTAAAAATTTCCAAGCCTTTTACCGCATTGATCGCTTTAATAATATTCGTACTAATAACCGTGTCAAAATTAGTCACCCCGCCAGTCTCAACACGCTAGAGGAAAATAAGATTCGTAAAACTAATAATCTTATGCAGTTAGGGCATAGTACTCCGATTGAATTTGATTTTACCGGTAATCCGGAAGCGGCCTTAGATAAATTCCCCGATGCCCAAATAACCGATAAAAAAGTTACTAACGGTGTCCATATTAAAATTCCTAACGCTAATCAAAATGGCGCAATGATGTGGTTTTTAAGTCAAGGTCATCGAGTAAAAGTTACTAGTCCCGTCTCACTAGTCAACGCGATTCAAACTGAAATCGCAATGATGCGTGCTTTATATTAACCCCGTGCTTCAATAGTTTGCTATCTTTAAAACATATCAAAAGCCCCTGAAGCAATTCTTCAAGGGGCTTTTATCTATCGTTTTTTGATATTATCCGCCTATCAGTCCTTTTTCATCACTTTATAATTCTTGAGCTAGCAATTGATACAAGCGTACACGTGAATCAATAGCGGCTAACAAATCCGTTTGAAACTCCTTAATCCCAGTAAAGGGAGTTATTTTATTAAAGAAAACTTGGCGATACTGATATGCAGCACCGTTATCAGTTGTTTGCCAATCACTTGAATACAACGCAAAGACCGCTTGCACTGGCCGGACAATACCTCGTAAGTGTGCAGGGATAAACTTAGAACTAACTTGCGTACTATAAGCCGTCAACTGTTCAATATCTGATTTACGATGTTTACTGCCTAAAATATTTTTCAATGGTTTATATTTAGCATCCAAAATGATATTACCCATAAATTGTTTAGTATCATTTTGATAAATATCAATTCGAATGTCGGGTTTATTTTTATGGGCATCAATTACAATTGGACAAGTCTCATCAGTATCGGCAATGTTTTTGCCAATTTGTTGATTAAAAGTTAACCTTAACAGCACATTATCCCGAATCAACATCACAAACGTATTTTCTTGTAAAGTTGGTATTTGCGGTTGTAACCCTTGGTGATCATATAACCAACCACCAATTTGTTGGTAACCAGCGGCCATCAATAATTTAATTGTTTTAATGTACGTCCACATTTCATACAAATGCGCTGTTCGTTTCCAATAATATTGATTCTGAGCAGGTAACTGTGCCTGATTATGCAACGCTAAGTACTGTTGATAAATTAAATTGTAGCGGGCCGATAAAATTAATGCCTTGGGTAAATCAAACGAACGTTGACTTGGTAAGTTGGCAAAGATTTCATCTTGCAAAAACATCGTAAAAGATTGTTGCATTTGGTGCAATGCTGTCAATTGGCCAACGATATCAGCTTGTTGTTGTTGATACTTATCGCGCTGAAATTCAAACTCGCTCACTGCTAATTTATTAGCATACTGGGTTACTTGTTCAAATTCGGCCCTTTCTTGCTTCGCCAACGTGGTCAAATATTGGATCCCTTGTTGAGTAAAGCGGGCAAATTCACTCACAATCGCTTTTAACCACCGATTTTCAGGGATGTCATACGCTAGATACCGGTTTGGTGCATACGTCATCCCCGCATGTGGTGGCTTTTGACTCATCTTTTGTAATCCCTGATTATCAGTAATCTTTGCCCGTCCGCTCGGTAACCATGTATACCGCTTATCAATTTGATATTTAGCTGTTTGCCGTAGTTGCCCAATTGTTTGTTGTAATTTCGCTTGATTAGCAATAAACATTTGTAATTTCACATAAAAATCAGGATTACTTTGATTGGTCTTTGGGATATCACGTTTACGCCGCACATTATCGCGTGCTAATCCAGTTGCAAATGCTTCAATTTCTTCGCGCATCTTAGCTAATTCATCAAAGTCCAAATTTTGCGGGGTAATTTGAAAATAAGCATAGTATTTATGGCCATTAGTAACAACCACTAACGTATAATAACCCGGTCTTAATGGGACCGTTTGTTCCGGCACATCAAGCATATCAACTGTGTCCTTACTATGTTTAAATACCCCAATGGCTCCGTGATTGGGCGTAAAGTACGTTGTTTCACCATCAATTTGACCACCTAAATCATATTCCGCCAAATCCTCAATATATAAACGTGCTGCATCATCAGTACTAGTAAATGTCAAAATCAACTGTTGGGCTTCACGAAACCATGGGATCCGATCCTTAGCTTCCGGGAGCTCAAGAACATCGTGATTAAAGAAGGTTAATTGTTCCTGACGACGATACGATTGGAGCGTAATTTTAAATGGTAAATCCATAAACTTGTAACTCCCTTGCTTTACAATGTATTACTTCGCGGGCTTTAGTAAACGGTGATGCGGTTGCATATTCATCAAAAATTTTAATTAATTGTCCCTCGTTTGTTTCATCACCAACTAAATCTTTTAATGACGCTTGTGATCCTTTGACTTTGGTTAAGACCCGTTGTACGATTTGACGATCCAAAGCCTCCGTACGGGCTAAATATTGATTATCCACAGCAATGTTAGTCAAATAATCATTAATTTGATTAACAATCCGCCAACCAATACCGAGATTTTTATCCGCTTTATTTAAAGCTTCATGTAATTGCCACAAGAACCCTTTTTCAGCATTTGATAGCGCATAATTTGGCGTTAAGTTTTGCATAGCCCGATAATCAGCCATTGTATAGCTGTTAGTCACTGATTTAACTGGCGTAGAGCCACTCAATGTATCTGTTTCATTAAACGGTACCATATCAAGGGTAATTACATTGGCCCGATCAAGCACTTTATCCGAGAACTGATATGTTGATTCATCAGTATTTACCGTACCAACAAATAAAACATTGGCACCAATTTTTACTTGAGCTGGATACTGTGCACTATTATTTAAATTATTTGCCAATTGCGAATTATATAACGTTATCGCCCGTTCATCACTATCCATTTCAAGGACCGATAAGAATTGTGAGAAATAGTGTTCTACTCGGGCTAAGTTCATTTCATCAAACACGACAATATAAATATCATCGGGGTTTTGATTAGCTGCAATCAATGTATCAACTAATCCACTATCACCTGGTCGGTATGTATGATTAACAATATCAGCATAGCCTAATAAATCGGCATCATCCGCCCAAAATGGCCGCACCGGAATAAATTTAACTTGGGGTATCGACGCTGGTGTTTGATTGATTTTTAAAGCCTCAGCATACGTTGCCACCAATTTAGATTTTCCTGTTCCACTCAAACCAGCTAAAATAACCATCCCATCACTTTTCATCGCTGTATGGAAATTAACTAAATCAGCTTGGCGATAAAATAAGTTACGTTGGTTCCACGCAATTTCAATAAACCGATCAACAAACTCCTTTTCAGTATGATTAATGCCGGTAGTTGCCGGAATTGATGGCGTACTACTTACTTTAATGACTGGTGTTTTCACCGCAGTTACTGGTGTCAGTGTTGTTGTGCCGGTTGCGTTTACGTGTGGCTTTTCAGGTACCACAACACTTGCAAGGGCTGCAGCATCAAATAAACCTTGGGCAAATAGTGGTTGACCAAGATTAATACGATCATCTTCACTCATTGCAATATCCGTTTTGCTTGGTTGATAACTTACCAAATCCCCCTTATTGTGGCTTTCTTTTAAAAACGAACTTGGCATAAATAATACATCATTTAATTCATAGCTCAAGTCCAACCATTCATCGTTAATCGTATATTTTTTTAAGCTTGTCGTTGAGAAACTAATATTACCACTGTTGTCAACGGCTTGACCAGTTATTGG
This sequence comes from Periweissella ghanensis, assembly GCF_918814755.1. GTDB lineage: Bacteria > Bacillota > Bacilli > Lactobacillales > Lactobacillaceae > Periweissella > Periweissella ghanensis. The sequence goes on along the minus strand of NZ_CAKKNT010000007.1, from coordinate 50,109 downwards.
TGAATAGAAGGTAAAGTGATCTTCATCTTGTTTCCACACGATTCCATGCGGCGTATCTTCAATATTTGATGACCAAGGATTACGAAGTTTACCTAATTTTTTATTTTCAAAAATGTAACTTTCAAAATCGCTTTGGTTATTCACAAAAGCACTATTATCAGGGCCAAAAACAGGTAATGGTAATAATAAATCATTGCGATTAAAACTCGCATTTTTACGTAATAACTTAACTAGTTTCTTCCCTTGAAAAAAGGTCCGGCCCATACTAGGATTGTAACTAACATATGGTTGTACAATGATCAAGAATTTCTCAAGGAATTCATAAATAGCATTAATCCGATTCATTTGTGAGTCGTATTCCCGATCTTCAAATATAAATGAATCAAAGTTATTTACATAAACTTGGATTTTATCTGGTATATCACTTGGGCTAACGCTATTGGGAAAAACCGAAACCGGCTGCATGTAAATATAGGCATGATTATCGCTCCCAATATTAATGTCTTCTTTAGCCTCTAAGTAGCCAACGATTTGATAGTTTTGCATACCATTGATAAGTGTCATGATTGTATTTCTCCTATTTTTTGTTTAGTTAGTTAATAAATTAGGTAATTCATCGCGCTTAACTGTAATTTGAACATCCTGTAATGCATTCATAATCATATTACGCGTATGCCGAGTAACATATTCCGTTGCTAACCATATTTCTTGCATATCAAATTCCGTAATGAGTTTTAACAGCTCCTTGACGTCCGTTTCGGGATTATAAAGCTTAATAAAGGTTGCTTGGGGGGTAAAGTCGGTTGGTAACGTCTTAATTTCAGCAACTAAGACGACCCGACGCATTGCTTTGGCTTTTTGTTGTTCAGCTTTTAATGCTTGGCGGGCTTGTGTTTCGTTTTTAGCCTCTTCAAACTGTTTAGCCTGATCTTTTAAGGCTGCTTTGACCGTCTTTAACTCAGCTTCTAACTGTGCATTTTGTTCTTCAAGGCGCTTAATTTGTTGATTAAATGAGTTATTCAAATTATCAATTTTAGTTCTTTCTTGCTCTTTGATTTTTTCAACCTTCACGGTTAGTTCTTTAGCAGCGCGTTGCTTAGTAGTATTAATCTGATTGTTTAATTTTTTGACTTGCGCTTTTAAAAGCTTATTTTCATTGATTAAAGCCGGCTCTTCTGACGCCTTTACCTTAGCAATTGATTTTTTAGTCGGTGCAACCGCTACTTCATTTTGCTTATGCTCCGCCAACATTGCCTCGACTTCGTTAGTAAATAGCTTAAGGTCATAATTTTCAAACATCTGGCGAATATTATCATCACCTATATTAGTTAAAACCGGCCCTAAGAAGCGAATTGTCGTATATTTACTATCAGCAATCGCTTGTTTTAAACTTTCAACACTCGTAATATCCGCCACATCTAATTTTTTATCAATAAAAGTTGGAAAATTGAGTAAAATATAGTCTAAATTTTTATCACTTAAATTTTTGAGAACCTTTGGGGGCACCCACATAACGCCCCCGCGCTTGATCAACATATTACTGGACTTTTGCGGTAATTTTTTGAAGATCCGTTCCACTGTATTACTATCAAGGCTAGCTAAAACATATCTGATCAAGTGTTTAGTATTTATATTCATGATTTACAACCTCATTTTCTATTAAATTATTCTTATTTTAACATTATTTAATAACGATTAAATAATACATTAACTAAGATACGTATAAAATCAAATATTATTCAATTATTTTAACTTGTTAATGCGTAATATATTTGCGTTTTATGTGATGGTGATTAATTTCATTAAAAAAGCTGACCATTTTTGATCAGCTCTTTTCCATCTTAACTAAATGGTCATTAAAAAATGATACGGTGCAATAGCTTTAAACTTAAGCTCTGTTTTACCGGCTGCTACTAATTGACTGTTTTTAATTGGTTGCTTTGCTTTAAGTCCTAAGGCTTGATTAACAAAGGTGAAAATATTACCACTCAAGAATTGCAAGGTCATATCCATGTTTTTTTGCTCGATTTTAGCCACAAACATTTGACCACTCAAAGTTTCAACAATAAAAGCCGTCTGCGGAAACACCGCTTGGAAGTTGGGACTAGTCTGAGTTTGTAAGATGCACGGTGTTTGACCTGCATGCCAAGCATTTATTCCCTCTTGGAACCACGTTTGCTCTTGCCCAATCCATGGTCCCCGCACAATTGGTAGGCTAATTACTGTTTCGTCTTGGTCGGCCATTGCCTTAACCAGTCCGAGTTGACCACGGTGTTCATTGTTATCCATCATAGTAATTAATTGATCACGATTAATGATATAGCTCGTATTATCGGTTTTAATTTCAATATTTAGCCGTTCCGACAAGATATCTGTTAAGAATGTCGTGATAGCAACTTCAAATACCCCTTCAATACTTGCCTGATCTGCATCACCTAAAAACGGAATCTGCCATTGACGGTTGTTGGCTGTGATCGTCGTTACTGGCAATAATGGTAAATCAACTAGGGCCTGTAAGTATTGCGTTGTCACGCTTTCAAACGCTGATGCCGTAATGGCTAACGTTGCTTGTAAGGCCTCGACTGGCAATTGGTTACGAGGTACTAAATTAGTTGTTATTTGTACCATTAGTGGTTCTTGATCGTTTACACGAGTTGCCAACGCTGCTTTAATATTGTTTGTTAATTGGGCCTTACTCCCCGTTTTTAATTGCTTTAGCCACTCCAAGGGCATTCCACTTTGTTTTAATTCTTGTAGCATTTTTCACCTCCAACGTGAATGTTATTCGAAATATAAATAACTTTCATCTGATTCAGATTCTAAATATACGAAAGTTATTTATATTTCATAAATAACTATACTGGATTTTAAAATATTACACAAGTTATTTTTGAAATTTATTTATATTTCATTTCAATAACTAATCAAAAAGCGGTAGTTAGTCCCTACCGCTTTTTTCAAATTATCTTCAATTATTTTAATGACAAGGCCGCCACATCAATTTCCCAAGGTAACCAATCACGGAAGAATTCCCCTTCGTGACTAACTAAGATTAAATTACCTTCAAAGCGAATCAACGCCTTTTTCAACGCTTGTTTTGTATCTTCATCTAAGTGGTTGGTGGGTTCATCCATAATTAAGAAATTACTTGGAATCAATTCCATCATTGCAAGCTTAACTTTAGTTTGCTCACCCCCTGATAAAAGATGCATCGCTTTTTGGGCATTTGATGCGTTAATACCAGCTGCGCCAAGTCGTTGCCGGGCCATCCGTGGTTCAAGTTTTGGAAAAGCATCTGCCATTACTTCTAATGGTGTCATCTTATCATCATCCCAGTCCAAATCTTGGTTAAAGTAATTAACTTTAACGGCTGGAGCAAATTTACTTTCACCGTGTAATGGTTCAATTAACCCTAAAATAGATTTAATCAAAGTTGATTTACCAGCCCCATTAAACCCTTTTAGCAATAATTTTTGGCCATGCGTCATCGCAAAACTTACCGGACTTAATAAGGCGTGCGTGTATCCAACTGTTAAATGATTAACTTGCAGTACTTCTTGTGATTGCATCGGTACATATGGAAAATCAAAGCTAGCATGTAATTCTTCATCCGGTGCATCCACGATTTCCATTTTAGCCAACATTTTTTCCCGTGAACGAGCTTGTTTTGACTTAGTCCCCGCTTTATTCTTACTAATAAATTTCTCGGCTTTAGCAATCACAACTTGTTGCTTTTCAAAGCTCCGTAATTGTTGCTCCCGCTTTTCGGCTTTTTGCCGCATTGCTTGTTGGAAACTACCACGATACTTAGTAATTTTCCCAAACGCAATATCGGCAATCGTATTCGTAACTTGTTCTAAAAATTCATAGTCGTGGGAAATAATAATCGCCCCACCATCAAAATCTTGTAAAAACTCAACCAACCATTCAATGTGGGCCGTATCTAAGTTATTCGTTGGTTCATCTAAAATAATTACGTCATCGTTTTCTAATAATAACTTAGCTAAAATAACTTTTGAACGTTGCCCACCAGACATTTGACCGGTTAAGTGATCCGCACCAATGGCATTTAAACCTAATCCGGTAACGACTTTATCAATCTTAGTATCAAGTTCATAGAAATTAGCTGTTTCAAGTTGTTATTGTAATTGCCCAGCTTTCACCAATAATTCATCATCAGCCGTCTCACCATATTGGGCGTATAATTCATTAATTTGCGCTTCCTTATCAAATAATTCTTGGAATGCTGTTTGTAAAAATTGGTACATCGTTAATTCAGCTGGTACTTCGGCATATTGATCCAAATACCCAACTTTTAAATTCTTTTGCCAATTAATCTGGCCTTCAACTGGTAAAGTTTGGCCCGTTAAAATTTTAATTAACGTTGACTTACCAGCCCCATTTTGACCAACAATTCCCATATGCTCATGATTATTTAATTGAAATTCTGCATCGTCATATAATTGTTTATCCGCAAAACTCATTGATAAACCACTAACTTCTAATAATGCCATCTAATCCTCTTTCTCGTTAAATCAACGTTCTCTAATATCTCTAATTCAATCAATGCTACGCTTTTATATAGCTAATTTCAACAGTCAGTATTGTAAACACAAAAAGCCAAAAGGCGAATCCTTTTGGCTTTTTGACTTTATTTACCAAATTTTAGGGCGTAATTACGTGCATCTAAGCGTTCAAAACTTAGTGCATTAGTACCAAATCGCTTTAAATCCGTTAAGGTAATTACTGTTGCCAGGCTAGTTTTAAACTGCGGCGCACATAGTCATAAATATTGCCCTCAATAAAATCAAGGCGTGCATCAACCCCAGTTCCCGTTAATTGGGCCGTTAATTTAGTCCCTTCAGGTGTATAGAACGTTATGACTTCATTAATTGGGAAATACGCGCCTAAATCAACCGACGGAATTTGAATGATACATGGAGCATCCCCTTGGGTCCAAGCATTAATGCCGATTTTATCCCAAGCAAAGCGATTACTATAGCGGCCACCAATCATTAAATTGATTTTAAAAGCTTCATGATATTGGCTATCCGGATGTGCTTGCAAAGCTTGTAGTTCAGGTAAATATGGGCCTAACTCTTGCTGGGTAATCCCCGTTGGTGCTTGGTCCATCGCCATTTCAATTACTTGGGCAGGTGATAATGGGACCGCTTGTTGCCAATCACTTTCACTAACAATTAGTTGGGCAACGGCCGTATTTAATTGTTCGAGGAAATCTTTAGCGGCACTGCGATTTTTACCATTAGGGACATTTTTAAGGGCTAGTTTAGTGCCCCGTTCATTAACTAATTCCTTAATGATTTGTGTGGCGGGTTGATTTGCAACCAAAACAACGTTGTATCCTTGAATAGCTGATTTAGGTAACTGATAATCAACTAATTTAAGCCCGGTGCCATCAAATATTCCAACTCGGCCGGCTCCTAGTTCATGGTCAACCGTCACGTATGCGTTAAATTGCGCATCTTGTTGGTTAGTAAACTTAATTTCTCGGGGGATGACACCTTTGTAGGTTTGTAGATATTGCGCTGCATGAATTGGATTCCCAATTGTAGCTTGTACGAAGGCTTCGCGGTGATTAATTAATACGTCTCGTAACGTCGTTTCATCAAAAATTTCACGCTTACCATCGATAATAATTGTTAGTACTAATTTTTGTTTCAAAATTGCTAACCAAAAATGTTCAAAAATCGTGGCAATTAAGGTTTGTGGCTCGATAAAACTTTTACGGACACATGGAATAACAATCCGAATACCGGGAGTAGTTGGGGTAAACAACGCGGTCGATGGCGTTACCCCTTTACGTAATTTTCCTTTACCGCTATAAATTTGACCATCTAGTTCATGATCAAATAACGCCACCCAACTTTGGAGGGGGTAATCGTGGCATCTGGTTGCATCGTTTGATAATACGCCATGTTTAATTCTGAGCCGGCCATTAATTCGCGCCGAACCAGTTTTTTTAACTTAGGCCCTTTAACATTGGTGGCCGTAATGGTTAAGGCTTGCACATTTGGTAACTGTTGCCACCGATCCATTTGAGCTACCACACCACCAGTATATGAATCTTGTGCCGCTAAACTTTCAATATGGGTAAAAATTTCATCAAACCCTGGCAATTCTTTATGGGCAACTGCCATGACATCCAAAGTCAATTCAATCGGTTGCTGCGGATTAATTGGGTGCACCAATAATTGCGTCGCTAGCGCCGTTAACATCGGGGTGATTCCGGCTTTTTGAGCATGCAAAAGATGCTTACTAAAAACCGTTTCAGTGATGGCCTTGCGTGTTTTAAATTTATAAATATTTTTCATGTTGTGACCTCCTTGGAGCCCTTAATCAGTTGGCGTGTTAAGCGACAAGGCACTAATATCTAACACATCAGGGAGCCAATCTTGATAAAAATCAGCTTCATGACTGACTAAAATTAAATTACCGGTAAATTTCTTCAAAGCCCGTTGCAAGGCTTGTTTTGTTGCTTCATCTAGGTGATTAGTTGGTTCATCCATAATCAAAAAATTACTTGGGGTTAATGTCATCAAAGCCAATTTAACCTTGGCTTGTTCCCCACCCGATAACAACGCCAATGGTTTTTGGGCATTTTGCTTATTAATTCCCGCGTTATTTAAACTGCGCCGAATTGGTTGTAATTCCATCTCAGGGAATTGATCACGTAGCACATCTAATGGTGTTAGTTGATCATTCTCCCAAGTTAAATCTTGATTGAAGTAATTAACGACAATGTCTTCCGTAAACTTGCTAGTACCCGCTAATGACGTGATTTTACCCAATAACGTCTTAATAAGTGTTGATTTACCAGCTCCATTAAACCCAACTAACGCAAGCTTTTGCCCCGCCACCATTTCAAACGAAATTGGTTGGAGCAATGCTTGGTCATAACCGACTGTTAAGTTATTAACCGTTAGTGTCGTGGCCGGAGCTACTGGCCCGGTTTCAAACGGTTCATCATAAATCGCATACGGATCTTCCATCTCAGCTTCGACTGGTTGATAAACCGGAAAATCAAAATATGACCGTAAATCTTGATCTGGTGCATCGACTAAATTCATTTTATCAAGCATCCGGCCCCGCGATTTAGCTTGTTTAGCTTTAGTACCGGCTTGGTTTTTATCGATGAATTTTTGCGTCTTGGCAATCAATTCTTGTTGTTGCGTAAATTCACGTAATTGGCGTTTACGATTTTCATTTTTTTGCCGCATCGCTTCTTGGAAACTACCCCGGTATTTAGTCATTTTTCCAAAGGCAATATCGACGATACTATTAGTAACTTGCTCTAAAAAGTCGTAATCATGTGAGACAATCATCGTCGTACCATCAAAGGCTTGTAAGAAGGTTACTAACCATGCAATGTGGACCGTGTCCAAATAGTTAGTCGGTTCATCTAATAATAAAACTTCATCATTGGCTAATAATAACTTAGCTAAAATGATCTTTGACCGTTGGCCACCTGATAATTGTGCCGTTTTATGGTCGGCAATATCGTTTAACCCTAAGCCCGTGATAACTTTTTCAACTTTAGTATCTAAATCGTAAAATTCTGCTTGTTCAAGTTGTTCTTGAATTTGCCCTGCTTGCATTAATAATTGCTCATCACCGGTTTCAGCAAATTGTTCATAATAGGCACTCATTTGGGCTTCCATTTGGTACAAATTGGTGAAAGCTGTCGCTAAAAATTCCCGCACTGTCAAATCATCGGTAACCGCAGCGTATTGATCTAAATAACCAATGCTGGTCCCTTTTTGCCATTTAATTGTGCCACTAACTGGTAAAATTTGCTCGGTAATTAGCTTAATTAACGTTGATTTACCGGTTCCGTTTTGACCAACAATCCCGAGGTGTTCCCCGGCTTGCAGTTCAAATTCGGCCTCCGTGTATAATTGCTTATCATCATAACTCATTGATAAGCCTTGTACTTCTAATAGCGCCATCTTTTACGCTCCTTTATAGTATTGCTTAAATTAAATCTATACTTGTTTTTAAATTTATATTAAACTAAAAACTAACATTCATTCAGCACAAAGGAATTCTTTATCATGAAAAAATTTTATTCATTTGGCGGCATCCTTTTAAGTATTGCTGCCATCATTTTTGCTTTTTTTTATTCGTTACATGTAAATTTAACGGCTGATGAAGCCTTTACAATTGCCTTAATTAACCATAGTCCCTGGGATTTAATTAAGACGGATGCACTCGATGTCCATCCACCATTATCATATTTAATTTATAAAATTATCGCTTGGCCAATAACTCATTTCACTGCCTATAATAATTTAGAAATTGTTTATTTACGGGTATGGAACTTTATTTTTGGCCTAATTAGTATCTTTTTTCTAAGCAAGATTATTAAATTATATCAAAAAGGTGTCAACTATTACATGCTTAGTGCCTTTATCATACTATCGCAAATCACCATAAATGGTTTAACTTTGCGCATGTACCAAATTGCGACTTTATTTTTAATTCTTGAGCTATACATGTTGTTGAAATATGCCAAAGTACGCCAACAACACTACTTATGGTTAACATTATTATTTGCAAGTTTAAGTGCTTATTCACATTATTTCGCAGCAATCTTTGCCGGTTTAATCCTTTTTTACTACTGGTTAACGCGGTGTTTCCAAAAGGACCACGATTTAATAATCAAACTACCTTTGTTGGCGATTGGCTTCGTTATTTCGTACCTTCCCTGGATTTTTATCGCAGTTAAACAAATTACCTCCGTGAAAAAAAGTTACTGGATCTTACCAGATGAATCATGGAATGCGGTATTTCAACAATCTTTTAATTTAAATTTGTTACCTATGTATACATATTTATTGCTTGGCCTCTTATTACTACAAATTATTTTTTGGTGGCGTAATTATGCCCATCCTTTTGTACTAATCATGTTCGTGACATTACTTTCATATTTAACGGCCTATTTAATTGGTGTCGTTGAAATTTTGAATAACCGGCCGATTCTAATTGATCGTTATCTCTACCCGATGTTTTTCATTACGCTGTTTTTCATTTTAATGAGTTTGAGTGACCTAAAAATCGCCAGCTATCTTAAGTCTCTGATTTATTTGACCATTATTGGTTGTGCATTATGTATTATTCCATCACAAGTAAATCAATTGTCAAAGTTTAGTCCGGTAACATCCACTAATATTTTTACTAAAAGCATCATTGGTTCAAAAGTCCTTACACCCAATAATTATGGTACCACCGTTAATGTTTTAAATTCAGCTGCCAAAAATCCACAGTATACTTATTGGATTCCGCGCAATCATTATGAGTTTGGAATAAAACTAGTCCAAAGCCCTAAATTATTTAAAACAGTTTATCCCAATATCAAACCATACTAAATAGCTTAGTTGAATATAAGGTATAAAAAAGCTAAAATTAAGTAGTAAACTTTTTTCGGGGGGACATTTATATGTCAGTTAAAAAAATACGGTTAATCATCAATCTAGCAGCGATTATCACATTGCTTGTTAGCTTGATTGGATACCATATTATTACGGTACAAGCATTTATTTTAGCAATTGCCATTAAATTTATTCCAGGGTTCTTTTTACCTAAGCGCCAATTAAAAAACCAGTAAACTTAGTTTTTAACTAGGTCGACTGGTTTTTTTATTACCAAAACTTTTGTTAATTCGTTGCATTGCAATTTTCATAATACCCCTCCGTATTACTTCTAAAATTGTGCGCAGTTAAATTAATTTAAAAGGTTACGCCACTTTCCAAAATAATATTGGCATATGGGGCCATTTCCCCTGTACGAATAAATGCATGAGTATCGGCTAAACGATGCTTCATATCATCATGGGAAATAAATTCCAATTCAGTATCAGGCAAAAGATTTTTAATCGCTTGTAGTTGCCCAGGATTAGCGGTTTTTATTTCTTCGGCCAAATAAATTTTTTGTACAGCTAGTTCGGTTAAAACATTCTGTAATACGACATTAAAGCTAGGTACATTGTTTGTTACCGCTAAGTCAATTTTTTCAGTTCCCTTAGGCACTGGCATTCCAGCATCCCCAATTGCAATGGTATCAAAATGCCCCATCTGGGCAACTACGCGCGAAATGTCTGAATTAATAATGCGTCCTTTTTTCATGTTAAATTCCTTTCAACGATCAAAATGTAATTAAGTAGTTAGCCTATACTTCTATTCTACCGATATTTTAAAGCGCTTTCAATTATTAACTAGCAATAAAAAGACCCCTCGAGTGGATTTACTCCAATTCGAGGGGGCGGTATGCAACCAATTTTCAAATTTAAATTATGTCACAATACTACTTATTGTCTAACATTTCCTTGGCATAACTAATGTAATAATGGCGCCCGTTGGCACTAGTTTCTAAATCAGCTAGCGCGTATAACATTTTGATTTTTAAATCAACGGCTTTAACTTCCCCAATACCAATTAACAAATCACATAATTGTAATGCCCATAAATAATCGGTATCCTGAATGGCTTGTTCAAGCGCATCAATAACTTTTGGTGCACCCCCAATCAATGCGACCATTTTTGCTGAATACAAATATTGCGGCATTTTATGCAAGTTAGTTGGATTACCATCAAACCAACCAACATAAGCAGCAAAAATTGCCCGAACGGTCCATTCAACACTCCCATAAATTTCTGCTAAATATGGCAGCGTCCGTAAGTGATCTGGTAACCGAACTTGTTCCACAACTTCTTCGACTGTCAATCCGGCATCAATATGGGCAAGCGTTTGATCAAAGACTGAAGCCACGGCATCACGATAATTGCGTAACGTGGTTTTAACAATTTCAGCACCTTCCAATGGCTCTAAGTGCCCAGGTAAAACTGCTACCGCATTATACGAAATCAGTAAATCCAAACTTTGAATCCAACGCCCAATATCACGGTATTGCCCACCACGAATGGCTGCTAAGTTCGGAAAAGCCCCATAGTAGTTATCACCAGCACACATAATTTTCTGTTCTGGCAACCAGATATACCCCATATCACCGTTTTCACCGGGAGCACTGATTAATTGTAAATGGACTCCATCAATCACACGATCAACAATCCCATCACTAATAATTTCTGTTGGTAACAATGGGGCATACCCACGTTGGCCTTGAGTATGGCCTTCACGCATCCCAATTCCTTGCGTGATAGCTTCATTATCATCAAGCTCATAGCCCATTTGTCGTTCAGTTCGTTTCAAAAGTACGTCATTAACTTTTTGGGCATCAACGAGTGGTTGGTCACGATTGGCAAAAGCAATCACTGATTGGGCAGTTGCTTGAAACATACCAGCACCACCACGATGATCTGGATGTCCATGAGTGTAAATAATCGTGCGCACAGGTTTTGGTGTGATTTTTTGTAAATCCATCAACATTTGTGCTGCGCGATCTGGTGAATCTAGTGTATCAACTAAAATAACACTCATGGCCCCTTCAATTGCAATTGCATTACTATGACCATATCCCACAAATTGGTGTACGCCCTCACCAACGTGGTAAATTTGCTTATTTTCATGTTCGTTAGCAAATTCTTGTAAAATTTTTACGCCCTCTTTGTGTAACATTAGAAGTAATCCCCCCCTTTATCCATAATTTTCCTATATCGTTAAGTTAATTATACTACATTTAAAGAATATAAAACTAATGTATTAAATCCAGTTTAACTAATTTATAAGCTTTTCTTTGGAATAAATAAGTAGTTTAAACAACTTAAAATATTGATATACCAATCTTAAATAAACTTATATTAAAGTGAAATTACACAAAAAAAGCTAATACGAGAAATTTGATCATTTTTTTGCAAACATATCGTAAAATACATTTAATATCGATTTAATTGCATAATATATTTATAGTCAATTTAGTAAGGTATTTTAACAGCAATATTAATTATCGATAATTTTTTGCACAAAGGTTTTAGTTTTACTATTTTTAGCTCGATGTTCAGTAAAAAAATCGTGGGGTAATTTGGCGCGAATATCATGTTGCTTCATCAACATTAAAACATCACTGAAACTATCCCGATATAATGTGGGAATCATTGGCTCATGATACGCCAAAAAGGCAAAAATTTCTAAAAGATTATTAGCCGGTGCCTGACTAGCAGCTACCATTATTTTTTCAGAAACGATTGTGCCAGTCATATCAGTACTAAGAACAATCATTGCCGGCCCTTCCTTACTGATTAGTGCTGGTTTAACTAGCATGGTTTGCTGGGATTGTTCTTCATATATTTGATAGGGAAAACTATCTTTAATATTTTGAGCACCCTGAGTTATTTGTAAAGTTTTAGCCCGTGGCCGCTCAATTACGGGCCCCCGGTGCATGGCTTGTTGATACTCTTGATTGGCTAGCAATTGTTGTTCCATATCTTTGGTCAGATTATCAGCATTTATAGCCTTAATTGGTTGTACATGTTCGACGGCTTCTAGTTGTTCTGGGCGCACTGAAAGATCCCGATTGATATTAAAATCGATAGCCTTACTCCTTTTTGATTTTAGTATTTAGATATTTATCGGCGTATTATCCCATTTAGTGAATCCCTAACCGCAAAAAAAGAAGATGAAATATTCATCTTCTTTCGATTAATATGCTATTAATTTCGGCTTAGTACGTATCACCATTCACAATTGAATTTTTAACAATCACATAATCAACTTGGTGCAAGTCTTTTAAGACGCGGCCACCGGCATATGAAATTGCTGATTGTAAATCTTCATGCATTTCTTGCAAGGTGCCATCAATTGAACCGCGATAAGGAACAAATAATTTCTTTCCTTCAACGTGGCTGTATTCACCCTTTTGGAATTGGGAAGCAGAACCAAAGTAAGTTTTAAACATCTCACCGTCAATTTCAAACTTTTCACCAGGCGTTTCATCATGACCAGCAAATAATGAACCAATCATAACCATATCAGCCCCAAAGCGAATTGATTTAGCAATATCCCCATTGTAACGAATACCACCATCCGTCACAATCGGCTTGCGCGCAGCTTTGGCACATAAACGTAATGCGGCTAATTGCCAGCCCCCAGTACCAAAACCGGTTTTAAGCTTCGTAATACAAGCTTTACCAGGGCCAACCCCAACTTTAGTGGCATCCGCACCAGCATCTTCTAAATCGCGGACCCCTTCAGGCGTGGCAACATTTCCAGCAATTAAGAAAGTTTCTGGTAAACGGGCTTTAATAAATTTAATCATGTCCATCACCGTTTCGGAATGACCATGGGCAATATCAATAGTAATGTATTCTGGTATGATGCCTTCCGCCGCAAAGCGTTCAATCAAGGCGTGTTCATCTGCTTTAACTCCAATACTAATTGAAGCAAATAAGCCGGCTTGATGCATTTTAACGACAAAATCGTAACGGGTTTCTGGTTCAAAACGATGCATGACATAGAAAAAGCCCTTTTCAGCTAAGTGCTTCGCTAATGGTTCATCAATCACCGTTTGCATGTTAGCTGGTACCACAGGAATTTTAAAAGTCATCGGACCAAATTGAACTGATGTATCGGCTTGTGATCGACTTGTAATCACACATTTACGTGGTACAAGTTGTACATCTTCATAATCAAAAACTGTTAATCCATTATTCATTATCTATCCTCAAACTTTTTCATTTTAATTTGCAAAACACGAACTTTATAATATATCCAAGCCCCAAGAAAGTATTATACCGAACTTTATCTACAAATGAAAGCAAAAAATACTTTTAAACCGAAAAATATCATTATAAATAAAATATAGTTCGTGTTTAAGTCACAAATTCATCGCTAAATACGAACTTTACACAAAAAAAGGATTCGCTAATGCGAATCCTTTTTTTGATATTATTCTTCAGCCATGTTAGGTTGATCGTTTTCAGCATAAACTGGTGCTTTCAAGCCTAAGTCAATTTCAATTTGTTGTTTTGAAACTGGTTGTGGTGCTTCAGTCATTGGTTCAGAAGCCTTACTATTTTTAGGGAAGGCAATCACTTCACGAATGTTATCTTGACCTGCAAGAATCATCGCTAAACGATCAAGTCCAAGAGCAATTCCGCCAAGTGGTGGGAATCCAAATTCCATGGCATCAAGTAAGAAACCAAATGCTTCGTGAGCTGATTCAGCGGTAAAGCCAAGGGCCTTGAGCATTTTTTCTTGAATATCCATCGTGTGAATACGGATTGAACCTGAACCAAGTTCGTAACCGTTCAACACTAAATCATAACTTTGGGCGTGGGCTTGGTGCGGATCTTCACCTTCATTAAAGAAGTGTAAGTCTTCTTCGTTAGGCATGGTGAATGGGTGGTGGGCTGCAATCCAACGGTCTTCCTCTTCTTGGTGTTCAAAGAGTGGCCAGTTAATAATCCATGCAAAGCCCCATTTTGATTCATCAATCAAGCCCAGCGTTTTAGCTGTGTCACGACGTAAGTAATCAAGACTCCCAGCCACGACGTCCGCTTTAGCCGCAACAAAGAGTAATAGGTCACCAACTTTGGCATCCATAGCCGCTGTGATTTCAGCAAATTGGGCGTTCAAGAACTTCGCAACGGGACCATTAAAGCCTTCTTCAGTAACCTTAACCCATGCAAGTCCCTTAGCACCGAAGCGTTCGATGTATTGGGTGTATTTGTCTAAGTCTTTACGAGAGTAATGGTCGGCCCCACCAGGCACAGTAATCCCTTTAACGACCCCACCATTAGCAATCGTACTTGAGAAGACGCCAAATTCTGATTTAGCTGCCAATTCGTTTAAGGCAACTAATTCATACGCAATTCGTAAATCAGGCTTATCAGTACCAAAACGTTCCATTGCTTCGGCCCATTCAAGGACAGGGAAAGCAGCTGGATCAACCGTTACACCAGCGGCATCTTGCATAATCCGAGCAACCCAACGACCAACTAATTCACGGATTTCATCTTGGTCCATGAATGACATTTCCACATCAAGTTGAGTAAATTCTGGTTGCCGGTCACCACGTAAATCTTCATCACGAAAGGCGCGTGCTACTTGGTAGTAACGGTCAAAACCGGCACCCATCAATAATTGCTTAAATAATTGAGGTGATTGTGGTAAGGCATAGAAACTACCTGGGTAAACCCGTGAAGGTACAAGGTAATCCCGCGCACCTTCAGGAGTTGATTTAGCCAAGTATGGGGTTTCAATATCAACAAAACCTTCACCATCAAGGAAATCATGCGTTGCTTTCGTAATCTTTGAACGCATCAAAATGTTCCGTTGCATAACTGGACGACGTAAGTCCAGGTAACGGTATTTCAAACGTAATTCATCAGAAACACTGATTTCATCTTCAATATCAAATGGTGTAGTCTTTGCTTCCGCCAAGATTTTAGCACCGTGTACTTCAACTTCAACTTTACCAGTCTTCATGTCAGCATTGATGGTCTTAGCATCACGTGCCTTAACGGTTCCTTGAATTTCAATAACGTATTCTGAACGCATTTGGTCAGCAACTGCCAAGGCATCAGCACTAAATTCTTCAGAAAATACTAATTGCACAATACCTTCACGATCACGTAAAGAAATGAAAATTAAGGCTCCAAGGTCACGGCGTTTTTGCACCCATCCCTTTAATACAACGTCTTGACCGACAAATGATTCATCAACTAATCCCGCATATGTTGTCCGTTTCATAACTAATCTCCTACTCTGCGTCATCAGCTAAATTAGCTAATGCGTCCTCTTCATTTTCAATTAAAAATGGTAATTCTGTGTAAATTTTAGCCAATGGTACTTTAACTTGTTCACCAGTTTCCATGTTCTTCAAGTTAACCTCTTGGTTAGCCAATTCATCAGGTCCAATCGTTACCACATATAATGCATTCAACCGATCGGCGGCTTTGAATTGTGCCTTTGGTTTCCGGTCTAAGTAATCACGTTCAGCCGTGTAACCGTATGAACGAATCCCTTGAACTAATTTCAAGGCTTCTACATCCGTTTCTTCGCCAATATTAGCCACATAAAAATCAAGTGGTTCAACTTCAGGCAATGGTGTTTGTTCACTTTCAAGGAGCAACATCAAACGTTCAAGTCCAATCCCAAAGCCAATCCCAGATGTTTCGGGGCCACCAAGTTCTTCAACTAAACCATTGTAACGACCACCACCAGAAATCGTTGTCCAACCGTGACCAAGGGCTTTAGAGTTCGTCATGATTTCAAAAATTGTGTGGTTGTAGTAATCCAACCCACGGACCATTGATGCGTCAACTTCGTAATCTAAACCAAGGGCATCAAGCATCGTTTTTAACTTATCCCAGTGGGCTTGCGCATCAGGCGTCAAATAATCAAGAATTGATGGGGCATTTTCAACAAAGACTTGATCTTTGGCATCTTTTGAATCCAGCACCCGCAATGGGTTTTTGTGTAACCGTTCTTGCGAATCAGCACTTAATTCCGCTGCATGTGGTTCTAAGTAATCAATCAAGGCTTGCCGGTAAGCTGCCCGTGATTCGGCATCCCCTAAAGTATTAACCGCCACTTTTAAGCTCGTTAAGCCAAGTGATTGGAAGAAATCGATCGCCATGGCAATAACTTCAGCATCCAAAGCTGGTGAGTCAGCCCCAAAGGCTTCCACCCCGATTTGGTGGAATTGACGCATCCGCCCTGCTTGCGGCCGTTCATAACGAAACATTGGTCCGATGTAAAATACTTTGTAAGGTTTTACTTGTTCGGGCGCAAACAATTTATTTTCAACAAAGGCCCGAACCACGCCGGCTGTACCTTCTGGGCGTAAGGCGATGTGGCGATCACCCTTATCGTGGAAATCATACATTTCTTTAGTTACAACATCTGAAGTATCCCCCGCTGAACGTGAGAAAACTTCAAAATTTTCAAACAATGGTGTCCGAATTTCGTTGTATTGGTAGTTATTAAATAATAACCGCGCTGTTTCTTCAACATAGTGCCATTTAAGACTGTCACCAGGTAAAAGATCCGCGGTTCCCTTTGGTTTTTGGAATGATTGTTTAGCCATTGTATTACCTTTCTATATGCGTGACTGGACAAAAAAAGCGCCCCCACTAGCACAAAATACTAGTAAGGGCGCTTAAAAAAGCACGGTACCACCTTAGTTTATCACTTACCTCGTAACGCGAGGACACGCAGCCTAAGCTGGACTTCAAAAGTGTCTTTCAAGTAAATATTAGCTTGGTTCACAGCCACCACCAATTTTCTGCGCCTAACATTTACCGTACTTTTCTTTATCTTTAGTCATCAGTTATTAAACATAAATATAACGTGTTTGAACATTTATTGCAAGTAGATTAATGACCCTTTTTAAAATCATCATCGTCATCAGTTTTAAGTACCGCCATAAAGGCTTCTTGCGGCACATCAACAGTCCCCACTGACTTCATGCGCGCTTTACCACGTTTTTGCTTATCAAGCAACTTCGCCCGGCGATCGGGATCCCCAGTGTGAATCTTAGACGTAACATCTTTCCGGTAGGCTTTGATGTTTGTTCGTGCAATAATTTTGGCCCCAATAGCCGCTTGCACGGGAATTTCAAAGTTTTGACGAGGAATAATGTTTTTCAACTTACCAGTAATAATCCGTCCACGTTCAGCCGCAAAATCACGGTGCACGATGAAACTAAGAGCATCAATTTTTTGTGAATTAAGCAAGATATCAATCGTTACCAAGTCACTTTGACGGTAGCCGGCTGGTTCATAGTCTAATGAAGCATACCCACGCGTACCTGATTTTAACTTATCAAAGAAGTCAAAAATAATTTCTGACAATGGCATGTAGTATTTAACATTTACCCGCGCAGCATCGATGTAATCCATCGTATCAAATTCACCACGTTTACGTTGGGCAAGTTCCATGACCGTCCCAACATAATCGTTAGGCACCATGATACTTGCATGCACGTATGGTTCTTCAATATAGCGAATTGCCGAAACTTCAGGCATTTCTGCCGGATTTGAGACATCAACTTGTTCGCCATCGGTCTTGGTAACATGGTACGTTACTGATGGTGCGGTTGTGATCAAATCTAAATCAAATTCCCGTTCGAGACGTTCTTGAATCACGTCCATGTGTAGCAAGCCTAGGAAACCAGTCCGGAAACCAAAGCCAAGTGCTTGTGATGTTTCAGGTTCAAATTCTAACGCAGCATCGTTAAGTTGCAACTTTTCCAATGCTTCCCGTAAATCAGTAAATTTAGCATTATCGGTTGGATATAACCCTGAATAAACCATCGGTGTCATTTGACGGTAACCTTCGAGTGGTTCACTAGCTGGGTTATTAGCTAACGTAATTGTATCCCCAGATTGCGTGCTCTTAATATCTTTGATGGATGCTGTAATGTAACCAACATCCCCAGCACCTAGGAATTCACGCGCAACTGGCTTGGGTGAGTTAACCCCAACTTCCGTCACTTCATATTCAGCCCCCGAGTGCATCATCTTAATTTTGTCACCAACTTTAACGACCCCTTCACGGACCCGCACTGTTAAGACAACCCCACGATAGGGGTCATAAGCTGAATCAAAGATTAAGGCTTTCAATGGCGCGTCAAGTTCACCATCCGGGGCAGGCACCGTTTTAACGACTTGTTCAAGTAATTCTTGAATCCCAATCCCTTGCTTAGCCGAAGCTAACACGGCTTCAGAAGCATCAATTCCAATAACATCTTCAATTTCTTCACGGACAACTTCAGGTTGGGCCGCTGGCAAATCAATTTTGTTAATCAATGGCACGATTTCAAGGTCATTATCCAACGCTAAATAAACATTTGATAATGTTTGAGCTTCGACTCCTTGAGCGGCATCAACCACCAAGACCGCCCCTTCACCAGCTGCAAGCGCACGCGAAACTTCATATTGGAAGTCCACGTGACCTGGAGTATCAATCAAGTGGAAAATGTATGTTTCACCATCTTCAGCATCGTAATGTAACTCAACTGAGTTCATTTTGATTGTAATTCCGCGCTCCCGTTCCAATTCCATTGAATCAAGCAATTGATCTTGCATTTCACGGGCCGTAACGGTATGTGTCAATTCTAAAATTCGGTCGGCAATTGTTGATTTACCGTGATCGATATGGGCAACAATACTAAAATTCCGAATATTTTTTTGGCGTTCTCGCATTTCTTCTAAGTTCATTATCGAGTCCGTCCTTTCTATCTTCCATCATTTATCTGGATTTAACGTCCCTTACATATGGCACATGCAAAGCGGTTTAAATCTATCCTATTAATTTTACCAGTAATAGCAACAAAAAAGAACTAGCAAGCGCTAGTTCTTTTTTTATTTTAGCTAATTGATTTAAATGGGTGACGCCATGATTGCGGTGCGAAAATGAAGTAATACATTGTAATGATAAGGGCTAACCAAATTATTAACAAAATCAGGCCTGAAAACATATCCGTACTACTAGTGCCAAAATTCCCATTAGTGTAGAATACAAATCCGGTATAGAACACAATTAGTAACCATAATGGCCAACGTAACTTGGCAAACATCACAAATTTATCATTACGTTCTAATGATAATTTACTGAAGGCCTTAATCGCTAAGGCTGCTAAAATAATCGCAATGACTAAGCCAACACACCCACCAGGAATGGTATTACCTAACCAATTAAACACTTTTTCTGGTGCTTTAGCACTCTGGTCTGGATCATATTGAAGCGAACGTAATGTTAAGGCGTTAATCAATGATGGAATTGATAGGAAAAATAAGCTACTCATGATAGCACTCCCAAATTTCTTACCAATTAATACACTGGTTAAGCTCAAAAACATCAAGCCGGCTCCTAACCAAGTCAACGAAGTAAATAATTCCACAAAACTAAGTCCTTGCTGATTAATATTGTAATACTTCGCTGGCACGGTGACATAGGTAATTAAATAATAAATTCCTTCACCAACAAGCATTGCTAGCATTGGTAACCCAATCAATAATTTAATTTTAGTCAACATTACTTTGGCACGACTAAACCGTGAACTTGCTAAAAACAAATTAAAATTCTGAGCAGTATCATCAGCTAAAAGTAACGTAATTACTAACATCGTCACAAAACTGACAAACACAAACGTTGCTGATTGGCCATATGAATTATCACGAATTCGATTAGGGGCTGAAAAACTATGTGGCACGCCATCTTCGAGCCAAAAATTGCTTCCACGTTCAACATATTTATCAACAGCGATGTTGTGTTTACTTTGCTTAGCCGTTTCATAACTTTTAAGCATTTCAGGGTAAGAACTTTTAAATTCTTGTGAATGCATATACGTATTGGCTTGTTGCCATGAATTAAGTTGGCTGACTGTTAAAAAAACAAAACTACCCAAAATAATTGCCATTAATACTGCCAGCGCTTTGCGATAACGCCGCCATAGTAATTTATTAATTGTCATATTAACTCCTATTTTTCTAAGATATAATCATTTTCATTAACTAATTGTGTCCGGAACAAGTCCTCTAATGATAATGGTAATTCTTCATATAATAGTGGTGCTAAATTGGCAATTTTTTCATCTAATTGCCGTGTATAATTTTCAAAAATCATTACATATACTCGTCCACGAGCTTCAACTAACGTCCCAGCTTGCTTAATTTCATCAGGTAGACCGTCTTTAAAGACTAATTGAATTTTGCGCGCAGTTTCCCGAAGATTTTCTAAGCTATACTCCCCCACTACTTTAGTGTCTTTAAGAATAATGGCCCGATCAACTAACGTATCAAGTTCAGCCAAGTTGTGTGATGAAATGATTAAGCTAATTTCCTTACTTTGAACCGCATTAATCAGTAATCGTTTAACGTTTTCCCGAACTAACACATCAAGGCCGTCAAATGGTTCGTCTAAAATAACAAATTGGGCTTGGGTTGCTAATGCTAGTAACACATTAAAGAGCCCTTGCATCCCTTTAGAAAAGTACTTAACTTTTTGATTCAATGGTAAATTATGGTCCGTAATTTCCGTCAAGAATTGATCAACATCCATCTTCGGATAAGTAATGGCATACATCTTGGCAATTTCCATTGGCGTATAATGAATATAAAAATTATTTAACGGATCAACAAAGAATAATTCTTGTTTTAAAGCGATGTCTTCCGTTAAATCCTGATTGTCAATCAATACACGGCCATTATCAGTTAGATAAATGCCCGTCATTGCCTTAAATAACGTAGTTTTCCCAACTCCATTACGGCCAATCACCCCAACAATTTCACCATGATTCACTGTGAAAGAAACATCTTCAATGATTGTCCGATGGTTAATTACTTTCTTTAATTCATTTACGATTAGCTTCATGCGTCCCTCCATACCATTCATTCATTAAATCGGCAATCTCTTGCCGGGATAAACCGATGTACATACCTTCAGTTAATAAATCATTTAATTGGCGTTTAAATTGATTCATTTGTTGGCGATCTGGTCCGAAGTCACTCGAATCTTCGGCCACAAATGTTCCTCGACCAAGGACTGTGTCAATCACTCCTTGTCCTTCTAACGCTTTATACGCTTTCGCAACTGTATTGGGATTCACTAGTTGCTGTTGAGCCATTTCACGCACTGATGGTAATTTATCACCAGGTTGCAAGATGCCTAACAAGATATCTTGTTTAATCCCAAACATTAGTTGTTCATAAAGTGGTCGCCCACTGGTTGGGTTGATATTCATGTTAGCCCCACCTTTCTATAATTTATGCATATTATATGTACTACTATACATAGTACATTGCGATTTGTAAACAATTTTGTTTATTGAATTTATTTTATTTTAATTACTGATTTTTAACATTTAACAATTTTCTTATTCTAAGATTGTTTTTGATAACGCTTTCATCTACAATTAAAGCATCTTTAAACCTTTGGAGGATTTAGTATGGATGCTCGTTGGAATAACCCATTATATGTAACTACCGCAATTAATGATGAAGGCCTTGAAGGGCACGCATATGTCCCAGGTGGCATTGAGGTCCAAATCAGTAGCCCCATGAATAATCACCCTGGGACTAACCCGGAACAATTGTTAGGGATGTCTTTGGCAACGTGTTTGAAAGCAACCTTACAAGCCGTTGAAAATGAACATAATGTACCCCAAAGCGCACAAGTCCATGTTAACGTCGCCTTCGTTGGGGAACGAGCGGTATTTGAATTTTTAGTACATGTCCAAATTCGGATCCCTGGCGTGGACTTTGAAACAGCTCAAGCCTTTGTACATGAAGCTGAAGGCCGCTGCCCAGTTTCAAAATTACTTAGTGCTAACAGTACTTACACCGTTGAAACAGTTGAAGAATTCCACGAAATTTAGACAGTGTACTTTAAAATAATTAACTATATAGAACACACTAAAACAGGCTGAAGCATACATCTTCAGCCTGTTTTTATTATTTTTTGCCTTACAAAGCGAAATCAAATAGCCAAAAATAAGTTATTGATTATCTCGATTAAACAAAGCCCCCGCCGGCATTATCTAAATCAATTGGCGCGGTCCGGGTCACAATTAATTCTTGGTTAATAAAGGTCTTAATACCTTCTTCACCAAGTTCTCGACCGTAACCAGAATTCTTAACGCCACCAAAAATTAATTCTGGTAATGTCCCGCCATATGAGTTCACATAGACGGTCCCGGTTTCAATTTGACTAGCAACTTCGGTTCCATGCTTTGCATCGCCACTAAAGACAATTCCACTTAAACCGTAGTGCGAGTCATTAGCCAATTTAATGGCCGCTGCTTCATCTGGCACTTCATAAACTTGACCAACTGGACCAAAGAATTCGGTATCATACATTGGATTATCAGGCGTCACATTCGTTAAGATAATTGGATCAAAATGAGCCGTTTCTAAATCGGTATCAATGGTCCCAAACGCTAATTTAGCCCCACCATC
The DNA here is from genome assembly GCF_918814755.1 of Periweissella ghanensis. GTDB lineage: Bacteria > Bacillota > Bacilli > Lactobacillales > Lactobacillaceae > Periweissella > Periweissella ghanensis. The sequence continues at coordinate 27,235 of NZ_CAKKNT010000007.1, read as the reverse complement.
AAGTGCTTTTTGAACTTGGTCAACCAATAATTGTTTGGCTTTAACCGTGCTTAATGGTGCTAATTGCGTCGTTGGATTAAGCGGATCGCCAACATGGACATCCGTAAATTTTTGAATTAATAAATCAAGTACTTTTTGGTAGTTTTTCGTCGTGACAATAAACCGTTTTGACGATGTGCAAACTTGACCAGCGTTGTAAAGGCGTGCTTGCCCAATGATTTTATCCAATTCGTTGAAATTAGCATCATCTAAAATAATAAAGGCATCGTTACCACCTAGTTCAAGTGAACTCTTTTTGAGATTAGCACCGGCTTCTTTGGCTAAAATGCGACCACCGGCTTCAGAACCCGTAAAGGCGAGTCCTTGAACCCGATTGTCGGCTAAAATATCGGCAATTTGATCATGCGTTACGAAGAGGTTTTTGAAAGCTCCTTTTGGGGCACCAATTGCTTCAACAACCTTTTCAAAAGCATCCGCTGAACCTGGTGTATTGGCAGCGTGCTTTAAAATCACGGGATTACCGGCCATAAAGTTAGGGGCGAAAACCCGAATAATTTGATAGTAAGGGAAATTCCATGGTTCGACCGCTAAAATAACCCCTAATGGTCGGGAAATAATTTGAGCATCCCCCATGACGGTCTCAACTGGTTCTGGTTCTAAAATACGTTCCGCGTTATCTGCATAGTACCGGGCAATCATGGCAGTTAATGCAACTTCACCTTTTGCTTCGACAATTCGTTTACCCATTTCTTTAGTTAATACTTCAGCTAATTCTTGTTCATGTGCTTCAAAGTAATCCGCCAACTTCGTTAAAAGTTCACGCCGAGAACTGACATCATCATTACGCCAATCTTTGTATAAGGCGTGTGCTTGCGCAATTGCGGTTTCTACGTCAGCATCGGTTGCATTTTCATAGGTATGCAATAGTTCATTGTTGTAAGGATTAATTGATTTATAAGTCATTAAAAAACCTTCTTTCCTGCATGCATTAAAGTTACCTATCAACACCGTCATTATACCGCTTTTAAAATCTGACTAATACTAACTTGCTTACTTTTAATCATCATTATTATCTGCATAATTTTACCCTTTAGAAAAAACAAAAAACCATGAAAAAATAATTTCACAGCCTTTTATTTATGGACAGATATTTTAGATGGAAAATCATGAAGATATGGAATTACTCCATGCATTTATAATACGCCTATTATAAACAAATTACAATATTCACAATAAAAAAAACATAAAAAAGTTTTAGTATAGGCTTTTAATGATAAACAATAAAATAAACAACTAATCTTTGCTCACTTTTACACTAAAACAACGATAAAAAATAGAGTATCGATCTTAAACCAATACTCTACCTAGACGTTACATTATTTATCTTCAGATTCGTCGTGTTCCGCTTTCTTTTCACGTAAATCGTCAACAGTGTCGTTAAATTTTTCAGCTACTGCTTCAGATACGTCTGAAAGCTTTTCAGCTGCTTTATCTTTAGCATCAACCAAAGCTTCCTTAGCTTTACCAAACAAACCTTCAGTTTTACCTTCTGCTTCCAGCTTTTGGTTATCAGTTAATTCACCAGCAACTTCTTTTACTTTACCAGTAACTTGATCTTTCGTGTTTTTTAAGTTTTCTTCAAATGACATTTTACTAGTCCCCCTTTTAATGTGTAAGACCATTATATAAGAGGTTATTTAGATAAACAAATCATCAGCTCATACGTATAGCATTATTTGTTTTAAAATCAATCTCAAATATGTCATAAGCTTGAATTTCAGTAAACATAAAACTATGACAAAACATCTCATCAGGGTTTTATGTTATTTATTGTTTTAAATTTTAGAGATCACCGGTTAAAAATTGAGCTTGCCCGTTAGCAAAACTCCAATCAGCATCCGTATTTTCAACCATATTAATCATAATATCAGTCGGTCCAACCCCTAATTGCTCACCAACAGCAGTTACAAATTCACGATAGAATGTTTGTTTTTCAGCTGTGGTCCGTGGACGGGTTGTAATTGACAAAACAATCACTTCATCTGTTCGTTTAAAGCCCAAACCAGTATCTTCAATTAACATTTCATCGTTTTGGTGTAAATCAATTAGTTGATAGCGATCACCAGTTGGTGCACTAAAGGCTGCTAAAGTTACAGCATATGCAATATCAAGCAATTGCTTACGGCGTGCAGCATCGGCCCAAGCGTGTGCATTTAAATCAAATCTTAAAAGTGGCATATCAATATCCTCGTTTCTAATGGTAGCTTTATCGTAACATCAAAGCTTACTTATTATAAGTATTACCGTAATTCCTTTACCCTTTATTTAGTGTTGGTAAAATTTGTTGATACGGAATTACTTGAATGTCCGCGTAAATATATGGCGTTAAATCAGTAAAATTATCCGCCGTACTCGTGCCTGACAACACTGCGACACCCGCTCTAGCAAGGTTACCAAGTTCGATATCCATCCGTGAATCGCCGACCACAATTACATCCGTTAATGCTAATTGACATTGCTCACAAAAAGCCATTAACGCAGCGGGATTGGGTTTAGTTGGATATTCATCAGCCGTTGCAATAAAATCAAACAAGTCCTTTACTTGTGCATATTTTAACGTTGCCATCGTCGAATTAATTTCATCCGAAGTCGCAATTCCTAAAACATATCCTTGTGCTTTGAGCCGCTGTAATAAGCCAATTAAGTCCCCCACCGGCTTAACATTATCTAAATGGGCCACCAAAAATTCATAGAAAAAATCTTTCACAAATTGTTCCGCTTGGCCGGTCGTTGTAAACACTTGATGATCAACTAAAATCGTGGCCACATCCGCTGGAGTACCCGATGTTAACGCCGAATCACTGACTAACTCACCATCAACCATGCCTAAAGCCTCAACAACGCCAATCTTTTGATCAGTACGAACCGTAATAGCAGCTAAAAATTCAATTGTTGCTTGTAACCAGATGGGGCCAAATTCAAATAAGGTCCCATCTTTATCAAAAAGAATTCCTTTTCTCACCTACCTACCTCCTTTAGGCTATTTCAATTAATTTTATCATTATCATAGTCGATAATTAACTAAAAAAGGTGTCTCATAACTTTTTTCGCGTACTAAATTACTGCTAAAATGCGTTCCACACAATATATTCGAAATACGACAAAATCCCTGGTGAAGAAAATTCTTCACCAAGGATTTTTAGCGTATTTCTTAATATCGCCCGACTTCCGTCACAGCTCTTTTAATTTATTTCAATAAAGTTGCATATGGAATCACTTGGACATCTGCATAAATCATTGCTGTTAAATCAGCAAGTTCCGCTTTCGTACCAACACCTGACAATACGGCAACCCCACCCTTGGCAACATTTCCAAGTTCAAGGTCCATTCGTGAATCGCCAACCATAATGACATCATCTAATGCTAAGTTAAATTGTTGGCAAAATGCAAGGAGTGGTGCTGGATCGGGTTTACGAGGATATCGATCCCCACTGGCAATAAAATCAACTAAATCGGTAATGCCCGCATGTTGCAAGCTAATCACGGTTGCTTCATAGTCATCGGAAGTTACAATACCAACTTTAATGTCATCGGCATGTAAATTCTCCATTAATTGTCGTAAATCACCAATCGGCTTTAATTGGTCTAAGTGAGCCTTTAAAAATTCTAAGAAAAATGTCCGAACGAAACTTTCCGCCGCGCTTGGTTGTGTGTAAACACCATTGTCAGCTAACACATCTGCAATATCTTTAATTGTCCCAGATGATAACGCTGAATCCGGCATAACAACACCGTTTTTGACCCCTAATGCTTGAGCTAATTTCTGTGGGTGCTTGGCATCAACCACGACTTGCTCCACAAATTCAGCAATTGCGTTGGTCCACATTGAATCAAATTCAAATAATGTCCCGTCTTTATCAAATAATACCCCTTTAGTCATGCACTAAAACCTCTTGATACGTAGTAATTGTGGGGGTGCGTTCACCCCAGAAAACTGGGGTGAACGTCGCTTGTTGCACCCCATTTTGATCTTTAACATCCGCACGTAACCAGTGGTACTCGGTTAAATCAATTTCAGGCGTAATGGTGTATGTTGACGTAAGTGCCGTTGTTGAAGCCACAACTGCTCCGTCCAACACCCATTCGGTTACATAACCAGCTGGCGTGGTGTTGGGTAATTGTAATGTAAACGACCGGACGGCAGCGGATACTTGTTGACCAGGTAATAGATCCGCTTGATTAACACTTGTCAGCATAATTTCACCAAACCGACTCACTTTAGTATGTTTGGCCTTAATCCCCGCTAAGACATTATCGCGCGTTAAACTCTCGACCATCACATACGTTGCTGGGTCACCAATTAATGACGGCATATTAGCGTCAGGATATTTATCATCTGGTAGCAAGTGACTGTCAGAACCACCAATCCCGGTGATTTGCCAACCGTGATTCCATAAAGCACTCCATAAATCAAAAGCTTTAACAGTCGCGGAATCATTATCACTATATGTCGGATCGTTAATTAATTCCATTGAAGTAACATAAGCCAATGGCACATCTAACGTCCAGTCCCAAGGGTCAAGAAAGGGATGGTTAATTGACATCAACCCATTGTCACGATTAGCTTCAATAACTTGCATTAAAGCAGTTTCGTTCACAAAGCCTGGCATCCCTGTAGCATCAAGCAATGGCCGTTCAAGCCCTAAAAAGTTAGTGTGACCAAATGGTGTGGTTAATTCACAGCCTCCAAAAATTGCCACTTCATCTTGACGTGGCCATAAAGCAGTTACCACATTATGTTCTGTAGCCACAAAGAAATCTAAGCCTTGCTCTTTAGCACTTTCAATATTAGCTTGGCGCGTCATCATTCCATCGCTGTAAATTGTATGGGTATGAAAATCACCTTTAACCCACCCTGATTTGCTTGGTTGACTAGCTAATTCGCGCACCACATCTTGTTGGCTTTCAGCATCAATTACCGGGGTTGTCAAATGATCAATACGGTTAATTTTCAACTCTTCACTTGCAGTTTCAATTTGTGAACCAAAAAATTTAATCTCCCAATGCCCCACTAGTGATAATGATGGAAAAACAGTCGCACTTGAAGTCGCGACTGTTTTTCCGATTAACACTTGGCGGGCATCTTGTTTATGGGTGATTAGGATTTGACCAACTTGTTGTCCCTCGTAAATCACAAATAAGTGATACCAAGGTTTAATACTCGTTGTCAAATTAAGTTCGATTTGTGCTAAATCTTCGTTAACATCAAATTCATAGCTACCAAACGGATTGGCTGCTGTTACTTGATATTTAATCTCTTCCATAGTCATATGCCATCCAAATTATTATTTACTTGCGAGTGCTTGATCTAAAGCTTGTTGTGCAACTTTAGCTGCTTCATCCAAGGCTTTTTTAGCTGGGATGTTTTGAATTTCAACTTCATCAGCTGCTTTTTGTAGTGCTGCCAAAATCTTACCACCAGTTGGATCGATAAATTCAGGTGAAGCATTTTGGGCTTGTTCAAAGGCTACGTTAGCGTATGGGTTGGCAGTTACAAACTTCTTGTAGGCTGCATCATCAGAAACTGACTTACGTACTGGCACGTAACCAATCTTTTCAGACCAAGTTGCTTGACGTTCTTTGTTTGTAAAGTATTCAATCCACTTGAAAGCCGCTTTAGCTTGGGCATCAGTTACTGACTTAGGAATAGCCATATTCAATGCTTGGGCTTGTGGTTTAGCAGGATTGTTGTTAAAACCAGGTTGTGGTAAGGCATTGATAAATGAGAAATCCAAGTTAGCACGGTCACCAGATGAACCAGTGTATGAACCAGCTTGATTGTGCATCACTGTATCAATTGTCTTGTACCAGTAAGTCCAACCTTGACCACCTGAAATCGTACTCATGTTCTTAGTTTCAAAGAGTTGTTGACGAGCAAATTCCCAAGCTTGAATCCACGCTTTTGAGTTAATATCAACTTTTTTGCCGCCATCTTTTAAGAATTGACCACCATTACTTAAAGCCATATCAGTAAGGTTGTCTGGGCCCCACATGATCATGTGACCATTAGGTACGCCCGCTTTTTCCTTCATTTGCTTACTTGCAGCAGCCAAGTTTTGCCAAGTTGAGTAAGCTGTCTTAGGATCAACACCAGCCTTCTTCAAAACTTTTTCGTTGTAGTATTCAATTTGCGTTGTACCGTATGCTGGTACCGCATATGTGTCACCATTAATTTGGTCATCTTTGGTAAATACAGGTAAGAAGTCTGATTTGTTAAAACTTGTTTCATTAACCATTGGGGTCAAATCACGCAATACACCTTTAGGACCACCAAACGCTTGAATCGTGTTTGATTGGGCTAAGAATACAGCTGGTGCAGTGTGGGCTGCCAAACCTGCTTGAACTTTTTGCCAAGTAGTTGGGTAATCGGCTTGTTGCACCCCTTTAACTACCACTTGATTTTGTGACTTATTAAAGTCAGTGATCATTTCTTGCATTTGCTTACCAGCACCAGAACCTAATCCATACCAGAATTCGATTTGGACTTTCTTACCACTATCGGCGCTGTTTGATGAACCATTTGAACAACCAGCCATGATTGTTAATGCTGAAGCTGCAGTAGCCGCAAGGGCAAGGTATTTTAAGCTCTTTTTACTAAAACGCATATTGATAATTCTCCTATTATCCTTTAATACTTGATGTTTTTGATGACTGCACGAAATACTTTTGTAAAATGACATAGACAATTATTAGTGGAACCACCGCAATTGTCGTTCCAGCCATAATGATTGGGAATGTTTGATCAAACGCTCCTTGTGTATTTGAAAATGAATTCAACCCAACTGAAATAACTTGTTTCTTAGTGTCATTCAAGAGGAGTGATGGCCATAAGTAACCGTTGAAATTAGTAATAAAGCCAATCAAAGTTGCGTTTAAAACGGCATTCTTGTTCATAGGTACGACAATTTGCCAAAGAATGGTCCACTCACTTGCTCCATCTGAACGAGCCGCTTCAATAATTCCCTTTGGTACTGACATAAAACTTTGCCGTAGTAAGAAAATTACGAATACATTGGCCAGGTTGGATATAACTAACCCAATCAATGAGTTAATTAAGTGCATTTTCCCTAAAATTACATAACTAGGAATGTAAGTCGTTGCTGATGGTAACATGTATGTTGCTAAAATAATGGCGAACAAAACATTACGGCCCATAAATTTAAATTGGGTTAACGCATAGGCAATTAAACTTGAAAAGAACAATTGCATAAAGACAATCACCACCGTCGTCCATGCACTATTCCATAACCATTGCATAAACGGAGCAGCTTTTAAGGCATTCGTGAAGTTATCAAAGTGAAAACTTCGGGGAATAAGTTGTAATGGTTGATTTAAAATTTCATTAGCTGATTTAACTGAACTAACTAACATCCAAATCATAGGATAAACCATCAAAAGACCGATGATTAGTAAAATAATAAATAAGGCCCAGCCTTGTATTTTTTGTACTTTTTTCATCTCAAACCTCCATGCCTAATAGTAAGTGTGCTTACGTGACATGCGAATTGAAATGTAAGCTAAAATTGCTGAAATTACTAAGATCACAATTGATAATGCGGTTGCACTACCCATTTGGAATTGTTTAAATCCTAATTGGTAATACAAGTAAAGTAAGGTTGTCGTGGAACCCGCGGGGCCCCCTTGCGTCAAGACCGTAATTTGGTCATACGCTTGAAGACATTCTAAGATCATGACAATCACCAAAAATAATGTCGTTGGTGAGACCAGTGGAATCAAGACGTACCAAATTTTTTGCCACCAAGACAATCCTTCCATGTCAGAAACTTCAAACAAGCTTGATGGAATTTTTGCTAAGGCATCTGAGAAGAACAACGCGGCCCAACCAGCATTTTTCCAGATAGTAACAATAATAATTGTCCACATGGCCGCCGTCGGATTGGTTAACCATTGAGGTTCTGGTAAATGTAAGATATGCAAGATTTGATTAATTGGACCAACTTTACTATTAAAAATCCAACCCCAAACAATTGACATCCCGATTAGTGGTGTCACCCAAGGGGCAAATAATAATGCCTGAATGAATTTATAGCTTCGTTTTAATTTGTTTAAACCAACTGCTAATAAAAAACCAAACACAATAATTGGTACAACACTAAAGAACGTGAAGTAGGCGGTATGAGCAAATGCTTGTTGGAAATCTTGACTCGCAAATAACTGCGTGTAGTTTTTAATCCCAACGTAGTCAAAAGTTGGACTAATGTAGTTCCAATCCGTAAAGCTTAACCAAAGGGACACAATCAATGGAATAATCCAAAAGACAACCAGCGGGATTAATGGAATCACAACGAATAAAAGCAGTTGTCTTTTGCTAGCCTTCATTTCCATAAGTTAGCCTCCACACGATTAGTTGACACTTGGTCAAAGAAGCTAACTTGTTGAGCGGTGAAACCAACCCCTATTTCTTGATCAACTTGATAATCATTATTAGAGCCGTCACGAAGCGTAAACTTAGTTCCGTTAACAAGACCGTGAACATAACGATCAGCACCCATATCTTCGATGTAAGTTACCTTCATCTTCAATGGCGCTGCATTATCAACAAAGGCATCTTCTGGTCGAATCCCAAATACTAATGGTTGATTACCAAGATCATCTTTAAGACTAAGCTCGGCATTTTCCAAATAGTATTTACCATCATGGTTCTTTAAGGGAATTAAGTTCATTGGTGGAATCCCAATAAAACTAGCAACGAACATGTTTTGTGGCCGTTGGTAAACTTCTTTTGGGGTACCAATTTGTTGGATATCACCATGATTTAAAATAACAATCCGGTCAGCCATTGTCATGGCTTCCGTTTGATCATGCGTTACATAAATCGTTGTGGCGGCCATTTGCTTGTGTAAAGTTACAATTTCTTCACGCATAACAGCGCGTAACTTAGCATCCAAGTTGGATAATGGTTCATCCATTAAGTAAATTTCTGATTCACGGACAATCGCTCGTCCAAGGGCGACCCGTTGTTGTTGCCCCCCAGATAAGTTACCAGGAAATTTATCTAAGTAATCGGTTAAATTCAAAATTTTGGCAGCGTCGGTAACTTTTTGCTTGATAATTTGTTTATCAATCCCGCGCATTTTTAAACCAAAGCCCATGTTCTTTTCAACTGACATATGTGGGTAAAGTGCATAGTTTTGGAAAACCATCGCAATGTTACGTTCTTTAGGTGGTAAGTCATTTTGCAATTCACCATTAATCAAAAGTTCACCCGCTGAGATTTTTTCTAAGCCGGCAATCATCCGAAGTAATGTAGATTTACCACAACCTGAAGGTCCAAGAAAAACAGTAAAGTCACCTTTTTTGATATTTAAATCAAAATCCTCGATCACTTTTTCTTTGTTTTCATATTGCTTATTAATGCGCTTTAATTCAATTAAATCCATGTAAAAGGTTCCTTCCTTTGCTAACTGAAAATAATCTTAACATGCGTTTTTTTAAGACTTGTAAATCAAATGTATTATTTAAGTTATTAATTATTTATGAACAAATCCTTACAAATCAACATTTATCCAGATTTCAAGTAAATAATTTGTAATTTTCCTTGGTTTATACTTAAAAAAGAATACGTATAGCTATGAATATTTACTTTTTATTTACACTACATCAGCCTTTACTTATAAATTACAAGCATATCCAAGGCCTTTATTTATGATTTCCAACAAAAAAGTACCTAGAATTAAAAATTCTAGATACTTTTATCTCAATTTAATTATTAAATGCTTGGTCAATATCTGCAATTAAATCCGTACTATCTTCTAATCCGACCGCAATTCGTACTAGTTGTGGCGTAATGCCTAACCGTAACCGTTCTTCAACCGGTAATTCAGCATGCGACATATTGTAAGGTGTCTCAACTAAGCTTTCGACTGATCCCAAACTCACGGCTAACTTAAAAATTTTAAGTTTTTCAATCGCCGCGGTTACATCAACGTGATCGACAAAGGTAACTGTTACAACCCCACCACCATCACGTAATTCATCACGTGCAATGGCATCACTCGCATCGTTTTGAATACCAGGATAGTGCACTTTAGCCACAATACTTTGCTTACTAAAGTATTCAACTAACTTATGCGTATTTTCTAAATGACGATCCATCCGGACAGCTAAAGTTTGAATACCTCGCCGTAATAAATTTGAGTTTTCTGGTGATAAAATACCCCCAATTGCATTTTGAATAAAATAAACTTTATCAGCCAGCGCTGCACTATCAACCACAACTAAGCCCGCAGTATTGTCAGAGTGCCCGTTTAAGTATTTAGTGGCTGAATGAATGACAATATTAGCCCCAAGTTTTAGTGGTTGTTGTAAATATGGCGTTAAGAACGTGTTATCAACAATGGTCAGTACATTGTATTGACTTACTAGCGCAGAAATTTGCTTAACACTGGCCACTCGTAACAATGGATTATCCACGACTTCAAAATAAATTGCTTTGGTATTAGGTTTAATGGCTGCTTCAATCTCAGCTAAATCTTGAATATTGACTTCGGTAAATTCAATTTCCAGTTCTTTTAAATATTCATTTACTAACCGAAACGTTCCCCCATAAATTGAATTAGAAATAATGATGTGATCGCCTGGTCGAAAGGTCGCAAATACTGAATGAATAGCGGCCATTCCTGATGAAAGGGCAAAACCACGATAACCACCTTCTAGTTCCGCGATTTGTTTTTCAACAAATTCGCGCGTTGGATTACCTGAACGTGCATAATCCCATCGTGGTAATTCATTGGGTTTACCATATTGGTAAGTTGTTGCTGAGTACACCGGTACAACCACTGCCCCGGTATTATTGTCGTTAATATCAATTCCATGGACTAATTTTGTATTAAAGCCTGTCATATTATATTTCCACCTTTTGGTTTAGTTGGCTTTGGTAATATCACTACCAAAGTATTTTTCTGATAATTTTGTAAGCGTCCCATCTTGGCGTAGCTCTTTGATGGCTGCACTAACCTTTGCCAATAGCTTTGGTGATTGTTTATTCAACATTGGTTGCACGGCTGTTGGTGCTAATGTTTTTGATAAATCAACATATTTTAAATCACTTGTCGGATTGCTCTTGGCATATGCTAAGAATGCTTCGCGTGAATTAATCGTTGCTGCCACGCGATCTTGACGAATTAAGCCCAGTGCCGTTGGAAAATCACCGTTTGGCACCACCGTTGCCCCGTATTTAGTTGCAACATTGAAATTATCGGTTCCGGTTCCTTCTACTAACTTCTTACCTTTAATAGACGCTAACGTCTTTAACCCCTTTTCATCACTGCGACTAATTAAGACATACCGTGAGTAAATGTATGGATCGGCAAACGCATAAACTTTAGCACGTTGCGGCGTCTTATTGATATTATTTAAAATCACGTCATACCGACCACTCCCTAATCCCGCAATTAAACTATCCCATTTGGTTGGGACAAAGACTGGTTTGACCCCAATTTTTTTAGCAATGTCTTGGCCTAATTCAACTTCAAAACCAGTTAATTTACCGTTATCGCGATATGAGTATGGTGCAAAGGTGCCTTCTAACCCAATTGTTAGTGAACCCCTCTTTACCAATTCACTTTTATAATTGGTATCTTTCCCAGTTGCATTCTTACCGCCATTAGCACAACCTGCTAACAAAACTCCTGCTAAAATGACGACCGTCCCTAAAACTTGTTTTTTAAATTTCATTATTTTTCTCCTCTTTATCATTAAATATCCGTAAAGGTCATCGCCGAGATAAAATCATTGATTCGTTGGTTATCTGAATGAAAGAATGTCTCTTTCGAACCATCAAATAAAATTTCCCCATTTTCCACAAAAATAATTTTATCGGCAATTTTTTGGGCAAATGCCATATTATGCGTCACAATAATCATTGAGCGTTTTTCTTTTGCAATTTCAACTAACACTTTGAGCACTTCCAATTCAAGTTCCGGGTCCAAGGCACTCGTCGGTTCATCCAATAGAATGTATTTAGGATCCATTGCTAGTGATCGGGCAATTGCGACCCGTTGTGCCTGTCCACCAGATAATTGACTTGGAAACTTATTTTCATTACCTGCTAAGCCAACTTTTGCTAACAACTCATGGGCCTTTTCAGTGGCAGTCGCTTTATTTTGCTTCAGCACTTGGACGGGACCTTCAGTAATATTTTTCACGATCGTTAAATGAGGAAATAAATTGTAATTTTGAAAGACCATTTCCGTTTCACGCCGAATGCGAAAAATATCTTTATCTGCTACCGGTTTATTTAGATCCAATATGGTCCCATCAAAATCATATAAGCCACTTTCAGGTTGTTCTAAGAAATTCAATGAGCGTAAAAGCGTTGATTTGCCGGAACCAGATGGTCCTAAAATTACCGTTGTCGCATGTTCATTAAAGGTGACATTTATGTCTTTTAGTGCATGATGGTCACCAAATGTCTTGTTGATATTAGTTAGTTTTAACAAGTCCTTACTCCTTTAAGCAATCGTGTAACGCGAAGTTATTTTTTCAAGGTACCCTTGGATAAAGGTTAAAACAGTACAAAATACTGCATAGATTAACGCTACCAAGGAATACATCAATAATGGTTGAAAGTTAGCCGCAGCAATTTGTTGACTAACTTCAAATAATTCAATAATCGTAATCGAAGCCGCTAACGAAGTATCCTTAACTAAGCTGATAAAACTGTTAGCCAACGGTGGTACCGAAGTACGTAAGGCTTGCGGTAAGATAATCCGTTGTAACGCTTGCCGACGCGTCATCCCTAAGGTTGAAGCCGCTTCCCATTGACCTTTTGGAATCGCAATAATCGCTGCCCGAATCGTCTCTGAACAATAGGCACCTGTATTAAGCGAAAACGTTAAAATCCCGGCCGTAAATGGCACTAATTTGATACCATCCGGAGCAATGCCCGCAATCTTTAAATATGGTAATCCAAAATAGACAATGAATAGTTGGACTAACAACGGTGTCGTCCGAAAAATCCAAACATAGAATCTAAAAATAGCTTTGACAACTAGCATTACGCCGCGTTTATTTGAAATTCTAATTAATGCCGTTATTAACGCAATCACGATCCCTATAACAAACGAAATTACCGCGATGGGAATTGTATATTTAAAGGCGGCTCCTAATAATTGTGGTAAGTATTGTAAGACATTTTGCAAATTCTCTTCCTCCGTTAAAAAATGACAATAAAAAAACATTCGTCCTTAGCCAAGGACGAATGTTAATTCGTGGTACCACCTTAATTCACATTATTTTCTCAAACAATGCCTCTGCGCGTTAAATAAAGCTCACCAAAAAAAGGTCACCAAACTCAATTTCAACCCGAGCATCTTTAACGTGCGCAACCCCGTTGGTAGTTTAATTAATTCACTACCACCATTCCAGACCCATCTTCCTAGCTATTCATTTACCTTTTCACACCACCCAAAGGCTCTCTGAGAATTGCAAGCTAGTACTCTGTCTTTCGTTATGTTTTTTTATTGTTGCATTAATAATATAGCATAAGATTAGAATGTCAACATTTTATTTTAATTTAATTACAATCTTTTATATTACCTAAGTAATAGCTTATTTAACTTTCCGCCCGGTATTTAGAATATCATGCGGATCAAAAACGGCTTTAATTTGTTGTTGTAAGGCGACTACTTGCTGCCCTAACGTCGCTGTTAGCCACTCATTTTTAAGTTCCCCAATCCCATGCTCAGCTGAAATTGTGCCACCAAGACCCAAGGCAAATTCAAAAATCTGATGAATGGCCGTTGTAACTTCAGCTGGGATTTCTGCCAAATCATTAGCAATCGCAAAATTAGGGTGAAAATTTCCATCACCGGCATGCCCACCTAAAAAGGCCTTTACATTACTACTTAATTCAATACTTTCAACAAATTCAGCTAATTCGGGTAATTTTGATAACGGAACCGCGACATCTTCCACCAATAACCGACCATAGGCATTTTCTGCTGCGTAATAATCTTGGCGAATTTTAATTATCTTGGTGGCAAATTCGGGATCATCAGTTACGGAAACTTGAATGGCCGCACTTTCCTTTAAAATTTTTTCTAGCGCAGTCACCGCGCCCACTGGTGCCACATCTAATTGAAAAATCAACAAGGCCTGAGCCCCGTCTTTAGCGAGCGTTGCATGTTCGTAGCGATCGAGCGCTTCAATTGAGGTACTGTTTAAAGCTTCTAAAATTGACGGATACAAACCACTTCCAGAAATTTTTTGCACCCCAATACTAAGGGCCTTCATATTTTTAAACGTAGCTAACCCGGTCACTGGATTTCCAAAGGGAACTGGTAACAACCGCACCGTCGCTTCAACAATAATTCCCAACGTCCCTTCTGAACCGATAAATAAATCCGTTAAATCATAGCCAACGTTATTTTTAAACGTCTTACTACCAACTTCAATCAATGAACCATCAGCCAAAACAACCTTGAGACCAATCACAGATTGCTTCGTTGTCCCATATTTCAGTGAACTGATGCCCCCAGCATTGGTTGCAATGTTGCCACCAATTGAACTAATCGTTTTTGAACCAGGATCAGGCGCAAAAAAGTATCCGGCCTTACGAGCTTCCCGGTCTAAATCACCATTTAAGACCCCTGCTTCAACAATCGCGTATTGATTTGGGATGTTTACTTCGATAATTTGATTTAAAGTACTTAAATCAAGTACCACCCCATTATCTAAAGCAGCTGAACTATTAACAATCGACGTCCCCGAACCACGGACCGTTAATGCAATTTTTTGCGTATTACAAAAAATTGCGGTTGCTTGAACATCCGCAATTGAGCGGGCTTTAACAACCAAGCGAGCTTGATGTGGTTGTGTCACTTCTTGTGAAAAAGTATTTAAGCCATAAGCGGCTAAAGTTTTGGCATCTGTTAGTACTTCACCGTCTGGAATTATTAATTGTTGTTCAATCACTGTCATTTTTTGTTCCTCCGTTTATTTATCAAATAAATGTAATTTGGCAATCCGTTCACAAGCTTCCGTAAAGCGGGGTTCATCAATTAGTAACCCGACTCGCACAAAACCTTCCCCATGTGTGCCAAATCCATTACCTGGGGCAACAGCAACAGCAGCCTTTTCGAGTAATAAATCAGCAAAGGTTGCGCTCGTATATCCGTTTGGTACTGGTAGCCACACAAAAAACGAACCACCACTTGGGCAAGGTTCCCAACCGATTTTCCGGGCGGCTTGATAAAATTGGTTTCGGCGTTTTTCATATAACGCAACCAGTTGGTGCACGGAACTTTGATCACTGTTTAAGGCCGCAACTGTCGCAACTTGAATCGCTGGGAAGACACTCACAAATAAATGATCTTGAATTAAATTAATCGCTTCAATCATATCCGCATTCCCAACGGCATAACCAATCCGCCAGCCCGCCATATTATATGATTTTGATAACGTTCCTAATTCAATCCCCACGGATTTGGCCGCTGGTGTTTGCAAAAAACTCAATGGCTTATGTTGATCATAGCCAATGGCGCCATACGCAAAATCATGGACTACCCCAATTTCGTTTGCTTGGGCAAAGGCCACGGTTTCTTCAAAAAATTCAGCGGTCGCAACCGCCCCGGTCGGATTATTAGGATAGTTCAAATACATTAATTTGGCAGCTTTAATTACGTCAGCTGATAACTGAGTATAATCGGGTAGAAAATTGTGGACACGTTCCAATGGCATTAACGCCATTTTGACTTGGGCCAAGGCGACCCCGGAAAAATAATCTGGATAGCCAGGGTCTGGTAATAGTAATGTCTCCCCTGGATTCATTAATGCCAAAGGTAGTTCCACTAACCCCGTTTTACTACCACCAAGAATGGCCACTTCGGTTTCCGGATCGAGTTGTACCCCATACTCACGTCCATAATAATCCGCAATGGCTTGCTTAAGGGCGGACAAACCGCGAAACGGAGCATATTTATGATTAGCAGGGTCGGCCACGGCCGCTTGCATCGCTTCAACTACAAATTGGGGCGTTGGTTGGTCTGGATTTCCTTGACCTAAGTTAATAACGTCGGCCCCACTTGCTATTTTTGCCGTTACTTTTTGGACTAACTTAGCAAAAAATTGTTCCGGTAATTGGTCTAAAACCTTGGCTTGCTTAAATTTCATTTCCATTCTCCCTTAACTTTCAAAATCAATAAAAAAGTCCTTTGGCAGCATGATGCTGTCAAAGGACGATAAATTACCGTGGTACCACCTTAATAAGTGTTAACTGTAACACCCACTCAAACAACGATAACGAGCTTAACCGGAATTAATTTGTCAGCGACTCACTAATTCAGTATTCCAAACGACCATCTTGGGTTAATAAGCATGGATGTCTTGCATCAACCGACACCTTTCTAAACATTTTACTAACTTACTCATCGCTTTACTTTTAATAAATTACCGTTATTATGCTCCGAATTGACATTATAAGTCAATGAAAAAATTAAATTAATCTCATGTTAATTAAGACATCGCACTTACTTTAACAAAAAACGACTTCCGTAAAATACGAAAGTCGTTTATTATTA
Organism: Periweissella ghanensis; assembly: GCF_918814755.1. Taxonomy (GTDB): domain Bacteria; phylum Bacillota; class Bacilli; order Lactobacillales; family Lactobacillaceae; genus Periweissella; species Periweissella ghanensis. Next base: position 10,634 of record NZ_CAKKNT010000007.1, on the reverse strand, counting down.
AACGTTATTTTAACGTTATAAATGAAAATTCTTTTTTCCAGTAAATGTTCTTGAAATGTAACACAATCATCCCAATTATTAAGTAAGCAATCCCTAAGAAAATCAAATGTGGTACTTGGCTATATTTATCACCAAAGCCAAAAATAATGGCCGTGACATCTTTAACGCTTGAATACATTGGGAATACTGACGTAACTAACTTCCGAATGGGTGTTAATGTTGAATATGGCACAATACTTCCTGATGTAACAAATTGTGAAAGCATGATTGGCACGGCCACCGCCATTGCATATTGTTCCAACAAGAGGAACACAATGTGTAAGAGTAAAAAGCTGACATACATGAATAACATCCCATGTAAGATTAAATCACCAGTTACAGCTGCCGAAAGATTATTGATATGTTGTAAGGTTACGGCACCAACAATTGGTGAAAAAACTGAGATGATGATAAAGGCTAATTGTAATGCCACATAATCCATCCAGATTTTCTTTTCATTCATAATCTTAGCTCGGAAAACCCCAACAATCACAATTCCTGAAGACAATGCCCCAATGAAAGTAGCAATTGTAAGGAAAAATGGTGACATAATTTCGTTAATATTTGAATTTTTTTGGTTAATATCAACGATGTTAGGAGCAGCGACATGACTGATTTGGCGTACATTCGCTGGTAATAGTGCATCATTAATCTTGTCGGCGGCTTTTTCAGCTACTTGGCGTGAGAAAACATCACTACCACTATTTACGTAGTATTTTACGTGGTTTGTTTTATCAACATCAACAACCATAATTGCTTGATGTTTTTGTAATGCTTGTTCACCTTGGTTTTTACTGTCAACAAAACTTGATTTAAAGGTAAAATCTTTATTGTTTTTAAAACCTTCATACACCTGACGATTACCAGTAAAGGCAATATCTAATTGATCAATTTTATGCACTGATTGTTTATATGTTCCAATATAAATCCCGACCATGAACAATGGATAAATAATACCTAAAAAGATTGAAAAAATAACTGGTTTCTTTGAAAAAAATGCTTTCATAAACCCTCCCTATAAATTAAATTTGGCAATAAAGAAACATTATACGCTTCTTTTACTAATAACTAAACTATTTATTAACAAAGTGGTAAAAGTTATCCTTTTTTTAACTTTAATTCCTTCAGTATTACGCATCAATATATTTTAATATTATTATAAATAAAACCAAAAGACGTATTAATTTGCAGTACTTTACGTTAAAATACCCATTAATAAATTCTAATCATATTTTAATCTAAAGCGCTGATATTTTACTTAAAAGGAGCTTAACCTATGACCAATCATAATTATGCTAGCCGCGTTCAAAATCACAATAGTTCCATCATCGCGGACCTATTAGTTCAAAGTTCTGATCCCCAAAACATCTCTTTTGCCGGGGGCTATCCAGATGCGAGTTTGTTTCCTAGTGCTGATTTAGCTGATGCCTTTCAACACGCCGTTGCTGATAATACCCCAGCAGTCTTTCAATATACCGATGCTAAAGGACCTCAGGAACTCCGTGAACTAGTAGCCGCTCGCCATGCCAAACACATGGGCTACCCGGCCACTGCTGATGATATCATTATGACTCAAGGTGGCCAACAAGCCATTGACCTCTTAGCAAGTCTATTTCTTGATGCTGGTGATGGTCTCGCCATTGAAGGACCAACTTACTTAGGGGCCATTTCAATTTTTGAAAACTACGCCCCGAAGTATTATGAAATTCCAATTGAAACCGATGGAATCAATCTTGCTATTTTAGAACAACAATTACAAGCTAATCGTGGGGCCGATCGTATTAAGCTTCTTTATCTTGTCCCTGATTTCCAAAATCCAACTGGTATCACCATTAGTGTTGCTAAGCGTCAACGCTTAGCTGAATTAGCCGAAACGTATGATTTTTACATCATTGAAGATGCGCCTTACCGCGAATTACGTTACCGTGGTGAACATTTACCAACGCTGCAAAGTTTTGACACACATCACCGCGTGATTTACGTATCGAGCTTTTCAAAAATTTTAGCGCCCAGTCTACGTATCGGTTATATTTGTGCTTCACCAACTATCTTGACAGCGGTGGCGGGCTTAAAATCAGCTGCTGATATTCAATCACCCAATATGACACTTGATGCTCTCACGTATTACCTCAACCATTATGATATTGATGCTCATATCGCCAACATGATCCCTTACTATGCTAAAAAGCGGCAAACGATGATTGATGCATTACATAAATATATGCCGAGTGAGGTAACCTTTACTGAACCTGAAGGGGGCTTCTTCTTATGGATTACGGCGCCTGCAAGTCTCGATTTAAATGCCTTTATGTACGACGTTTTAATTCCCAAAGCCCGGATTGTCTACATCCCAAGTCAAGCACAATACATTCATGGCGATGTTGCTAATTCTGCTCGTTTAAACTTTTCTGCGGTTGCCATAGAAAAAATTGAGCCCGGCATTCGCCTACTTGCAGAGACCTTTACTAACTATTTAACTAATCATCCGGCTGAATAGTGAGTTTACTTACTAAAAAAGTCGTTGTGACATAACTCTTTTCAAGTACTAAATTGCTACCAAAATGCGCTCCAGAAGTCCGATATATTCGAAATACGACAAAATCCCCCATGAAGAAAATTCTTCACGAGGGATTTTTAGTGTATTTCTCGATATCGCCCGACTTCTGTCACAGCTCCCTTTCTTATACGCTCTCTTATGTACAAAAAAAGCCGCAATCCCTAGGGAATTACGACTTTTTCACAAAGTTCAATTACTTAGCAATGATTGCGTTGTAAAAAATCGCCCTATATAATAGGAAGAAAAAATCTATTATATAGGGCTTTTTGTATTTTTATCATCTTAAAATAACTACGTTTAATTCACTCGTGCCCCCAAATTGCCCCCAAAAACTACGGCTAGTTTAGCATTTATATTTTCTTCACAAAAACAAGCCCCCAACCAATTAAGGATGGGGGCTTATTTTAAATCAATTCAATTAATTTGTTAGGAGCGAAACCTTGGATGACTATATCATCTTTAATCGTAATCGGAACAGATTGAAAGCCTTTAGCTTTCAATTCTTCGCGAACACCTAGATCATCATCTATGTTTTTAACGATATATTTAACACCATGCTTGTTTAAATACTGTTTCACCATGCGACACTGCATGCAGTTATTTTTGGAATAAATCTCAATCATCATTTCACCTTAAAACATGCTTTTCAATGTACTATGATTTTCATCAATTAAATCATCGTTAGTTAAAATACCCTTCTTAACTAACACATCTGCTAATTTTTGTGAGCTTGGATGTGGTGTCAGATTGGCCACTGGAATCCAACCGGACCCAGGGAAATATATAAGCAATACTGTATCGCCCAGTTGTGCGGTTACTAGTTGTGTGAATGCAATCAAGCTTGGGTCTTGGACTCCAATGTCAAGTACAGCAGTGTACGCTGCGACATTTTTCAAGTCGGTAATTTGAATGTTATTTTCAGCAAAGATCATATCTGATATAGCAACTTTTAACCCACTATTTGAATTACTATTGTTGCCTGTACCTTGACCATCATGACCTGTCATGTTAGCAATTACAGTTAATGAATTTTGCCCATCCGATTGAGCTCCAACGAATAAAACTACTGTATCGCCAACCTTTGCAGATTTAGTAACATCTTGTGACAAAATAGTATCATTATCAACTTTGATATCTAACACAATATCGCCAATCGACAAAGTCATGTCCGTCAGCAAACTGGTCCCATCAAATTGACCACTTGAATCAACTCCCTGTTCACTAAAATATATTTTCTTAAAGCCAGGTTCACCTTGCGGACCAATAGGCCCAGTTGGACCGGTTAAACCAATTGGTCCTTGTTCACCATCGTGTAAATTAGCGAGTGCATCATCAATCTTTTTAGTAAATGCATCAAGTGTAACCGTGCTAATTACATCACCAGTTATACCTGTTGCATTTTGATTAATTTTCAACGTTACAAAGTTATTATCTGGAAAAATTGAAGTACCTTCTGGGCCTTTAATCCACAACTCTAAATAGTAAGTATCCGGTGGTAAATTTAAATCTCGTGAATTTAGAATCACATTTGTACCATTAACTGATGCCGGAATATCTTCAATATAAACTTCATTGTTTTTGACTTTAAAGATAATATTTTTATCATCTAAATTAACAGCGCTATTATCTTCTGTTACATTAAATTTAAAGCTAGTATTCGTGTCACTTAACTTAACGTTTGAAGAACCTATTAATTCTAGTTTTTTAGACATTAAAATACCTTCCCATTATTCAAATTGATTTGAAGTGCCTTAACAGTTGTTACACCAGCATATCCGTCGGTAGGTACCCCAAGTTTAGTTTGTAGCGCTTTAATCGTACCGGGACCGGCAAAACCATCGACTGCTACACCTAACTTGGCTTGCAATTTACGAACTACTTCAGACCCTTTCCCTTCAAGGCTTACTGTTGTAAACGCTGGAATAAATTGGGCTGAATATTTAGTTTGGCCCCAAATCTGGCCATTAATGGTGCCACCGAGAATTTTTTGCATGGCTGAAATAGTGCTTGCTCCAGCATAGCCATCAACAGCTAAGCTTGTTTTTGATGGTGAAATTGACGCACTGTTGCCCATGTATTGCTTGATTTTTGCAATAAAAAAAGCTTTAACATTGGCGTTAGATTCACCATGTAAAGCTACTGAGCGGTGCGGACATGCGGTTGCAAATACTTCTTTGTGGAGCATAATTGTTTGCTCGTTTGGTGTGATACCATAACGATTACAAATTTGAGCTGCTAACTTAAATGCGTTATCTTCATTTTGTCGGAAGATAGCTTCATCTCCCATAGATTGACAAGCTTCAATTCCAATGAAGTCATGGTTGTATTTCCGATTGGCGCAGTGCCAAGCAACGTTAGACTCTTTTTCGGCCTGATAAATTCCGTCACTAGAAACGTAGTAATGAGCGAATCCAGCTTCGGCTGGGTGCGTTGGTAGCCAGTTTCGATACCATGCAGCCGTGCCAATTTGTGATCCAGCATCGTTATGAATGATGATTCCTGTTGGATTGTATCCTCGTGGTCCTGCTACTCCTGGGTAAAAATTAGTCATGGTTAACATCTCCTTCATCCGTATTTTCGGCAACTCCGACAATGGCCAAAAATGCCAAGATAGCATTCACTAAGCCTTGAATCTGGCCCCAATCACCGTGAAATTCAATCTTGAATGCTGCTAATGCCGATTGAATAACCAATAATAATGCTGCAACGGCACCAGTCAACACCTTAGCATTGATGCTGCCATCTGCATTGAAAAATTTCTTTTTAATAATTTTAATCATTTGCATTTCCTTTCAAATAAAAAAGCTAAACATCACGCTCAGCTTCATGTTTACTTGCTAAATCTTCAACTTCCTGCCAGCTTTCGTTTGGTGCATAATCCGAAATTGGTAGTTGACGACATTTGGTATATATCATTTCGCCTGTCCCATTACCTCCCAAGTCTCTATAAGCATTCCATGTATATTCCAAATCATCTAACTCAGATAACGTAATGGAATTAAACTTAATATATCGGCCACCTTTTTCATACAATTGGCTATGCAAGGTTGCTAAACTAGCCGATTTTAGCAGTTGAATCTCTGTATCGTGTGCTGCTTTGCTAGAACGGTAGTATTTAATGGCACCTACCAATGATGTGCCTGTTACCAATGTCATCACTCCATCTATCCACCCCAATTGATCCACTAACTCTTTAATAAGCACATACTCTCTCCTTTAATCGGGCCGGGCATTTCACCCATTCGGCATTTAAGTCTACTGACTTATTAAATTTAATTAGCTGGTGTTGGAGTTGGTGCTAATAATGCGTCGACATTAGCCTTAAATTTAGCGATTGCAGCGGCTTGAACTTGGTCTTTTGTTGAAGTCAATGTGATGCCCTCATTTTTGCCCAAAATTACATTGGCGGTCACGTTTTCGGGGAAATCACCACCAGTTAAATAACATGCCATGTTTTGAAGCTCAAGAGTACCATCTGAATTGAACACTGGTGTGATGCTATTGATTGTTACTTGCATTATTTGTCCTCCTTGGGAGCTGTTAACTCCTCAATCTGTTTAGTTAAATCTGCGATTTGTTGTTGTAGCTGAGCGGCTTGTTGATTAGCTTCATCAAGCTGCCCCTCTTTTAACGCCAAGTTGATAGTTAAAGTGCCAATTTGTCCACCTAATTTATTTAAGATATTTTCCATTTTTAATCCTCCTAAACCCCTCTGATTACATAATTTTGAACAACACCAATCCCTTTTTGTCCAAAGTAAAATCCATTATTATATGAATTTAATAGTGCTACTCCGTATGTGCCTGAACCATCTCCACGGGCTAGTGTTACAAATCTAATTTGATCGTTAAACCAGTGACCAGCTGTGTCAGCTAGTGGCGATGCATAGAAGCCACCATTCATATTAGTCGTATTGTCAACGAAAAACGGTAATTTGGCATATATGCCCTGACCTCGAATATTGCCGTTACCATCAACCATTCGCTCACCTTGAGGGCTGATTATTAAATCAGAGGTAATGCTATACTGGCTCAAATCATCTTTAGATGCTGGATTATCGCGATGGCCGAAGATGATGTTACCGCTCGTACCATTACCGCCTCCGTTTTTATTAACCCAGTGTATTAAGTCTGCATTTGAACCGTTAGGTATAGCAGCACCATCAACTTTGAAATAGGTACCAATCCCACCAATCTGTCTCATTGAATTTTTGAAAACATCATCTTTATACGGAGCCGTTAATTGAATGCCATATTGATTGAATGCATGGTGCCAATATGAACTCTTGGACGTGTCGTTATAGCTTCCTTGAAGGTCCAATCCGGTTGATGAAATATCAAGATGCAGCGAAGCCCCTAGTTTGTTTGCTTCAATTTTAATTTTATTGGCATCTAATGTCCCTGCCGTGATGTTACCGGCATCAATGTTAGTTACTTTAATCTTACTAGCGTCAATTGAGCCAGCAGTTATATTCGAAGCGTTAAGATTGGTGAAATTACCACCAAGTGCGTAGAAATTTTTAGTGACAGTTGTGTCTGAGTCTAAGGTTATTTTGGCGCTTTTAATAGTTGCAACATGCGGATCTAAATTAATCGCAGCCACAATGTTACCGTTGTTATCGCTGATAGCTTGGCTGATACTAGTAGCCGTTTGAGACATGATTGAACTACCGCCGTCTAACCCTTTCATTAGATTGGTGCGTAGTAGTGCAGACATGAAGTCGGTAGATAGATTGCCTTTTGTATCTTTTACAAAACTTGTAATACTATTTGCTGTATTTGTAACTGCTGACAATCCTTTTTGGGGGTCATTTACAGCTGTTGATACGCCGTCAGCTGTATTCTTTACTTCTGCTATTCTGCCGTTTAACCCTTGCCAAGTCTTAGTGCTACTAACTGCTGTCTCTAAGCTAGTATATTGATTCCCATTACTATCTTTAAATAAATTACTAACACCCTCTGCAGTTATTTCAACTGTTGCAACCCGTCCATTTAATCCTTGTACTTGTGTAACTACTTTGTCAGCGGATTGTTGTACTGTAGTAATACGCCCATCTTGTGTAGATACTTGGGATTGAATACTATCAGCTTTAACTTTCAAATTGGCAATATCTTCTGTACTATTTTTAACTGTCAACTCAAATCCATCAGCTTGTTGTTTTAACTTAGACACATCACCTTGGGTGTTGGCTAATCCAGTAGTTAATGACTTAGCGGTTACTTTAAGGGTAGATACATCACCTTGAGTATTAGCAAACTGAGTAACTAACATGTCACTATTTAACTTCAATGTACTAATACTGTTACCGTGATTAATTAACTGCACATTAATGGCGCCATTGGCCGTATCTACATATGAAATCGATGCCTTATCATTCAACTTAGATGGCAAATCAGTCTTGGCATTGGCCAAATCACTAACTGTATTAGCTAAATTATTTTTAGTAATCGCCAAGTCAGTGTTAGCTTTATCAGCTGTATCTTGGGCCGCTTTAGCTAAACCATTAGCTTGGTTAATCCCTACTCCAAAATCTGAACGCGCTTGAGCAACCGCATTATTAGCTTGATTTGAAGCTGCATTAATGTCTGCTTTAAGCTTCGTTTGAATTTGTTCGCTATAATCCTTGGCTTGGTTAACAGCATCAGTAACACCGTCAGCAATTTGTTGGCCCATCTCTGGATCAATACGTTTGTCCCAGAAAAAGCTACCATCAGGACGTTTAGTATAGATGTACAGTACTAATCCATCACCACTTTGGACCCAACCTAAATCACCCTCATTAGCATTAGTTGGCAAATTATCTAAAGAATTAACTCGATAAACTGTATTCTTACCATCAGCACTAATTTGTGCTATTACTGCTATTTGATTAGCGGCATTAGCAGTATCAATCGCATCATTAATACGTGATGAAATTGAAGCATTAGCCTCTTGATATCGTTGTACTGAACTAATATTCCCCGCGGTTACTGTATAACTAACTTTCAAACCATCAGTAGTAAATTCATCATCAACACTGATAATTCGGATTTTTTGCTTGAAGTTAATCCGTTCATCAACTGCAGTTATCCAATCACCAACCTTGGCCATCTTGTAGGGATAACCTGCTTTGTTTAAGTCATACAATGATAATTTAATCGATACAGGTAAACTATCATCAACCTTAGATTTCAATGCAGACAGTAAATTAGCTTGAATTGTGTATCGTTCATCATCGATAGGCTCTGCTTCAATTCTCCCGTATATCTTAGATAATGGACTTTCATATACAGCATGTAACTGCGGGCTACTCTGATCATCCGGGTTAGCATGAACTCCAAAACCCTCTGCATAGGTGGCAAATCCTGATATATCGTTTTCAATCGACATATCTGATAAGTTAAATCCATGCCGTACTATCGTAGATAAATCGGTTCCAATTTTTTGATAAATTGAAACAAGTGTTCCATTAACTTCAAATTCCGCACCAATAGCATTGATGACGTCATTAAACATTGACATCTTGTTGGTCATACCAAAATTTTCTTTACTAACAGCATTCGGTTTGAAATTCAAAGCATATTTGTATCCAGTACCATCAAAAATGTTACCTAAGTAAGTATCAATCGTATTGCTACCATTGAATTTTCGATAGAACATTTTCTTGGAAAAGTCCCAGAAAAACTTATGAATCGCATCAAATGAAATCGTATTATCAGAGTCATGGTGCTCAAAGTAAGTAATCACATAGGGTTCGCTATCGAACTCTAGACCCCAACCTGTATCAATATTATTGATTACATCATCGCCACTATAAATAGTTCCTGATAATGATTTTTCACCATTGACGGAATGCTTTCGCTTGATGTCAGCGACTGCCAAGCGAGTACTATTTTTAATATCTTTAAACTTAATCATAGATACAGCTCCTTGTAGTCGTTGATTGTGATTGTTGCATTAATTGAACATTTAACAGTTACTTGCCCATTCAGGCTGGGTTCTAACACAAAATATTCAGCATTCGTATAATCATTGATTGAGATTAAATTCTTTGTGTTATACATACCACCTAATTTAAATACATCCCCAGTTGCAACGGTTCCGCTATATGTCCATGTACGTGATCCAATAGTTAAACTAAATCCACTCGCTACTTGGTTAGCGGTTATCTGCAAATAAAAAGGCACCTCCAATTGAGATGCCTTAGCGGTGCCTGCGTATGGTATTGAATTAGTAATAGTTAACGTTTTAGGTACCGACTCACCAAATGGCAATTCAGCAGTAACGAACGTAATTTCTAGTTTATAAATTTGTCGACCATTGATATTACCTACAAAGCTTGGTTCAATAACATCATCAATAGTTACATAAAATCGCTTAAAACTAGCTACTTCATTAGTTTGGCCCACTATGTTACCCGATGTTTGTCCCGGCCGTTCAAAGCTATATTGCCCATTATCAGAATACATTGGTGTGATGTAGTAGGGCTCTGAGCCGCCTAATATTTGATAAAGCCAATTGCGTTTTGTTTCATAATCAGATTGATTATTAGCAACTAAATAGCCTGCAAATTTAAGCTTTTTATCTCCATAATCCCCACCAAAATTAACTTTCCCATTACGCCCTTTAAACGATAATGTATTGGCCGTGATACTTGGTGAAGACTCATCAAAGTTAGTTGTAACAATGTTCCTGCTACTCAACTTAATGCTTTCTAAATTATTAGTGATTAGTAGGTCCATTAGATACCTCCTCCCATGATTAAATTATTGATATTTTGTCGGCGTGAATTTTGACTATTAACTGTCGTTGTAATTTTGTCCCCGACTAGTTCGTTGTGTACATAGAATGTAGGTGCTTGAGCACTTTGTTCCGCAACTTCATCACTAAGCGCATTTAATCCACCATTAATTTGACCAGCTACTCCCACACTACTTGCGGTTAATTTAGCATTAGCTTCATATTCTTGATGTCCAAATTGATCTGCAATCTGACCAGCGTATGATGAAACTGAACGTTTAACATATTCAAAATTGTTATTCAATGAACTGCCAAAACC
>NZ_CAKKNT010000006.1 GCF_918814755.1 Periweissella ghanensis | reverse complement strand
TGCATGTATTAGGCACGCCGCCAGCGTTCATCCTGAGCCAGGATCAAACTCTCATTTTAAAAATGATGTCTGTTGACTCATTTGTTATCCGCTTCAAACGTCGGGGAGACGTTTGAAGCATAATTTACTAGCGAAATTGACATTCGCAAATTTGTTTAACTCTGAAATTTAATTTCAAAGTACTTACACATTTGATTGTCAAAACTTTATTCAGTTTTCAAAGATCTACGTTGTTATTAACAACTTAATATGTCGTAACAACATTTATTAATAATATCAGAAGCGAACCAATTCGTCAACAACTTTTTAAAATTAATTTTGTATCGTTGAAGATGTTTTAAACAACCTCCTTAACGACAAATAATATCTTACTATGAATCACCATCATTCGTCAACATATTTTGTTGTTTTTTTTAGCTTAATTTCAATTAGTTCAATAAATCAATGTAATAGTAAATTCTTAGCAACAAAAAAACGCCTGAATCTTGCAATTCAAGCGTTTTAGTAAGTCTAATCTTATTATGGGCGCATTGTTGGGAATAACAAGACATCCCGAATTGATTCTGAATCAGTTAATAACATAACTAACCGATCAATCCCAATTCCAAGTCCCCCTGTAGGTGGCATACCATATTCAAGGGCTTCGATAAAGTCTTCATCAATTCCTTCAGCTTCATCATTACCAGCTTCACGTTCAGCGGCTTGCGCTTCGAAACGTTGGCGTTGATCAATTGGATCGTTTAATTCAGTAAAGGCATTGGCATATTCACCACCCATGATAAATAATTCAAAACGATCAGTAAAGCGGGCGTCATCATCATTTTTCTTAGCTAATGGTGATACTTCCAATGGGTGACCGTAAACAAACGTTGGTTGAACTAACGTGTCTTCAACAAATGTTTCAAAGAATTCGTTAATGATGTGACCAACCGTCCAGTATGCTTCATACTTAACGTGTTTTTCATCAGCTAATGCTTTAGCTTCTTCAACGGTCATTGGTTGCCAGAAATCAATTCCCGTTTGTTCTTTAATCAAATCAACCATGTGCTTACGGGCGAATGGTTGGTCTAAGTTAATTTCAGTCCCTTGGTAATTGACAATCCCATTATCAGTAACCACTTTAGCAGCGGCTTTGAAGATGGCTTCAGTTTGGTTCATAACGTCTTCAAAGTTCCAGAAGGCGGCATATGATTCAAGCACTGTAAATTCAGGGTTGTGCTTAGTATCCATCCCTTCATTACGGAAGACCCGGCCAATTTCATAAACACGATCCATCCCACCAACGATTAAACGCTTCAAGTGAAGTTCAAGCGCAATCCGAAGGTACATATCAATGTTCAAAGCATTGTGGTGCGTAATGAATGGCCGCGCTGATGCACCACCAGCTTCAGTTTGAAGCATTGGTGTTTCAACTTCAGTAAACATTTGGCTATCCAAGTAGGCCCGGACTGCAGAAATAATCTTTGACCGCTTTTGGAATTTATCAAATGATTCTTCGTTGGCGATTAAGTCCAAGTAACGCTGACGATAAATTGTTTCCACATCGGTTAAACCGTGGTATTTATCTGGTAATGGACGAAGGGCTTTACTCAAGTGCGTTACGTGAGTTGGCTTAATTGTCAATTCACCCATATCCGTCTTGATTAATTCACCTTCAACCCCTAACCAGTCACCAAGGTCAGCTTTTTTAAAGATAAAGTAGTTTTCTTCACCGACAACATCTTTACGGACGTAAATTTGCAAACGACCACTACGGTCTTTAATGTCGGCAAAACCAACTTTACCTTTACCACGTTTAGACATCATCCGACCAGCGATTTTCACAACAAGGTGTTTATCGTTTAATTCGTCTTTTTCTAAATCGCCGTATTCGGCATGTAAGTCAGCTGCTAATGCTGTACGATCAAATTTTTGACCAAAAGGATCAATCCCATTTTCGCGTAATTCAGTCATTTTTTCGCGACGGGCGATCATTTGGTCATTCATTGTTGGTTCTTGATTTGCCACAATTATTCCTCTTTTCTGCAGTTATTCCTTTATTACTATTACAAGAAACGCATCAAAATGCAAGTCCTTAAATGGAATTTAGCGATGGTTTACGCTTGATTATCAATAATATCTTGTAAATCATTTTCAGTAAATTGATAGTGGGTATTACAGTATGGACACACCACTTCTGCGCCATGATCATTTTCCATTAAGTCTTGCAAGTCCGCCTTAGGTAATGCGGCCATCCGCGTAGCAAATTTTTCTTTTGAACAATCACATTCAAATTCAACTGGAATTTTATCAATCACGTTAACTTCAGTATTATCAAATAACATTGTTAAAATCTCTTCTGGTTGCTTACCGGCTAAGAGTAATTCTGACAACATTGGCATTTCTGCTAACTTCTTTTCTAACGCTGAGATTGCTTCATCGTCTGCCCCTGGGAGTAATTGAATTAAAAAGCCTCCAGCGGCAGCAATTGAACTATCAGCATTCACAAACACTGATACACCCACTGCTGATGGGATTTGTTCTGATTTCGCTAAATAGTACGTGAAATCTTCACCAATTTCACCGCTAACAATTGGCACTTGCCCCGTAAATGGCATGCCAAAGCCTTGATCTTTGGTAATTGTTAGGAAGCCATCTTGTCCGACCGCTTTAGCAACATCAATATGGCCATCCGCTTTAGGTGCTAAATTAACGTGTGGATTTTGAATGTACCCTTTAACTTTACCCTTAGGGGTCGCTTCAACCACAACATTCCCCACTGGACCTTGACCATCAAACTTAATACTTAATTTGTCATCCCCTTTTAAAACTGAGGCCGCCATTAACAAACCACCCGTCAATGTCCGACCAAGAGCGGCTGATGAAGAGGCCCACGTATCATGTAGCACCTGTGCTTTAGCTACTAAATCGGTGGTTAAAATTGCGTATGCGCGAAAGTTACCATCTTGCGTCACGCTTTTAATTAAATAATCTGTCATTGACTTCTCCTACTTGTTATTTATATTTATGTTCATTTTAACAAAAAAATCACCATCGTTGTGATTTCATCGTTATTTTCGTGTAATCCAGATAAATAAAAAGCCATCTTACTCTTATGAGTAAAATGACTTTTTTAAATGCTAATCTTCAGTTGAATCATCAACCGGTGACTTAGGCGTTGAATTTTCATTATTTGCTTCTTTTTCTGGTTGCGTATATTGAGCGGCTTGTTCCGCATCTTTTTTAGCAGCCTCAGCTTTAGCTTCTTCAAAAGTTGCTGCTGAATGATCAGCATTGGCTTGTGCTTCAGATTCAGCTGGCATTAAACCAGTTTCAAATAAGCTCTTAATTTCCTTAGCATCAAGGGTTTCATATTTCAACAAGGCTTCTGCAATCGCTTTGTGTTGATCACGGTGACTTGCAATGATTTCCTTAGCTTGTTGGAAGCCTTCAGTTGAGATGCGACGAATTTCTTCATCGACCATCCGTGATGTTTCTTCAGAGAATGGGGCATTACCACCAAACTGTTCACCAGCAAACATGGCACCACCACCCTCAAGTTGAACCATCCCGACTTTATCAGACATTCCATATTGTGTAACCATGGCCCGGGCAATTCCCGTTGCTTGTTGGAAGTCATTTGAAGCACCAGATGATTGTTGGTGGAAAATAATTTCTTCCGCCGCACGGCCACCCATCAAACCAGCGATTTGATCCATGGCATCATCCTTGTTAAGCAACATTTGATCTTCTTTTGGTAAGACAATCGCATAACCACCGGCGCGACCACGTGGCACAATCGTAACTTTGTGAACCACGCGGGCATTACTTAAGACCATTCCCACTAAGGCGTGCCCAGCTTCGTGGTAAGCAACCGTTTCGCGTTCATGTTTAGAAATCACGCGATCCTTCTTAGCTGGTCCCGCAATAACACGGTCTTCAGCTTCATCAACATCAGAGGCATCGATTTCTTGCTTATTACGACGAGCTGCTAATAAGGCTGCTTCGTTAAGTAAGTTTTCAAGGTCAGCCCCGACAAACCCAGGCGTTTGTTGGGCAATAACTTTTAGGTCAACATCAGCTGCCAATGGTTTGTTCTTAGCGTGGACCCGCAGAACGGCTTCACGACCTTTAACATCTGGTGCCCCAACTAGGATTTTACGGTCAAAACGACCTGGACGAAGTAAGGCTGGGTCTAACACATCAGAACGGTTAGTAGCCGCAATCACGATCACCGCATCAGTCTTAGTAAACCCATCCATTTCAATCAACATTTGGTTAAGGGTTTGTTCACGTTCATCGTTACCACCACCCATACCTGAGCCACGTTTACGACCAATGGCATCAATTTCATCAATAAAGATGATTGATGGTGAAGTCCGTTTGGCGTTATCAAAGAGATCACGAACCCGTGATGCCCCAACCCCAACGAACATTTCAACGAAATCTGAACCAGAAATTGAGTAGAATGGTACACCCGCTTCACCGGCCACGGCTTTAGCAAGTAAAGTCTTACCAGTTCCGGGAGGTCCTTCTAAAAGAACCCCGGCTGGAATACGCGCACCCAAGGCTGCGAATTTTTTAGGATCTTTCAAGAAATCAACAACTTCAACAAGTTCTTGTTTTTCTTCTTCCGCTCCAGCAACATCAGCAAAGCGAACTGTGTTTGACTTTGGATCAGCAGGTTTGGCTTTTGATTTACCAAAGTTCATCACGCCGCCACGGCCGCCACCGCCACCTTGACCAGCTTGGGTCATCATTAGGTAGAATAAACCAACTAAAATTAACATTGGTACTAACGTAATTAAAATATTACTTAAAATACCTGATGGTTGTGACTTAACAACCTCTGTTGCATCACCCTTTTTAGTTGCTTGTTGAATTTCTTTAACAACCGGGTCATTAGTTAACACAGTTGTTGTAAAACTAGTAACTTTGCTAGTCGTTGAACCACCTAGTAATGGAGCTTTACTTGAAACTGTCTGAGCTTTCTTGTAATCACCTGAAATTTTATAAACTCCGTTACCAGGTTGAATTGAGTAGGTTTTAATTTTCCCACTCGTTAATTGGCTGGTGAATTTTGTTGCATTAATTTCTTGCGTACCACTTTGCCCACCGCCATTGGTGAAAAAGGTAATTACCCCAATCACGGCCAAAAACATAATGATATATAAGAAAGAATTGCGGAATACACCATTATTCCGTCGATTATTCATATATGCCTCCTTGCTGAATCTTTCGAATTTAGCGTTAGCTTATCCATTTAAATGATAATATACCACATTTGACTAATCTTGACCATTTAATGTTGCACTATCTTCAGCCGTATATACTTCCGGCTTCAAGACACCAACATATGGCAAGTTACGATACAAGTCTTTGTAGTCTAAACCATAACCAACTACAAATTCATTGGGCACATCAAAACCGATGTAATCAACATCAATTTCAACAACACGACCTTCTTTTTTATCAAGTAAACTAGCAACCTTAATGCTAGCAGCCCCACGTTGTTCCAATAATTCAATCATGTATTTCAAAGTCCGCCCAGTATCAACGATATCTTCTAAGATAATGATATCGCGACCTTTAACATCCGTCGTTAAATCAGTTCGTAATTCGATTGAACCAGCTGATTCAACCCCACCGTGATAACTTGAAACATCAATGAATTCGATTTCGGCATATTCATCCATGGCCCGCATAACATCAACGGTCCAAAGAATGGCCCCCTTTAAAACTGAAAGTAAAATGGGAGTCTTCCCTGCGTAATCGTACGCCAATTGAGCTCCAATTCGTTGGGCTGCGGCGGCAATATCAGCCTCGCTATATAAAACACGCTCAATGTCGTTGTTCATTGTCATCTAACAAAATCTCCTGTTTATTATTTGGAATATAGGTTACTTCATAATTTACTTGTGTCGGATTTGTCCACCGCGCTTTATAATCAACGACCCATAACAATTCGTCATGAGCGTTGACTAATAACGGTACCGTGCTTCGTTGGGTAATCGGCACTTTAGCGTCCATCAAAAGCCGCTTTAGTTTTTGGTGGCCCACTTTCAAGGCTAACTGATCCCCACTTTGGCGATAACGTACACGCAATGGCCAATCATCCGCTTCAAGGTGTAATGGAATGATTATACCGCTTATTTTTAAATTATGTTGGTCCATTCCATTTGGTTTAACAATAAATTTACCACCATTTGGTAATAAATACCACTTATTCAACGTTATCACTTGCGCTAAAGGTTGTTTTACCGGCTGCGATTGCTCATTAATATTCCTAATCGCTAGCTGATGATAATCTTTAACAATTACCAATGTCTGATTGATGCGGACTTGACCATGGGGCCGTTTAACATTGAAATACAATTTTTCCATCTGTTGTAATTGGGCTTGTTTAATCCCCACATTTGGTAGATGGTCGGCTAAATACGCTTTTAACGTCGCTTGAAACCACGTCCGCGGAATTGCTTGCCAACTATTTTGGGCGGCAATGGTTGCTAAATAGATTGTCACTTGTTCTGCCACCATCGTCTCCACTTGCTTAATTTGGGCCGCATACTGATTGATTTGATTTAAAGCATCGGGATTTTCCGTTAGGATTTCCGGTAAAATAATATGGCGTATCCGATTGCGTGTATACGTTAAATCTTGATTACTTTCATCTTCACACCACGGTAATCCTTTTTGCTGGGCATAAGCAATCAGGCGCGCTTTAGGAATATTTAACATTGGTCGGACTAAATCCGTGGTGCCATTAAGCGGTCGCAACCACTTAATCCCCGCTAATTGTTCCCAACGACCACCGCGAAATAGTTTCATCAAAAAAGTTTCCGCTAAATCATTAGCATGATGGGCCGTCAAAATTTTAGTGGCTTGATATTTAGTAGCAATCGCCGCTAAATATTGATAACGAACTTGCCGACCAGCCGCTTCAATTCCCGAAAGTGGATGTTGAGATTGCGGCCAAACTAATTCTTCATATTTAAAATTGTATTGAGCCGCTTGTTGGGCGACAAACTTTGCCTCACTAGCTGCAGTTGGCCGCATATCATGATTAATATGCACCACAATTACTTGCTCACTTGGATGCAATTGCGCTAACGTTGCCAATAAAACTTGAGAATCAACCCCGGCTGAGGCGGCCACAACTAAGGTTTCGGTTACCTTAAAGAGTTGGTGTGTTTGAATGTTATTTGCAATCTGACTGACAATATCAATTAATTTATGTTTCACTCTTCATCTCCCACATCAGTTTAAATGATAAACAAAAAGCTACGCCGCGGCGTAGCTTTTTGTGTTTATCGATTCGCATCTGGATCATTTGCTGGCAAATTATATACTTGTTCGCCTTGCTTCGTGTACATATATTTTTCTCGAATTAACTGTTGCAAATAAGTTGGATCATGTAAGGCCGTTACTTGCTGTTTAAGGTTGGTGTTATCTTGTTTAGCTTTGACAACGGTTTGGTTAACTTCGGCAATTTGTTGTTTAACAATTTTATATTGCACCATCCGATAACCGATGGTTAAACTACAGACCACCAAAATGGCCAAGGTTGCCCACCGCATCATTTGCCGCCGCTTACGATGAATTCGAGCGTAGTATGCATCTCGTTGATCGTTTAAACCTTCACTCGCGCGAATATTTTGTTTGAATTCTGAATTTAACTGCATACTCATTAGCCCTCACCACCTTTTTGTAACCGGTCTACTACTCGTATATTGTAACATGAACAAACTACGCTTCCGCGTCAAAATTTTGTTCGTAATCTTCTTTTAATACTTGGTACATCTTGTCAGCATCTTCTTTTTTAGTCGTTTCAAGTAACGCTAAAACTTCTACTACTAACGTTTTATTACCAAAATGAATTTCTAATTCATCGTTGATATTTAAATTTGATGATGATTTAGCTTTTTTACCATTGATTAAAATCCGACCTTGATCAGAAATATCTTTAGCAACACTACGGCGTTTAATAATTCGTGACACTTTTAAAAATTTATCTAAGCGCATTTGTTTTCCTCAATTTCTTGGTTAATTTAATAATATACGTCCCTTTTGGTAAGAGTTCCCATTCAGTATTTGTTAATGTTTGTTGCCACATTGATAAAGCAACAAAGACGCTACCACCAACTAAGCTACCGATAATCAATGGGATTATACTCATCAAGCGGCTCGGACCACTAAGTAACGTGACCCCGTAAGTTACTAATTTAACAACTACCGCCATAATAAGCAAGTGCCCGCCTATTTTTAAAGTAAGTTGCCATGGTAAAAGCATCACTTGCAACTGTTTAGGTAAACAAATTAAGACATACCCTAACATTAATGTAAGGGCTAGGACCGTGGCCCAACTAGCCCCAATCAACCCGAGGTACTTAATTAACAATAAGTTTAACCCTATTTTGCTAATTAACGCAACTAATATCCCACGAGCTAAGTAATTTGTTAAATCAAGACTCTGTAAAATACTCGTTAACAAAATCAAAATCGACATGACAATCACACTTAATAAGTACACTGCTAAGACGGGGCTAGCGGCAGTATTACCAAACAGTAACTGGTTAATTTGTGGCATTAAGCACATCATTCCAACCGTAGCCGCACTTGCAAGCCACGTGGTTAAGCGTAATAAACTCCGGCCTGTCGTGGCAACCGCGGCCCACTCCCCAGCTAAGTAAGCTTGCCGCAGTCGCGGTACTAAAGCGGTCCCAAAACTGGTTGCTACTACTAAGCCAAATTGCACAATTGGTTGGGCGCGGTCATACATCCCTTTGGCCATCTTGGCTGTCGCTTCGGGCATGCCATTGGCAACTAAGCCATTTTTAATCGTAAATGAATCGACTAACTGCAAAATAATTAGTAACGCTGCTAAAACACTAACTAACAGTCCTTCACTGCCAATTTTTTTCAACAAGCCCCAATTCATTTTATTTTGGCGAGCCGCCCACCAATAAATGCCCGTTGATTTGGTAAAAAATGCACTCGCCGCTAAACCAGCAATTGGCGCTGACAGCATCGCTAATGTCCCCATTAAGTAGACATTCATCCCCGTTTGCATTGCTTCATACGCAACTACGACAATAATTAAGACCCGCACGATTTGTTCTACGACTTGGGAATAAGCCGTGGGGCGCATGTTTAATTGACCTTGCGCGACGCCACGACCAACGGCCATAATTGGCATCACGATAAACATTAAACTAACCGCCCGAATGACATTAGTTAGTTGTCGATCCCCCATTAAAGTGGCTAGTAATGGGGCACTCACATTTAGCCCCACGACAATTACTAGTGCCACCATACTCAATCCCCGTAACAACTGTCCGGCTAATTGGGCTTGGGCGGCATCGTTTGGCTCAGCGACAATTAATTTAGAGATAAACGTTGGTAAGCCATTTAAAGCTAACGTCATCCCAATTCCATAAATTGGATAAATTTGTTGATAGACGTAAAAACCGGTATCCCCAACAAAATTTTCTAAAGGAATCCGATACACCGCACTTAAAACTTTGGCAATTAAGGCCGCAAAGGCTAATATTGCGGTGCCTTGTACTAATTTCTTATTGCCCATCTTGTTCCTCTTCAACTATTTGACTAGTTACCATTGCTTGCAAATAATTGGTTAATTCGGTAAACCATACCGTTTGGACCATATTCGGTTGAATCACAAATTTAATTTTAAGGGCCTCATTGGCACCTTGACTGACAACTGAGCGTAGTTTTGTCGCGGTCAAACTAGTCATTAACGTTTCCATTGATAACACTTTGACAGCGTGGGCTGAAAATTGCACAAAAATAAAACTACTTTCTTGCCAAATTTTTTCAACCAAGGCAGTATCTGCTAATGCTTTTAAGCGACTAATCTGTAACAGATTAATAACTTCTTGGGGATATTCACCGAAGCGATCCAATAAATCTTCTTCAACTTCCACAAATTGTGGATCAGTCGTTGCTTGGCGAATCCGGCGATACATTTCAATTTTTTGACCTTGATCTTCAATGTAAGTACTAGGAATATATGCTTCAATTGCCAAATCAATTTCGGCATCCGAAATATTAGTTTGGCCTTGCCCACGTTTCTTAGCAACGGCTTCCGTTAGCATTTGGGTATACAAGTCATACCCCACCGAATCAATAAAGCCATGCTGTTGTTTTCCTAATAAATTCCCCGCCCCACGAATACTCAAATCACGCATCGCAATCTTAAAACCAGATCCTAATTCAGTAAAATCACGAATTGCTTCCAGCCGTTTTTCACTCTCTTCATTCAAAGTCCGATTAATCGGATACGTAAAGTACGCATACGCCACTCGTGATGACCGACCGACACGACCACGTAATTGGTATAACTGCGCCAAACCCATGTGATCGGCATTTTCAATAATCAACGTATTCGCATTGGGAATATCAACTCCCGTTTCAATAATCGTTGTGGCCACGAGCACATCATATTCACGATTAATAAAATCGTATAACACCGTTTCTAACTGATTTTCACTCATCTGGCCATGGGCATAAGCAATGCGGGCTTCTGGAACTAACGTATTTAGATAGCCAGTAACCTTTTCGATATCATTAACCCGATTGTGTAAATAAAAAACTTGGCCTTGCCGTCCCATTTCACGTTCAATGGCATCTGCAATCACGCCCCCATTTTGTTCCATCACATATGTTTGGATAGGATAGCGGTTTGCTGGTGGCGTTTCAATAACTGATAAATCCCGGACCCCTAACATTGACATGTGTAACGTCCGGGGAATTGGAGTGGCAGTTAGCGTTAAGACATCCACATTTGTCTTTAATTCCTTGAGCCGTTCTTTATGTTTAACCCCAAAGCGTTGTTCTTCATCGACAATCAACAAGCCAATATCAGCAAAAATGACATCTTTTGACAATACGCGGTGCGTACCAACCACGATATCAATCGTATGATCTTTTAACCCCGCCATCGTCGCAGCCATTTGCTTAGGCGTTTGAAACCGGGATAACAAGCCTAACTTAACCCCAAAATCCGCAAACCGGGCTTGCATTGATTCAAAATGTTGTTGGGCTAAAATCGTTGTCGGCACTAAGATAGCAACTTGTTTATGGTCTAAAAAGGCTTTATATGCCGCCCGAAAGGCAACTTCGGTCTTACCAAAACCAACATCACCCACTAATAACCGGTCCATTGGCCGTTGCTTTTCCATATCAGCTAAGACTTCCGCCGTTGAGCGTAGTTGGTCGGGGGTTTCAGTATAAGCAAACGCATCCGCAAATTCTTGCATTGCACTTGCATTAGCACTAAAGGCATACCCTTTGGCAGCTTCACGTTCAGCATATAGTGCTAATAACTGGTCAGCAATATCTTCAATTTGACTGGCAACTTTATGCTTCGTCTTTGCCCATTCGGTGCCTCCTAATTTACTAATTTTAGGCGACTTATCCTCTGCGCCGACATATTTTTGCACTAGATTTAATTGTGAAGCTGGAATAAAGATTTTGGCTTCTTTTTGATAACCAATGGTGACGTAATCTTGGTGGACCCCATGAACTTCAAGGGTCTGCATGCCTTCATACACCCCAATCCCATGATTGACGTGGACAACATAGTCACCAACTTTTAATTCCGAATAACTTTTAATCCGTTCTGCATTGGCCAAAGTTTGACGTTTAAGCCGGGCTTTTTTTCGGACACTGGCAAAAATTTCGTTCTCGGTCAAAACGGCTAAACGTTGGGTCGTTAATTCAAAACCACTTTGTAATTGACCTGGGAACACTTGGACTAATTGTGGTTTAATTTCATTAGGTTTAACAATTGTGACCTTAATTTCAAAATCAGCCAAAATCCGTTGAACTTCATTAATGCGGTCCTGATTATTAGCTAAAATTAACACTGTATATTTTTGTTTTTGCCACCGTTCCATTTCGGTTTTTAACAATGGTAACTGCCCAAAGAATTGCTGCATGACGCGTGAATTAACTTGGACTAAATTATCAAGTTTTAATTTACCTAACCCTTTTTGGAATTGGCTGACAATCACTTGCGCATGCCCACTATGATGGACAATATCTAGGAGGCGATTAGCAATTTCAATTTGGGGTAACACTTGGTTTTTTGCTAACCGATCAGTAACCCACTCAGCATCATTGGTAATTAATTGCTGCTCGGCATCTTGTAAATGGGCTAAATCTTCAAAAATCACCGTGCCATGGGCCCCTAAGTAATCAACCAATGATGTCGCTTGTGGATAAAAGTAATCAATGTACAAATTCAATTCTTGCGCACGAATTAATGCATTATCGGCTAATAACGGTGTGAAATAATCCGTCAAATGCTTTTTAGCTGCCCCGGTTAAACTACTACGGACAGTCGTCATCGCAGCCGCTAATTTAGCTTGCCCCGCGGCTAACGTATGTGCATCGAGGATAAATTCCTTAACCGGTAAAACGGTAAAGGTTTCAATATTAGCTAGTGATTTTTGCGTAACGATATCAAAAAAGCGCATCGAATCAATCTCAGTATCAAAAAAATCAATCCGTACTGGATTTTCAACCCCAAACGGATAGATATCTACAATTGAGCCCCGAATGGCAAAATCACCCGGTTTATCAACCATTTTAACGGCTTCATAACCAAGCATTAATAAAGTTGGCCGGATGGTCTCAAATTGATATTCCGCCGTAAAATTAAACGTCAATTTAGCAGTATTAAAAATTGCCGGTGGCGTTAACTTTTTACGTAATCCCGCCAAAGTGGTTATAACCACCACTGCTTGGCCACTTGTTAAGGCATTAAGGGCCGCTAGCCGGGCCGCCCGCGCATCTGGTGAGGCCGTTGCTAATTCAACTTCAATCCGATCTTCAGCAGGAAAGTTAAAAATTTGCTCATCGGTTAAATAATTTTTCAAATCTTCACTAAGTTGATCCGCGTGTAATTGATTATCGGCCACAATCAACTGTGGTTGTGGCCGTTGTTCAAATAGCGAGGCATAATAAGTCGCTCGGGCGGAACCAGTTAATCCCGTTATTAATTGCCGGGTATGTGGCACCAAATGCTCTAAAACATTTTGAAATTCATCCGTTTTAGCGACTAAATCTTGAATTTGCATTTTGCTAACTCCTTTCTAAAACCTTTGACTGACAAGCTTAGTTAAATTTATTCATCGTTGCTTGGAAGTCATCATTAGCAACCCAATCTTCAACAATTTGCATTGCTAAAATTAAGCCATCTGCTAATGGTTGTTGTTGGTCTTTACTGAATTTACCCAACACGTAATTAACAACCGCATCTGGGGTATGGTCGGGGTGATCAATCCCAAATTTTAAGCGTTTAAATTCTTGCGTCCCGGTGTGCGCAATAATACTCTTAATCCCATTGTGACCACCGGCAGAACCTTTTTGACGTAACCGTAATGACCCCATTGCCCGGTCCATGTCATCAAAAATGACGAGCACATCTTCAATGGCAATGTCGTAATACTTCATTAACGCTGCCACCGCACGACCAGAATCATTCATGTACGTAGTTGGTTGCACTAATAAAACTTTGTCGCCAGCTAATTGTACTTGGGCAACAAAGGCTTCTTGCTTAACCTTTTTTAAACTAATTTGTAAGTCTTTGGCTAAAGCATCAATTACCATAAAGCCTACGTTGTGTCGTGTTTGTGCGTACTTTTCACCAATATTTCCTAAACCAACAATCATTTTCATTATCTATCTATATCCTCTTTCATCATGCCAAATCAGAGGAGCCCTCGTTTGAGCTCCTCTCATTTTTTAATTTAAAATCTATTAAAATTATTATACCATGTTAACCACTTTTTCATCGATTGTTCTATTTTTTTCACACTCTATATGATAAGATTAAATATTATCTCAGCAAATTTTAATCGGAGGCCCCATTTTGGATATTTCATTCATAAAACCTAAGCAAGAACTCACGATTGTCCACGAAAATACGACAATTGCGGAAGCCCTTGATATCTTTGAAAATTCTAATTTTCGTGCAATTCCGATTTTAGATACGACCGGGGAACTCTTCCGTGGAAATATCTACAAAATGCATGTTTACCGCCATATGGCCGAAAACGGCAATATGGATTTACCGGTAACCACGTTAATGCGTAACTCGACTAAGTTCATTAACCTTGATGCGGCTTTTTATTCAATTTTCTTTGCGATTCGTGACTTACCATATATTGCCGTTTTAGATCATCAAAATCATTTTTATGGGATTTTAACACACGCCAGTTTGATGGAATCATTATCAACTAGTTGGAATGTTGATCGCGGTTCATATGTGCTACGTGTGCGGACACCAGGACAACGCGGTGACTTACAATCAACGTCTAAAGTTATTTCAAAGTACACCGATATTGAAGCCGTCATGACTTCTAACTCACATCCCGAAAATAAATCGGTTGATATTTTATTTACCTTACCCGTTGGCTTAGAAAATAGTCTCCTACAAAAGATTATTCGTGGTCTACAACGGAAAGGTTATCCCGTTGTTGAAATTGAAGATTTACATAATTAAAAAAGGAACGCCAATTGGCGTTCCTTTTTTAATTATTCCACACTAGTTGCTTCGGCATCGTTTTCAGTTGATTCCAAAAATTCAATCAAACCGTTACTATCAATCCGACCATCTAAAACCATGCCCACGCCGGCCATGAAGTTCATGCCGGTTTGGACACCGTTGTAGAACGCTTTAGCAGTTTCATCACTCCCAGCTTGTTCTGCAATCGCATTCGTGTAAGCTTTTTGGTAGTCACCTAAACGACCAATCAAATAAGATACGGTTTTGGCGCGTCCAAGTTCAGTCGCTAATTGCTTAACTTGTTCAGCAATTTCAGCATCATCAGTATCCACGGGCATGCCGTTAGCAAAGTTCAAAAATGCTTTACTAATAGCTTCCGCTTCCATGGCATCCAATTTAGTAAAACTACGTACGTGCTGCTTCATAATTTAAATCTCCTACTTCTTTTCCATTAATTCTCTGGTACGGTTCATAATTGGTCCTAAATATTGACCGGTATATGATGCAGTAACTTCAGCAATTGCTTCGGGCGTACCGGTCGCTAAGACCATCCCACCGCCAGCACCACCTTCAGGTCCCATGTCGATTAAGTAATCGGCCGCCTTAATCACGTCCAAATTATGCTCAATCACGAGTACGGTATTACCGTTATCAACTAACCGATTTAAAACCACTAATAAACGCGCAATATCATCAGTATGCAAGCCCGTTGTCGGTTCGTCAAGAATATAAAAGTTTTTACCACTTGATTTTTTGTGTAATTCGGATGCTAACTTCATCCGTTGCGCTTCCCCACCAGATAACGTTGTCGCACTTTGACCAAGCGCGACATAGCCTAAACCAACATCTTGAATGGTTTGCAACTTACGCCGAATCTTTGGAATTGGTTCAAAGAATGCTAATGCTTCGTCAACTTTCATTTCGAGCACTTGCGCGATATTCTTACCCTTATATTCAACTTCCAAGGTTTCTGAATTATAGCGGGCGCCATGACAAACTTCACATGGCACGTACACATCCGGTAAGAAGTTCATTTCAATTTTGATAATCCCATCCCCGTGACAGGCTTCACACCGGCCACCTTTGACGTTAAATGAAAACCGACCTTTTTTATAGCCCCGCATTTTGGCTTCATTAGTCGTCGCAAATAAGTCACGAATATCATCAAATACCCCGGTATATGTGGCCGGGTTTGAACGTGGAGTCCGCCCAATCGCACTTTGGTCAATATCAACAATTTTTTCAATATTTTCATAGCCGGTAATTTTTTCAAATTTACCCGGTTTTTCAGAATTATTATTCAATTTTTGTTTTAAGGCCCGTTTTAAAATCATGTTCACTAACGTTGATTTACCTGAACCCGAAACTCCTGTAACTGCGACAAACTTACCAAGTGGAAAATCAACGGTTACGTTTTGTAAATTATTTTCACTAGCACCGGTAATCGTTAATTTTTGGCCATTGCCGGCGCGACGTTGGGTTGGCAACGGAATAAACTTTTTACCAGATAAATATTGACCGGTTAATGATTTGGTTGTCCGTGCGACTTGTTTTGGTGTCCCGGCAGCCATCACTTGACCACCCAAATCACCGGCCCCCGGACCAATATCAATTAAATAATCGGCGGCCCACATCGTATCTTCATCGTGTTCAACGACAATCAAAGTATTTCCTAAATCCCGCATTTTTTTAAGCGAAGCAATCAAACGATCATTGTCGCGTTGGTGCAACCCAATTGAAGGTTCATCTAAAATGTATAACACCCCCGAAAGGTTTGACCCAATTTGAGTTGCTAAGCGAATTCGTTGCGCTTCCCCCCCAGATAATGTCCGGGCCGAACGTGATAAGGTTAAGTAATCCAAACCAACATTTTCCAAGAATGTTAACCGATCAATAATTTCTTTAATGATTGGTTGGGCAATTGTGGCATCTTGTTCCCCAAACGTAACTTGTTTAAAAAAGGCTAACTCATCTGTCACGGCTTTTTCGGAAACCTCCGCAATGTGTTGGCCGTTAACTTTAACCGATAAGGCGGCTGGATTTAACCGATATCCATGACAAGCCACACACGTTAATTCCGTCATGTATTGGCGCATTTGATCACGCGTAAAGTCCGAGTTGGTTTCCTTGTAGCGGCGTGAAATATTATTAACGACCCCTTCAAAAGGCGCATCGACATCGCGTACGCCACCAAAATCACTTTGAAAATGGAAATGGAAATTTTTCTTACCTGAACCATATAACACTAAATCGCGTTGCCTCTTAGTTAACTTATTAAAGGGCACATCCATTGGAATGTTAAATTGTTCCGCAAATTGCGCTAACATGGCGGGATAGTATTGTGAAGAAATCGGACTCCAGGCTGCAATCGCCCCATCAGCTAACGTTAATGTTTTATCGGGCACAATCAAATCTTCATCGACTTCTAGTCTAACCCCTAAGCCTTCACAGACTGGGCAAGCTCCCAAGGGGGCATTAAATGAAAAGAGCCGTGGTTCTAACTTACCAACCCCAAAATCTTTTAGCGCCCCAGTATAGTGATCCGAAAAGGTCACGGCTTCTTGGTCGATAATATCAATCGTCACTAACCCCTCAGCTAAACGCATCGCTGATTCAACCGAATCAAATAACCGTGAGCGAATGCCATCTTTTAAGACAATTCGGTCAACGACAATTTCAATGGTATGTTCAAGATTTTCATCAAGGGTGTAATCTTGTGCTAAATCAACAATTTCACCATCTAAACGAATCCGCACAAAGCCTTCTTTACGAATCTTGGCAAAAATCGATTCATGCGTTCCCGTTTTAGCCACGATGACGGGCGCTAAAACTTGGAGTTTCGTGCGTTCAGAGTAGTGATGTAGGACGTGATCAACGATTTGTTCGATCGATGGTAACGTAATAATCCCATCTGCTGCGGCATCTGGTTTCCCGACCCGCGCCCAGAGTAACCGCAAGTAATCATTAATTTCCGTAACGGTTCCCACCGTCGAACGCGGATTTTTTGAAGTTGTTTTTTGGTCAATTGAAATTGCTGGACTCAAGCCATCAATTGAATCAACATCTGGTTTGTCCATTTGCCCTAAAAATTGGCGCGCATAGGCCGATAAGCTTTCAACATAGCGCCGTTGACCTTCAGCGTATAGCGTATCAAATGCCAATGAAGACTTCCCTGAACCTGATAATCCCGTCACAACTACTAATTTATCACGCGGAATCGTTACATCAATATTTTTTAAGTTATGGGCGCGGGCGCCGTGAATTACAATTTTATCGTTTGCCATGCTTTATCCTCAAGCTTTTTTAAGTGCTTTCAATTCCATTATCGTATCACGCAAAGTTGCTGCTTCTTCAAAATCAAGGCGTTTAGCAGCATTTTTCATTTGATCTTCTAAACTTGCTAAAATTAATGCTTGATCCGCTTTCTTCATATCTTTAAATTCAACTTCCGTCAAGCTTGCTGATTTTGATTGACCATCATCTGAACTTGGTTGGGTAATCGAAATTAAATCACGGACCGGTTTAATAATTGTTTCTGGCACAATACCATGTTCTGTATTATACGCCTGTTGAATTTCCCGCCGCCGTGCGGTTTCATCCATTGCATTTTGCATTGAATCAGTTACTTTATCCGCATACAAAATTACATGGCCGTTACTATTACGTGCTGCCCGTCCAATCGTTTGAATTAAGGACCGTTCATTCCGTAAGAATCCTTCTTTATCAGCATCCAAAATTGCGACCAAGGAAACTTCAGGAACATCAATTCCTTCTCGTAACAAATTAATTCCGACTAGAACGTCAAATTTACCTAATCGTAAATCACGAATAATTTCCGTGCGCTCTAACGTTTTAATATCGGCGTGTAAATACTTAACTTTGATACTTAAATCTTTAAAGTAATCCGTTAAATCTTCTGCCATTTTTTTAGTTAACGTCGTAATAAAGACTCGTTCATTCCGTTCAACGCGGGCATTAATTTCCCCAACTAAATCATCAATTTGGCCCATCACTGGGCGAACTTCAACCGTTGGGTCAAGTAAGCCAGTCGGTCGAATAATTTGTTGGGCAATATCATTTGCTGGGACCCGCTCAGTTTCATAAACACCTGGGGTGGCTGACATATAGACGATTTGTTGGACGTGCTTTTCAAATTCATTAAGCGTCAACGGCCGGTTATCAAGTGCTGAGGGTAGGCGGAAACCATAATCAATCAATTGTTGTTTCCGGGCGCGGTCACCATTATACATCCCCCGAATTTGCGGCATTGTCACGTGGCTTTCATCAACGACAATTAAAAAATCATCGGGGAAGAAATCCAGTAACGTAAATGGTGGTTCACCCGCTTTACGACCATCCATATGCCGTGAATAATTTTCAATTCCACTCGTAAAGCCCATTTCTTTGAGCATTTCAATATCGTATTCTGTCCGTTGCTTTAAGCGTTGGGCTTCTAGTAATTTACCTTCATTTTCAAAAACTTTTAATTGTTCTTCTAATTCAGCAGCAATGGTGCGCGTCGCTCGCTCAATAATTGCATCGTTAGTCATAAAGTGCTTGGCCGGGAAAATTGATACGTGGGCTTGATCACTTAAAATTTCGCCGGTTAAGGAATCAATTTCACGAATGCGATCGATTTCATCACCAAAAAATTCAATCCGTAATGCTTTGGAATCACTTGAGGCTGGAAAGACTTCAACTACATCACCACGCACCCGAAAACGACCCCGTTGAAAATCAATATCATTACGTTCAAATTGGATATCAATTAATTGGCGTAACAATGCATCGCGTTCAACTTCCATGCCAACCCGTAATGACACCACGTGTTCCCGGTATTGGTGCGGATCACCCAATCCAAAAATTGATGATACAGAAGCGACGACAATCACGTCATTGCGTTCCAATAATGAGGCGGTCGCAGAGTTACGTAACTTATCAATTTCATCATTGACCGATGAATCTTTTTCGATATACGTATCTGAAGATGGTACATAGGCTTCAGGTTGGTAGTAATCATAGTACGAAACAAAATATTCAACGGCATTATCCGGGAAGAATTCTTTAAATTCACCATATAATTGGCCCGCTAAGGTTTTATTGTGTGACAAAACCAAGGTGGGCTTATTAACTTCCTTGATGACATTACTAATCGTGAACGTTTTCCCCGTCCCCGTGGCTCCAAGTAAGATTTGTTCTTTCTTACCGGCTTCAATCCCGGCAACTAATTGGTTAATCGCTTTAGGTTGATCCCCGGTTGGTTGGTATTTTGAATGTACGTTAAATTCATGTGATGTCTCACGATTAATCATAAGGTGCCCCTTTCAAAATAAAAAATCGAATAAAAAAGAAAGCTTAATCCTAAGCTTTCTTTTTACTAATTAATTAATTTTACCATATAGAACGATTGTTCGGTAAAATAATCCTTGGCTTAACTATTTTAAAATAGTTTTGGTTAACGCCATTAATTTACCGCGATCTGAAAATTCTTGATCGAGCATTTCTGGTAACACTGATTTAATCACATATTTAACACTTGGCATATCACCAAATTCCAGCATTGTTTCCAAACTTTCTTTATATATCTCCACAAAGACTGGTTCGGGATTACCTTTTTGAATTTCACCAAAGGCTTCATACAATAAATCTAATTTATCAGCGACTGATAAAATCCGACCTTCTAATGAATCATCCTTACCTTCAGTTAAACGACGGCGGTAGCGATCAGCCAATTCTGATGGAATTTCATTCTCAATAAAGTTTTCCGTTAAGGAATCTTCCACATCTGAGAGCATCATGCGCAACGTATGCGTCGCATATTTAACCGGTGTCTTAATATCACCGATAAATCGCTCGGTATAGTCGTGATTGAGGGCTTTTTCGTATAGTCGTTGCCAATTAACCTCATTACCGTTAACTTCCTCAATATCGCCTAAAAATTGTGCTGCTTGTGTCACCTTCCATGAGTGGGCTGCAACGCTGTGACCTTGATACTTAAAATATCCGGGTGCGCGGACAACCATCTCGAGTTCACTTAAGCCTTGTAAGTATTCATGCATCCCCATTGAATTATGCCTCCGATTTGTTTTATATATCCTATCAAAATGTGAAAAGAGTTGCAATATTTTACGCTAAGAAAAAGGAAGTGCAGGTAATATTGATAAATCCACGAAATAACCCCCTTGAAGCAATTTTCTTCAAGGGGGTTATTAGCGTATTAGCTTACTGAAACACGTTTTAGTCCTAAAACAAACCTAATATTTAGGCAATAAAGGCACTAATGGCGCCTTCAAAGGCCGTTAATTGTTGTAATGCTTGGGCTTCAGTCGGTGCAACTGTCCCAATGTAGAATTTAATCTTGGGTTCCGTTCCTGATGGACGGACCGCAATCCAAGTCCCATCAGCAAGGTGATACTTCAAAACATTAGCCGTTGGTAATGTCAACGCGGTGGTTGTTTGCGTTGCCACATCAAATGAAGTTTGTTTACTGAAATCCTCAACTTTAACGACGGCCACATCCGCAAATGCTAGTGGTGCTTGCTCACGGAATTTTGTCATAATCGCATTGATTTGTTCAGCCCCATCAACCCCAGCAAAAGTTTCTGAAATCGTCTTTTCACGGAAGTAACCATATTCAGCAAATAAACTTTCAACGCCATCATAAATTGTTTGGCCTTGAGCTTTGTAATAAGCAGCCACTTCAGCTAATAAGACTAATGTTTGAATCGCATCTTTATCGTGTGAGAATGGCTTGATTAAGTAACCGTAAGATTCTTCAAAACCAAACATAAAGGTGTGTTCATTAGTTGCTTCAAAGTGTTCAATTTGTTCGGCAATGTATTTAAATCCAGTTAAAACGTTAATCATTGCAACGTTAAATGATTTAGCAATCGCCGTTGCAAATTCTGATGACACAATTGATTTAACGGCCGCGGCATTACTTGGCAATGTTCCTGCATCTTGGTTAGCCTTTAAAATGTAGTGTAAGAGTACCCCCGCAATTTGGTTACCAGTCAATAATTGATATTCACCATTTGGTAAGCGTACAGCGGCTCCTAACCGGTCAGCATCTGGATCAACGGCCATCAATAAGTCAGCGTTAACTTCTTTACCAAGCTTAATCGCCAAATCAAACGCAGCTGGTGATTCCGGATTAGGTGATTTAATAGTTGGAAAATCACCATCAATTACGGCTTGTTCGGGCACAATCACATAATTATTAAAGCCCGCATTTTTAAGGGCCCGTTCACCAATCATTTGCCCCGTCCCATGTAATGGCGTAAAGACTACCTTCATGTCTTTACCAACGGTATCAATCAATTCTTGGTTAATCGTAACCGTCTTAACGGCTTGTAAGTATGCGCGATCAATATCTTCACCAATCACTTTAACCGTACCCGCAGCCATTAATTCTGCTTCATCGGCAACTTTAACCCCGAATAAATCAGTTACTTCGCGAATGTAACCCGTAATTAAATCGGATTCCTTAGGTGGCATTTGCCCACCATCTTCACCATAAATCTTGTAACCATTATATTCTTTCGGGTTGTGCGATGCCGTAATCATAATACCGGCATATGTTTTCAAATGGCGAACCGTAAATGAAAGTTCTGGCGTAGGCCGTAAACTTTCAAAAACATACGCTTGAATACCATGCGTTCCCAAAACTCGGGCGGCTTCATGGGCAAATAATTCTGAGTTATGCCGTGAATCAAAACTAATGGCAACCCCACGTTTACGTTCATCAGCAGATAACGTATCCATAAATTTTGCTAATCCTTCAGTCGCTTGGCGAACCGTGTAGATGTTCATCCGGTTAATTCCAGCTCCTAACACCCCACGCATCCCTGCCGTTCCGAAACTCATTGGTTGATAAAAAGCATCTTCCAAGGCTGCTTCATCATGCACTTTAGCATCTAACTCACTACGTAAATCAGTTGCTAAATTTTGGTAATCACGCCAAACTTCATAGTTATCTTTCCAACTCACAATATTTGCCTCCGAATAGTTAATTTGTATGTTAATTATAACTTATTAACCAAAAAAAATCAGATAGAAAACGAGTTCCCATCTGATTTTTATAATTTTAATCACCTAATGTTTGTAAGTAACCGTAAGCACTTTGGCCAGCAATAGCTCCATCACCAACCGCCGTCGTAACTTGGCGAAGTTCCTTTTCACGAACATCCCCAAGGGCGTAGATTCCTGGAACCTTAGTTGCCATTGAATCATTAGTTTCAATCCAACCATGTTCATTAGTAATACCAAGGTCAAGGAATGGTTCTGAAATTGGGTTAATTCCAACGTAAATAAAGACTCCGTCAGCAGCAATTTCAGTCACTTCTTGGGTTTGGTTATCAACTACGCGAACGCCAGTAACTTTTTTGTCATCACCTAAGATTTCTTGCACCTCAGTGAACCACTTAAAGTTAATCTTGTCATTTGCAAAGGCCCGGTCTTGTAAGATTTGTTGTGCGCGAAGCTTGTCACGACGGTGTAAAACCGTAACCTTTTCAGCTAAACCAGCTAAATAAGTTCCTTCTTCAACGGCAGAATCACCCCCACCGACAACAATAACATGCTTGTTACGGAAGAATGCCCCGTCACAAACGGCACAGTATGAAACTCCACGGCCACCAAATTCTTCTTCACCAGTCACACCTAATTTCTTGTATTGGGCACCGGTTGCGATGATGACACTCTTAGTTTCGTAAGTATCCATATCAGTAACAACCGTCTTAGTTGCCCCGTGGTCTTCAATTTTAGTTACCGTTCCAAAAGCGTATTCGGCACCAAATTGCGTTGAACTTTGGTACATCTTTTCAGCTAAATCCGGACCTAAGATTGAATCAAAACCAGGATAGTTTTCAATCTCAGCGGTATTATTCATTTGACCACCATATACCCCACGATCAATCATCAAAACTGATGAGTTAGAACGTGAGAGATACAAAGCTGCTGTCATCCCACCAGGGCCAGCACCGATAACGATTGCATCATAAGTTTTTTCTGCCATTTAAATTGCCTCGCTTAATTTGTTTAATTCATTTTACTATACTTTAGTAAGTAAGTCACTCATTAACTTTTATTTTATCAAAAAAGGACTAGCCATTTCACTGCCCTAGTCCTTTGTTTTACACCAATTGCTTACATTTCTTGCGCAAGTTTTTTGATGTATTCACGTAATTCATCTTTCGTTTCGGGGTGTTCAAGCCCAAATTCAATTGAAGTTTCCAAGAACCCAATCTTAGAACCGATATCGTAACGACGACCAGTAAATTCATGGGCATAGACATGTTGACGTTTGTTCAAGCTATCGATGGCATCGGTAAGTTGAATTTCGCCACCTTTACCTGGCTTAGTATTTTCAAGTTCTTCAAAAATTTCTGGTGTTAGTAAGTAACGACCGATAATTGCTAAATCTGATGGTGCCTCATCAGGATTTGGCTTTTCAACGAATTGCCGTACTTGGTATAAATTATCGCCTACTTTTTCGATAGGATCAATCACCCCATACTTTTTCGTTTCTTCGTGAGGGACTTTAACAACGGCTAAAGTTGATTCACCAGTTTTTTCGTATTGGTTAATCAATTGCTTAGTCAATGGGACTTCATCACGCGTCATATCATCACCAAGTAATACTACGAATGGTTCATCACCCACAAAAGCTTTGGCTTGTAACACGGCATCACCAAGACCACGTGGTTTTGATTGCCGAATGAAGTACAAGTTAATATCAGTCGTTTCTTGAACCATTTGTAACTTTTCAAGTTTACCATCAGCTTCAAGGGCGGCTTCAAGTTCTGGATTTGAATCAAAGTGATCTTCGATTGAACGTTTTGACTTACCATCAACAATCAAAATATCTTCAATACCAGCCGCGCGGGCTTCTTCAACGATAAATTGAATAGTTGGCTTATCAACAATTGGCAACATTTCTTTAGCCAATGCCTTCGTTGCTGGTAAAAAACGAGTTCCTAATCCAGCTGCAGGAATCACTGCTTTTTTAACTGATTTCATTTCACATACTCCCAAATTAGTCTGTATATTTTTTATTTCTTAATAATTTAATTATGCTTACATTCTAGCACGGTTTAGCGCTTACATACACGTTTTTTAATCAATTTCTGAAGTCGCCTCCCGTTGCATCAATTCTTTAATGGCCTTTTTAATATCCTTACCTTCATAAAGAACTTGGTAAATCGCATCTGTAATTGGCATTTCAACATGGCGTTGGGCTGCGAGTTCTTTTGCCGCTTTGGTAGTTGAAACCCCTTCAATGACCATCCCCATCTCCGCTTCAACTTCCGCCAATGATTTACCTAGGCCTAGTTGGTAACCAGCGCGCCAGTTACGGGAATTTTTGGAAGTTCCAGTAACAATCAAGTCACCTACCCCAGATAAACCGATAAACGTTAATGGATTGGCACCAAATGCTAATCCTAATCGGGAAATTTCGGCTAAGCCCCGTGTTAATAAGGCGGCTTTTGCATTATCACCATAACCAAGACTGACTAATGCGCCAGCTCCGATGGCAATAATATTTTTAAGCGCACTTCCCATTTCCGTCCCGATAACATCATCATTCGTGTAAACGCGGAAATTATGATTTGAAAATGCTTTTTGAATCCGTTCAGCAATTGGCATACTAGCACTCGCAACCGTTACCAGTGTTAAGTCATGTTTAATCACGTCTTCTGCATGTGATGGTCCTGATAAAACGGCAATCGCAATCGTATTAGCGGCGGGAATTTCCTCACTTAACATTTCAGAAACCCGCTTGTACGTCTTTTGTTCAATCCCTTTTGTGGCATGCGCAACGATTACTTTTTGATCATTAGCAACTAAAATTTGCGCTAATTTACTAGCAACTTCGCGGACCGCTTTAGTTGGCACTACACTTAAAACAATTTCAACCCCCGTAACAGCCGCCGCCATATCAGCATAAGCAACTAAATTAGCATTAAGTTGAGCATCTTTTAAATACCGTGTATTCGTATGCTTTTCGTTAATTTCAGTTACTTGGGCGGGATTATGGGACCATAAACGCACGTCATGACCATTTTCGGTTAAAACATTTGCGAGCGCAGTTCCCCACGAACCTGCTCCAAGAACGGCAATTTTCTCTGTCATGTGCAATCTCCTCAATTACTACTACATATTTTGGGTCAAACTATGACCATCTAAATACCAACGATTTTCGGGTTTGCGTTTGCGACGAACATACCACAAAACAATGGCCCCAAAGAATAAAATTAATGATAATACTTGTGATACTCGGAATGGTCCCCAGTATAAACTATCTGTCCGCATTCCTTCAATCCAGAACCGACCGAATGAGTACCAAATAATATAGGTTAAAACCACTTCACCTTGCTTGAAAAGATGTGGCCGGTGGCGTAAAAGCATAATAACGATAAACCCAGTCACATCCCACAATGATTCCCATAAGTAAGTTGGCATCCGATAGTGCCCACCAATAAACATTTGGTTAACAATAAAGGTTGGAATGTGTAAATTTGTCAAAAATGAATGTGAAACAATGCGGCCATAGGCTTCTTGATTCATAAAGTTACCCCAACGACCGATCCCTTGGGCCAAAATAACCGTTGGTGCAATAATATCGAGGTACAACCACGTATTAATTAGCTTATGCCGCGTCACGAATAAGACGACGAGCAAGCCACCAATCAAACCACCGTAAATCGCAATTCCACCATCCCAAATTGCTGGAATTAGCGCTGGATGTTGACTATAATATGGCCATTCAAAAATCACATAGTAAATCCGGGCGGTTACTAATGCTACGGGCATCCCAATTAGAATCACATCATAAATGTCATCTGAGATTAAATGCCGCCGTTTGGCTTCCCGTACAGATAGCGTCACGGCCAACACAACCGCACTGGCAATAATTACCCCATACCAGTGTACCGGCCAGCCACCAATTTTAAACGCAATTGGATTTAAAGCTGTTATTAAATCAATCAATTATCAATCCCCAACTCTCACTTATTTTTCGCTGTTTTCAGCAATTAATTTATTTAAATTATCATCAAACTTCTTCATCGCATCATACCCCATTGATTTAGCACGGAAGTTCATTGCCGCGGCTTCAATAATGATGGCTAAGTTACGACCCGTGCGGACTGGTACCGCAAAGCGTGGGATATCCACTCCAAAAATGCTTAAAACATCACCAGCATTACCGAGGCGATCAAATTTAGCATCTGGCGTCCACGTTTGTAGGTGTAAATTCATCGCAATAGTTGCATGTGAACGGACTGCTCCAGCCCCGTAGAGATTCATCACATCAATAATCCCCACTCCCCGAATTTCCATCAAGTGATTCAAAATGGCGGGTGCTTCACCAACTAAGCGTTCTTCATCTTGTTGATAAACATCAACGCGATCATCAGCCACTAAGCGGTGACCACGGCGCACTAATTCCAGTGCGGTTTCAGATTTACCAACCCCAGAATCACCCGTAATCAAGACTCCCAAACCATAAATGTCAACCAAGACCCCATGCACTGATTGTCGTTCTGCTAACTTGCCCCCTAAAAAGTAAGTCATGTTAGCTAAAATCCGGGATGATGTTAATTTAGTACCTAAAATTGGAATTTGCGCTTCAGCAGCAGCTTGAATAAACTCATCGGGTACCTTAAGGCCGGTTGAAACAACAAACGCTGGCGTTTCTTTGGAAGCCATTTTACGGGCAACCATTAATAGTTCATCATGGCTCATGCGCTTTGAAAATGAAATTTCGGTAATTCCTAGTAACTGCACACGGTTAGGTGCGTAGTAACTAAAATAACCTGTCATTTCCAAACCTGGCCGTGAAATATCCCCAGTCGTAATAATCCGATCTAAAAATTCTGAACCGGCCACAACTTCTAAACGAGTATTTTCAACTAAATCTCGTACCTTAACAACGTCTGCCATTTACTGTATTCTCCTAATTTTCGCGATTAAAATAATTTGAAACAATTGCATTAATCACTGACATAATAATTGCCATCAAAATGGTCGCCCCAAACGATGCAAAGTGAAAATTATGGGTACCAACTAGATAGGCTGTTAATTCCAGTAATAATGCGTTAATGATAATACTAAAGAGGCCCAAGGTCATAATCGTAATTGGCAAAGAAATAATTACCAAAAACGGTTTAACAAATGCATTTAGCAACGCCAATACAATTGCCGCCCCTAAAGCTGCCCAAATGCTGCCAACATAAAAAATTTGCGTACTTTGCAGTAAACCTGCCAGTGCGGTGAAACTAATTACATTGATAATTACTCGTTGTAAAAATGTCATATATTACTTATCTTTCTTTGGATTACTTTCATCAAGAACCTCACCATCAACAATAATGGTTGGTTTTTGTGGATTTGTTTTTTGTCGGGTTGTGCGCCGTGGACTTGGGCCACTTTTAGCTTGCCCATTAGCTTGTTGTTCACGACTAGCATCTCGAAGTTGACTAAAAATATTTAACCAACTTCCGACCGGAGCGGGCATCAGGATAGTTGCTAATAAGTAGATTAACAACCATGATCCAAACCCAATATGGAAATGACTTCCAATGATGACTAATAGCGCGATGACCATAAATAATAACCGCACGATTTTGGCATCAATTTCAAAATATTCGGCAAAGCCGCCCAAAACTCCAAACACAACGCGATTATTAGAACGTCGTAATTTCTTTGTTTGTTTCATTAACTTTTCTATACCTCGTAAACTTAATATTTTATAGCTTTACCCTTTAATTTTATCTTATCTACTAGGTTTTTAACACTAAAAATGCCAAATGCTAACCAAAGCTTTAGGCAATTGATCCCCCGTTACTGTCGTACTAAGGAATTCATTTGCATCCCCACTGAAAAAAATCCCAGCAAGAAATTAATCTTGCCGGGATTCTTAAGATCAGTATTTACTAAACAAATGAACTGCTGTTGCCAGGGTTTAAATCAACGATTTTACCTGTACGCTTGTAAACAATCCATTCCGCAATGTTCGTTACATAATCAGCAATCCGCTTCAAGTGACCCGCTACGATTAAGTAGTCCGTTCCTGACGTTGCTAATTCGCTATCTTTTTCAATGTTTGCAATCACATCCAACCGGACTTGGTGTGATAATTCGCCAACACTAACATTGTTAGCGGCAATAATACTAGCAGCTTGGGCATCATCGTTAACATAGACCCCAAGGATATCTTTTACCATTTGACGAGTTTGTTCACCCATCTTAGCAATTGTTTCTTCGATTTCTGCTGAACGCTTAGTTCCTTTAACCCGAATAGTTGCTTCGGCCACATCACGCGCATGGTCGCCCATTCGTTCAAGTTCAGAGACCGCTTTTAAAACTGTCACAATTTCACGTAAATCAATTGTCACTGGTTGATACAAAGCAATCATTTCGAAAGTCTTCTTTTCAATCGCTACTTCGCGTTGGTTAATTTGTTCATCAGATTTGATAATTTCCAATGCTGTGTCACGGTCATGGTTCACAAACGCCACAACGGCTTTACCAATGGTTTCACTGACAAGCATCCCCATTTCAGTAAAAGAAGCATCCAAATCTGATAGTTCTTCATCAAATAAGCGTCGCATAATAATCTCCTATTCCCGTTACCTAGCCAAAACGACCAGTGATATAATCTTGTGTTTGTTTTTCTTTTGGATCAGTAAATAATTGCGTAGTTGGGCTAACTTCGATCAAGTTCCCATCCATGAAAAATGCGGTACGATCAGAAATACGAGATGC
Organism: Periweissella ghanensis; assembly: GCF_918814755.1. Taxonomy (GTDB): domain Bacteria; phylum Bacillota; class Bacilli; order Lactobacillales; family Lactobacillaceae; genus Periweissella; species Periweissella ghanensis. Next base: position 43,998 of record NZ_CAKKNT010000006.1, on the reverse strand, counting down.
TTGAGACATATTGTGTGTAACGATAATAATCGTGTAATCGTTACGAATGTTCATCAAAGTTTCTTCAATTTTGTGTGAAGAAACCGGGTCCAACGCACTAGTTGGTTCATCCAACAACAAAATATCAGGTGATACGGCTAATGTTCGGGCAATTGAAACCCGTTGTTGTTGGCCCCCAGAAAGTGATAATGCACTCTTATGGAGCACATCTTTAACTTCATCCCAAATGGCCGCTTGCTTTAAAGATTTTTCAACAATTTCATCAAGTTCAACTTTTTTAGTCTTACCCGCAATCCGTAACCCAAAGGCCACGTTGTCATAAATTGAGAATGGGAAGGGATTGGGTTGTTGGAAAACCATCCCAATTTGTTTCCGTAATTCAACCGTATCAGTTGTTGGTGCATAAATGTTGTTACCTTTAAACATGAAGTTTCCAGTAACCGTTACCCCTTCAGTCAAATCGTGCATCCGGTTAATTGCCCGAATATACGTTGACTTACCTGAACCTGAAGGTCCAATTAAAGCAGTAATTCCTTTTTCAGGAAAATCTAAATCAAAACCGTGTAAGGCTTCTTTATCGCCATAGTAAAGGCGCACATTTTCTGTTGTTAAAATTGAATCTGCCATTGTGGCCTCCTATACTACCCGAAATTACCTGAGATATAATCGTTCGTTAACTTAACCTTTGGCCGTGTAAAGATCTTACGGGTTTCATCATACTCAATCGCTTTTCCTAAGTGGAAGAATGCTGTGTAATCAGAGATCCGTGCGGCTTGTTGCATGTTGTGCGTAACGATAACAATCGTGTACTTTTCTTTAAGTTCAAGCAAAGTATCTTCAATTTGTGAAGTTGAAATTGGGTCCAACGCACTCGCTGGTTCATCAAGTAATAAAATATCGGGTTTCATCGCAATTGCCCGCGCAATTACTAACCGTTGTTGTTGACCCCCAGATAATGCCAACGCACTTTTACCTAAGTCATCTTTAACTTGATCCCAAAGGGCCGCTTGCTTAAGTGATGTTTCAACAATCTCTTCAAGCTTGGCTTTATCGCGCATTCCACGTTGCTTCAAAGCAAACGTGATATTATCACGAATTGATTTAGCAAATGGGTTTGGTCGTTGGAAAACCATGCCAATGTGCCGACGCATTTCGTAAACATCAACTTCTTTAGAATTAATGTCAATGCCGCGGTACATAATTTGTCCTTTAACGGTCGCAATATTATCATTCATCCGGTTAAGTGACCGTAGGAATGTTGATTTACCAGAACCTGATGCTCCGATTAAAGATGTAATCTTGTACCGTTCAAATTCTAAATCACCTTCTGACAATGCTTCGTTATCACCATAGAATACCCGTAAGCCGTGGGTTGATAATGCAATTTCTGCATCCTCACCAAAACGATAAATGTTCCGTAATGGTGCGTTATCAGTATTTAATGCTTCATTTTCTAACATACTTTAATTCCTTTCAGATACCCGTGGTTTAACGAGCTGATGTCAAACGTTTGTAGAGCGCTTTACCAATCCAACGTGCAGATATGTTGAAAATTAAAACTGCAATGATTAAGACAGCTGAAGCACCGGCAGATACTTGTGCAGCATCAGGTTGAATACCTTCAGAGTTAATTTTCCAAATGTGCACCGCTAAAGTTTCAGCTGGACGCATCAAGTTTAATGGGCTCGTAGCATCAAATGGGTTCCAGTCAGTGAAGTCAAGGGCTGGAGCTGATTGACCGGCCGTGTAGATCAAAGCGGCGGCTTCCCCGAATACCCGACCAGCTGAAAGCACAATCCCTGTAACAATACTTGGAAGGGCGGCTGGGAAAATCACGTGAATTACAGTTTCCCATTTTGATAATCCTAAGGCTGAACCAGCTTCACGTTGTAAATCAGGAATTGACTTCAATGAACCTTCAACCGAACGTGTTAACAATGGTAAGTTGAAAATTGTCAACGCAATCGCCCCTGAAAGGATTGAGAACCCTAATTGTAATTTAACAACAATCAACAAGAAACCAAACAATCCAACCACAACTGATGGCAATGAACTTAAAATTTCAATGGCTGTTCGAATAATCGTTGTAAACATGTTTTGCTTCGCGTATTCGTTTAAGTAGATTCCCGCACCCAAGGCAATTGGAAAGGAAATCAACATTGTGATAAATAAAAGATAGATTGAGTTAAACAATTGGAACTCAATCCCCCCACCAGCTTGGAAGGCCAATGAAGGACTTGTTAAAAAGTGCCAACTTAAGTGTGGTACACCACTAACTAAGATAAATCCAAGTAATCCAGCTAAAAGAAGAACGACTAATCCCGCAATTAGATATAGGACTGCCGTAGCAATCTTATTTGAAATTTTTGCATTCATTATTTCAATTCTCCCTTCTTACCAATCACACGAATAATAATGTTAAATACTAATGACATAAATAATAAAATCAAGGCCAATGTCCAAAGCACATCGTTTTGCATTGATCCCATCACAGTGTTACCAATTCCTTGCGTTAAAATTGATGTCAAAGTTGCGGCTGGACTAGTTAAGTTTGTTGGCAAAATTGGGGCATTCCCAACCACCATTTGGACCGCAAGGGCTTCCCCAAAGGCGCGGGCCATTCCGAACACGATTGCCGTTAAAATCCCTGGTGTGGCCGCACGTAAAATAACTTTGTAAATTGCTTGCCAACGAGTTGCCCCAATCGCAAGTGCTGATTCACGGTAATATTGTGGGACTGAACGTAAAGTATCAACCGTCATTGATGTTACAGTTGGTAAAATCATTACGAATAAGACCACTGTTCCGGCTAAAACCCCAAAACCTGAACCACCAAAAATGTGTCGTTGAAGTGGGACGATGACAGTCAAACCAATGAAACCATAGACAACTGATGGAATCCCAACCAATAATTCAATAACTGGTTGTAAAATTCGGGCACCGTGCTTTGGTGAAATTTCTGTCATGAATACCGCCGTACCAATTGCAAATGGTGTCGCAATAATGGCTGAAAGGACCGTAATTAAAAATGATCCGACAATCATTGGCAAGGCCCCAACTTCTTGTTTACCATGGGCATCAGTAGTACCAGGATTCCAAGTTTTACCACTTAAGAATTCCCAGACATTGATTTTATCAACAAAGAATGTTGATAACCCTTTAGATGCAATAAAGTAAAAAATTGAAACGACGATGACTGCAATCAAAATCAATGCTGCCATTGTAATTGATCGCCCGAAACGTTCACGCTTGGTTGCGATTGATGTCTTTAATAAACTTTCACGGATTTGATCCATGAGCACTCTCCTTCTAATTAACCCACTTAAGTACACATTGCTCTTATGCAGCACAACTATGTATCAAAAGCTATCTACTACAGCAGCAGATAATGTAATTTATGTTTGCTAAATTCTAACTTCTGCTAAATACACAATATTATTCTATTTTTAAATTCAATCAACAAAAAAGTCCGTGTCGAAATATTCGCCACGTTTATCTTTTGTATCCTCCCCTGCATAATTTTCGTATATCTAAATTTACTTACTAGGCTAGTATACGTAAATAACGTAAATCCGCTGTAGTGGTAATGTAAATGTTTTGTAAATGTTCTTTAAGCAAGCTAAAAAACGTCTAATCATCGCATTGATTAGACGTTTAAGTTATTAAGCTTTAAGCTGTGTTTAATGTTTATACGTTATTAAAAATAATTGTTACCGTTGTGCCAACGCCAACTTGACTTTTCAAACTAATTTCACCGTTTAACTTTGTCACCAATTCTTTAACAATTGCTAAGCCCAAACCAGTACCACTCGCAATTTGCTGCGTCCGCGAAGCATCCCCACGATAAAAACGTTCAAATACACGGGGCAATTGCTTACTTGGAATCCCAATCCCATTGTCCTTAATTTCTAATTGCCAACCTTCATTAATTGGTTGGGCTGTGATTACCACGGCCCCACCTTCTTTATTATATTTGATAGCATTACTAATCACATTTTTAACAATTTGCGTTAAATAATTAGGTTTAGTTGCAACGTTAAATGTCACAGCTGTAGCATTAATAAGTTCAATATTCTTTGTGGCCGCAATGCGTGACATACTCGTAATCTCATCATCAAGCCAGCCTTTAATCATAATTGGCTCATCACTTTGTTCATCACCAACATCTGTCGTCGTAAAACGTGAAATCGATAAAACATCTTCGACTAAATCAATCAAGCGTTTACTTTCATTATTGATAATCGTCAAAAATTGTTCTAACGTCGCCGGATCATCTTTAGCCCCAGCTAATAGCGTTTCCGCAAACCCATTAATTGCGGTAATCGGGGTTTTTAATTCGTGTGAGGCATTGGAAACAAAATCGACTTGCATTTGTTCAAGTTGAACAACTTCGGTTAAGTCATAAATAATAATGACAATTTGAAAGTGGGTTTTAGAAGTTTCGTGGTAAACCATCGTGACTTCTAAATGCTTAATACCTTCATCCGTTTCAATTTGAATTGCTTTACGTTGATCTTGATGGGTTTCCATCGCACATTCCAACATCGCCGTCAAGGCATAGTGATTAGTAATAATACTATATAACAGCTCCCCAATCACTAATTTAACACCCAACAAATGGTTAGCGGCGGCATTCATTATTTTAATTTTACGGTGGTGATTAACAACCAAAACCCCGACTGGTAAATGTTGAATTAATGTTGATAATTCACCTTCTCGCCGACGTAACCAATAAACTTTATTACTTTCAAATGATTGGACCTTATTAATGGCATTAATGACATCATAATAAGGATCACCTTTATCCAATAAAATATGGCTTGGATTTTTTTCGGCAGCAATTGCTTCCAGTTTCTCAGTCATCGCATTTAAATACGTTTGCCTTTGGATAACAATCATTGTGTACATACAAATTTGGACAACCGTGACAACCATGCTGGCAATAATAGCGACCCAAATAAAATTTAACTTCAGCATCGTGTCTAAAATGCGCACTAAAATCAACATAATACTAATGTTAATACTTAGTAAAACGGCACTTATTAAAATAATTCGTCGCCACATTTGTTTTTGCATGGGCTAATCCTTCTTAACTACAAATTGGTAACCAAAACCGCGGACCGTTTTTAGAATTTGTGGATTTTTCACATCTACTTCCAACTTTTCACGTAAGTGTGAAATATGAATGTCGACCATTCGCGTTTCACCAGCATAATCATAGCCCCAAACCCCACTAAGAATTTCTTCACGGCTAAGAACGCGATTTTTACGTTCAACTAAGAACAATAGTAATTCAAATTCTTTTGGGGTCAAATTGATATCATTACCCTCAATTGTGACTGCTTTACGATTTTTATCAATTTGAACACCTGAAAAACGTAAAATTGCACCACTTTCACCCTGATCACTGGCATTAGCTAAATCTTCATACCGCCGCATAACGGCTTTAATCCGTGCCAACACTTCGCGGGGACTAAAAGGCTTCGTAATATAATCATCGGCACCAATTTCTAAGCCGAGCACTTTATCAAATTCATCACCTTTAGCTGTGATAATGATAATTGGAGTTTTTACTTTTTCTTGACGTAATTTTTTAGTGACATCAATCCCATCAATCCCAGGTAGCATCAAATCCAATAAAATTACATCATATTGGTTTGTGCGTCCGGCTTCAAATGCTTGCAAACCATCATTCACAACTTGTACTTCGTAATTTGCTTGTTTTAAATTATATTCAAGCAGTGTTGCAATTGCCGGTTCATCATCGACCACCAAAACTTTTCGCATTCTTAAATCCTCACAGATACATATTTACTATAAGTATACCAAACTAATAAAAAAGCTATACATCTGTTGCTGTATAGCTTTTGTAAATGTTTTGTAAACATAAGTTTATTCTGGATTTTGTAAACTTAATTTCCATTGTAAGTACGCCATAATAAACGGATCAATATTACCATCCATCACGGCTTGCGGATTACTGGTTTCAAAATTTGTCCGGTGATCTTTAACCATACTGTATGGGTGGAAGACATATGAACGAATTTGTGAACCCCAACCATTTTCCATTTGTTCGCCCGCGATGGCCGCACGTTCTTGTTCTTTCTTTTCCATTTCTAATTGATACAACTTTGATTTTAACATCGCTAAGGCTGTATCTTTATTTTGAAATTGTGAACGTTGTGCTTGGGAAGCCACCACAATCCCAGTTGGAATGTGCGTCAACCGCACCGCTGAACTAGTTTTGTTAATGTGTTGTCCCCCAGCCCCGGAAGCCCGGAAAACATCCATTTTAATATCGTCCCAACTAATATCTACTTCGACACTATCATCAATTTCTGGCATTACATCAATTGACACAAATGAAGTGTGCCGACGACCGGCTGAATCAAATGGTGAAATACGGACAAACCGGTGCACACCTTTTTCCGAACGCAAGTATCCATAGGCATTGTACCCTTTAATTGCTAGCGTTACCGATGATACTCCCGCAACGTCATCCGGTTGATAATCCATGATTTCAACTTTGAAATCATGTTGTTCGGCCCAGCGCGTGTACATCCGGAATAAATTCTGGCCCCAATCGGCAGACTCGGTACCCCCAGAACCCGGGTGAATTTCTAAAATGGCATCATTAGCATCATAAGGTTCATTCAATAGTTGCGCCAAGCGATAACTCTCTAAGCGTCCTTCGAGGGTGGTAATTTCCGTCTCTAATTCAGCTTGTAAGTCCTCATCAGGCATTTCGGCTAGTAATTCGATTGTCGTGGCAATATTATCCACCCCATCAACTAAATCCGTGTATTCATCGCGGCGTTTCTTTAATTGATTAGTTTCATCAATAACTTTTTGCGCCGCTTGATTATCATTCCAAAATTCACTTTGGCTCATTTCATATTCATTTTCAGCAATTTGGCCATCTAAAGCATCCAAATCAAGGGATGCCCCAAATTTAGCGACTTCAAGTTGCATAACTTCAAGTTTTTTCTTTGCTTCGCTTAATTCCATGCGCAAGTTTCCTCCTTGTTAGCATCGTATTTACTTAATATTTAAACAGATTCGCGCAAAAAAAATGATTAACTATGGTATAAAACTAGAAAAATCTGACTGAATTACAAATTCGGTCAGATTTTTGGTTTTTTATGCTAGTCTCGACCTTTTTAAACGCGTTCGGGTAACAATTTACATTGTTAAGTTTTGCCGAATTTCAGCTTTCATGAATAAGCGCGTTACGTCATATTCAATATCAGCAATCATTTCTTCAAACATCCGGAACCCTTCTGATTGGTATTCAACTAATGGGTTCAATTGACCATAACCACGAAGACCAATTCCTTGACGTAATTGATCCATTGCATCAATGTGATCAGTCCAGTGACTATCTACAACGCGCAAGATAACAACTCGTTCGAATTCCAACATTTGGGCTGGTTCGTAAAGTAATTTCGCCTTTTCATCGTAAATACCAAGCGCTTTTTGATATAAGAAATCAATCAATTGTTCCTTACTCTTACCGCCTAAATCATTAAGGTTAATTGAGCCTTCAGGAACAATCACGGAAGTGGCAAAATCAACAATCGCATCCAAGTTCCATTCAGCTTCTTTACCAAAGGTGTGGGCATCAACTACGCGCGTAATAGTCCGTTTTACCATTGGTAATAAAACATTTTTCAAATCATCAGTTGCATCAATGATTTGGTTGCGTTCACGGTAAATAACTTCACGTTGTTCACGCATAACATCATCATATTGTAAGACATTTTTACGTGAGTCATAGTTGTTACCTTCAACCCGTTTTTGAGCTGATTCAACCGACCGCGTAATCAAACGGTTTTTAATAACGGCGTCATCATCTTCAAGGTTCATCCGTTCCATGATGGCCCGAATTTTTTCACCACCAAACCGTTGCATCAAATCATCTTCAAGTGATAAGAAGAATTGTGAATATCCCTTATCCCCTTGACGACCTGAACGTCCCCGTAATTGGTTGTCAATCCGCCGTGATTCGTGCCGTTCAGTTCCGATAACTGCTAAACCACCAAGTTCGGAAACTCCCGGTCCAAGCTTAATATCAGTTCCCCGACCAGCCATATTGGTGGCAATCGTTACGGCACCTTGTTGCCCAGCATTAGCAATAATTTCGGCTTCTTTAGCGTGGTTTTTGGCATTCAACACATTGTGCGGAATGTTTTCATTATCAAGTAAGTGAGCTAAGTATTCAGACGTTTCAACCGCAACCGTCCCAATTAAGATTGGTTGACCTTTACTGTGTAGTTCTTTAACTAAGTCAACTACGGCATCAAACTTGTTTTTCAATGATGGATAAAGCAAGTCGGGTTCATCAATCCGTGATACTGGTCGGTTAGTTGGAATTGAAATAACTTCCATGTTGTAAATTTCCCGGAATTCTTCACGTTCGGTTTGCGCCGTCCCCGTCATCCCAGATAGCTTTTTGTACATCCGGAAGAAGTTTTGATAAGTGATGTTGGCCATCGTCTTATTTTCATCTTGAATTTCAACATGTTCCTTAGCTTCAATGGCTTGGTGAAGACCGTCTGAGAAACGACGACCATCCATAATCCGACCGGTAAAGCTATCAACAATCATAACTTCATCGTCTGAAACGACATAGTCTTTATCTTTTAACATAATAAAGTTGGCCCGTAGACTTTGATCCAAGTGGTGCGTCAATGCTGTATTTTCAGCATCATACAAGTTATCAAGATTAAAGAATTCTTCAGCCTTCTTAATTCCAGCATCAGTTAACGTAATCGTCTTAGATTCCAAATCAACTTTGTAATCATCTTTAACCGTTAAAGTCTTAACAAACCGGTCAGCCCGTTGGTATAACGCCGTTGTGCCTGATGATGGGCCAGAGATAATCAATGGTGTCCGCGCTTCATCAATTAAAATTGAGTCAACTTCATCGACAATCGCGAAGTTCAATGGTCGTTGTGACCGTTCTGCTGGATCCGTCACCATGTTATCACGTAAGTAATCAAAACCTAACTCAGAGTTAGTTGAGTACGTAATATCGGCTTGGTATGCAGCCCGCTTTTCTTCAGGACTCATATCAGAAGCATTAACACCAACTGATAAGCCCAACCAATTATAAACTTCACCCATTTCAGCCGCGTCACGTGCAGACAAGTATTCATTAACTGTCACAACGTGGACCCCGTCACCAGAAATCGCGTTCAAATAAACTGCCATTGTGGCCGTCAAAGTCTTACCTTCACCGGTCCGCATTTCGGCAATGTTACCTTCATGTAAAACAGTTGATCCCATAATTTGCACGCGGAATGGGAATAAACCAAGGACCCGCTTATCAGCTTCACGAATCGTCGCAAATGCTTCAGGTAATAATTTATCTAATGATTCACCTTTTTGGTATCGTTCTTGATATTCAGTTGTTTTAGCTTTTAATTCTTCATCGCTTAATGCCGCCATGGCATCAGCATGACTTTCAACATTGTCAGCGATTTTGCTGAGACGTTTTAAATCACGAGTATCGCTTTCAATCCATGTGCGTAAAAAGTTAGCCATAAATTCTAAATCCTTCTTTTCAATTCGATTTTCAGTTTAAATATTGATACTAAGTTAAATTACTCCAACCTATATATTATCAGAAAATATGCAATGATTAAAGAAACTCCCGGTAAAAAAACTTATTTTTCTGACTTTTATCCGATTTTCTTACTATATTATATTGATAATTAATTACTACAAAAAAGCAGCCAACTTAAATTATAAGTTGACTGCTCAAAATAAACATTAATATTTAACTAATCACGGTCAGCTTCAATCAAGCCATAACGACCATCAGCGCGGCGGTACACTACATTAACGCGTTGATCTTCATCTTCAAAGATAAAGAATTCATGACCAAGTAATTCCATTTGAAGCACGGCTTCTTCTGAATCCATTGGCTTCAATGAAATATGCTTATTACGCACAATTTCTAAATTATCTTCGGTATCCACATCAAGATCGGCGGTTTCACCAGTAAAGTCAAGCCCTTTATAACCCTTTTCACGTGACTTACGGTTAACCTTTGTCTTGTGCTTACGGATTTGACGTTCTAATTTATCAACAACTAAATCAATCGCTGCGTATAAATCAGCTTGAGTATCTTCAGCACGTAAAGTTAAGTATGGAAGTGGAATTGTCACTTCAACCTTTGCGGCCTTTTCTGGGTAAACGCCCACTTTTACATGTGCTAATGAATCAGTTGCATCGTCAAGGAAACGGTTTAATTTTTCCAAACGTTTTTCAACATATTCACGGATCGCATCAGTAACCTCAATGTTTACACCACGTACATCAATTTTTAACATAATAAAAATCTCCCTTCGACTTGAAAGCTAAAACTCTCAAGGTTTTGGTGTTAGCAAATACTAAGCATTCGCTTACCTTAATGTAATTATAAACCATCTTTACATTAAATGTAAACGAATTCACTTTACCGACATAAAGTATAACTAACGATTTCCGCCGTTGTATATTGCCTTAGCACGGCTACCGCATGGTGAAGGGTCGTCCCAGTGGTATAAATATCATCTATTAAGACAATCTTTTTAGCTTTAATCGCAGCAACTAAATGCGGATTTACACAAAAAGGTTGCTCGCTAGTTAGGCGCTGTTGACGGTTTCGTTGGGCTTGTTTTTGATCAAATACGGTTGGCTTTACTACCAAAACCTCAACTAATTTTAGTTTATTTTGATTGATTAAAGCTGTGACTTGATTAAATTGCCGTTGCGTACTTTTCATTGGAATTGGTACGTATACGACATCCCCAGCTTGCTTTAGAAAAGCGGTAAATTCAGCTTTAAAAACTTGTGCTAACGTAAAATCGTACTGATACTTATACGCTTGTATAAATTGTTTCATCGTATCATTATAACGTAATAATGCTCGGTTAATCAGGGGGGCGTGTTGCCGATTCCAACGTTGGCAATCAAAACAAACGTCGTGTTCATCTTGTTGGCGATTACACTGGGGACAACCATTTGGGCTTAAATATACGAATTTCGCCCGGCACTTATCGCATATTAATGGCTCTTCAATACTTTTAAACCATAAAATATCAACAAAGGATACTTCATACGTTATAAAAGAGCTACAAAGTTTACAATTCATGTTTAACTCCTTTATTTGCTTGATGATTGAGCCATTTAATCGTTAGCTGGGCTACTAATACTTGCCAACTCGGTTGACTGACAATTGCTAGCACTAACCCCGTTGGCCGTGATATTTTACGACCAACCCGCCCCGCAATTTGCAATAAACTACGACTGGTGAAATTCGGATGATCCGCTCCTAAAATAATGACATCAATATCTGGTAACGTCACCCCACGTTCCAAAATTGTTGTGGTGATCAAATATTGAATTTTACGTTGGCGCATCAACTGAACTTTTTCAGTTCTTTGCAGATCTTGCGCGGAGACACTCATAATTGCTAACGTCTTAAAATGCCGTTGGATAATATGTTCAAGTATTTTTGTTTCCCGAATTGTCGGGACAAAAATCAAGCATTGGTGCTTATTTTGTTGCAGATATTTAGTAAGCAATGCTGGTAATTGCTGTGTATTAATTAATTGGCGCCATTTACTAACTTGGCGCACGTTTATCCGTGGCAATGGATGGCCATGAAAACGGGCTGGTAAATAACTTCGTTTTTGAAATTGTAATAAATGTCGCACCGTTGGCGTTGCGGTTAAACCAATTAACCGCCCCGTAGCTTTTAAGGCGCGTTTAGGTGTATGTTTAAGTAACGGATTATTAACAAACGGAAAAGCATCAATTTCATCTATCACTAATAAATCAAAGGCGGCCGTAAAATTTAATAATTGATGCGTTGTACAAATCACCAATTGCGTGTAATGATATGGTTCCTCCGCTTGTCCATATAACACCACTAACGGGATGTTAGGAAAAACGGCCACAATGCGCGGCGCAATTTCTAAAATGACATCAATGCGGGGAGCCGCAATACAAATCCGCTGCTTATTTGCCAAAGCTTGTGCAATAATTGGAAATAGCATTTCTGTTTTACCAGCACCCGTAACGGCCCAAACTAAATGATGGTGTTGATGGTGGTTAATCTCGGCCACAACTTGCATCTGAGCCGCCGTTAACTGTCCGGACCACTGCCAATTTTCAAAGGGTGGAAACCGATTAGGTTCCGGCACGCTGACTAATATATCTTGGGTTGTCACGCGGCCAAATTGTAAGCAACGGCCACAATAGCGATGGCCATTTGGTAACTGCCACGCTTTCATTATCTGTGCATAACATCTTTGACAATAATTATCTTTAATTGCAGCTTGAACCTGTAACTGTGGATATTTCGTCTGTAATGCTTGTGCTTGGGTATTACGAACCACGACTAATCTCCCATACAAGTTACTCATCAGCATTTTGCTTCTCCTTTCATCTCTTGCTAAAATAGACTCAGGAAAATAAATACGTACTTTTACATAAATTAACCGATAGGAAATTGGCAAATGACTCAATATTTAACCATTACCAGCGATTTCAGCGATGAAACGATTATCAAAAAATCACGGTTTATCGCGAGCCTTAAACGGATTACTTCAGAAGAAGAAGCGTTGGCCTTTATTGCTACCACAAAAAAAACGCATAACAAAGCTAATCATAATTGCTATGCGTTTATGCTTGGTGATCAAGATCAAATTCAACGTGCTAGCGATGATGGTGAACCAAGTGGGACTGCCGGCGTACCTATTTTAGAAGTCCTCAAACGAAATCAAATTCATGATGTTTGCGTCGTTGTTACCCGCTACTTTGGTGGCATCAAACTTGGGGCTGGCGGGTTAATTCGGGCCTATGCTGGCAGTGCTGCAAGTGGGATTGATGCGGTTGGGCTCGTCGAACGCCTCGTTATGCAAACCGTTCATTTAACAATTCAATATAATCAATTAGATTCATTAAATTATTGGTTACAACAAAACGCTTATCCGACGCCTCAAATTGAATATAGTGATGTTGTTACATTAACATTACCCATTCGTTTAACCGAAACAACTTCATTTAGTAAAGCTGTGACTGATTTACTTGGTGGAAATGTCACGCTAACCCTTGGGCAAGAAGGCTATCAAGAGATTCCTTATACTCGGGCATAATTAAAAAGCCATGTCCAAATTGGACATGGCTTTTTTGATTGAATATTTTAAATTAAAACTTTAAATTACTTAACTGAACCTGAAGCGTCACGAGTAACCTTCATGTCAGAAATTGGTAAGTAACCAAGCTTCTTAACAAGACCGTTTTGGATAGCTGGTGAAACCATGTACTTCAAGAAGGCTGCAGTAGCACCCTTAGCTTCACCGTTAGTGTACATGTGTTCGTAACCCCAGATCTTCCAGTCGTTAGTCACAACGTTGGCATCAGTTGGCTTAACGTTATCGATTGAAAGAGCTTGTAAGTTCGCACCTGTAAGGTATGAGAATGCTAAGTATGAGATAGCACCTGGTGTAGTAGCAACGATTTTTTGAACAGTACCGTTAGCGTCTTGTTCTTGAGATGCCTTAGGCTTTGCACCCTTCAAACCAAATTGTTCGAAAGTTACACGAGTACCTGAACCAGCAGCACGGTTAACAAGAACGATCTTTTCATCTGCACCACCAACTTGTTTCCAGTTAGTAATCTTACCAGTAAAGATATCAATCAATTGTTGTTGTGAAACGTTTTTAACTTTAGCGTCTTTGTTAACAACTGGTGCCATACCAACTACGGCAACCTTGTGGTCAACTAACTTGCTTGCATCGATGCTCTTACCTTGTTCAGCAAAAATATCAGAATCACCGATTTGAACAGATCCAGCGGCAACTTGTGAAAGGCCGGCACCTGAACCACCACCTTGAACTTCAACAGAAGCCTTTGGATTGTCATTTTGGAATTGTGCACCAGCTTGTTCAGCCAATGGTTGAAGCGCAGTTGAACCAACGGCAAGCACTTTACCGCTAACTTCGCTTGAGTTTGAACCTGACTTAGCTGAGTTCTTTGAACCAGTGTTTCCACATGCAGCTAACATAAATGCTGCTACTGCAACTGTGGCACCCAATGTGACGATTTTCTTCATAATATTCATACTCCTTCAGCACTTTTAGTGCGAAAATTAATTAATAGCATACTTCAGTAAGCAAGTAAGACGGATTAACTTAATAATAAGTAACGTACAAATAAGTACAGGCGTGGTAGGTATTAACCTTGTCGCACTTGATTACATGTATAAATATATCGCAATAATGTAAACATCATCTACACTTTAAAGTATTGATATTGTAACGCTTTGTAAATGTATCTTTACAATGCAAAAAGCAAATACCGTCATATCGGGCATTTGCTTTTAATTTCATGTTCTTTTTTACATTAAATGTAAGTTTATGCTAAGGCTCCCATTGGATCCCATGGTTGTAATTCGGTTGGCTTTTCATCATATGCTGCCACCAAGTTAGCAGGTAAAAATTCTTTTTTAATAACCACTTGATAACAGTATTCACTCATCCAGTCATCAGACATCGTAAAGTAACCCTTGTTACCAATTTTGTCACCCCATGAATTTTCAACCTTCCATTTAGTTGGTTTGCCATCAACTAAATCAACCCCCGTCAAGACCATAGCATGTGTCATTAAGCTTTCGCCGTAATCTAAACGTTCGGCTTTCGTCATTGAAAGATCAATATCAAACAATTCATCTTCACGATGGATTCCCGTTGCCATCAATCCATTGTCACGTTCAATTTGTGGTCCCATGTCAACTCCAAACCAAACTGATTGGCCCGCACTAAGTTGTTTAATGGCTAATTCTTTAAACGTTGCAATTTCAACATTTAAGTGTTTAACTTCGCGACCACCAACAACGTTACCTAACATCTCAACTGAATAAGTATGATTGTATGGCTTATCTTCAGTGGGTGCATTAATAACTGATACATATTCACTCAAGTCCCAGCCAACATACTTATCGTAAAAACTTTTTGGGGTTAAACCTTGATCTAAATGGTATTCTTGCTTATCATCACGATATTCAAAATCAAATTTTACTGGTGGTTCACCTAACGTTAAGCTTAAGAAGCGGTAAATTTCTTGAAGCATCGCATCTTTAGCGGCTTCAATTGCGTCAGTTTTTGCCCCATCATTAACTAGCTTACGTAAAGTAACCGCATCTTTACGTAACTTCAAGTTAAGTGTGATATTCAATTCACGGGATGCTGATGATGCTTGCGCTTCAGGGTATACACTTTGTGGTACGACCCCATATTTTTCAATCAAGGCTACGATCATATCCCATTGGCCGCCATCTTGTTGTGGCGTTTGCAAAAGGAAGCTAACTTTACGTGAAGATAACGCTTTATCGGCTGTCTTGATAATGTTTTCATAGAAATAATTCGCTTTTTCAAACTTATCCCAGAAGAATGTGTAGTTTTGTGAAAGTTCAAATCCATCCGGTAATTTGAACAAGTCTTTGACTTCATGGCGCATCGTATTAAGCGCGGCAAACATCCAACAACGGCCAGATTGCTTTTGATTAGCCACCTTACCGGTATCTAAATCAATTGAAAAAATTGGCGTATTATCAATAATTGTTTGGGCATCTTGGGCACTCGCATAAATCCCGTTTTTAGTAACAGCACGTCGAATTACGGCCGTACTTGGACGTGCTTGGACATCTTTACAATAGCTTTTAAGTTGTGTTTGTGAAATTGCTTTAGTCATTTCTAAGCCTCCAAAAAAGTTTATACTCCTATCATACGCTTTTCATTAAAAAAAGTTAATCACATTTTAATGTACGAGTAATTTTAAATAAAAAAGCTGTTGTGACAAAACTATTTTCTGGTAGAAATTCACTGCCAAAACGCGCTCCAGAAGTCCGATATATTCGAAATACGACAAAATCCTCTATGAAGAATTTTCTGCATAGAGGATTTTTAGTGTATTTCTCTATATTGCCCGACTGCTGTCACGCTCTCTTTTAAATTAGAATTGGCTTTGGGCCATCATCTTTTGAATTGAAACTGAAATTTTATCCATTTCGGCTTCTTGAATATCACCAGAAGCATTAAAAGCTGCTAAGTCAACTGATTGATCATCAACGTTTAATGAGTTAGTCATTTGACGACAAGCCGCTGCATAGTTAGCGTAGTGCTTCTTCAAGTTTACGTACATCCCCATCATTTTAATTGGAGCTGTCACACTTGCTAAGCGGGTAACGTTTGCTTCGTATACTTCCGTTGCTTCGTTAAATTCAGCGACGATTTCTTGGAATGCTGCTTTATCCATGTTAGCAAGTTCATTTGCTTGCAAAGCATCGTCCAATTTTTCAAAAAATGGAGCGACGTTTTGACCTGTTTGTTCAGTTTCTTCAACTACTGATTGTAAAGTAATTGCGAACTGTTGAATTGATGCGTTTGATTGTTTAGCCATTTGCTGACTCCTAATATAAATATTTTCCCCGTTAATTTAAACCGGTCTTGGTATATTATACCTTAAAATAACGCTGTCGCGGCGGTTAAACACTAACTAACACCCGACTTTAAATTTTATTACCAAAATGGCGTTGGCCCAATTTTACCACCTCAACAACGGCAATCATTAAGAAGGCTGCCATTGCAATGATTCCCCATTGCACTAAGTTAAGTGGTGTCACGTGGAATAAGCCGTTTAAACCAGGGATAAAGACCGTTGCACTAAGTAGAACCGCGGCGATTAAGATTGCCCAGTTAAAGAATTTATTTTTAAAGGCCCCAATAGTAAAGACCGATTGATACACTGACTTCGTTGAAAAGGCATGGACCAATTGTAATAATCCTAACGTCACATACGCCATTGTTAATGCATCGGCATGGGCTAACGCATCATTAGCGTGGACTGGGAAGGTAATTCCAAGCCAATAAACACCTAATGTCAAGAAGCCTTCTAATAATCCTTGATACAAAATGGCCCCTTGGACCCCATTTGATAAGAAATTAGCTAAGCGCCCGCGCGGTTGGCGTTGCATCACTTGCTTTTCGGCCGGTTCAACCCCTAAGGCAATGGCTGGTAAAGTATCCGTAACTAAGTTAATCCACAAAATATGCACTGGTGCTAGAATACTCCAGCCCATTAAGGTCATGATAAACAACGTTAAAACTTCCCCTAAATTAGCTGATAGTAAATATTGGATGGCCTTTTGAATATTCGCAAAGACTTTTCGTCCTTCCTTCACAGCTGAAATAATCGTCGCGAAGTTATCATCGGCTAAGACCATGTCAGCGGCCCCCTTGGATACTTCCGTTCCGGTAATCCCCATCGCAATCCCAATATCAGCATTCTTTAACGCGGGGGCATCATTAACCCCGTCACCGGTCATTGCGACAACTTTACCTTTGGCTTGCCAAGCCTTAACGATGCGCACTTTATGTTCTGGCGCGACTCGGGCATACACGACGTATTGCTCAACTTTTTGCATAAAGGTAGCTTCATCAAGTTGATATAATTCGGCACCGGTAATCACGGCATCTGTCTGATCTGCAGTTAACATACCTAAGCGTTTAGCAATGGCAGCGGCCGTATCACGGTGATCCCCCGTAATCATTAACGGCTTAATTCCCGCGGCTTTAGCGGCTGCAACCGCAGCTTTAACTTCTGGCCGTTCGGGGTCAATCATCCCAACTAATCCCACTAATACTAAGTCATTTTCAACTGCTTGCGAGGTTAATTCAGTGGGCATCACGGTAGCTTTACGATAGGCAAATGCTAACACCCGGAGGGCTTGGGTGGCCATTAAATGATTTTGTGCTAAAATATCGGCCTTATTAGCCGGTGTTAATGGGACTTCAGCTCCGTTAATTAATTGATACTTAACCCGTTCCAATAATTGATCTGGGGCCCCTTTAACCGTAATTAAGTACGCATCACCCGCACTATTTACGGTCGTCATTAACTTACGTTCAGAATCAAAAGGAATTTCAGCCACGCGCTTTTGCTTTTCAAATAACGCTTTGAGTGGCCGGTGATGTTGTTGGTTAAAACTAATTAATGCCGTTTCAGTAGGATCACCAACCAATTGGTCATCAATGATTTTAGTATCATTATTTAACGCCATTATATCCATCAATACTTCTGCATCAGCATTAAGTGGCGTTTGACTATCAAATAATTCGTTTGTAACAAAATATTTTTCAACAGTCATTTTATTTTGGGTTAAAGTCCCAGTTTTATCAGAACCAATGATTTCCGTTGCTCCTAAAGTTTCCACCGCTGGGAGTTTACGAATTAATGCATGCTGCTTTGCCATTCGGGTGGTTCCTAATGCTAACGTAATCGTAACAATTGCTGGGAGCCCTTCTGGAATTGCCGCAACGGCTAACGCGATTGCTACCAAGAGCATATCAATCCAAGTATGTTGATGATTAAGCATCCCGACGATAAATACGACGATGGCAATGAACAAAATCAACCACGTTAACGTTTTACCTAAATGGCGTAAATTTGCTTGTAATGGTGTTTCGTTAACTTTAGCTTGGGTCAACATAGTCGCGATTTGCCCGACTTCGGTATCCATCCCAATGCCCGTCACGATTCCTTGGCCACGGCCATAGGTCACATTACTATTCATAAACGCCAAATTAGTACGATCACCTAATGGTAAGTCGGCAGTGGTTAATGCCACCGTATTTTTTTCAACTGGAATTGATTCACCCGTTAACATCGCTTCATCGATTCGTAGGGATGCTGATTGCGTCAAGCGTAAATCGGCCGGAACAATATCACCAGCCTCTAATAAAACAACGTCCCCTGGTACTAATTCACTCGCGGGTACCGCATGGGTTGTCCCTGCACGAATAACGTGTGCTTGTGGTGCGGCCATGGTTTTTAAAGCCGTAATAGCTTGTTCAGCTTTAGCTTCTTGAAACACGCCAAAAATCGCATTTAAGACGACCACTAATAAGATGATAATCGTATCAACACCTTCACCGGCAAATGCCGCCACAATAGCAGCCACCAGTAAAACCATAATCATCAAATCTTTAAACTGACCAATAAACTTTTGTACCAAGCTGGTATTTTTTTGCTCACTTAATGAGTTGGCACCATATTGGCTTTGCCGTTGTTTAACTTCAGCCGGTTGCAGCCCATTTTCCAAATCAGTCGCCAATTGGGCGGCCACCTCAGTTGGTGCTTGTTGATAACGCTTTAAATCCATGTTTAACTCCCCTTAATTTTCCTTTTTGCACATAAAAAACGCATAACTGCCTTGGCAGTTATGCGTTTTGAGTTTTCGAGTTAAATTTAAAGCTCTAACTCACTTATGCGCAAAAATGCCAACATAAATGAGTCTCACCAATTAAGAATATTGCCGGAATTGCTTCTTGCTGACGACAACATCACATAAGTAATATGCAGGTTACTCCCTCATATATTTATTCTATACATTTAGTATACCGCACTTAACTAAAAATTAACACTTTAAACTTTACTTAATTATTTCTTGTACCAATTATCAAACACTGAAATTGGTAATTGGCGTTTGTGTTCGGTCTTCATATACCAACCTTCAATAATCGTAGCTGTTTCATCAGCTACCACACGTCCTTCAAGATAATTATCAATGTCATCATAGGTCACGCCTAAGGCTACTTCATCTGGTAATGATGGACGGTCTTCTTCCAAATCAGCTGTCGGTACTTTTAAATATAAGTGTTCCGGTGCTGCTAACTCAGCAAGCATGGCTTTACCTTGGCGCTTATCTAAGCGGTATAGTGGCGTAATATCAGCTGCCCCATCCCCAAATTTAGTGTAGAAACCAGTGATTGCTTCAGCGGCGTGGTCCGTACCAATCACCGCCCCACTAGTGGCTCCAGCAATCGCAAACTGGGCAATCATCCGTTGGCGTGCTTTGATATTACCTTTATTGTAGTCGGTAATTTGAATGCCGTCGTTAGCTTCCAATGCAGCAACGGTGGCATCAGTCGCTTCTTTAATGTTGATGCGCACTGAGCGATCAGCATTTTGAAAAGCAATTGCATCCATGGCATCACTTTCATCAGCTTGTTCCCCATAAGGTAAGCGCACGGCAATAAATTGGTATGTTTGATCGCCA
Source organism: Periweissella ghanensis (assembly GCF_918814755.1). Lineage (GTDB taxonomy): Bacteria > Bacillota > Bacilli > Lactobacillales > Lactobacillaceae > Periweissella > Periweissella ghanensis. The sequence continues at coordinate 23,888 of NZ_CAKKNT010000006.1, read as the reverse complement.
GTTTCTGCACGTAATTCGCTAATTGCCATTTGGGCTAATTTGCCGGCTAAGGTTGAATCTTGACCACCACTAATTCCCAATACGAGGGTTTTTAAAAATGGATTGGCGTGCAAGTAATCTTTCAAAAAGTCGACACTCCGACGAATTTCAACTTGTGGATCAATGGTTGCTTGAACCCCTAATTTTTCGATAATTTCAGCTTGTAATGCGCGCATGTTAAACTTCCTCTTCTAACTTAATTTCTAATGCGTTGACATAGTTACGAACATCATGAATCATGTTCATTTTGTGGTCATAAGCACGTTGGGATAAATCAACCGGATAATCTTGGGGATTTAAATCACGGCGGTATTCTTCCCACAAGCTTTCTAAGCTTTGCGCAGAATACGCTTTAATTTCTTCTAGGGTTGGTTGATCATACACTAATTTCCCGTCCTTGAAAATATCAACTAAAATTGGGCGCGCGTTAAAATCAACCACTTCCTTTGAAATATACGTGTAATTCGGGTGGAACATATGCAATGATTTTTCGTGTTGCGGATCTTCATCCCACAAGGCAATGTAATCACCTTCTGATTTACCATCCGCATTCCGGCGAATTCGCCAAACTTGTTTCTTTCCAGGGGTCGAAACTTTTTCAGCATTGTTTGATAGCTTAATCGTATCAACCATTTGACCATGTTGATCTTCAATTGAAACCATCTTGTATACCGCTCCCAAAGCTGGTTGATCGTAGGCGGTAATTAATTTAGTACCAACACCCCAAACATCAATTTTGGCATGTTGCATTTTCAAATTCATGATTGTTTTTTCATCTAAATCATTGGAAGCAAAAATTTTGGCATCTGGGAACCCGGCTTTATCTAATTGCTTACGCACTTGTTTAGAAATATAGGCCATATCACCAGAATCAATCCGAACACCGACGAAATTGATTTTGTCACCCATTTCTTTAGCGACTTTAATGGCTGTTAAAATACCAGACTTTAATGTGTCATAAGTATCAAGTAAGAACACCACATCCTTATGGGTTTGCGCATAGGCTTTAAAAGCTTCATAGTCATTTCGGTATGTTTGAACTAATGAGTGGGCATGCGTTCCAGCAATTGGAATCCCAAATAACTTACCAGCCCGCACATTACTAGTGGCATCAAAGCCCCCAATATAGGCCGCCCGCGTTCCCCAAAGAGCAGCACTAAGTTCTTGGGCCCGGCGCGTTCCAAATTCCATTAGACCATCATTTTCAACAATTGAACGAATCCGCGCGGCTTTCGTTGCAATCAATGTTTGATAGTTAATAATATTTAGCAAGGCTGTTTCTACTAGTTGGGCATCGGCTAAACTAGCCTCCACTTGTAACAAGGGTTCGTTACCAAACATCACTTCCCCTTCGCGAGCGGCGCGCACGGTTCCAGTAAAGCGCCAATCTTTTAAGTACGCCAAAAATTCTGGACTGTAAGTACCTAAAGATGCTAAATATTCAAGATCACTGGCACTAAAATGTAGTTCTTCAAGGAAATTGATAATTCGTTCCAGTCCCGCAAAAATTGCGTAGCCATTCTCAAATGGTAATTTCCGGAAAAAAACTTCAAACACCGCTTGGCGATCTTGAATTCCTTGTGACCAATAAGTCTGCACCATGTTAATTTGATACGCATCGGTATGCAACATTAAACTATCATCAGGATATTTAAATTCCATTGTATTGTCCTCTTCGTCTGCAATGATTTAACTACAATTATATCACTTGCCATTATTAATTTATGGAAATAATCCCCAAACATAAATATTCTTTTATTTTCCCCGTATTTGCATTACAATGAATATTTATGATTTTTTGCCACACACATATAAAGGATATATAAATTAATATGCACACCCGTATACACCCTACTCAATCATTACGTATTGCCGTGACCCTTTCATTACTCGGAGGCTATTTAGATGCTTTTTGTTATTTAAATTTTGATGGCCACTTTGCGAGCTTGCAATCCGGTAACATCATTATGTTAACCGTTAATTTATTTAATCACCATTTTGCAACTGCGCTTTCATATTTAATTCCCCTAGCAACATTTGTTTTGGGAGCTGGTTGTAACTATATTTGTCGCCACCACTTCCCGGAAAATCAGACCTATGTTTGGCAAGAACTTAGCTTGATTATTGAATTAATTGGTTTTTTCATCTGTGGCCTGTTTGCAAGTACGTTAAATGAACATATTTTAATTGGGATTATGGCTTTCTTTGCGGCCATTCAAGCAGACACTCTCAATTCAGTCCATGGCGTAACCTATGCGGCAATTATGAGTACTAATAATTTAAAAACGTTAGGCTCAAGTATTGGCGAATTTTTTCTCACCCGCCAAAAAAGCGCATTACGTAACACCATCAATTTTGCAGCCATTATCTTTGCCTTCTTTATCGGCGCCGTTTTAGCAACTATCGGTACCGAATATTTGGGGGTCCACGCCTTATTTGGGCTGTGCATTTTCATAATTATGGCCTTAGTTATTTTACGCCATCATCTATTCAATCATGCCACCGTTACCCAAGTTAAATAGTCACAAGGGGCTGTGACCGAAGTCGGGCGATATCGAGAAATACTAGCAAAAAAAGCCAGGAAAATTTACTTTTCCTAGCTTTTTTTGCGTATATTTCGAATATATCGGACTTCTGGAGCGCGTTTTGATAGCAATTTAGTACTTGAAAAGGGTTATGTCAGAACCCCTTTTATTTGCGTTTAAACGACTTTGTAACAAAAATAAAAACTTTTAATTATTTATTTATACAAGCGTTGTTTAACTTTTAATAATGGCATTGCAATCACTGGTACAATGATAATTCCGGCAATAACTTCAAAAATCCCATTGAACCCAACAATAATTGATAAGAACCAACCTAAGAAATGTTGGCTTTGCCCTAGATTAATAAATTGGTGCCAATCAACGTGAAAGAATGTGAAGCCAATCCACGTAAATAAGGTCACAATTCCGGTATTAACTAAAGCTGCCAAGGCCCCCGCTAGTCCAAGTTGCCAAACTTTAACATTGGTCGCATTCGTTGTTGGTTTGATGACCAAACTAACTGCCACCGCAATTAAGACACTCGCCCCAATCGCCGTAAAAGGATTCATAAAAATCAATGATCCCACTGAGAATGGTGTTGTAAAGGCTTGCCAAATTCGGATTAAGCCCCAGAATAAGCCTAAGATTAAACCTGAGCGTAAACCCAGGAAAATCGTACCAAGGGCAACCGTAAATTGAATAATGGTCACTGAAGCGCCCACTACGACCGCCCCTAATGGAATATAACCTAAAAATGGTACCAATACTTGCAGTAGAATAATCGCCATAAAAATTGCTGTTAAGACCAATTGACGGATATTTCGCATATTATTATAACCTCCGTTTAATTTTATTTGAAAATGTGACGTTTACTTATCCTTTTGTCATCAATAATCGCTATAATAAGGAAAGGTACAAATTATTATAACTTATCTAACTATGGAAAGGAAATTGCTTATGTCTCAACTTCTTGCTACTTTCTGTGAAATACCAGAGGACGTCTTAGAAGAACTTCAAGCTAATGATACCACTGTTATTGATTTTAAAGATCTCCAACCAGAGGACTATCCTAATGTATCAATCCTCCTAGGATGGGATGCCAAAATTGGCAACGCTATTTTGGATGAACCAACCTCTAAGTTAAAATGGATTCAAACCCACAGTGCTGGGATTGATTACTTACCACATGATAAAATTGCTGCAAAAAATATTACGGTTACTAATGCCAGTGGCGTTCACGCCGAACAAATCTCACAATCTGTAATTGGTGATATTTTATACTTCACCCGTGGCTTAAATACCCACGTGACTAATAGTGCCAACAAAGTTTGGGATGACGTTACTGGTAATACTTATGTCCTCAGTGAACTTAAAGTCTTAATCTTAGGGACTGGGAACATTGGGATTGAACTTGCCAAAAACTTGCACGCGTTACACGTTAAAGTCAGTGGAATTAATCACAGCGGCCGGGCGGTTGAAGGCTTTGATAAAACCTACGCCATTGCCGACTATGCTACCGCGGTCAAAGATGCTGATATTATCGTTAACATTTTGCCAGGTACTGAAGAAACACGGGACTTCTTTAACGATGAATTCTTTAGCCACATCGATGATTTATTTATGTTCATCAATGTTGGTCGCGGCTTCTCAGTTGATAATGCAGCCTTAGTTAAAGCCGTTACAGCTAAAAAAGTCCGCTATGTTGCATTAGACGTGACTAATCCTGAACCATTACCAACTGACAGTATCTTATGGGATATTCCAGAAGTTTTAATTACTAGTCATACTACTGGTCAGTCACACGACTATAATTTACGCTTAGTTCGTATTTTCCAACAAAACTTACCAAGTTACTTTAAGGACGGTTCATTCATCCGTAACGTGGTTGATTTAGATAAGGGTTACTAATTACGAATTATTTAAAACCAAAAAAGTCGCAAGAATTTTAAATTCTTACGACTTTTTTATTTATACAAAATTATAGATAGTGCCGGACTTTAGAATTTCGTGAACCATATACCGCATACCAAATTAAACCAAGGACTTGCCAAATGACGAAAACTTTCCATGTAATCATTTCAAGTTGCAACATCAAGAAGACACATAATGCAAATGATAAAATTGGGACAACTGGGTAAAATGGAACTTTAAAGCCTTGGCGGTTATCCTTAAATTGTGGATCCCGACGTAAGAACACAATTCCAAGTGATACTAAGGCAAAGGCAAACAATGTTCCGATATTAACCAATTCTGCGATGGTTTGCAATGGCACAACCCCACCGATAAAGGCCGCTAATACCCCAAAGATAATAGTACTTGCCGCGGGAACCTTTGAACGTTCAGACACTTTACTAAAGGCCTTTGGCAATAAACCATCCCGTGAAATAGCAAATAATAACCGATTACCACCAAATGACATGACCATTAACACTGTCGTCATCCCAATAACTGCTCCAAGTGACACAATGCCGGCCACCCAGTTTTGGTGAATCAATGTCAATGCATAGGCCACTGGGTCACCTTGGTGCGCTGGACTAGCTAAATCTTTGTAGTTAACAACCCCAACTAACACCGCTGATAAAGTCATGTAAAGGAGTGAGGCCACCCCCAATGAACCGATAATCCCAATTGGCATGTCACGCTTAGGATTTTTAACTTCTTCTGAGGCCGTTGAGACCGCATCAAAGCCAATGTAAGCATAAAAAGCCGTAGCCGCTCCGGCGACAATCCCTGCAAAGCCATAGTGGTGCACACCAGCGGCATCAGTAAAGCCTTTTGGAATGAATGGGACAAAGTTACCTGATTTAATAAAGAACGCCCCCACACCAATAAAAAGTAAGATAACGGCAATTTTAACAATAACCATAATTTCATTAACGCGCGTTGATTCACGGACACCACTAATTAGGAGTGTTGTCACGATTAAAACAATAATAATAGCAATAATATCAATACCCTTACCATTGGCATGTTGGAGGTATGTTGGGAGGACAACGCCAAACCCACCTAATAAATTTTGAAAATATGCTGACCATGAGCCAGCCACTGATGACACCGCGAATAGGTATTCTGATACTAATGACCAACCTAGAATCCACGCAATAATTTCACCAAACACTGAATACGCATACGTGTACGCACTACCAGCCAACGGAATCGTTGAAGCAAATTCGGCATAACATAATGCTGCCAAAGCACAGACAACAGCAGCTAATAGGAATGATAGAATAACGGCGGGTCCCGCGTACTTTCCAGCAATAATCCCTGGCGTGATAAAAATCCCCGCCCCAACGATTGCTCCTACTCCCATTGTTGTCAATCCAAACGCACTCAACGACCGTTCAAGAACCGGCTGTTTAGCAAGATCAGCTGCAACATCTTTTTTCGTAAAGATACTTACATGATTTGCTGCCATAAACATTACCTTCTTTCTATATGATTATTAGATAATACACATTTTTTCATAAAAGCGAAAGCCTTTTTTCATAAAAAAATATCAATTAAATAATAATATCAAAAAACACCTAATAATTCTATACAACTTTTATCTTATAATCATCACTTGCAGATATTTGTTTCTTTCGTTGTATTCGTTTTAAAATCTTAGTCTGGTAAATAAAAAAAACAGTTGCTAATCAATTAACAACTGCTTTTTATTTAAAAATAAAGCGTGATTATTTCCAATTTTATTTTTAAAAAAATTTTAAGTTAAGCGGTAATTTCTCATTTAAAAATTAAAATTCGCTGCTTTAATCATTTAAAGTTTGGAAACGCGGATCCATCACATCTAACCCATATTGATTTTCTAAATCATTAATAATTGTGCGTACTTCATCAGTTGAATTAGCTTCCATTAACTTTTCGCGTAATTCATGGGCGTTACGTAAACCGCGCACATAAATTTTAAAGAACCGACGTAAAGCAACAAATTTACGTGAACCAAATCGATTGTAGAAATCATCAAACAAATCTAATTGGAAACGTAATAAATCAAACGTTTCTTTTAATGTATGATCTTTTGGTTCTAATTCAAAACAGAATGGATTTGTAAAAATTCCCCGACCAATCATGAAACCGTCGACACCTGGGTGTTGTTTACCTAGTTCCATTGCATGGCTGGCATTTTCAATATCCCCATTAATTTGTAATAGCGTATTGGGGGCAATTTCATCACGCATCTTCACGATTTCATCAATTAATTCATAGTGGGCTGGTACGCGTGACATTTCTTGCCGTGTCCGTAAGTGGACGGTCAATAATGGTAAGTCTTGCTTTAACAAGAACGGTAACCATGTGTACATCTCTTCAATTTTTGCAAACCCAATCCGGGTCTTAACACTAACTGGTACACCAGCTTTACGAGCCGCCGCAATAATTGCTTCAGCAGCTTCTGGGTGGCGAATTAAATCACTCCCTCCACCGTTTTTAACGACTGTGCCATCTGGGCAACCCATGTTAAGGTCAATGGCTTTATATCCCATCGCAACAACTTCAGGTACCGTCTTTTCAAAATCTTCTGGCTTATCACCCCATAGTTGCGCCACTGGGAAAGCTTCCGCTGGGTCAACATATAAACGCCCTTGCACGGAAAACTTCGCTTGGGGGTGGGTAATTGAACGTGCATGCGTGAATTCAGTAAAGAATACATCAGGGGCACATGCTTTAGCTACCACTTGCCGAAATACGGTATCCGTAACGGCTTCCATGGGTGCTAAAGTTAAAAAAGGTCGTTTGTTGCCATTTGCATCTTTTGCATTGGCAGCAACTTCATTCCAAAAATTTGTCGTCTTCTCTGTCATTTTAACTACTCCTTAAATCAACATCGCGACCCATTTCAATGCTTCCTGGCTGTTAAAGACACCAAATAGTAGCCGCCAAATTTTTAATAATACACTAAGTAATAAGTATGCGACTTTTTACATCAATTAGCAAGTCTTTAACTTAACCAATAAAAATTAAGCCTAAAATCATTCCAATAATAAACAAAGCCATTAAAATAACGGTGTTTTTAATCGTTAACAAGAATGAACCGCGCTTCGTTCGATCATGCCAGAAAAACTTAAAGTGCTTAATAATCACTGGAATAGCAATAATCGTAATTAACACCGTCCATGGTAAAATGCCCATTACAACCGCAGCAATTAAACTCGCATAACCTAATACATATAAAATTAAGTATAAAATCAAACCCTTTGTTTGCCCTAAGTAAAAGGCTAACGTGTGGCGATCTTCTTTAATATCTTCTGGTAAATCACCGATGTTGTTGGCTAGCATAATATTGGCAATACTAAAGACTCCTAAACCAGAAACGAGGAAAACTTGGCCAGCTAAGCGCCAATCAACATGCGTTGGATTGTTCAACAAGACTACCAATAAGACAATAATGTACCCCATTGTAAGACCTGAAGCTAATTCACCAAAGGGGGTGCGTGAAATTGGTTTGGGCCCAGCTGAGTAGAAAAAAGCTACGGCATAACTAATCAAACTAAGTAATGGCCATAACCAGCCACCCACGCGCGCCCAAGTTGCAAACCCAAGAACTGTTGCAAGTACAACTAAGACTGCCAAAACTGTCATAACTTGTTTTTTAGCAACACCTTCACGACCAATCACGTCATTAATACCAGCTTTAAACGTTTCATGCTTGGCGTTGGTAAAATCTTGGAAATTATCCCAAACATTAGCAGCCAAATGAAATGAAACGGCGGCAATGAAAAACATTACAATTGATAGCCAATCTATTTTTAAGCCTGCATATGCTGAATATAATAAACCAACTAAAAACGGCAAGACACTAGCAATGCCGGATTTAATTTCAACTAAATCAAGTAGAACTTTTTTTTGCATTTTCTTCTCCATTAAACATATCTTTTACTAATAAAAAGGTCGACCCATTTCTGGATCGACCTTTTTTATCTTAATGTATTGTGGCTGCTTGGCAGCGATTACACCAAGAAATTCCAAAATGGAAATTTTTGAAAAACAAAAATTAACGTTTTGAGAATTGTGAAGCCTTACGGGCTTTCTTAAGACCTGGTTTCTTACGTTCCTTGATACGTGCATCACGAGTCAAGAGACCGGCACGCTTCAATGGACCGCGGAAATCTGGATCAACTGTAAGTAATGCGCGAGCAATACCGTGACGAGTTGCACCAGCTTGACCTGAGAAACCACCACCGTTTACGTTTACAAGAACATCGTAGTTACCTGAAGTTTCAGTTACTGCAAAAGGTTGCATAACAACTTCACGTAAGTTAGCGAATGGAACGTATTCAGTAATGTCTTTACCATTCATAGTTACTTTACCGTTACCTGGTACCAAACGTACACGAGCAACTGAATTTTTACGACGACCTGTGCCGCTGTATTGAACTGTAGCCATTTCCATTCTCCTCCTTAGATTAAGTTAGTGATATCTAAAACTTCTGGTTGTTGTGCTGAGTGGTTGTGGTTCGCATCAGCATAAACGTGAAGTTTCAAACCTTGCTTACGGCCCAATGAACCCTTTGGAAGCATACCCTTAACTGATAATTCAATTAAGCGTTCTGGGTTGTTTGAGCGCAAGTCACCAGCTTGACGTGACTTCAATCCACCTGGGTGGTTTGAGTGGTGGTAGTAAATCTTATCAGTAGCTTTCTTACCAGTTAACTTAACTGCAGAAGCGTTGATAACGATTACGTTGTCACCTGTGTCAACGTTAGGTGTGAATGTAGGCTTGTTCTTACCACGTAAAATTGAAGCTACAACTGATGAAAGACGACCTAATGAGATGTCAGTAGCGTCAACAATGTACCATTTGCGTTCAATTTCGCCTGGTTTTGCCATAAATGTAGTGCGCATGGAAAATTCCTCCGTTTTTGTCTGTTTACAATCAATTTTTCAAATCTTACCGGGACTTTTAAAATGTGGATGGTAAACAATACCGTCCTTAATATTACTGGTAAGTATAGGTAAAGTCAATTAAAATGTGCGCAAATTTTGCAAAAAATTAACTTTATTCTTTATCGTGATTTTCATAAAAAACTTTTTCTAAATACAAGCCGTGTGCTGGCGCGGTTAGCGGTGCTTCCAAACGATTTTTAACTTCAAACAAACGTAAAATATCGTGTACTGGCCGCTTCTTGGTCCCAACTTCTAAGAGGACGGCCGTCATAATGCGGACTTGGTTGTATAAAAAGCCATTCCCAGTAAATACAAAATGAATTTCATTTAATTCTGGATATTCAACTAGTTGGACATCATAAATTTCACGCACAAAATCTTTAGTTGAATTACCAGCTGCTGCAAAACTGGTAAAATCATGGACTCCCACTAAATCTTGCATCGCCGTTTTAATCAAATCTAAATCGAGATTATATTTAAAATTGTAAGCATAGCGGCGTTTAAATGGATCAACAAATTCATTCCGAGCAATTTTATACCGGTATTGCTTACCATGGGTGTTAAACCGACTATGAAAATCATCGGCAACTTGTTCAACGGCCACCGCCATTAAATCCAGTGGAAACATTGAATTTAAGCCATGCCGTAACCCTTCAGCTGGAATAGCGAACGGCAAATCAAAATGCACCACTTGGCCATACGCATGCACTCCCGAATCGGTGCGGCCTGAACCAAAAACTTCAATCGTGCCGGCATCATTTTTGGCAATTTTATTGACGACCCGCGTTAAGACTGATTCAATCGTGCGTTGTTCGGGTTGGCGTTGAAACCCGGCAAAATCAGTCCCATCATAAGCAATTGTTACTTTATATCTTGGCATACTACCCTTCCTAAATCAAAAAACGTGTGGCAATTAAAACTACTAAAACACCAATAAATATCAATACTGCCAGCGAATCACGGCGGTGCCAAGCAAGAACCCGATACTTAGTTCGATTTTCACCACCTTGATAACCGCGGGCTTCCATTGCATCCCCTAAATCAATTGCGCGTTGAATCGCACCAACAAACAAGGGAATTAAAATTGGCACAATCGCTTTACTACGCTTAACAATCGAGCCACTGGCAAAATCAACCCCGCGCGCACGTTGAGCATTCATCACTTTAACCGTTTCATCCATCAATGTTGGCACAAAGCGCAACGCAATGGCGAGCATTAAGGATAACTCATAGACCGGAAATTTAACTTTTAACAATGGCTTCATTAAATATTCCAACGCATCGGCTAAGGCTAATGGTTGCGTCGTTAACGTTAAGACCGTTGACATTAAAATAATAAATAAAAAACGTAAAAAGACATATACCGCATTGATAATCCCAGTATTGGTAATCATAAACGGTCCAAATGCTAGATACACATGGCCGGCTGGTGAAAAGAACAGCTGCAAAATAATTGTAAAAACAATTAACCATAGTACTGGTTTGAGGCCTTTTAAATAAATCGCCAAACTAATTTTCGTACTAGCCACCGCTAGCAACGTAAAGAGGCCTAATATTAGATAACCTAACCAACTATTGGCCAGGAAAATCAAAATAATAAAGCTCACACTTAAAATTAGTTTGGCCCGTGGATCAAGGCGGTGAATAATTGAATTTCCTGGTACATACCGCCCAATTATCATATTACTCATCCCTGGTCTCCTTTTTGCAAGTATTGTTGTAAGCTTTGGGCAAGTTGCTCAACATTGATGATTGAGGTAGGTAACTCCAAGCCCTGTGCTTGTAATTTATTTTTAAATAACACGGCATGGGGCACATCAAGTTGTTGCGCTTGAAGCCACGCAATATCTGCAAAAATTGCACTTGGCGTGGCGTGTTTAACTAACTTGCCCCCCACCATCACTAAGACATCATCCGCATATTCTGCGACGTCTTCCATCTGGTGTGTTACTAAAATGATTGTCAAATTTTGTTGTTGCTGTAATTGGGCAAACATTTGCATCATTTCTTTGCGACCAACTGGATCTAATCCAGCCGTTGGTTCATCTAAAATTAAAATGCTTGGTTCAATCGCTAAGACCCCAGCAATTGCCACGCGCCGCATTTGCCCACCGGATAAATCAAATGGTGATTTTTGCCAATGTTCTTCGGGTAAATTTACTAAACGTAACGCTTTTTCTGCTAATGCTTGGGCTTCTTGGGCCGTTTTACCAAAATTTTGTGGGCCAAACATGACGTCTTTTAAGACTGTTTGTTCAAATAATTGACTTTCCGGAAATTGAAAAACAATCCCAACATGTTGGCGAACTTTGGCGAGGACTTTTTGTGACGTTTTATTATCAATCACGTGCTCATCAAAAATAATTTGCCCAGTCGTTGGTTTAATCAAACCGTCTAACAATTGTAGAATAGTTGATTTACCCGAGCCAGTATGGCCAATCAAGGCCGTATATGACTGTGGTTTAATCGTAAAGTTCAAATCCGTTAAAGCGTTATTGGCAAAGGGCGTGCCCACTTGATAAGTATAATTTACATTTTTGAATTCAATTGCCATAACCAAGTGACCAACCTTTCTTCATCTAAATATTCCGTGGGAACTGGCACATTCAACTGCCTTAATGCTGCCTTTAATTGTTCGGCAAATGGTACGTCTAAGCCTAATTCAAGTAACCGTGGCCCAACGCTAAAGATTTCAGCCGGCGTGCCCTCATCAACCATTTGACCATCATTAATCACAATAATGCGATCAGCATCAGCGGCTTCATCAATATCATGGGTAATTGAAAGCACCGTTAACTCGGCTCCTAATTGGTGTTTGAGTTTGCGAATTGCTGCAATCACCTCTTGGCGCCCTTTAGGGTCAAGCATCGCCGTGGCTTCATCAAGAATGATAATTTTAGGTGCGACCGCAATAATCCCCGCTAATGCCACACGTTGTTTTTGACCACCGGATAAATGTGTGGGTTCGCGATCAGCAAACGCATCCATTTGTACTTCTTTAAGGGCAGCTGGCACTAATTTTAACATTTCGGCCCGGTCAATTCCGCGATTTTCCAACCCAAAGGCGACATCATCAGCGACGGTCGCGCCGACAAATTGGTTTTCAGGATTTTGAAAGACCATCCCAATTTTATTTCGTACCTGCCACATATTGGCTTCGTTAACTACCTGGCCATCAACAATAATTTCACCTTCATCGGCGACCAACAAGTAGTTTAATAACTTAGCTAAAGTTGATTTACCTGAACCATTATGGCCAATAATAGCGACCCATTCACCCTTAGCAATACTTAAAGATAAATTATCGAGGGCTTTAGTTTCACTACTAGGATATTGGTATGAAATATTTTTTACTTCAATAATGTTATTCATCGGCGTTCCTTTCGTATTTTAACGTTTATTTTTAAAGTTATTTTTTTATCAGAATAGCCAAAATTTTACCACATTTTAGCAAGCGATTCTAACTAAACCCGCCTTGGTTATTACTACAATTTAATCTAATGTATAAGTTATCAATCAAAAAAGCGATGTTAACAAATAATTACCTTAGTCACTTTGATTGTTTTTTGGTATTATTAGTATAAAGTATATTTTAGTAAGTAATTTATTTAAGCTCATATTTACTTAACCAACCTAAGTATACGGCTTAAATTTGGATTTAGAAGGGGAAGCTTTATGGCGCACACGCAACTTCACCCGCTTTGGATTAAATATCCATCCTTAAAAAAGGACCTTGGAGCGGTTGTTGAGCTAATTGAACAAAATATTAATCTTGACGAGTCAGATGTTAAAAAGGCCATTATTAAAATGATTGAAAATGGCGGTAAAATGCTGCGACCAGCTTATACCCTCTTAATGTCTTCTTTTTATGAGATTGATCATCAACGAATCCTAGGATTAGCTGCCGCAATTGAAACGCTTCATGCCGCATCACTAATCCATGATGACATTATTGATGACGCTCCAACACGGCGGCATCTCCCCTCAATACAACAACAATTTGGTAAAGATGTTGCTGTTTATGCTGGGGATTATTTATTTGTTGTGGTTTTCCGCTTATTAAGTAAAAATCACCTCGATCTTGATGCAATTCAACGGGATATCCAATACCTTAATAACTTATTGGCTGGTGAGTTAAATCAAAAAGATGCCCGCTATGATTTTGATATGACGATTGAACGTTACTTAAAACAAATCGATGGTAAAACTGCCGAACTATTTGCATTAGCAACCACAATTGGTGCTAACAAAGAAAATGCACCTGCTGAATTTTTGGCGAATGCTGAACAAATTGGGCGTAATATTGGGATGGCTTTTCAAATTCTTGATGACATTCTCGATTACGAAGAATCAAGTAAAGCAATTGGTAAGCCAACCCTTGAAGATTTACGCCAAGGGGTTTATTCAGCACCACTTATCTTTACAATGGCAACGCATAAAGCCGACGTCTTACCGATTTTACAAAAGCGCAACGATATTAGTGATGATGAAGCATTAGTGTTAGACCGCCTTGTCAAAGCCCATGGTTTAACGCCCGCCAAAGAACTTGCTAAAGAATATACGCGTAAAGCGCTTGCTGAGATTGAAAACTTACCTGATAAACCGGCTAAGAAAATCTTATTACAATTAACAACCCAGCTTTTAAAACGTAAAAACTAACGTATTTTAGTGGTTGTACACCCGTAAATATTTTCCGTCAAAAAAGAGTTCGTATTTATACGAACTCTTTTTTTAGTATTTTTAATTGGTCATCGAGTTGATAATGAATTGGACTACCATTATCGACCTCAACTTGCATAATATCGGCATCGTCAATTTGTTCCAGATATTTTATCAACGCCCGCAGCGTACTACCATGGGCGACAATTAATTGATTATGGCCTTGACGTAATTCGGGGGCAATAACGTCTTGCCAATACGGTAACAACCGGGCTGAAGCCATTGCTAAGCTTTCCCCACGTGGTTCTAATCCCAACGGATATTGGCGTTTAGCTTCCGTGGTTGGTAACAATGGTGGCACGGCCACGTATGAACGCCGCCACTGGTGAACTTGCCAAGCACCAAATTCCGCTTTAGCCTCGTCTTTGTTCATCCCCCGTAACGCCCCATAATGCCGTTCATTTAAACGCCATGATTTATGCAGTGGTAGATACAATTGATTGAGCTCTTCCAACACAATATTAGCCGTTTGAATCGCCCGGCGTAAATATGATGTATGGACTTGCGTAAAGTGAACGTTAGCAGCTGCTAATTTTTGCCCCGCTACTTTAGCTTGATCCACGCCTTGGGTCGTCAAAGCCACATCACTCCAACCTGTAAAAATATTATCCCGATTAGCTGTACTTTGACCATGGCGCATAATGTATAAATCAACCATCTCAGTTCCTCACAATTAACGTATTCAATAATACTTGTTACCTTTTTCACCAATGATAGCTGATTTTTAATAAACTGCAAGTACCTTTACCAAATTACTACTTAAAATTCGAGGATTACACTACCATAACTTAAACCGGCCCCAAAGCCCGTTAATAAGAGGCGTTTACCGGTTAAGTCCTGTTCGTTCATTAATTCAGCAAAAGCCATCGCAATCCCCGCTGAAGACGTATTACCATAATAGGACACATTTTCACGAAACTTAGCAACGGGTTGGCCTAAATTTTCGGCAATCGTTTCAATAATTCGTAAATTAGCTTGGTGCATAATATAAAAATCAATGTCATCACTACTTAAGGCATTAGCTGCTAATAAGCTAGCAATTTGTTCTGGTACTTTAGTCGTGGCAAATTCAAAGACATCCCGGCCACTTTGATAAAAGGCATCTGTTACGGGATAGTTCGTTGCTTTAATGGCTGAAATTGGGGCGACGCGTCCGGAATGAATAGTCTCTGCATCCCCCATTGTTTGTAATTTTTCAGCCCGAATCACTGATTGATCACCATCAGCGACTAATAAAGCCGCCCCAGCCCCATCACCAAAAAAGACTGTCGAAGTTCGATCCGTGAAATCCATCATCTTCGTATTTACTTCAGCACTAATCACTAAGGCACTCTTATAGACACCTGATTTAATGAATTTCTCAGCCGTGCTCAAAGCAAAGACAAATCCTGCACAGGCCGTACTAATATCATAACCCCACGCATTCACTGCCCCCAGTTTCTTTTGCACAATGGCAGCGGTGGCCGGTGTTTGGGCATCCGGTGTAATCGTACTAACAATAATTAAATCCACATCTTCGGCCGCGTAGTTAGCGTTAGTTAAGGCTTGTTGCGCCGCTTTGGTTGCTAAATCAGACGTATTTTCACCAGCTAGTGAAAAATGACGGGTTTTGATACCAGTATGACTTTGAATCCAAGGATCATTAGTATCCATAATTGCGGCTAATTGATGATTATCAACAACACTGGCTGGTACATAATGCCCCGCTGCAATAATCTTGACCCCATCACTCATTTCATTACCTCTTTCTAATTCGTTTAATTATCTTTTCCATTACTTTACATTTAAAGTTTATCAATCTATTTTAGCTCATCTAAGCGAAAATAATCAAAAAAAAATCGTTTTTAATCCTTTTTGAGCATTCATTTTACCTTAATATATGCTAACATGAGAGATAGTTCGTTTTTTTCTAATAATCCACTAGTAAAGTTTGACTTTTTAAATTTTCACTGGTAAATTAAGAACAATCAAAATTTGAAAAGAGGTTAAAATTCATGTCTAACTGGGACGAAAAATTCTCAAAACAAGGTTTCACCTTTGATGATATCGCGCTTTTAGCTGATGCTAACGAAAACGCTGATACTGCTATTAATTTGCAAACAACACTTGCAGATAATTTACACTTAAACATTCCCGTTTTAAGTGCCAGCATGGACACAGTCACCGAAGCCAACATGGCTGCAGCACTCGCTAGTGCCGGTGGTCTTGGGGTGATTCACAAGAATTTGAGTATTGCTGATCAAGCTAACGAAGTTGCTAAAGTTAAGGCTTTAACAATTGATACCAAATCAAACCCGATGGCCGCCCTTGATGAACAAGGTCGCCTTCTCGTTGCCGCCGCAGTTGGAGTAACCTCTGATACGTTTGAACGTGCCAGCGCATTGTTCAACGCTGGTGCGGATGCAATTATTATCGATACTGCTCACGGTCATTCAGCCGGAGTACTTCGTAAAATTGCCGAAATTCGTGCCGACTTCCCAAACAACACTTTAATCGCCGGAAACGTTGCCACGGCTAGTGGTACCCGCGCTTTATTTGAAGCCGGTGTTGACGTTGTTAAAGTTGGGATCGGTCCTGGTTCAATTTGTACTACGCGGGTCGTTGCCGGAGTTGGGGTACCCCAATTTACTGCAATTCACGACGCCGCTACGATTGCCAAGGAATACGGTAAAGCAATCATCGCTGATGGTGGTTTAAAGAGTGCTGACGATATTACTAAAGCCCTTGTTGCCGGTGGTAACGCCATCATGGTTGGTTCAATGCTTGCCGGAACTGATGAAGCACCTGGTGAAGTATTTGTTGCTGAAGATGGTAAAAAATACAAATCATACCGTGGAATGGGTTCAATTGGCGCCATGCAACGTGGTTCATCTGACCGTTACTTCCAAGGTGGTGTTAACGAAGCTAACAAGCTTGTGCCTGAAGGTATTGAAGGTCGGACAGCATACAAGGGGGCTGCTCTTGATGTAATTGGTAAGATGATTGATGGTGTTAAAGCCAACATGCACGGTCTTAAATTGACTGATCTTGCTTCTTTAATCAATGATGATGCCGCAACGAAGATTGCTAACCCTTTCCCTACTGATTCTGCAGCCCACCTTTCATATGAAAACGTGCTCTTGCAACCGGCTGCTTCAAACGTCTTACCAAACAGTGTTTCATTAGCAACCCAAATTGCCCCAATGTTGACTTTAAACATTCCGGTTATCTCAGATCAAACAATCACTGATGCAACTTTAGCAACCGTTCTTGCACAACAAGGTGGTCTTGGGGTTATTTCTGCTAAATTAAGCATTGATGCGCAAGCCAAAGAAGTTGGTTTAGTTAAATCAGTTTCAATTAGTACTGTTTCAACACCTAATGCCGCGACTGACGTTCAAGGTGAACAAGGTCACTTAGTTGTCGCTGCTGCGGTTAACATCGATGATGAATTGATGGCCCGTGTTGAAAAATTAGTTGCTGCTAAAGTCGATGCGGTTGTTGTTAACCATGCAACACCAGCCGTAATTACTGAATTGCACGCCGCTTTCCCAACCTTAGTATTGTTTGCTGACGACGTTACTTCAGCTGATGATGCGCAAGCTTTACTTAAAGCTGGGGCAACTACATTAGTTGCTAAAACCACTGATCACACTGAACTTTCAACCATTTTAGCTGTTGCTAAAGTTGCTGATGCCCACGGTGCGTTTGTTATCGCCCACGGTGACATTAAGTACTCTGGTGATATCGTTAAAGCTCTTTCTGCCGGTGCTAATGCCGTAATGCTTGATTCAATGCTTGCGGGAACCGATGAAGCCGTTCAAGGTGACATCATTGCAACTGGTAACGAAAACATGCTTGCTGGTTACGAAGAACACACAAGCTACAACGGTTCAGCTGCCGATGTTATTTTCCAAATGCTTGGTGGTTTACGTTCAGGGATGGGTTACACTGGGGCCGCAACACCGGCTGAGTTGATTCAAAAAGCGGCCTTTGTTCAAATTACAACGGCCGGATTAATTGAATCTCACCCACATGATGTTACAATTACTAAGTCAGCACCTAACTACTCTAAATAATTTATATTTCAAATATTTAAGGAGTCCATATTAATGGCCAATAAAGAATTCGACAAAATTCTCGTGCTTGATTTTGGTAGTCAATATAACCAATTGATTACTCGCCGAATCCGTGAATTCGGAGTCTTCTCTGAATTAAAATCACACAAACTTACTGCCGATGAGATTAAGGCAATTAACCCTAAAGCAATCATCTTTTCTGGTGGTCCCAACTCAGTTTATGCTGAGGATGCCTTCAAAATTGATCCAGCTATCTGGGAATTAGGTTTACCTATTCTTGGAATTTGTTATGGAATGCAATTGATGGCTCACGACCTTCCAGGTGGTGAAGTTCTTGGTGCCAAAGACCAAGAATATGGGGTTACTGATATTAACATTACCGTACCTTCAACACCATTGTTTGCTAACACACCTTTAGAACAAGTTGTGTTAATGAGCCACGGTGACAAAGTTACGCAATTACCTGAAGGTTTTGAACCAGTTGCAGTATCTGCTAACACACCATTTGCGGCCATTCAAAACTTAGATAAGAACTTCTTTGGAATTCAATTCCACCCTGAAGTTCGTCACTCAGTTTACGGTAATGACATCCTTAAAAACTTTGTCTTCAACATTGCTGGAGCAACAGCTAACTGGTCAATGGATGACTTCATTGATGAAAAAATTGTTGAAATCCGTGAAACTGTTGGTGATAAAAAAGTCCTCCTTGGTCTTTCAGGTGGGGTTGATTCATCAGTTGTTGGGGTCTTACTCCAAAAAGCGATTGGTGACCAATTAACTTGTATTTTCGTTGATCATGGTTTACTCCGTAAGGGCGAAGCTGAACAAGTTATGGCTGACCTTGGAACTGGCTTTGGCTTAAACATTATCAAAGTTGACGCCCAAAAACGTTTCCTTGATAAATTAGCTGGGGTTACTGATCCCGAACAAAAACGTAAAATTATTGGGCGTGAATTCGTTGAAGTCTTCAACGATGAAGCCTTCAAACTTGAAGACGTTGACTTCTTAGCTCAAGGTACCCTTTACACTGATATCATTGAATCAGGTACTGATACAGCCCAAACTATTAAGTCACACCACAACGTTGGTGGTCTTCCAAAAGAAATGACTTTCAAATTAATTGAACCAATGAAAACGCTCTTCAAAGATGAAGTCCGTGCAATTGGTGAAAAACTTGAAATTCCACACCACTTGGTATGGCGTCAACCATTCCCAGGTCCTGGGCTTGGTATTCGGGTGCTTGGTGAAATCACTGAAGATAAATTAGAAATCGTCCGCGATACTGATGCTATCTTACGTGAAGAAATCGCTGCCCATGGCCTTGACAGCGAAATCTGGCAATACTTCACTGTCCTTACTGGAATTCGTTCCGTTGGGGTAATGGGAGATGGTCGGACATATGATTACACAATTGCCTTACGTGGGGTAACTTCAATCGATGGTATGACAGCATCATTTGCTAAGATTCCATGGGAAGTCCTTGAAGATATTTCAATTCGGATCGTAAATGAAGTTGATCACGTTAACCGCGTCGTCTACGATATTACAAGTAAGCCACCTGCAACCATTGAATGGGAATAATTACGATTCTCGTTCGGTAAATTTATTAAATAAAAAAGTCACGATTTTAAAAATCGTGACTTTTTTATTTGTATTTTAATTAATTTTTCAATATGCCTCGTAATTGCCCTTGAGGTTGGTCTTAGCAGTGTTATTTTTGTTTTGAAAAAACTTCTTTAGCAACATCGCGTTGATCACCTTGGCTGTCTTTAACACAATTTGCAAGTAGCTGTTTTGAAATTTCCAAAGAAAATTCCCCCTTATGTTCCTCAGAAACATGCATTGCTTGTAATAAATGATAGTGAAACTCATTTAGACTTGGTGTTGGTAACCCAGCGGCACAATCTTTCGTAACTTTCATTAATAATAAGCCGATATTGATTTTATCTTCCGCCCCTAAGTCTTGTTTAAGAATACTAAAATTAATATCGAACAGTAAATCACTTGATCCATTTTGTTCTTCAATTAACTTCATTAACAATGACCGCATCGCTTCAATTTGCGTTACGAGATCGGCAGTCACTTGATCTTGGAATTCTAACTTTTGTTCCAGTTGGGTCACCCGCGCTACTAATTGTTCCATCTTTGCATCATCCATCTAACTCATCCCCCTATGCCTTGTTTAATTAGAGATGCCACTAATAGTCAATCCTATTATCCGTTTACAAACGCTATTTCAAATCAACATCTTAATATAACATTAACTTTAGATTATTCATTATAATAACACTTTTGCAGCCAAAAAGCCTGTTTAGCAACTTAAATACAAGCGAGAAAGCTGATTAACTTAGGGATAATACATTTTTTACTATAAATGTTATTGATGGGCTTCCCAAACACATTCGCCTAACTGCATGTTTGAAAAATGAGCAGTAAAACTTGAAGCTTCGGGACTACATGCATAGACACCAAATTGAATCGTTTGATCGCCACGGTTGAGATGGGCAATGCGCATTTGATGATACTCCTCCCCATCAAATGAATATTCTAAGCGATAATCACTTGCCCGCCGGCTTAAACGATACCAAATGGCCTTGTGCTCTGTTGAAACATCGATGGTGGCCCAATCTGAATAACCTTCATTCGTGACGACGCTACCTAACCGTTGAAATTGTTCATTTTCGTATTCAGTTGATGATTTTAACCAGTTATCACTATCTAAATACAAGACAATCCCGCATTGATCAAAGCGTTGGTGGGTTTTAAATTCTGTTTTGACAGCAAAAGAAAAATATTGTTCGGCCGTCGTCATTTGTAAAACCGGCGCATTATCATTTTGAAACCCGTAATACGTCCGTTGCCATAAATCAGTATGGGGGGCTGTTGTAATATCAATTGTTGTGGCTGTAATCTTGGCCGCTTGTGGTTGGCGTGTCCAAACTAGTTCTTGTGTGTTAAATTCCATGAGTTAACTCCTTTGAGAACTTTCTCTGTTATGCACCTTCCATTATAGGTTACTCCTACGCTAAATTAAAGCTCTTTTAATAAACCTGTACGTACAAGTAGTTTTTGAACTAACCATGGAGTTAAATAGCTCAATGGTAAAATACATATGAATGCTATCAACCAGGCATGTAACCACACGCCCCATGCGATTGTCAGAAATTGTGGATGACTGACGTAATAAAAAACCAATGATAAAACGCCGGTATTAATGATGCCGATAATTATTTTAGTGACGTGCTTCATGATTAACCACTCCTTGAGCAAATGTCGGATATTACAACTGCCCACCGTTAGCTAACCATTTAGCATTACTAACACCGCGTTCAAAGGGCTGGGCTGGAATAAAGCTTGGGGCCTGTGGGCTGTGCATAACTTGTGCATAAAGCTGTGACCATGTTTCGTTTGCCATTGGTTGGTTATCCACAATGTTATACACACCTTGTGGTAAGGTTAAGGCTTGCATTGCTGCTTGAACCGCATCATTAATGTGGATAAATGAAGTTATCCCCAAGCTCAAAGTTAATTCCCCCGCTGCCATCTGTTGATTAATTAAATTACCTTGATCGTACCACGTCCCGGGACCATATAATGTGCCATATCGTAGAATTGTCCACAAGGGTAATGTTTTAACCGCTTTTTCGAGTGCTAAAATCCCATTAACCGTCGTTTGCCGCGGGGCTGGTGCCGTAATATCTAACGGAGTCTCCTCCGTGGCCAAGTTATCCCCAGGTGCATAACTCCAGGCAATACTTTGTGCGATAATTTGCTTAACCCCGACAAGTTGGGCTGCTTGGACCAAATTTCGGGTCCCAATCGTGCGTACATGGGCATTAGCTGCCGAGCTCCCATCCTTTAACGCCGTAACTTGATGCATAATCACTGTTGGTTTAAACGTAACTAAAGCCGCTTTAACATCATCATAGACTAAAATATCACCTTTAAAGGCCGTTATTCCGGCAGCGTCTAAGCGTTGTACGCCGTGCTCTGAAGTCGTTAATCCTCCCACTTCATAACCTAACTTAAGTAATACTTGGCCTAATTGAAAACCGATTAATCCTGTAGCGCCTGTAATAAAAATTCGTTGCATGTTCTGACCTCCGTTATTGTCTAAAACTATTTTAAAGTCCTTTCTACTGGGCTACAATGGACTTATTATCTAACTGTCTGGGTACAGAAAGGAATTGCTGATGACTAAATACGCGACCGTCTTAGCTTATATCACAAGTATGATTAACAACGGCACTTGGCCAGTTGGTACCAAACTACCTTCCATTCGTAGTTTAGCGACCCAATTTCAATGTAATAAAGATACGATTAGCCATGTATTACAAGAACTTAAATACCAAAATATTATTTATGCGGTTGCTAAAAGTGGAAATTACGTTTTAACTGGGGTTGAACAACCCACCCCAGTGATTAAGCAACCCATTAAATTTGCTAATTCGATGCCCGATGAGACGTTGTTTCCCTACAATGATTTTCGGGCATGTTTAAATCAAGTTACCCAAACCTCCCACGAACACTTATTTACGTACTTTAATAATCCCGCTGGTTATCCGCCGTTAATTACCGCAATTAATAACTATTTTAATACCCAACATCTTTTCACCGGCACCGGTCAAATTGCAATTACTTCCGGGATTCAACAAGCGTTATACATTTTAACGCGGATGCCCTTTCCCAATCACAAACAGACCATTTTATTAGAGCAACCTACTTATCATCAAATGAATGCTTTAGTGGAAAACTTAACTACCGATTATTTAACGATTACCCGGAATGCAAATGGCTTAGATTGGGATGCATTAGAAAATATTTTTAAAACTCAGCCAATTAAATTTTTTTATACGATTCCACGATTTAGTGTTCCTTATGGACAAAGTTACACCAACCGCGAGCGGGCCAAACTATGTCACCTGGCCCAAAAATACGATGTCTATCTTGTCGAAGATGATTATTTTGCTGACTTTGAAAATAATTCACGGGTTAAAACCCTTTATGAACAAGCACATGTCGATCACGTTATCTATTTACGCTCTTTTTCTAAAATAATTTTTCCCGCTTTACGGCTTGGCGCAGTCATTATGCCCCAAAAATTATTTGACTCGTTCATTAACGAAAAACAACTGATTGACTACGATACTAATATGTTTATGCAGCGCGCATTGGCCATCTATTTAACGAGTTCAATGTTCACCCGCCATCGCCACCAAATCACAACCGCTTATCATCAAAAAGCACGGCGACTAAATACTTTTTTGCAACAACATGGCATTAAAAAAAATAATCTGGCAACCCAAGTTGTCTTGCACTTTGATACTACTAAAATCAGTGCATTAATGCTGACAGAATTACTGAAACAGCAAAATTTGGAAGTTAATATGTTGACCACTAATTATATTGGTCAGCGGCCATTAAATCTTTTTAGTATTGACGTCCGTAATATGCCTTCTGCCACGATTACAGCCAATTTAACCACTCTTTGGGCTGTAATTGGCATATATGTCATCCGTGACGTTGATGCTTGAAACCGGCTTATAGACAAAATAAGGGGTTGTGACATAACCCTATAAAAAAAGGGCCACTAAATGAAATTTTAAATTTCATTTAGTGGCCCTTTTAGATATAATCAAAAGAAAAAAGCATCGGGTGCAACCAA